>DATNBM010000113.1:0-19396 GCA_035571915.1 Solirubrobacteraceae bacterium | reverse complement strand
GCCCGCGAGCTGCGGGTCGGCGAGCAGGACTACTCCGTCGCCACGACCGCCTTCGCGGGCGTCGACGGTCGCGTCAGCGGCCTGACGATCGCCCAGGCAGCGCCGGAGCCGCCGTTCGCGCCGGTGCCGGGGACCGAGCGTGACCTGCCCGCCCAGCTCGTGCTGCTCGCGATGGGCTTCCTGCACCCCGAGCAGGGGCTGCTCGACGAGCTCGGCGTGGAGAAGGACAGGCGCGGCAACGTCAAGGCGCTCACGCCCTACACGACCTCCGTCGAGGGCGTCTTCGCCGCGGGCGACGCACGCCGGGGACAGTCGCTGATCGTTTGGGCGATCAACGAGGGCCGCCAGTGCGCCCGGATGGTCGACCGCTACCTCGCCGGGCTCGGCGGGGGCGCGCAGCCTCACCACGAGGACGAGGGCCTGGCCGGTCACGCCGACGCCGACGAAGGGCCCGAGGGCCCGCCCCAGCACGTCGGGCCCGGCGTCCCCGCGAGCTAGCGGTCGGGCGGTTCGCCGCCCCGCCGGTACAAAACTGGCCGTGCAGCCAAAAAACTGGCCGTGCAGCTAGTCTGGGGTCCGTGGCGAGCATCGGCAACAACGGGTCGCACGGGCGCGAGGGTGTCCGCGTCTGCCTGATCGGCGCCGGGTCCTCGGGGATCGCGGCCGCCAAGGCGCTGCACGAGCGGGGCATCGACTTCGACTGCTTCGAGAAGTCCGACCGCATCGGCGGCAACTGGGTGTTCGGCAACAAGAACGGGATGTCGGCCGCCTACCGCGACCTGTTCATCAACACCTCGCGCCCCCGCATGGAGTACTCGGACCTGCCGATGCCCGACTCCTACCCGGACTTCCCCCACCACAGCCAGATCGCCGCGTACTTCGAGGAATACGTCGACCGCTTCGGCTTCCGCGATCGGATCGTCTTCGAGACCGGCGTCGAGCACGCGACGCGCGAGCCCGACGGGAGCTGGACGGTCGAGCTCGAGGGCGGGGAGACGCGCAGCTACGACGCGCTGCTCGTCGCCAACGGGCACCACTGGGACCCGCGCTGGCCCGAACCGGCGTTCCCCGGCTCCGAGCGCTTCGAGGGCGTCCAGATGCACGCCCACTCCTACGTCGACAACGCGATCTTCGCCGGCAAGAAGGTGGTCGTCGTCGGCATGGGCAACTCCGCGATGGACATCGCGGTGGAGTCCTCCTACGTCGCCGAGCGGACCTACCTCTCCGCCCGCCAGGGAGTCTGGATCGTGCCGAAGTACATGTTCGGCAAACCGGTCGACCAGATGCGCAACGACCCGCGCGTGCCGTTCAAGATCCGCCAGCGGATCGTCCAGCAGCTGCTGCTTCGCTACGCCGGGCCGCCCGAGCGCTACGGGCTGCCGAAGCCCAACCACCGCTTCGGCGAGGCGCACCCGACCGTCTCCGGGCGGATCCTCGACCGGATCCAGCACGGGACGATCGCGCCGAAGCCGAACATCGCCTCGCTCGAAGGGCGGCTCGTGCGCTTCGAGGACGGCAGCGAGGTCGAGGCCGACGTGATCGTCTACTGCACCGGCTACAAGATCACGTTCCCGTTCTTCGACGAGACCCTGATCTCGGCGCCCGAGAACCACATCGAGCTGTTCCGCCGCGTCTTCCACCCCGAGATCCCGAACGTGATGTTCATCGGTCTGCTGCAGCCGCTGGGGGCGATCATGCCGCTCGCCGAGGCCCAGGGGGCCTGGGTCGGGGACTACTTGACGGGGGACTACGCGCCGCCCTCCGAGCAGGAGATGCGCGCTGACATCGCCGCCGACCAGGAGGCGATGCGCCGCCGCTACGTCGCGTCCAAGCGCCACACGATCCAGGTCGACTACGACGACTACCTCCACGAGCTCGCCAAGGAGCGCCGCGCGGGCGCCGAGCGGGCGCGCGCACGCGGCTACGCTGCTCCAGGCCCATGCCGACGTTCTGCCGCCACAACAGGTTCATAGAGCGCTGCCCGATCTGCAGCAAGACGCTCCCCGGCAACGAGCCGGCGAGCGGCGCCGGAGCGCGGCGCGTGCGTGACGGAGCGGGCGCCGGCTCCGGCTCCGGCAGGAAGGCTGCCGCCGGCACCGCCCGCCGTCCCCACGGCGGCGGGCTGCGGGTGCGCCGGGACGGCGGACGCGAGGCCGACGACGGCTATCGCTCCGAGCTCGTCCCCGGGCTGCGCGCAAGCGCCGACGCCGAGCGCCTCGCCGTCGAGGTCGCGTTCGCGAGCGCCCGGCTCGCCGGCCTGGCGACCGACCCGCCCGGCGCCTACGGGCAGGCCTTCGAGGCGGCCGCCGGCGGGGATCTCGAGCGCGCGTCCTGGCTCTGCTTCCTGCTCGCCTACCTGACCCCCGCCGAGGGCCCCGAGCCGTTCGCGGCGGTGGAGGCGGCGCTGGCCGCCGTTCCCGCCCCCGGCGCGGAGGCGGGCGCGCTCGAGGCCCTGCTCGAAGACGCGCCGCTCGGGCCGCGCAGCTCCTACCGTCGCGGAGAGGCCGAGCGGACGCTCGACGCCTACGCGCAATGGGTCGGGCGGTCGGGGGGCGAGGGCGGCCAGCAGGCGGCCTTCACGGGCGATGAGGGGTGGGACCCCCGGCGCCGCTTCGCGCGGATCTTCGAACGGCTGACCCTGCACGGGATGACGCGGGCGGGCCGCTACGAGCTCCTGGTCACGCTCGGCCGCCTCGGCCTCTACGAGCTCGCCGCCGACGGCCTCCATCTCGCGTCGCCCCGCACCGCGGGGGGCGAGGACGAGGCGACGCTGGCGGCCAAGCGCGTCTTCGGGATCGGCGACCCGCTGCTGCTCGACCGCCGGGCGGCGACGCTCGCCGCGGAGGCCTCGGCGCCGATCGAGGCGCTCGACCTCGCGCTCTTCAACTGGGGGGCGCAGGAGCGCGCGACGATGGGCTTCCGGCCCGAGGTCGAGCCCGACGCCGCGCCCGTCGCGGCCGTGCTCGGGCTCTAGGTCTCGCAGCCGCCGGGCCGGTCCGGGGCCGGCGTCGGAGGCGTTCCGGCAGGGCGGCGGGGGAGTTCCGTCGGGGCGGCGGGGGCGGGCGCGGACGCACGCGATGCCGTCCACCGCGCCACCTACCCTCCAGTCAGCCCGTTCCCTGCAACCCGGAGGCTCGATGCCCCTCTGCTTCATCCAGCCACAGGACGCGATCCGCGTGATCGCCGACTCGCTCGGCCGCGAGGCCCGACGGCAGCTCGTCGGCGAGGTTGTGCGGGCGTGGGTCGACGACATCCCCGACCAGGAACTGGCCGTCCACTACGCCAAGGCGATCGCGGACCTCGACGAGGACGACCTGCACCTGCTCGCCGCCTGGCACGCCTCGCTCGAGGTGGGCCAGCCGATCCCTAACACCGAGTTCCTCGTCGGCGTCTTCCCGAGCCTCGGGGAGAACCGCCGCGAGGCGCTGAAGATCGCCGCCGGCTTCCGCGGCGAGGAAGCCTTCCAGGCGGGCGTCGCCGAGGACCAGGCCCTCGACACGGTGCTCCCGCGCCTTACCCACGAGCGCGCGGTGGAGCTGGCGAACGAGTGCATTCAGCTGTACATGTGGGACCGCCTCGGCTGCGACAACTAGGACGCCGATGGGCGGCGCGAGGCGGCGTCCTCGGTCGCTCGTGTGCCGGCGCACACGTCGCTCCCTGCGTCCTTGCCTCGCTTGCCCCTCAACGGCCTAGTCCTCACGTCTGCCAGGCGTCGTGATCGCCGGCCGGCCACGCCGGCTCGTCTTTGCCAGCCGACTTGCGCATCGAGATGTGGCGCGTGGCTACCATCGGCTGCTCGATGCGAAACGCGCGCGAACAGAGGCTTCTGCGGTTCGGTCCGCTGCTGCTGGCAGTCGCCGTCGGCTGCGAGCTGAAAGTGCTCGTGCAGGGGGCTCCGCTCGTGTCGGGCGCGTCGGCGGTGCTGCTCGCCAGCACGGCCCTCGTCCTCGCGCTCGCGCGCGACGCGCTGCGCCGCGACCGCTAGCAGCGTACCCGGGGCGGCTCCTCGGTTCTCCCCGCGGCTGACGCATGGGCGGGCCAGGGCAATCGTTTGTACGTGATAGCGTACAGCGGGTGAGCGACTCGGTCAGCGTCTTCGCGGCCCACGCGCGCGACTACCACGCCGAGCGCCGCCGGATCGTGCCCTGCTTCGACCAGTTCTACGGGACCGCGGTCGAGCTGCTGGCGCTGCGCGAGGGGCCGGTCGAGCGGGTGCTCGACCTGGGGGCGGGGACCGGCCTGATGACCGAGGCCGTGCTCGCGCGCCATCCAGACGCGGAGGTCGTGCTGCTCGACGGCGCCGCGGAGATGCTCGAGCAGGCCAGCGCGCGGCTCTCGGGCGCGAACGCGACGTTCGTGGTGGCCGACCTGCGCGAGGAGCTCCCCGCGGGCCCGTTCGACGCGGTCGTCTCGGCGCTCGCGATCCATCACCTCGAGCACGACGAGAACCGCGATCTGGTGGGCCGTATCGCACAGGTGCTCCGCCCCGGCGGGATCTACGTCAACGCCGAGCACGTCGCCGGCCCGACGCCTTGGCTCGAGCGCACGTACCGGCGTCTGTGGGCCGACGCGTGCGCCGCAGCCGGCGCCGCCCCCGAGGAGATCGCGAGCGCGGTCGCTCGCATGGCGGCGGACCGCTCGGTCGACGTCGCCACGCAGCTCGACTGGATGCGGGCGGCCGGGCTGGAGGACTGCGACTGCTTCTTCAAGCAGCTCCACTTCGCCGTGCTCGCCGGCTGGCGTCCCGACGGGAAGCCCGCCGCGTGACCTGTGCCGTACGCGGTTAGACTGTTCTCATGACGGAGCTGGCCGCAGTGCCCACCGAGGAGGACGTGATGGACGCGCTCTCCAACGTGATCGACCCCGAGCTGGGCCTCGACTTCGTCGAGCTCGGCCTGATCTACGGCGTCGAGGTCGCGGACGGCAACGTCAAGGTGACCTTCACGCTCACGACCCCCGGCTGCCCGATCGGGCCGCAGGTCAACGAACAGATCGAAGAGTTCGTCGGCGAACTCGACGGCGTCAAGACGGTCGAATCGGAGATGGTCTTCGTTCCGCCGTGGTCGCCGGAGAAGATGTCCGAGGACGCGAAGTTCGCGCTCGGTTACTGAGCGCTCCGCTTGCCGAACAGCGAGTCTGCAGACGCGCCCAGCGTGAGCTGGGCGCGAGGCCTTCGTTCACGGGGCGTCTCGCCACATCGTTGCTACCTCGCGTGAGCCGTCGGGGGTTTGGAAGGAGCCGGTGGGGCGGAAGCCGAGGGCTTCGTAGCGGGGGACGTTGGTGGGGTTGCTCGACTCCAGGTAGGCGGGGGCTCGCTCGGCGTCGATCGCGCGGAGGGTCTTGGCGAGGAGGTTCATGCCCAGTCCCTTGCCGCGGTCGGCGGGGCGGGTGCCGAGCAAGCTCAAGTAGTAGTGCGGGACGGCCGGATGGGAGCCCTCGAAGCTCTCGAGCAATGCTTCGACCTCGCCGGCGCGCGGGCCCAGGAGCTTCGCGAGCAGCTCCCCGGCCTCCCGCTCCTGCTCGGCCGAGAGCTCTTTGCGCCCCGGGGGGATCCAGACGGCGGCCGCGGCGTGGTCGCTCGCCGTCCAGACCCAGCCGTGTCCGAGGGCGGCCGAGACGAGCATGCGCCACCAGGGTCTGAGCTGGTCGTGGTCGGGGAACGCCCAGCTCCACAGCGGATCGCCCTCGAAGGCGAGCCAGAGCGTCTCGGTGACGTCCTCGAGGTCGCCGGCCTCCGCGCGCCGGATGCCGGTCCCGCTCATGCCCGACGGGTTAGGCGGGCGCCGCGGCGCGCTCTCGCGCCATCGCGACGAGCCCAGCGAGTTCCTCGCGGATCGCGTCGCCGATCTCGTCGATGTCCGGGAGCGCGTCGAAGTCGCCGAGCAGGCCGAAGTTCATCTGGCCGTTGTAGGACATGATCGCGATCGCGAGCGCGTGGTTTTCGGGCAGGAAGGCGACCGGGATCGCGAGGATCATCTCGCGCCCCAGCACGTAGAGAGGGAACTGCGGCCCGGGGACGTTCGTGACGATCAGGTTGAACAGCCGCGTGGAGAAGTTCAGCCGCGAGGCCTGGGCGAGGATCGTCGGCGGCGCGAAGTTCTGGGCCCCCGCGATCACCTCGGCGCCGAGCGCCTGCTTGGACTCCTTCAGGCCGTCCATCGCGTGGGAGACGAAGCGCAGGCGGTTGAGCGGGTCGCTGATGTAGACCGGCAGCGGCCCCCGCATCACGACGATCCGGTTCCCGGCCGCGCCGTGATCCTCCTCGGCGCGAACCGAAACCGGGACCAGGGCGCGCATCTCGACGCCCTCGGTGCGGCGCCCCCGTTTGATCAGGAAGCTGCGCAGCGCGCCCGCGACGATCGCGAGCACGACGTCGTTGACGGTTCCCCCGAAGGCGTTCTTGACGGTCTTGAAGTCCTCCAGCGAGGCGGTCACGCCGACGAACCGGCGGTGCGGCCCGATCGGCACGTTCAAGGGGGTTTCGGGCGCCGGGTTCAGACCGGCCCAGATGATCTCGCCGACGCCCTCGGCCGCCTCGCGGGCCCGCGCCATCGCGCGCTCGGGGTGCGTGAGCGCGTCGAGCGCGCCCTCCAGCAGCGCGGCGCCCGTCCGCGCGGCGCCGACCACGCCGGCGGTCACGAGCGAGGCCGCGCTCGGCTCGGGGTGCGGTTTCCAGGGCCGGCCCGAGTGGGGGATCTGGGGCGGGTCGGGGGAGAGGTCGAACAGGACCGTCGCCAGGTCGACCCCCGCGATCCCGTCGATCAACGAGTGGTGGGTCTTGGTGATGAGCGCGAAGCGGTCGTCCTCCAGACCCTCGATCAGCCACATCTCCCAAAGCGGCTTGGAGCGGTCCAGCTGCTGGGAGAAGATCCTCGCGGTCAGCTCCTGCAGCTGATCCCAGCCGCCGGGCGCCGGCAGGGCGGTGTGGCGGACGTGGTACTCGAGGTTGAAGTTCGGGTCGTCGACCCACACCGGCCGGCCGCTGTCGAGCGCCGTGTAGGCGAGCTTGTGGCGGTAGCGGGGGACCAGGTGCAGCCGCCGGCGGATCTGTTCGAGGAACTCCTCCATGCTCGGCGGCGGGCCCTCGACGAGCGTCAGGCCGCCGATGTGCATGTGCGAGTTCGCGTGCTCCTGATGGAGGAACGAGGCGTCGACGGGTGTCAGGCGGTCGAGGTGACGCTGCGCCATGGGCTCGTAGGCTACCTGGCCGGGGCGAGAGGGGCCAATACAATGGCGGACGTGGAGAACTCTGTAGAGAAGCTGATCCTCGCCGCGCCGCGCGGCTACTGCGCGGGCGTCGACCGCGCCGTGCAGACGGTCGAACGCGCGCTTGAGATCCACGGCGCGCCCGTCTACGTGCGCAAGGAGATCGTCCACAACAAGCACGTCGTCGAGGAGCTGATCGAGCGGGGCGCGATCTTCGTCGAGGAAACCGACGAGGTCCCGGAGGGCGCGGTCTGCGTCTTCTCGGCCCACGGCGTCGCGCCGAGCGTGCGCGAGGGCGCCGTGCAGCGGAGCCTGGAGACGATCGACGCGACCTGCCCGCTGGTCACCAAGGTGCACCGCGAGGCCGTCAAGTTCGCGCAGGACGGCTACACGATCGTGCTCGTCGGGCACGCCGGGCACGAGGAGGTCGAAGGGACGATGGGCGAGGCCCCCGAGCGGATCGTGCTCGTGCAGGACGAGGCCGACGCTGAGGCGCTCGAGGTCGAGGACCCGGACCGGATCGCCTACGTGACTCAGACCACGCTCGCCGTCGACGAAACGACGGCGATCCTGAAGCGGCTGCGCGAGCGCTTCCCGAAGATCGTCGGACCGAGGACCGACGACATCTGCTACGCCACGACCAACCGTCAGGCGGCCGTCCGCCAGATGGCCCCGAAGTGCGACCTGCTGCTCGTGATCGGCTCGAACAACTCGTCGAACTCGAAACGGCTCGTGGAGGTCGCGCGGGATCTCGGCACCGAGGGCTACCTGATCGACAACGCCGGCGAGGTTCAGGAGGAGTGGCTGCAGGGGCGGCGCGTGGTCGGCATCTCCTCCGGCGCGAGCGCCCCCGAGAACCTCGTCGCCGAGCTGATCGAGTTCTTCCGCGCACGCGGCGTGAGCGACATCTCCGAGTACGACGTCGTCAAGGAGGACGTGCGCTTCATGCTGCCCAAGCCGATCCGCGAGGCCGCGCAGGCCGGAGCGTCCTGAGCGGGACGCGCCGCACGGCCCCCGGCTCCGCCGGCGGCCCGGCAGTGCACGAGCAGGATCCCCGATGCGCACGCTGATCGTCTCCGACCTGCACCTCGGGAGCAACTCGCGGGCCGACCTGCTGCGGCGCCCGGAGATCCGCGAGGCGCTGTTCGCGCAGCTCGCCGACGCCGAGCGCCTGGTTCTGCTCGGCGACGTGCTGGAGCTCCGCCACGGCCCGCTGCGCGAGGCGATGGCGAGCGCCCGGCCCTTCTTCGAGGAGCTCGGCGCGGCGCTCGGCGACCGCGAGCTCGTGATCAGCGCCGGGAACCACGACCACGCGCTCGTGGAACCGTGGCTCGAGGGGAGGGGAGGGGACCCCGACCCGGCCTCCCTTGGCCCCGAGCAGATCTTCGACGCCGCCGACGCCTCGCCCCCGCTCGTGACGATCGCGAGCTGGGTCGGCTCGCGGGGCCGCGGGCCCGTCCGCGTCGCCTACCCCGGCCTGTGGGTTCGCCCCGACGTGTACGCGATGCACGGCCACTACCTCGACTGCCACTTGACGATCCCGACGCTCGAGCGCCTGAGCGTCGGCGTGATGAGCCGCGTGCTGCGTCGCCCGGCCTCGCAGTTCGACCGAGTCGAGGACTACGAGGCGATGGGCGCGCCCGTCTTCGCGTGGCGCGACGCGGTCGCGCGCTACGCCCACACGGGCGCGGCGCTCAACGGAATGGCGACGGTCAGCGCCTGGCAGGCGCTCGGCGGCGGCAGATCCGAGCGAGACCCCGCAGCGAGAGCGCCGGGCCCCGCCGCGCGGCTCGCCGCGCGCGCTCGCCGTCGCGCGCTCGTGCTCGGCTTCCCCCTCGCCGTCGCCGCGCTCAACCGTGCGGGGATCGGCCCCCTGAAGAGCGAGATCTCGGCGAGCGAGCTGCGCCGCGCGGGGCTGGCCGCGATGGGCGAGGTCGCGGTGCGGATCGGCCTCGGCGACGCCTACGTCGTCTTCGGGCACACCCACCGCCCGGGACCTCTGGACGGCGACGACCCCGCCGAGTGGCGCGGGCCGGGGGGCGCGCGCCTGGTCAACTGCGGGAGCTGGACCTACGCGAGCATCTTCCTGCGCGAGACCGCCGCGCAGAGCCCCTACTGGCCCGGCGGCTGCGTGTTCGTCGGGGAGGACGGCCCGCCGCAGGTGCGACGACTGCTTCAGGACCGCACCCGCGAGCAGCTGCGGCCCGTCCGGCCGGGTACGTAGGCGGTCTACGGGTTCGCGTCGGCGAACGCCTCCAGCGTCCGTCCCTGGGCCGTCAGCGCCCCGCCCTCCAGCTGCATCGCCCAGCCTTTGTCGTTGCGCGAGTAGACGATCAGGGCGCGCAGCCAGCCCGCGCGGTGGAAGGGGACGGCCGCCCGCAGTTCGCGCGAGAGCGCCGCGGCCGCGTCGGCGCTGTCGCGGGCGGGCGCGGGGCCGGAGGCGCAGAGGGCAGCCGAGTCGTTGACGTCGGGCGCGCAGAAGCCGACCTCCGAGACAATCACGTTGTTCTGCCCGGAGGTCATTTCGGCCTGGGCGGCGGGAAGGGAGGGAATGCCTTCGCCGGAGACCCGTTCGGCGTCGTAGGGGTGCAGGTACCAGCCCCGGATCTCACGCTGCAGCTGGGGACGGGCCGCGTAGAGGTCTCCGATCCAGCCTTTGCCCGTCGCGCCCGCGTAGATCCGCTCCATCGGCAGGTGCGCACGGGCGGCCGCGGGCAGCAGGCTCGCGAGGATCGCCGCGTACTGGGCGGCGCTGCCGTATCCCCACGGCTCGTTGGACGCCTCGAAGAGGATCGGCGCGGCGGGGTAGCGGGCGAGGATCTCGCGCGCCGAGGAGATGAACCCACGCACGTACTCGGAGATCGCCGCGGCGCTCGTGGGCAGGCACTGCTCGCCGTAGTGGCAGCCCTCGTAGGCGCGGTACTCGATCGTGACGACGGGGATCATCCCCGCGGCGATCGAGATCTGGAGGCCGTCGTGGGACTGCGCCAGGGTCTCGCCCGCGACCCACTCGGTCGGACCGCTTCGGTCGTAGGCGACGCCGTGTTCGACGAACGCGTCGACCGGCCCGAGGAACTCCGAGCTGTTGCCGTTCAGGCCCAGCCACGGCCCTTCGGGGCGGGGGTCGTAGCCGTAGCCGTCGGCCGGGACCGCCGGCGAGGTTTCGCCGCGTGTGTTGGTCACGCGCACCTCCGCTTCGCCGCTTCCCGGCGGCGCCACCGCGCCGATCGTCGTATCCGATTCGATCGTGAAGCCGAGCGCGGGCTTGCTCCCGAACAGGACGCTCCTGACCGGCGCCGCGCCGCCGAGGGCCACGCCGTGGATCGTGACGACGTTGCCGCCCTCTTGCGGCCCGTTGTTGGCTTCCAGGCGCGTCACCTGCGGGAACGTCCGCCCTTCGACCAGCGGCGGGGGTGAGAGCAGGCCGGCCGCTAGGCAGCACAGCGCGAGCAGCGGCATCTGCCGGACAGCCTAGCCCAGGGGTCGCGGCCGCTACGGCGGTCAGCCGGCCAGGCCCGGGACGAAGCAGGTCGCGTGGCAGACCACTCCGGGGCCCGGTTCCAGCACCAGCTCGGCGGCGGTGTGGCGCTCGTGCTCGATGAGGACGTGAGCGCCGGGGTGGGTCACAGCGAGATCGCGGCCGTTGACGGAGATCGTCCCGGCGCCCTCGAGCACCGCCCAGACGCCGCCGGCTTCGTAGGGACCGCTGTAGGCGCCGCGCTGCTCGGCCGTCGGCACCGTCAGGAGCGCGTCCGGCGCGTCCTCGGGGCGCAGCGGGGCCAGCGGCTCACGCTCCACTCCCAGCAGCTCCTGAATCGCGAGCTCCGTGCCGAGGTAGTCGCCTTCGCCGTAGTGGTACTCGAACAGACGCGCGCGGCCGTCGAACAGGTAGCGCGCCGGCCAGCCCTGGTTCTCGTACTCCTGCCACAGCTCGAGCTCGGAGTCGATCAGCACGGGGTGCTCGATCCCGAGCCTCGCGACGGCCTCGCGCACGGCCCGCTCGTCGCGGGAGGGGTCGAAGCCCGGGCAGTGGACCCCCACCACGCGCAGCCCGTCGCCGGCATATCGCTCGTGCCAGGCCTTCACGTAGGGAAGCGTCCGCATCGAGTTCGGCCGGCAGAAGTCCCAGAACTCGACGAGCAGCGGCCGGTCGCGCTGGAGGATGCTGACCTGCTCCCCGCCCGGCGTGTTCAGCCACGGCAGGTTGCGGGGGAAGAGCGGCGCGGCGATCGTGTCGATGGGGGCCCTCACCAGATGGTCCCCTCCGGGTCGAAGTGGCGGATCCGCTCGTCGCGGGTGAGGAGGGGGGCGTTCAGGGACCGCGCGGTCGCGTAGATGAAGCGGTCGGCCGGGTCTCCGGGGAAGTCCCGGGCGCTCAGGCTCGCCGCCGCGAGCGCCACATCCGGGTCCGGGGCGAGGGGTGCGGTCGCGCTCGAGTTGAACGCGCTCCTCACCCAGTCGCGCACGTCGCGGTCGAGCGCGATCCTGCCTCGCTGCACGAGCATCCCGATCTCCCACACGCTCAGCGTCGAGACGCCCACGGCGGGGGATTGCCGCAGGGCCTCGCGTGCGGGCGGTGAGAGCTTCTCCGGCGCGGACAGCCACCAGAGCCAGGCGTGCGTGTCGAGGACGATCACGCCGAGTCGGCGTCCCAGCTCTCGTCGAGCGGCCGGGTGAGCTCCTCGTCGTCGACGTTGAAAGTGACCGATCCGGCGAGGCTCGCGGGCTCTCCGGCCGCAACGACGCGTGCGACCGCTCGTCCCCGCTTGGTGATTACGATCTCCTCGCCGGTCGCGGAGACCTCGTCGAGCAGCGCCAGGCACTGCGCCTTGAAGCGGCTGGCTGTGACGACCCTGCGCGACATGACCATGGTCACGTTACCATGGTCATGAAGGTCTCAGCCGATGGAGCCGACCATCTCCAGCTGAATCAGCCTGTTGAGCTCGACCGCGTACTCCATCGGCAGCTCCTTCGTGACCGGCTCGATGAAGCCGTTGACGATCATCGCCGCGGCCTCGTCCTCGGTGAAGCCGCGCGAGCCCATGTAGAAGAGCTGGTCGTCGGAGATGCGGCCGACGGTCGCCTCGTGGGCCACGGTGACGTGCGGGTTCTGGATCTGGATGTCGGGCCAGGTGTCCGAGCGCGATTCGCCGTCCATCATCAGCCCGTCGCACTGCACACGCGCTTTCGAGCCCGCCGAGTTGGAGCCCATCTTGACGAGGCCGCGGTAGCCCATGATCCCGCCGTCCTTGGAGATCGACTTGGCGAGGATGTTCGAGGTCGTGTTCGGCGCCAGGTGCACGACCTTCGCGCCGGTGTCCTTGTGGACACCTTTGCCGGCGACGCCGACGTTGAGGTGGTCGGCGCGGGCCCCCTCGCCCATCAGGTAGGAGCCGGGGTAGAGCATCACGTACTTCGCGCCCATCGAGCCGCCGACCCACTCGACGGTGCCGCCGGCGTCGACGATCGCTCGCTTGGTGTTCAGGTTGTAGACGTCCTTGGACCAGTTCTGGACCGTCGTGTAGCGCGCCTTCGCGCCCTCGTGGACGAAGATCTCGACGACCGCCGAGTGCATCGAGTTGACGCTGTAGGTCTGCGCCGTGCAGCCCTCGATGTAGTTCACCTCGGAGCCCTCGTCGGCGACGATCAGCGTGTGCTCGAAGGTGCCCTCGCCGGCGCCCTCCATGCGGAAGTACGCCTGCAGCGGGAGGTCGACCTTGACGCCCTTCGGCACGTAGAGGAAGGACCCGCCGGACCACACCGCGCCGTGAAGCGCCGAGAACTTGTTGTCCTGCGGCGGGACGCATTTGTTCATGAAGTATTTCTGGACCAGCTCCGGGTACTGCGTGATCGCCGTGTCCATCGAGCAGAACAGGATCCCGAGCTTCGCGTACTCCTCCTTCAGGCCCTCGTAGACGGGCTCCTGGCGCCACACGCCGACGACCCCCGCGAGGTGCTCGCGCTCGGCCTGGGGGATGCCCAGGTCCTCGTAGGTCTTCTTCATCTCCTCCGGGACTTCGTCCCAGGAGTTGAAGCGGCCCGCGGTGGGCGGGGAGTAGAGGACGAGCTCGTCGAGGTTCAGGCCGCTCAGGTCGGGGCCCCAGTTCGGCATCGGCTTGCGTTCGAAGATCTCCAGCGACTTGAGGCGTTTCTCCGCCATCCAGTCGGGCTCGCCCTTGATCTTCGAGAGCTCGCTGATCACCTCGCGCGAGATGCCCTTGCGAGCGATCAGCTGGCCCTGCTCGTCCTCGACGATCGGGCTCGGTTTTGCGATGCGGTCGACTGTTGCCATGTGTAGTCCTCGCTGGGGGTCGCGAATCCTGTGCTCTGAGGTAGGAATTGTATCGACGGAGCCGTCGCCGTCCGGCGCGGTCCTGGTCAGATCGTGCTGGGGAGGGCTTGCGCTTCGCTGTCGAAGCGGAGCGGGCGGGCGCTTTTCGCGGCCGCCGCGCGTGCCGTCGGGGTCTGCGCGAAGGCGCTCACGACCTGCGGGTCGAACTCGCTCCCCGCCATCAGGTCGATCTCCGCGAGCGCCTGATCGACCGGCCACGCGGACTTGTACGGGCGATCGTGGGTGAGCGCGTCGAAGACGTCGGCGACCGCGACGATCCGCGCCTCCAGCGGGATCGCCTCCCCGCTCAGGCGTTCGGGGTAGCCGCGCCCGTCCCAGCGCTCGTGGTGGCTCATCGCGATCGTCGCGGCCATGTTCAGCACGGGCGAGCTGCTGCCGGAGAGCAGCCGGCTGCCGGCCTCGGCGTGGCCCTGCATCGTCTTGCGCTCCTCGGAGCTGAGCGGGCCGGGCTTCAGCAGGATCGTGTCTGAGATCGCGAGCTTGCCGATGTCGTGCAGCTGCGCCGCCTCGCGGATCAGCTCCACCTGCTCCTCCCCGAGTCCGAGCACGGCGGCGATCTCCGCGGAGGTCTGCCCGACGCGCTCGGTGTGCTGGAAGGTCTCGTAGTCGCGGTACTCGCCCGCGCGGGCCAGTCGCTGCAGGGTTTCCGCGCGGGCCTCGTCGAGCTCTCGCGTACGCTCGGCGACCCTCGCTTCGAGCGTCACGGCGTTCCCGGCGAGCATCTCCTCGGCCGCGACCTGGGTCGTGATGTCGCGCGCCGCGGCGTGGATCAACCGGTCGCGCCCGGCCGCGTGGGCGTTCCACTCCAGCCAGCGGTAGCCGCCGTCGGCGGTCAGGTAGCGGTTGCGGAAGTTGACCAGGTCGCGAGTGGAGCCGCCGATGACGCGCGCAGCCTCCGCGAGCGTGCCGGGGCGGTCGTCGGGGTGCACGAAGTCCAGGGAAGGCCTCGCGCGCAGCTCGGCGGCGGTGAAGCCGAGCGTCGCCTCCCACGCGGGGTTGACGCGCGTGAAATAGCCCAACGGGTCGATCGTGACGAGCAGGTCCGGGGACTCGTCGAAGTACCTCAGCAGCTCAGCTTCGAGCCTGCGCCGCTGGTCGATGAACGCGCCCAGCACGATGCCGGCGAGCGCGAACGCGACGCCGCGGCTGGCGTATCCGAGCACGGTCACGGCGGCGTCGCGGTGGGCGATCTCCCAAGCGCCGGTCAGCGCGACCGCCACGATCGCGCCAACGAGACCTCCTCGCTTGCCGAAGCGCAGCGCCAGCAGCGCGACCGGCACGATTTCATCCGCGTCGACGGCGTTGGACAGCCCGTGATGGTTGAGGTAGCCGCCGATGAAGATCGCCGCGGAGAGGGCCAGGATCGAGAAGTCGATCGTGCGGCGGCGCGAGGCAGGTCTGGGGCGTGCCGGATGGCGCATGGGTGAGGGCCTGCCGAGACGCGAACTCGATGGCATGAGCATCTAATCGCCGCATGTACCCGCTCAGATCAACCGGCCGTCGGCGAGTGGACCTATGGACGATCGGGGGAACGTCGGCTAACTCAGCGCCGGCATTCCCAGCAGCTGTCGGGTTTCCGACGTCGTGTTCGTGAGGGGGAACGGCTCGTCGGGGACCGCCACGCCGAGCCGCGCGCAGATCGGCTCCCAGCCGTCGGAGACCGTCCACTCCAGCAGCCGCTCGGCCGGCACGCCCGCTCGCACCTCGGCGTTGTGGCGCTCGAATGCCTCGATCATCGCGACGGCGTTGCCGAGGTCGGCGGAGAAGCGCGTGTCGAACAGCTTCGGCACGGTCGTGCCGAACCACTCCTCCAGGCCGGGCGGGGTGTGCTCGATCGGCTGGAAGATCGTGTTGGAGGCGCTGCGGTACCAGGCCTCGGGATCGCGCGTCGACAGCAGCACGAGCGCGTCGGGGTTCGCGGCGGAGATCTCGCGCCAGAAGGAGGCGCCCGGCCAGTCGACGATCGCGTCGTAGCCGTCGAGGATCTGCTGCCAGTCGACCTCGCGTCCCTCGATCGCGTCCGTCCATCCCGCCGCCTGGGCCGGGTCGCCGATGATCTCGACCATGTGGTGGCAGCGCCCGCCGAGCAGCTGCTCGAGCGCCTGCTTCAGCGAATGCGTTCCGGTCCGGCCCACGCCGGCTCCGACGACCCTTACCGCCATCTCCCGCCCCCTTTTGAGTTTCCGAGCGGACGCCCGCTCGCGGCAACCCTAACGGCTCAGGAGGGCCAGTCGTTCTCGCCCGTGACCGCGCCCCGCACGACCTTCAGGTTCAGCAGCGCGCACTTGCGCCGCGTCGCCGAGACGGGGATGCCGAGCAGGTCGATCATCCAGTCGGCGTCGAGCTTGCCGACCTCCGAGAGCGGCATGCCCTTCAGCTCCTCCGAGGCGATCGAAGCGGCGGCCTGGGAGATCGCGCAGCCGTGTCCGTGGAAGCGCAGGTCCTCGATCCGCCCGTCGGCGACGCGGATGTGGACGCCCAGCTCGTCGCCGCAGAGCGGGTTGTGCTCGACGCCCTCGAGGTCGTGGGGGTCGAGCTCGCCGAAGTTCTTCGGTCGCTTGTAGTGCTCGAGGATGTAGTCGCGGTAGAGGTCGTCGCTCACAGCCCGAACACCTCCCGGCCCTTGACGAGCGCCTGCGCCAGCGCCTCGACGTCGGACTCCTCGTTGTAGACCCCGAGGCTCGCCCGCGCGGTCGCCGCGACGCCCAGGCAGCGCATCAGCGGCTGGGCGCAATGGTGGCCGGCCCGCACGCACACGCCCTCGCGGCCGAGCAGCTCGGCGATGTCGTGGGGGTGCATGCCCTCGACGGTGAAGGACGCCAGGGCGCCGCGCTCGCGTCCGGCGGGGGGACCGACGACGCGCACGCCCGGCACCTCGGCCAGGCGCGCGAGCATCAGCTCGGTCAGCGCCCGCTCGTGCTCGCGCACGCGGTCCATCCCGATCCCGTCGAGGTAGCGGACGGCGGCGGCGAGGCCGACCGCCTCGGCGATCGGCGGCGTTCCCGCTTCGAACTTGAAGGGCAGCTCGTTCCACGTCGTCTCCTGCATCGAGACCGAGGCGATCATGTCCCCGCCGGTGAGGAACGGCTCCATCTCTTCGAGCAGCGAGCGGCGGCCGTGCAGCACGCCGATGCCCGTCGGGCCGACCGCCTTGTGCCCCGTCCAGACGTAGAAGTCGGCGCCGATCCGCTCGACGTCGACGGGCATCTGGGGGACGGCCTGCGCGCCGTCGATCAGGGTGAGGGCACCCGCGGCGCGCGCCCGCGCGGCCATCTCGGCGACCGGGTTGATCGTGCCGAGGACGTTCGAGACGTGGGCGACGGCGAGCAGCTTCACGTCGCCGCGTTCGAGCTCCGCGTCGAGCTGGGCGAGGGAGATCTCCCCGTGCTCGTCGACCTCGAGCCAGCGCAGCTCTGCGCCCCGCTCGCGGCAGAGCTGCTGCCACGGCACGAGGTTCGCGTGGTGCTCCATCTGCGTGATCAGGACGGCGTCGCCCGGCCCGAGGTTCGCGCCGCCCCACGAGCGCGCGACGAGGTTGATCGCCTCGGTCGCGTTCTTCGTGAAGATCGTCGTGCGGGGCTCCGCGCCCGTGAACGACGCGATCGCGCCCCGCGCCGCTTCGAACGCCTCGTCGGCCTCCTGGGCGAGCGGGTAGACGCCCCGGTGCACGTTCGCGTTGTGCTCGGCGAGGTGCCTCGTGAGCGCCTCGATCACCTGCCGCGGCTTCTGGGAGGTCGCGCCGGAGTCGAGGTAGATCAGCGGCTTCGACCCGGGCTCGCCCGCCCCGCGCTCGAAGATCGGGAAGTCCGCCCGGACCGCGAGCGCGTGCTCAGCGACTGGTGGCATACGTCTCGATGTCCTCCCGCGCCGCGGCGAGCTTGGCCGCGATCTTCTCGCGCACGAGCTCCTCGAGCGGCTCGTCGGCGAGCTCCGCGATCAGCGGCTCGAAGAACCCTTCGACGATGATCCGCACCGCCGCCGCGCGGTCCAGCCCCCGGCTCTGCATGTAGAAGATCGCTGACTCGTCGAGCTCCCCGACCGTGCCGCCGTGCGAGGCGGACACGTCGTCGGAGGAGACCAGCACCGAGGGGATCGCGTCGATGCGAGCTTTCGGCGAGAGCATCATCGTGTGGATCTGCAGGTAGGTGTGGGTCTGCTGCGCGCCCGGGTCGATCTGGATCAGGCCCTCGAAGCTCGCCCGGCTCTCGCCCGTCGCGGCGCCGCGCCAGTGCACGTCCCCGCCCGACGGGCCGGTCTCGTGCAGGTCGGCGGCGAAGACGTCGAGGTGCTCGTCCTCCTCGGCGAAGAACAGGCCCCGGAAGGCCATGTCGCCGCCCGCCTCGGAGACCGCGAGCTCGAGGTGCTGGTGGACGAGGTGGCCGCCCAGCAGCGAGGGGAGCCAGTGGCAGTAGGCGTCGCGTCCGATCCCGACGAAGCGGGTCGAGACGTCGAACACCTGGTTCTGCGCGCCCCAGTCCTGAACCTGGGCCAGGCGGCAGCGCGCGCCGTCTTGGAGGTAGAGCTCGAACGCCCCCGCGTGCAGCGCCTGGGCGCCCTCGCCGAGGTTCCCCGCGAGGTCGTACTCGTGGACCTTGAACTCGCTCGCGCGCCCGCCCACGATCAGGGTCCTCCCGTACTGCGCGATGCCGGCCTCGCCGATCGCGTAGACGAGCTCGAAGGGGTCCTCGACGACGACCCCGTCGGGCACGTGCAGGAACATCCCGCCCGTCCAGAAGGCCGCGTTCGCGGCCTCGAGCTTGTGGCGGTCGATCGGCAGCCGCTTGGAGAACCATTCGGAGGCGAGCGCGCCGTGGCGCTCGAAGGCCTCCTCCAGCGAGCACAGGATCACGCCCCGTGCCGCGAGCGCCTCGTCGAGCTCGAGGTGGACGACCGATCCAGCGCTCTGCACGATCCGCCCGGCGCGGGGCCGCTCGGGGATCGTCGCGGCGACGATCTCGGGCGTGCTCGTCTCGGAGACGCTCGTGCGCAGCTCGTCGAGCTCGAGGCTCTGCAGGCTCGTCGTCCAGAATCCCGATCGCCGCCACACGGGCAGCTCGGTCGACTCGTAGGCGCGCAGGGCCGCCTCGCGCAGCTCGCCCAGCGAGCGTCCGTCGCCCGCGCCGGCTCCGGCGAGGGCTTTGTAGAGGGTCGCGTCGCGGTGGCGACCCGGCTTCATCTTGGTCGGCCCGGCGCCGTTGCCGGCGCCGGTCTCCGCCGCCGCCGTGGCGTCACTCATTCCCGTCACCGGCGCCGACGCCCGCCGCGACCTCCTGGCGGATCTGGTCGTAGCCCTCGCGCTCGAGACGCTCGACCAGCTCCACGCCGCCCTCGAGCACGATCCGGCCGTCCATCAGGATGTGGACGAACTCGGGCTTCACGTAGTGCAGGATGCGCTGGTAGTGGGTGATGATCAGGGCGCCGAGGCCCTGCTCGTCGTGCAGGCGCTGGACGCCCTCCGCGACGGTCCGCAGCGCGTCGATGTCGAGGCCCGAGTCGGTCTCGTCGAGGATCGCGACGTCCGGTTTGAGCATCGCCATCTGCAGGATCTCCGCGCGCTTCTTCTCGCCGCCGGAGAAGCCGTCGTTGAGGTGGCGGGAGGTGAACGCGCGATCGACGTCGAGCAGCTCGATCGCGTGCTGGAGCTGGTTGCGGAACTCCTTCACCTGGATCGGCTCCTCGCGTTTTGCGTTGATCGCCATGCGCAGGAAGTTCGCCACCGACACGCCCGGGATCGACACCGGGTACTGGAAGGCGAGGAACAGGCCCGCCTTGGCACGGTCGTGCGGCTCCGCCTCGGTGATGTCCTCGCCCTTGAAGGAGATCGACCCGGAGGTGATC
>DATNBM010000112.1:0-35938 GCA_035571915.1 Solirubrobacteraceae bacterium | reverse complement strand
TGAGCACGGGCATCAATCTCGCCTGCTCGGGCGGCAAATCGGAAAACCTGACGATCGGCGGGCCGGGACAGTACGGCGAAAGATCCCAAGCCGACAGGCTCGCGGAAGTCGCCAGGAGCTATACCGTCAAGGACATCTTCGTGACGGTGGGCGCCAACGACGATCCGCAGTTCGCCCCCACCCTGGAGGACTGCATCTTCGCCTACGTGTTCCTCGAAGGGGAAGGCTCGGGCTGCAAAGCCAAGGACGGTCCGTCGTGGTCCAGCCGCGTCGCGAACATGGAGCCGAAGGCGGAGAGCGCCATCAACAGCATCAAGACCGTGATGGCGAACGACGGCTACGCGGCGTCCTCCTACCAGATCATCGTCGTCTCCTACGCGGACCCGGCGCCGAAGAAGTCGCGCTACTCCGACTTCCTCGGCCTGCTGTACCCGGTCAAGCTCGCCGAAGGCTGCCCGCTCTACAACACGGACATGGAATGGGGCCACAACGTGGCGACGCCCGGTCTGGACTCGGGGGAGCGGGCGATCGCGGCCGCCGAGGGCGTGCGGTTCCTCGACCTGGTCGAAGGGTTCAACGGCCACGAGATCTGCGCCAGCGGCGCGAGCTCGAGCACGCAGTGGGTCAACGGGCTCCTGTACGAACCTCAGCTGACCGACTTCTGGGAAGAGCACGCCGTTCAGCAGTCCTTCCACCCGAACGCGAAGGGTCACGCCCAGATCGCCAACTGCGTGAACGGGTTCGTGTCCCAGAGCTGGAAAGAAGGGTCCTGCTACGTCGGCACCGACGGGAACGACCACTCAAAGCAGCACAGCTAGCGACGTCGGGAGGTCCGGGGGCGGCGGCGAGGCCGGCCGCCCCCGGCGCTTCCATCTGCGGGAGGTCGCGTAAGTGACGCCCGAACAGACTCGTCATGCGGGCCGGGCTAAAAGATCATAAAGCTGATCGGTAAACATGCTATTGTCGGGGTCAGATGAAGACCGACGTGCACCAGCACCTCTGGAGCGAGCCTCTGATCGAGGCTCTGGCGACCCGCCGCGAGCTCCCGTTCGTGCGCCTGGAGCGAGGCCTCACCGTCCTGTACCTGGCGGGGGAGAGGCCGTACGTGATCGACCGGGCCGGCGAGTCGCCCGCGCGGCGCGCCGAGCTCGTCGAGCGAGACGGACTGGATCGGGCGCTGCTGTGCCTGTCGAGTCCGATCGGCGTCGAGCGGCTCTGCCGCGAGCAGGCCGAGCCGCTGCTCGACGCCTACCACGACGGGGCGCTGGCGCTCGAAGGGCCGTTCGGGGTGTGGGGGGCGATCGCGCTCGACCGCCCCGACGCCTCAGATGTCGACCGCGCGCTCGACCGCGGATGCGTGGGCGTGTCGCTGCCCGCCGGGGAGCTGGCGGGGGTCGAGGGACTGCTGCGCCTGCGCCCCGTGCTCGACAGGCTCGAGTCGCGAGGCGCGCCGCTGCTCCTGCATCCGGGCCCCGGCCTCGCGGACACGGCCGCCGGCGGATCCCTCGCCGAGCCGCTGTGGTGGCCCGCGATGACCCGCTACGTGGCCGACCTGCAGGCGGCCTGGCTCGCCTTCCAGGCCGTGGGCCGGCCCGATCACCCGCGCCTGCGGGTGATCTTCTCGATGCTCGCGGGCCTCGCTCCTCTGCACGCCGAGCGGCTCTCCGCGCGCGGAGGGCCTGGGCACCTCGCTCCCGATCCGCTGATCTTCTACGAGTCCTCCTCATACGGCTCCGGCGCCGTGCGAGCACTGGAGTCGGTCGTCGGCTCGCGCCAGATCCTCTACGGCTCCGACCGGCCGGTGCTCGACCCCGCGCCCGCGAGCGAGCGCGACTGGGACCTTCTCGCGGAGGTGACGGGCCGGGCGCTCGGCGAGCCGGTCGGGGTGGCCGCGCTGTGAGCGCCCCCGCCGCAGCCCCGGTCCTCGGCGCGGGCGAGATCGCACGGGTCCCGCGCCCGCGCGGACGCGATCTCGACGGCCCCGAGCTCGAGACCTTCGCCGCCGAGCTCGCCGACCGTCCCGAGCTGTGGATCGAGCACGTCCGCCACGACCCCTCCCAACGCTCCTACACCGAGCTGCTCAGCGACGAGCACGTGACCGCCTGGCTGATCTGCTGGATGGACGACCACGACACGGGCTTCCACGACCACGATCGCTCCTGCGGCGCGGTCTCGGTGCTGAGCGGCGCTGTCAACGAGGAGCGCCTGACGCTCGGCGGCGAGCCGTGGCGGCGCACGTTCGGGGCCGGTCGCTCGTTCCACTTCTCCGCGTCGGACATCCACCGCGTACGTCACGCCGGCTCGGACCCGGCGGTGACCCTGCACGTCTACTCGCCGCCGCTGCTGCGCATGGGCGCCTACGGGGTCGGGGAGGGCGGCGTGCTCGTTCGCCGGCCGGTCTCCTACACCGAGGAGCTCAAGCCGCTCGAGCCGAGCTAGGGGCGCTTCGGACCGGCTCGGTGCGTCACGCCGCCGTCCGGCTCTCCGACCAGCACGTCGCTCACCATCTCGGGCTCGAACAGGCCGTGGCCGACCACCCCGGGCGTCGCCGAGAGTCGAGCGGCCAGTGCCCCGGGGTCGTCGACCGGGCCGAGGTAGTCGGCGATCAAGCCACCGTCCGGGCTGAGCGGGGCGCCCGCTCTGAGCTCCGCGGGCGCAAGAGCCGCGAGCGTGCTGGCCGCCCCGAAGGCGAGCAGCTCGAGCGGCACCGGCGCCGTCAGCTCCGCAACCACCTTCTCTGCGGAGACGATCACGACGAACCGACGCGCCGCGGCCGCGACGATCTTCTCGCGCACGTGCGCGCCCCCGCCGCCCTTGACGAGCCAGCACGCGGGGTCGACCTGGTCGGCGCCGTCGATCGCGACGTCGAGCTCCCCGACCTCGTCGAGCGCGAGGACCTCGAGGCCGAGCTCGCGGGCGAGCCGCTCGGTCGCGGGAGACGTCGCAACGCAGCGCAGGCCGCTCAGACCGCGCGCGGCGAGCGCCGGCAGGAGGTGGGCGACCGTCGAGCCGGTCCCGAGGCCGACTCGCATCCCGTCCTGCACCAGCTCCGCCGCGGCCTCGGCCGCGGCCCGCTTCTGCGCTTCTGCGGACCCCTCTTCGCTCAGCGGCGGCGGTCGCCGCCCAGCCGCACCCGTGGACGCCATGGCGCGGACGTTACCGAGCCGGTCCCGTCCCTGAGGCGAACTCCCTCGGGCGCCGAGGGACCCTGCAGCAGGAAGCCCTGCCCGACCGAGCAGTCCAGGCGCCGCGCGAGGGCGAGCTGGCGGTTGGTCTCGATCCCGACCGCGATCGCGGTCAGGCCCGCCTCCTTGGCGAGCGCGATCGTCGCGGCGAACATCGCGCGGCGGCCCTTGTCGCTGTCGAAGGCGCTCGTCAGCTCCCGGTCGAGCTTGACCACGTCGAGCGGGACGTCGCGCGGCAGCCCCAGCGAGAGCCCTTGGGCTCCGAACTTGTCGAGCGCGATCGCGACGCCGAGCTTCTTGACGTCGTTGAGCGCCTCGCGGGCCCGCTCGGGGTCGCGCATCACGGCCTCCTCGGTCACCTCGATGCAGAGGGCCCGGCCGGGAAGCCGGCAGTAGGCGAGCTCCTCGCGGACGCGCTCGGCGAGATCGAGCTCGGTCAGCTCGCGGGCGGAGATGTTGACCGAGACCGGCACCGAGATCCCCGCCCGGCGCCAGCGCTCGGCCTGCGCGCAGGCCGTGTGCAGGACCCAGCGGCCGATCTGCACGATCAGCTCGGTGTCCTCGGCGGGCGGCAGGAAGATCCCGGGCAGCAGCTCCTCCTCATTGCCCTCACGGGTCGGGCGCCACCGCAGCAGTGCCTCGATCCCGACCGCCTGCCCGCCGCCGAGCGGCAGCATCGGCTGGTAGGCCAGGATCAGCTCCTGGCGCGGCAGCGCGTCCTTCAGCAGCGCCTCGAGCTCGTCCTGGGTGTTCATCGCCCGGCGCAGGGAGTCGTCGAACAGCTCAAGGCGCCGCCCGCCCGCGCCCTTCGCCTTGTACATCGCGAGGTCGGCTTCGCGCAGCATCGCCTCGGGATCGGAGGAGGGGTCGGCCGTGACCGCCACGCCGACGCTGGCGAGCATCGCCACTTCCGCGCTCCCCAGCGGGAACGGCTCCTCGAGGGCGTCCAGCACCCGGCTCGCGAGCGCCATCGCCTCGTCCTGGTTCTCCAGTTCCTCGGCCAGGATCACGAACTCGTCGCCGCCCAGCCGGGCGATCGTGTCGCTGTCGCGCATCAGATCGGACAGGCGCTCGGAGACCGACGCGAGCAGGCGGTCGCCGACGTCGTGCCCGAGGTTGTCGTTGACAGCCTTGAACTTGTCGAGGTCGATGAACAGCATCGCCGTCACGCCGTCGCTGCGGTGCAGGCGGGTCATCGCCTGATGCGCCCGGTCCATCAGCAGGGTGCGGTTCGGGAGGCCCGTCAGAGGGTCGTGCAGCGCCTGGTTCTCGAGCCACATCCGGTCGGTCACGTCCTTGGCGGCCGCGTACCAGGTCCCGCCGTCGCGCCGCGCGCTCCACAGCAGCCAGTGCCAGGAGCCGTCGCGGTGCCGGTAGCGCGTCGTGAAGTTCTCGACCTCCGCCGGGTGCCCCTCGCCGGCGCGCATCGGGCCGAGCAGCTGCTCGGCGTCCTCGGGGTGCACGAAGTCGGTGACCGGCCGCGACTGGAGCTCCTCGCGGCGCCACCCGAGCACCTGCTCCCAGGCGGGGTTCAGCAGCGTGAAACAGCCGTCGAGGGAGATCGTCGCCAGCAGATCGCTGGTCATCTCGAACAGCTTGCGGATCCGCGCCTCGCCGCCCGCTTCGGCGCTGACCGAGCCGGCCGGCGTCCGTTCGGCGCTGTGGAGGGCTGTCGCGTCGCTCCGCATGTTCACGGGACTCCTCGGCCAGCGCGGGGAGGGTAGGGGGAAACCCGCATCCCCGCTGGACGCATTGGCAGCGCAAAGCTCCGCAACCCGGCCCATCGCGCGCCCTCGTGCACCGGCCCCCTCGCCGGGCCGGGGCGTGCCGCTTCGCTTCAGCTCGCGCCGAGCGGGGCCGGCCCGCCGGTGCGCTCGGACGGCGGCTCCGAGGGCGGGGCCTCGGGGGCGTCGCCGCCGCGCAGGAAGCGCCACAGCGAGAGCGGCAGCATCAGCGTCAGCAGGATCGCGCTCGAGACGCAGTACTCGCAGATCTTTTCCAGCGAGAAGACCTCGCGGTAGGTGAGGTACAGGCTGAAGCCGACGCCGCCGAGGATCAGCGCGACGGTGACGAAGCGCCAGCGCTCTTCTTCGGGGGCGAGCAGCGAGCCGAGGATCAGGACGTAGCCGATCAGTCCGATCAGCGCGACCGGGACTCCCAGCAGGTGCGAGTACTGCGAGGTCTGGACGATCTCGCAGGAGCCGCCGTTACGCCCGCACAGCGGCTTGATCCCCGCGTAGTGGATGTAGGTCAGATACGAGGCGAGGCCGACGCCGAGGACCGCCATCACCGTGAGCGTGGTCCGCAGCGTCCGCGCGCTCATCTCGTGGTGCCTACGCCTTGGCGGTCTTGGCGACTGCTTCTTCGAAGCTCGCGGGGTCCTTCAGCGAGCTGTATTCGAGCTTCTTCATCGCGCCGCCGGTCTTGCCGATCAGGAACGACGGCGTGCCCGTGAAGCCGGCGTTGTTGGCTTCCTGCGTATCGACGGCGAGCTTCGCCTGGAAGGACTGGTCGCCGCGGTCGGCCTGCCATTTGGTGAGGTTCAGCCCGGGGGTGAGTTTGGCGAGGTTCTGCAGGTAGCTTTCGGTCACGTAACCGCTGTCCTCTTTGCCCTGCAGGTGGTAGAAGAGCTCGATGTAGTACCAGCCGAGGTTCTGCTTGCCGGCGGCGAGCGCGGCGGACTGCTGGTTGCGGAAGACTTCCGGTTCGCGCGTGGCCGTCTCGAGGTTGCGGTATTCGATTCGCAGCTTGCCCGCTCGAACGTCATTTTCGATCACCTTCGGCAGCGCGCCGAGCGTGAATTCCTGGCAGATCGGGCACTCGAGGTCGCCGAAGTAGGCCATCGTCACCGGCGCCGTCGGCTTGCCGAGCACGTTGCCGCTCTGGGGGATGCCGCCGAGCTCTTCCTTGACAGCCGCGACGGCTTCTTCAGCGGTTTTGGAGACCTTGCCCGGTTTTTCTTCGAGCTTCGGCGAGGATTTGCTCCCGCCGCTGGTCGCGATCAGGATCACGACGATCGCGACGACGACGACGACGACCGCGCCGGCGAGCTGGGTGAGGCGCCTGCGCCGCGCGTCGCCGGCGGCTGCGGCCTGCTCGGCGGCTTTGCGCTGGGCGCGCGCCTGCTCGCGGCGCTCCTTGCGCGTCAGGTCCTCCTCGTCTCTCTCGGCCTGGCTCACGATGGGAACTTTTACAGATTTCCGATCAAGCGCGCCTAAGTGAGGCCCGGCGTGCAGCGGCGCCCGGGCCGCGCCCGTCCCCGCGACCCGCCAAGATGGGTCCGGGCCCCCGTAGCTCAACTGGATAGAGCATCGGCCTTCTAAGCCGGGGGTTGCTGGTTCGAGTCCAGCCGGGGGCGTCGCCCGCGGGCCTTCTGCGAAGCCGTCTCCTCACGAGCACGGTGAGGCCCGGCGGCAGGCGCCCGTCGGTCGACAGCCACGAGCCGGCGAGCACCAGCAACAGCCCCGCGACGGTGCCCGCGTCGGGCTGCTCGCCGAGCAGCAGCACGCCGAGACCGACCGCGACGACGGGGTTCAGATAGGTGATCACCGACGCTCGAGCCGGTCCCGCCTCGGCGATCAGGACGTTGAAGATCACGAACGCGATCGCCGTGCAGAGCAGCCCGAGCACGACGACCGAGGCGATCGCGCCCCCGCTCGGCAGACGCCCCGGGGCGGTCAGCGCGGCCGGCAGGGCGAGCGCCCCGGCCGCGACCGCGAGGCTCGCCCCCATCGTCGCGCGGGGGTCGAGCGCGAGCATGTGGCGCTTGAGGATCAGCGGGCCGACCGCGTAGCCGGCCGCGGCGCCGAGCACGGCGAGCACCCCCGGCAGCTCGCCGGGGCGGTGAGAGACATCGACCCCGACGAGCGTCACGACGCCCGCGAAGCCGATCAGCAGACCGGCCATCCGCTTCGGCGTCGGACGCTCCGCGCCCTCGAAGCGCAGCGAGAGCAGCGCGATCATCAGCGGCACCGAGGCGATCAGGATCGCGGCCAGCGAAGAGGGGATGCGCTGCTCGCCGAAGGCGATCAGGGGGAAGGGGAGCGCGATCTCGACGATCCCGTAGGCGGCGACCCAGCGCAGCTTGCCGCGCAGCCCGGCGAGCGTGCCGGCACGCGCGGCGAGGGCGAGCAGCACCACGGCCGCGAGTGCGACGCGCGCGAACGCGACCCCGGCCGGCGGCGCGCCGCCGTCGACGGCGATCTTGATGAACAGGTAGGGGACGCCCCAGATGCTCGACATCGCCGCGAACGCGATCCAGCCCCGTCTGCTCATCGACCGAGCAATAACAGACGCCGCCCCTCCATCGGCGCGCGGCCGTAACCTCACCCGTGTGGCCGTCGCCCAGCAGCCGCCCCGCGAGGATCAGATCCTGCTCGGCGAGAACCTCGATCTGCTGCGCGGCTTCTCCGCGGAGAGCTTCCAGCTCGTCTACATCGACCCGCCCTTCAACACGGGGCGCCGGCAGGAACGCGCGACGCTGCGCGCGGTCAGCGACGCGGCGGGCGAGCGGACGGGATTCCAGGGTCGCCGCTATCGCACCGAGCTGCTCGAGCGCTCCTCCTACCGGGACAGCTTCGACGACTACCTCGCGTTCCTCGCGCCTCGCCTGGAGGAGGCCCACCGGCTGCTGCGCGAGGACGGCACGCTCTACTTCCACATCGACTACCGCGAGGCCCACTACTGCAAGCTGCTGCTCGACGAGGTCTTCGGGCGCGAGTGCTTCCTCAACGAGATCATCTGGGCCTACGACTACGGGGCGCGGGCCAAGAGCCGCTGGCCCGCCAAGCACGACACGATCCTCGTCTACGTCAAGGATCCCCGTGCCTACCACTTCGACTCCGAGGCGGTCGACCGCGAGCCCTACATGGCGCCGGGCCTCGTCACCCCCGAGAAGGCCGCGCGCGGGAAGCTGCCGACGGACGTGTGGTGGCACACGATCGTGCCGACCGCGGGCAGCGAGAAGACGGGCTACCCGACCCAGAAGCCGGAGGGCGTCCTGCGGCGGATCGTGCAGGCCTCCTCGCGACCCGGCGACTGGTGCCTGGACTTCTTCGCGGGCTCGGGGACGCTCGGCGCCGTCGCCGCTCGGCTCGGCCGCCGCTACGTCCTGATCGACTCCAATCCCGAGGCCGTCCGCGTGATGCGCGAGCGGCTCGATGCGATCGCTCCGGGCTCGCAGCCGCCGGTCGCCGCGCGGGCCTAGACTCGGCGGCGATGGCGACCTTCCACGTCGAGCTGCGCCACTTCCCGCGCGTGAGCGTGCGCTTCAACCAGTCGGGGACCCAGGTCGGGGCGATCGTGCTGCCGTGGGTGCAGGACCGGGTGATCGAGCTCGACGGGGAGAAGTGGGCGCCGTACGACGCGGAGATCACGATCGTCGAAGGGCCCGAGATCCCGCTCGAGCGTCTCTCGATGGGACGCGGGTGGGCCACCGCCAAGCGCGAGGGCACGGACGTCACCGAGCGGGTCCTGGGCGAAGCGCGCGCGGCGATCGCGGACGGGAGCGCGTACGGCGGACAGGGCTCGAACCCCGCCGCGGCGCCCGAGGCGGACGCCGGCGCCCCGCCTGTCGAGGAGCCCGTCGCGGCGAGCGACTACCCGAGCCTGTCGAGCGCCGGTCCGATCGCGGGCGCGGAGTCCGCCGAGGCGTCCCGCGCAGAACCGGTGACTGAGCGCGGGGTGGAGGAGCTGCTCGGCGGAGAGCCCGCGCGGCTGCTCGCGGCCTGGCAGGGAGTGGCCGCGCGGACGGGTGGGCTGACTCCGAGCGAGAGCCTCGCGCTGGCCGAACGCGAGCTCGAGCGCGAGGACCGCGGCGGGGCCTGAGTCGGCGCTAGACTTCGCAGCGCAGCACGCATGGTGGGCGTAGCTCAGTTGGTAGAGCTCCTGGTTGTGGTCCAGGCGGTCGTGGGTTCGAGCCCCATCGCTCACCCCTTGGGAAGGGCCCGGGTCTTGGTATCTCTCGGGTCAGCCCTCCCTAGCGCGCGGGTAAGGGCCAAGCCGCTTTCACGTGGCCCCGCGATAGGAGCATGACCGCGGTGCATCAACGTGCGGCCGCCGCGCACGGCACGAGCGCCGAAACCGAGCGGCTGGGTACCGTGTTGCAGCCGACGCTCCAGGCACGAACCGAAGGGCGGGCGCCTCCAACTGTCTGCCCGGACGAAACGGTAACCAAACGCACCTCTCACGCCCTAGCCGACGAGTCCACGGAGGCCACGTCCTTGTCTGTCTTCTCCCTATGCGCCAGGAGAGCGCTCTTCCCTGAGCCAGGCTGCATGTAAACCTCATCGCTCAGACGTTGGCTTTGTGAGAAGCAAGGCTTGAGCCGCGGCGGGGGGACGGCTCGTAGTTGCGCGGATAGGGGTAGAGACAGGGATACGAAGAAGAGGGCCGCTGGGTTCCACCTCGAATATTGTGATCGCCCGTCGTCTCTACCCTCGCTAACGCCCCGTGGATTTCGCCAACGCACTTGTCGAAGAGTCCGCCGCGCTGCTGGCCGTCAACCAGCGGCGTCGCAGTCACGCCGAGGCTACGCTTGCGCTTGTGGCGGTTCTGTCCCTCGTCGTGAGTGCCACGGCAATTGCCCTCAGGGACGCCGCGGTGTTCCTGCCGCTGCCCGTTATCGCGCTACTGCTGACCTCGCTCAGCTTTCAGCAGTACGCGGACGTCAGCGTAATTGGTGCTGCCCGGCGCCGTATGGAGCGGTCTGTCAACCAGCTAGGCGAGCAGGCAGTGCTCGTGTACGAGTCCGAGGTGGCCGGCATTCGCAAGCAGGCTCCGTTGGTGCTGAGCGTCCGCGTTCTCCAGACCCTGATCTGGGCCGGCTTGGTCGGCGCCATCGGCGCCGGGGCGTTCATCGCTGCCGAGCAGCCGACATGGGCGCTTGCGGTCTATCTTGGAGTCACAGCGGTTGCCGCAATCTCTGCCACGCTGTCTTTCATCGCGATGCGCCGCGCCGATCACACGGCCGAACGGGCGCTCGGCGATATCTAGATCACTGTCCGCGAGGCCACGGCCGTTACGGCGCCTGGGCTCTCCGGCGACGTTGCACAGCCCTCCGGGGCCGTCCGGTCCGGACCATAACGTTCACAACGCTCGTGCAGCGTGATGACCAGGAGTCCAGCGCAGGCCGCTCGGAAGGCGGGCCGCATGAGTCGGCAGGCCCACTGCAGCTCCACGGCGTATCGAACCAGCCAACCGCCGATCGGCCTTGGGTGGCGGGTATGTCCGGCGCGATCACCGGCCCGCTGCTGTGCCTGGCAGGCATGCTCGGCCTACGAGTCGTGGCGACAGCCGTCGGCGGTGTGGTACTCCTCGTAGACCTCGTCCTGCTGATAAGTCGCTGGTGGTCGCTGCGGACGCCGCGCAAAGAAGAACGAGCACGCGACAGCCGCTATGGGCTTCTCATAGCCGCATTGACGGCGTGGGTAATCTGCCTCGCAACCGCTCCGCTTCTGCTGCGCGACGTCTTCGATATCCACGTTGGTTTCGATGGCAGGCATCTTTGGTCGGTGCGTGGACTCGCTCTGTCGGCGGCTGCCCTGGCGGCGGTCGTGCACGTCTCCGCCATGGTCGACTGGGGGGTCATACGACTCCGGCTATTGGGCATCCTCGGTGACGCCTCGTTGCCCTGCCAAAGCGGACGCAACCGCAGCTCGAACTGGAGGCTGCTCACGCGAATCTGGCTCGGCCATCGCGTCGCTGCCTACGTACTTGGACGTATCGCTCTGGCCGCGATTATCAGCTTCGGTGTCGCTGGGGCGGTCATCGGGCCCGCCTCGTCGCCCCGGCCGGCGTATGTCACCGCCAAGGAGAATGCAAGCGTCAAGCCGCCGCTTGCTGGAGCCTCGGCCGGCACTCAACTAGTAGCAACGGCACCGAGACAGCAGGTCAACAGTTCCGGTTCATCGACCACCACACAGCCGGTGCTCGCAGCGCTGGCGACCGTCGCCGCTGCCATCCTCGTCTTCTTCATCAACCGTTTCCTGCCGATGTGGTCGCTGATCAGTAACCCGCGACTGAGCGTCGGTGACCGCATCGTGCTGGCCGAGGAGTATGGGACGGGCGTCCGCGAGAGACCCGTCTACTACGTCGTCGATGTCGCGGTCGAGGGCATCAAGCTGCTGGAGCTGGACGACGACGATCGGCCATTGCAGGTCGAGAGCAGCGAGATGTTGCAGCTCAATGAGAGCGCGCGAAGTATCGGCCCGGCTCGCAGGGAGCCCGCACGCGAGCATGATCGTTCGCTGGCGCTTGTTGATGCGCCTCGGCTCTTGCGTTTCCGGGGCCGTTACACAGGTTGCGACCTCACATGCTCCAAGGCGTACCACGCGTGCCCGCTCAAGTTCGGCGAGATTGTCCGCCGGCCGCCGCCGAATCGCGAAGGCGACCCACGATCAGACGAGAGGCCGAGCGCCGATGGGGCGGCCCACACGGCGCATGAGACGATGGCGAGGGAGGCACGTCCCCCTGCCGGTGGCGAGACCGAGGTCCGATGAGCGCGATCGCACTCGGGGTGCCTGACCGCGCCGAGGGAGTCCAAACTGGCGGACGACTGCGCGTCGCGCTGGTCTACGACGATTCGATGGATAAATTTGGCGGCGTCCCACAGTACATCGGTGTACTGTCCGCAGCGCTGCGCCGCGCCGGTCACGAGGTAACGCTGCTGGTAGGCCATACCGCCGCGCGTCAAGTCTCGGGCTGTGATGTGCATAGCCTCGCGCGCAATGTCCGGGTGCGCTTCAACGGCAACGTGCTGAGCGTGCCGTTGATTCCGCAGGTTGGGGCCATCCGTTCGGTCATGCGCGAGCAGGACTTCGATGTGATGCATGTGCAGGTGCCGTACTCACCACTCATGGCGGGCCAGCTCATCCGCCAGCTCCCTCACCGCACCGCGCTGGTCGGGACGTTCCACGTCGCCTCCGAGCGGGCGCTACCTCGTCTCGGCGCGAGGTTGCTTTCTGCTTGGACTCGCCGGTCGCGCCGGCGCTTCGACGAGATGATCTGCGTCAGCCGTCACGCGGCCGCCTTCGCTCGTACCACCTTCGGGGTGCGGCGGTTCGCCCTTGTACCCAACATGGTCGAGCTTGACGGCGATAGGGCTGATGCCGAACCCTCGGCGACTCCTACCGTGGTCTGCGTCGGCGCGTTGGTTCCTCGCAAGGGCCAGTGCGTGTTGGTCGATGCCTTCGCTTTGGTGGTGCAGACCCTTCCTGACGCCCGGCTCGTCCTGGCTGGGGAAGGGCCGCAGCACAAACGTCTCGAGCGCCGCATCGCCGAGCTGGGTCTCGCTTCTAACGTCTGCTTGCTGGGCGCTGTACCGACCGCCGACAGGGCACAGCTGCTGCGTACCGCACACGTGGCCTGCTTTCCATCGAGCTATGGGGAGAGCTTCGGGATCGTATTGCTTGAGGCGATGGCCGCAGGGTCAGCGGTGCTGGCAGGCCGCAACGCCGGCTATCTCGAGGTCCTAGGGAACATGTCGGAAGCGCTGGCGGAGCCGCGCCCTAGGCCCCTCGCCCGCGCGTTGACTACCTTGTTGCTCGACGATAGCCGGCGCCGTCGTCTGATTGCGCAGCAGCACACGCTTGTGCAGCGGTTCGACGCCAACGACGTCACCGCCGAGATACTTACTGTTTATCGGTCCGCCCTGGGCCGGCGACATGGGGCACCGGTCGCGTGAGTCCGATACCGAGTGCAGCATGGGCTTCGGCCATGGTGGGCACGCCGGACGGGGCGTTGCCGGCGCCGGCGCTGTGGGCCAGGGCGTTGGCGACTACTCCGAGCAGGAAGTTCACGGCTACGAGCGCTGTGTACCACTACACGGGCTTGGCGCGCCAAGCCGCACTCGCGAAACTCGTGCAAGCCAACATCGAGTTCACCTACCGATACTATCTACGCCTGACGCAGCTACTGTCGGCTGGAAGCAGCGCACACCTGCGCGCCTCGGTCGACCCGTCCGGAAGTGAACGTCTGTTTCGGGCGGCCTCCCGCGGCCGTGGGGTACTTCTCGTCTCGGCTCATCTCGGCGACTTTGATGTGGTCGGCTCCTGGCTCGCGCTAACCATGGGCTTGGAAGTGGTCGTCGTCAGCGATTCGGTGCCCGAGCGGCTGCGTGAGCAGTTCTTCCAGCGTGTCCGCGAGGGCGCGGGCCTACTGCTCAGGCGTTCGGATGACACGACGCTGATGGACGTCGAGGCCGACTTGCGCGCAGGGCGCTTGGTGCTGTGGATGCTAGACCGTCGCCCGGCGGGCCCGGCTGTGGTGGGACAGTTGCTTGGTCGGACGGCATGGCTGCCGGCGGCTGTGCCTATCCTCGCTCGGCGAACCCAGTGCCCTGTAGTAGCGGCCGTCACTATTACCGCGCCCCATGATGTCCGCTCCTTGCACGTCGGTAACGAGATTCACGTTGGTGACACGGGAGCGTCCTTCCAGCGGGTGTTGAGGGAGCTCGCCCAGACTGTCGGTGCAGGCATTCGTAAGGCGCCGTGGCAGTGGCACGTGCCAGTGGATCGGAACCAGCTGTGCTTCACATCTGGAGCGAAGCAAACGAGAGACCCTCCCCGAACACACCTTGGCGCTCTGAGGGCCGCCTGAGTACCAACTCTGCTCTATTTGCTGCGGCTTTCGAATAGCTCCCGTGCGCCCCGGGCGCTGCTCGGAGGATACGAACGCGCTGTCCGCCAACAGCAGTGTCGGGGTAAGGCTACGGTCGGATCGCGATCCGATGGCCAGAGCGGGACGGACCGTCGCCGCTCACGCAATCCTGTTGGCGGACGCAGCGCGACAGCAACGGCCTCTTCCCGAAGGGCGGACCGAAGCTCGTCAAGCAGGATGTTCTTCTTGAGGGCGGTGTCCGCGGTGGCGTGGTGGAGGAGCAGCAGGTTGCGAAAGAGGATCGCGTTGAACTGCTCGGGCTGTGAGGAGTACTTGCCCGCGAAATGCTTCATCGTCTTGCGCGCGATCGCTTCGGCGCGGGCCAGGTGCCGAGCCTCGCCGGTCAGCCGATGCTGCAAGACGTTGGCTCCGATCATCACGCCCTGGTTGTAGGTCCAGACAGTCCTGTCGACCTTGCCGTCGAGCCGAAGGCTGTCGAAGTAGAGGCCTGTAGCCGATGTGGCGGTGGCCCTGCTGTTGTCGAGCGCGGCGTTGACCCAGTCGTACATGCTGCACGCCCCTACGTGCCGAGCGTCCCCGTCGAACGCGGAAGAGCCCGTCAGCTCATGGAGGTGAAAGCCGAGCTCGGCGTTCGGGCCGTTGGAGATCGTGTGGCGCGTGTGATCGGTGAGGCCTCGGCCCGTTCCCTGCTTGACCCAGAAGAGCCCGCCGGGTGAGGGATGGGACGGGTTGGAGTCCCAGCCGGTGAGCGCGAAGGCGAAGAGATCGGCCGCGCGCCGGCGAGAGCTCGCCACGCTGCGCAGGCGATCGTGCTGCACGAGCGCGAGCCCGACCCAGGCGTTGTCGTCGTAGTACTTGTCCCCGCCGGGACCGTGCGGCGGGGTGACGCTCGAGTCGTATGCAGGGGGATTGGCGTGGGCATCCCAGTAGCGGTCGAGGCCCGCGAGGCGATCGATCATCGCGCGGTGGGAGTTGAAGCCGGGGAGCAGCGCTCGCTCGACGCCCTCGAGGTCGAGGGTCGCGGCGAGAGCCCGTGTGAAGGGCCACAGCGCGGCATACGCTTTCGCGCCCTCCCGGCGCGGTGCTTCGTGGTACAGCGAGGTCCCGTCTTTGACGTAGAAGTTAGCCTGCATCGCCTGGTACGCAGCCAAGGCGCGCTGGGCATTCTTCCGCTGGAGAGAGGTAGCGGCGGGGTTCGTGGGCTTGCCGCTCGCCGGGCTCGGGGCTGGCGGTTTGGAAGCCATCGCTCGAAACGTACTCGCGCCGACTTGGGCGGGCGCGTGGCGTTTTTTGCATCCGGTTCACCTCTTGAGGATCGGGTCCCCCTCTGCGTGTGCGATCGGCAGGTCGTGGGCCACGTACGGCTGTCCGTCGAGCTCGAAGCGGATGTCGACCGTGTCGTTCTGGCGGTACGTGCCGACGCCCCACGCGCCGAGGAACCAGCGCCAGCCGGAGATGCGGTCCTTGAGCAGCGTTCGCGCGAACACGACGTGACGTCCGTCGAGGCGGAAGTCCACTTCCGGCCGCTGCAGAACCCCGTTCAGGTAGACCTCGAACCCGTCCTCGACGCTCGCGGGGAGGACGACGATCGAGTGCGTGCTCGGTTCGGAGGACGGCACGCTCAGCGGGGTCGGCGCCGACCGCGGCTCACCGGCCGGGCGCCGTGGATAGGTGGATTCTTCAGGGCCATGAATCTTAGAAGATGATAGACTAATAAGGGATGATTACGTGGCGCAAGCGGATGTCCTGCGGTGCATGCCGCGAGCTATGACGCGCGGCTGGCGCAGCGCGTCCTGCTCGGTGGAAGGAACGCCGAACAGGCGGCGATGGCGCTGCTGGAGCGCTGCCAGCCGGAGACCCTGGATGCCGCTCTCGGGCTGCTCGCGGGACACGGCAGGTTGACGGCGGATGCGTTCGATCGGGTGGCGGACGCCTGGACCACGTTCCGCCACATCAAGCACTTGAGCTGGGACTGAGCCGATGGCGGCACGGTCCGGTGACGAGGCCCCGCAGGGGGGAGCGAGCGTGCAGGTGCGCGGCTACGTGCTCGATCGTCGCGAGTTCAACGAGATGCGGATGCGCCTTCCCCGCGCGGTCCGCCGCGGGGTCGAGCCCGCTCCGGAGGGTCACGTCGGGCTGATCGCCCAAGCCGTCATCGGCGATCAGGCCGGGACGCCGCTGTCGGTGCTCTACGGGAGCGTTCCCGCTCGCCTTGCGGCGGATGGCCTGAGCAAGCTCGAGCATCAGCTCGCGCGGCAGCTGGCGTGAGGCTCGCCGTCTCACATGCCCACCGGTTGGGCTGATGGGGCCTTCCGAGCTCCTGTTGCTCGCCGGCCTGCTGGCGACGATCGCCGGCACTGTCACGGCGGGCGTGGCCTCCGCCCCGCGGGCGGGCCTGCTCGCGCAAGCGGCCGGGATGGCGCTGCTCGGCCTCGCCGGCTGGTGGGTGCTGCTGTCGGGCCACACGGTGGGCGCCGGGTTCAGCGACGCCGTTCGGCCGGCGTTCGGCCTGGACTCCCTCAGCGGCTTCTTCCTGGTTCTCGTCGCGGTCGTCGGCGCGCCCGCTGCCCTGTTCGCTGCGAGCGCCGGTCACGTCGATCGAGGCCGGCCCGTCGCGGTTGCGACCGGCGTGTTCCTGCTGGTGCTGGTCGGCTTCGTCGGAGCCCGCGACCTCAGCACCTTCCTCGGCTTCTGGGAGCTGATGACGCTCGTGCCCGCCGCGACGATCCTGATCGCTCGCCAGGACCGCCCGGCCAGAGACGCGGTGTTCGTCTACCTGGCGATCACGCACATCGGCGGCGCCGGAGTCTGGGTCTCCCTGATCGTCCTCGCCCAGCACGGCGCGCTCGCAGGCCAACCCCTGGGCGGAGGGCTCGCGGCGCTCGTCGCCTGCGCGTCCCTGATCGGGTTCTCGACCAAGGCCGGGTTGATGCCGCTCCATTCCTGGCTGCCGCGCGCGCACCCTCTCGCGCCGGCCCACGTCTCCGCGTTGATGTCAGGCGTGATGATCAAGCTCGCGCTCTACGGGCTCGTGCGGGTGCTGTTCGAGTGGCTGGCGCCGCCCGGGCTGGGAGTCGGGATCGCTCTCCTCGCGCTCGGCGCGCTCTCGTGCATCGGCGGCGTCCTGTACGCGACGCTGCAGCACGAGCTGAAGCGGGTGCTCGCCTTCTCCTCGATCGAGAACGTCGGCATCGTGGCGATGGCGCTAGGCGCCTCGCTCGTGCTCGCGCACCTCGGCCTGCCGACGTGGAGCGCGATCGCGTTCGCCGCAGCGCTGCTGCACGCGCTCAACCATGCGTTGTTCAAGTCGCTGCTGTTCCTCGGCGCTGGCGCCTTCAGCCGCGTCGTCGGCTCGGTCGAGCTCGACTCGCTCGGAGGGCTGCTGGGGAGGATGCCCTGGACGGGAGCGACGTTCGCCGTTGGCGCGATGGCGATCGCCGGGCTGCCGCCGCTGAACGGCTTCGTCTCGGAGTGGCTGACGCTGCAGTCGCTGCTCCACCTCGGCGTCTCGAGCCACCTCGGGATCGCGTTCGCAGGCGCGCTGGGGACCGCCGTGCTCGCTTCGACCGCGGCGCTCGGCGTGTACTGCTTCGTGAAGGCGATCGGGCTCGTCCTGCTCGGGGCGCCGAGGCGCGTGGAGTGCGAGCAGGCAGGCGAGGTGCCGGCAGGGATGCGGATCAGCATGGTCTTCCTGGCCGCGGCGTGCCTGGCGCTCGGCCTCGTCCCCGGTCTCCTGCTGGGGACGCTCGCGGGGCTCGCGCCCGGTGCGGCGCATCTGCGCGTGAGCATCGCGCTGGGCGTGCCGGGCACCGGCTCGCTGCCGACGCTCGCGATCGCGATCGCGCTGACCGTCCTCGTCGCCCTGCTCCTGAGGCTGGCGCGGGGTCGACGCAGCGCGCCTGCCCCGGCGTGGGCGTGCGGGCAGCCGCCGGGTCCCGAGCTGCGCTGGAGCTCGGCCGGTTTCACCAAGCCGCTGCGTCTCACGCTGGAGGGGGTTCTCCGTCCGCACAGCGAGCTCGCGATCACGGCCTCACGTGGGGTCACCAGGGCGATCTCTTATCAGGCCTACGTGCCGCACCTGTTCGACACGCTGCTCTACGACCCGCTCACGCGGATCGCGCTTCGCGCCGCCCGCTTCGCGCGGCGCTTGCAGTCGGGCAGCCTGCGGGCCTACCTTCTCTACCTGCTGGCGGTCCTCGTCCTGCTGCTGGCGCTCGCCCGACTGGGGCTGCTGGGATGAGCGCCGCGACGCTCGCCGCCGGCGTCGTCCAGGTCGCCGGCCTCGTGCTCGCTCCCGGGCTGGTCGGGCTGATCCAGCGACTGAAGGCTCGCCTGCAGGGCCGACGCGGCCCGACGATCGGCCAGCCCTACCGGGAGCTGCGGCGCCTGTGGCACAAGAGCGGCGTCTCCCCCGAGCCCCATACGGTCGTCTACACGCTCGCCCCGGCGGTCGTCGCGGTGTCGACCGCGCTCGCGATCCTGCTGGTCCCGATCGCCGGTCGCGCGCCGGCCTGGGGCCTGGGGAACGACGCGCTGGCGCTGGTCGGGCTGCTCGCGCTCGCGCGCTTGGCGATCACCCTCGCCGCCTGGGACACAGCGGGGGCCTTCGGTCTCATGGGGGCCGCGCGGGAGCTGATGTTCTCGGTCTTCGTCGAGCCGCTGCTGTTGCTCGTCGTGATCCTCCTGGCGCTGCCGGCGCGCAGCACGGACCTGATCTCGCTGACGCACTCGGCGACCGTCGCGGACGTCTGGACCGAGCCCGCGCACTGGGTCGCCGGGCTGGCGCTGTTCCTCGTGGTCCTCGCCGAGACCGGCCGCCAGCCGATCGACAACCCGGACACGCACCTCGAGCTCACGATGGTCCACGAGGGACCGCTGCTCGAGTACGCGGGGCGCGAGCTGGCCTACCTGCAGTGGGCGGCCGCCGCCAGGCACTGGCTGATGCTGGTGCTCGCGTCCGAGCTGGTGATCCCCCAGCCGGCCTCCTTCGTGGTCAGGCTCGGGGTGCTCGCCCTCGGCGTCGTGCTGGGGTGCGCTGCGCTCGCCGTGTGCGAGAGCGTGCAGGCGAAGATGCTGATCCTGCGGGTTCCGGTGCTGCTGGGATCGGGGGCGGCGCTGTGCCTGCTGGGCCTCGCGAGCTGGTTCGCGGCGGGGGGCGGATGACCGGCGCGTTGACATGGGGCCTGCTCGCCACCGCGCTTGCGGCGATCGCCGTGCGTCGTCGCTCCACCGCGATCGTGCTCGTCGCGCTGCAATCGGTCGGGCTCGGCGTCTACGCGCTCGGCAACGGACACCACAGCTCCCGGGCGCTCGCGGTCGCCGCCGCGATCTTCACGGTGAAGGCTGTGGCGCTTCCCGCGCTGCTGCTGCTCACCGTGCGCGGAGCGCCCAAGCGGAGGCTGCTCGCGAACGAATCGCCGGCGCTTCCGCGGCTGATCGCCGCGCTCGCCGCGGGGCTCGCGATCGAGCAGCTGATCCCGAGCTTCGGCGTGACCGACCCCGGCATCGAACATGCGGCCGTCGGAATGCTCGCGTTGGGGATCGGCATCGCCGTCGTGAGGCGAGCGGTCATGTTCCAGGCGCTCGGCTTCCTGATCGCCGAGAACGGGATCTACCTCGCCGGCCTTTCGCTGCCCGGCGGGCTGCCCGGGTTCATCGAGCTCGGCCTCGCCTTCGACCTCGTCGTCACCCTGTCCGTCGCGGCAGCGTTCGCGACCAAGATCCACGAGACGCTCGGCAGCGGCGACACCTCCGTGCTGGACGCGCTCCGTGACTGACGTGCTGCTCACGGCGGTGCCGCTGACCCCGGTGATCGGCGCGGCGGCGGTCAGGTTCGCGCGCACCCCCAGGTCCGTCGACCGGTTGAGCGCGCTGGTCGCGACGGTCACGGCTCTGATCGCGCTGGCGGCGAGCGTGCTCGGGGCGATCCACGATCCGCACGGGCTGCACGGCTCGTGGTGGGTTCTCGACCGGGCCGGCGCGGCGTTCCTGGCGGTGATCGCCGTGATCGGATGGTGCAGCGCGATCGCCTCGGGTCCGTACCTCGCCGGGGAGGGCAAAGGCCTGTTCTCCGCGCGGCGCGCGCGGGCCTGGTACCACAGCGCGTTCTTCCTCTTCTGGGCCGCGCTGCTGGCGCTGGCGCTCGCGAAGAACCTCGGCGTGGCCTGGCTGCTGATCGAGGCGACGACCGGCGCCTCCGCGCTGCTCGTCGCGTACACGGGTCGCAGGAACGCGCTCGAGGCGGGCTGGAAGTACTTGGTGCTGACGACGTTCGGTCTCGCGATCGCGTTGCTCGGGATCTTCATCCTGTTCGCGGGCCTGGCCCCGCACGGCGGCGGGCTCGCGACGCTCGACTGGCGGACCATCGCCCGAGGAGCACCCGCTCTGGACCACCGGACGGCGCTGTTCGCGCTGGTCCTGATCCTCGTCGGGCTGGCCGCCAAGATCGGCTGGGCGCCGATCCACAACTGGCTCCCCGACGCGCACAGCCAAGCGCCGCCGCCGATCAGCGCGCTGCTCTCCGGCGCCCTGCTCCCGACCGTGATGCTGGTCGCCTGGCGGCTCGTGCTGACGCTCGGGCACGGCGCGGCTGGCAACCTCGGCGACCACCTGCTGCTCGCGTTCGGGCTCGCCTCGCTCGCGATCGCCGTGCCGTTCCTGTGGCGACCGATGCCGTGGAAGCGGCTGCTCGCCTACTCGAGCCTCGAGCACATGGGGATCCTCGCCCTCGGCATCGGGTTCGCGTCCCCGTTGGCGACCGTCGGCGTGATCGTCCACCTGGCGGGCCACGCCCTCGCCAAGTCGCTCGGCTTCTACGCGGCGATCCCGCTGCAGCGCCACTACCCCGAGAGCGCCGAGCGGCCGCCGCGAGGGCTCGCGCGGCTCAGCCCCGCCGTCGGCACGGCCGCCGGCGTGAGCCTCGCCACGCTCGGCGGGCTGCCGCCGTCGCCGCTGTTTCTCAGCGAGCTGCTGATCCTGCTCGGAGGCGTGGCCGCACACCAGATCGCCGTCGTCTGCATCGCTGCCGTGCTCCTCGCGCTGGGCTTCCTCGGCCTCGCGCACACGCTGATCGAGACGCTCGCCGGCGAGAGCCACGGACGGCCGTGGCCCGTCGGGCGAACCGTCCGCCTCACCGCGCGCCTGACCGTCGCAGCGGTGATCGGCCTGTTGGCGCTGAGCGTCGTCGGATACCTCCTGGTTGGCGCCCATCTCGGCCCGACGCTGATGGGAGGCGTGACGTGAGCCGGCTCGAGCCGTTGCGGCTGGAGGGCGTCACGACGAGCCGCTGGCGCGAGGCGTGTGAACGCAGTGCAGCCGCCGGCGAGCGCTTCTGCGGGCTCTACGCCGGTCACGGCGCCTCCGGGCTGCAGCTCAACGCCGTGTTCGCACACGCCGGCAGGGAGCACGTCGTCTCGGCCCCGGTCGACAGGGGCGCGATCGACACGCTCCTCGACGTGTTCCCGGCCGCCGCCCAGGACGAGCGCGAGGCGCACGACTGCTACGGCGTGTGCTTCCACGGACACGAGCCGCTGAGGCCGCTCGTCTCGCACCCGCCGGCGCCGGGTGAGTGGACCGTGCTGGTCGAAGGAGACGAGGCGTACCAGGTCGCGGTCGGCCCGATTCACGCCGGAGTGATCGAGTCCGGGCACTTCCGCTTCACGGTCGTCGGTGAGCGCATCCTGCACCTCGATCTGCGGCTGTTCTACAAGCACCGCGGACTGCAGGCGGCGGCCGAGGGCCGTGCGCTCGCGGACGCGCGCCCCTACGCCCAGCGCGCGTGCGCGGCATGCGCGGTCGCCAACACGGTCGCCTACGTGCAGGCCTGCGAGGCCGCGCTCGGCCGGTGGCCGGACGAGCGGACGCGCCACGCGCGCACCGTGCTGCTCGAGCTGGAGCGCCTCTACAACCACCTCAACGACGTCTCGGCCGTCTGCGCCGGCGTGGGCTTCGCGCCCGGCGCGATGGCGTTCGCGGCTCTCAAGGAGCGGGCCCAGCGGCTCAACCAGAGTCTCGCCGGGCACCGGTTCCTCTTCGACACAGTGAGTCTCGGCGGAACGACGTGGAGCGTCGACGCCTCGCGCGCGCTCGCCGCACGCCGAGCCCTGGAGGAGATCTGCAAGGACGAGCGACGCGCGTGGCGCGAGCTGTCCTTCGCCGCATCGGTCCAAGAGCGCCTGCCCGGAGTCGGACGGGTCGGCAAGGACGAAGCCATGAGCCTCGGCGCCGTCGGTCCCAGCGCTCGCGCGGCGGGCGTCCGGCAGGACACGCGCAGCGAAAGCCCGCGGCTGCTCTACGACGACTTCGCGCCCGCGTTCCCGCCGCAGCCGTCGGGCGATGTCCGCGCGCGCCTGGAGACTCGCCACGTGGAGCTGCAGCAGACCTTCGAGCTGCTCGACGCGCTGCTGTCGGGGACGTTCCTGCCCGGTCGCTGCAACGACACAGGGACCGCCGGAGGCGGCGTCGGCGTCTCGCGCGTGGAGAGCCCCCGCGGCGAGACCGTCTGCGTCGTCCACACCGACGGGGAGGTGCTCGAACGGCTGCACCTCAGGACCGGCTCCTACGCGAACTGGCCGCTGCTCGCGCTCGCCGCGCGGGAGAACCTGCTCCCCGACTTCCCGCTGATCAACAAGAGCTTCGAGCTCTGCTACGCGTGCGTGGACCGCTAGAGCGATGTTCCTGCTCCTGAAAGACCTCCAGCGAGCACGATCGGAGATCGCGCTGCCGCGACGCGCGCCGACGGGCTCCCTCGCGCTGCGCCACGTCGACGCGGGCTCGTGCAACGGCTGCGAGCACGAGCTGAACGCGGCGACCAACCCCTACTACGACCTGCAGCGCTACGGCCTGAGCATCGTCGCGTCGCCTCGCCACGCCGACGTGCTGCTCGTCACGGGCCAGATCACGACGAGGATGGCGGAGCCCCTCCGCCGCGCCTACGAGGCGATGCCCGAGCCGCGTCTCGTGGCCGCCCTCGGCGACTGCCCGATGGGATGCTCGATCCTCGGCGACCCCGCGCAGCACGCCGGGCCGCTCGAGCGGATCGTCCCGGTCGACCTGCGGATCCCCGGATGCCCGCCGACCCCGAGTCGGATAGCCGAGGCGCTGATCGGCCTGATGGATCGCGCGAGCATGCCTCGCGCGCCTAAATCTGAGTAACTGATAAACTTAGGAGATAGACGAAGAAGTGAAGGGGAGATCGAGATCGGTGCCGCAGACGAGGCCCGGCACACCGGCCGGGGCGGTCCAGCACCGTGCCGTCTACCAGATAAAGGCCGACTTCTTTCGCGTCCTCGGCCACCCGGTGAGAGTCAGGATCCTCGAGCTGCTCAAAGACGGGGAGCGCACCGTCGGCGATCTGCAGCGCGAGCTGCAGATGGACTCGGGGGGCACCTCCCAGCACCTCGGCGTGCTGCGGAAGCACGGAGTCCTCGAGGGTCGACGCGAAGGCACGAGCGTCCACTACTCGGTCCGGGACCCGCGGATGTTCCAGCTGATGGAGATCGCGCGCCAGATCATCACTACGAATCTGAGCGAATCCCAGGCCGTCCTCGGCGAGCTCGCGGAGACCCCTCGACAGTCCGCGAGGCCTTCTGGTCGATCCTCGCGGGCGCGAGCGGCCAAGCCATAGCGCGCTGCCCCGACCTCCGGTCCGGCGAGCGCCGCTCCCGCTACCGGCGGTCGGTCGCGACCTCCTCGGCTACGCTTTCCAACGTGCCGAAACGGGGGCTTCAGAAGGACGCTGCTTCACGGCGCCGCGCGGGGCGCGCGGTCCTCGCGTCGCTGCTCGTCGCCCTTTTCGCAGCCCTCGCGGCGGGCTGTGGCTCGAGCTCTCCCGCTGCGAGCAGCTCGACCGCCGCGGCGGCGACCCGCGCAGCCGGCCTCGTCATCTCCGGGCCGGGTCTGCAGGAAGGGCCGGGCCAGTGGCAGCCGGAGTACGCGCACCTCGCCGAACGCAAGCGCGAAATGAAACTGCCTCCGGTCGGGAACGAAAAGTTCCACATCCACGCGGCTCTCCACATCTACAAGGAAGGGATCCTGGTCCCGGTCCCCGCCGACATCGGCATCGAGGCCGCGAAGAACGTCGAGACGAGCCTCCACACCCACGACGCGACCGGGGTCATCCACATGGAGACGGTGAAGCCCTACAAGTTCACCCTCGGGGACTTCTTCAAGGTCTGGGGGGTCGAGCTCGGTCCCGAACAGGTCGGCGGCCTGAAGGGCCTCGGCGGCGACCGGCTGCACTTCTACGTCAACGGCCACACGTTCACGAACCCGGCCGCCTACGTGATGCGCAACGGCGACAACATCGCGATCGGCTACGGAGCCGACTCGAGCTTCCCGCACAGCCCCGGCGACCAGCTCCTGCACGAAGTCATGGAAGGCAAGGCCGGACTGAACTGCTCCGCGACGACGAACTCGAAGAAGGGCAAAGGCTGCTTCGTGAAAACCTCGAAGCCCGCCAAGACCAAGAAGTAGCCCGTCGTGCGGCTCCGCGGGTACGTCCTGCCGGTCGCCGCCGCGGCCCTGCTCTGCGCGGGCGCCGTCCCCGCCGGCGCGCGCCTGCTCGTGCCGGCCTACTTCGGCCCCGAAGGGACGCCTTCGCCCTGGCGGACGATGTGCAGCCCAGCCGACGCGGGCTCGATCGCGATCGTCAACCCGCACAACGGGCCGGTCAAGAAGCAGGGGCCGCTCTACGCCCCGGCGATCGCCCGATGTCGGGAACAGGGTTGGCGGGTCGCGGGCTACGTCTTCACCCGCTATGGCCGGCGCAACCTCGCCGCGGTCGAGAAGGCGATCTCCCGCTACCGCCTCTCCTACCCCGGGGTCGAAGGGATCTTCCTCGACGAGATGGCCGAAGCCGACACGGCCAAGAACGAGGCCTACTACGGATCCCTGCGCGACTACGTCCGCGAAGAGGGCGGCTTCGTCGTCGGCAACCCCGGCGACACCGCCGCTACGGGCTGGCAGCTCCCCTACGTCGACCTGCTCGTGACGTTCGAGGGGCCGGCCTCGCAGTACGCGTCCTACACGCCCGCCCCGTGGGTCGGCGCGGCGGGTCAGGAACGGATCGCGAACATCGTCTTCGCCGCGAGCGGCAGCGGCGCGGCCGCGGGCGCGTGCTCGCAGGCGAGCGCTCAGGGGGCGGGCTACCGCTACGTGACCGACCTGCCCGAAGCGCCGAACCCGTACGCGCAGCTCCCGTCCTACTGGCAGCCCGAGACCGAAGTTTGCTGATCGTCGTGAAGCTCACCAGGCGCGGGCCGTGAGCCCGCCGGTCGCCCTCCCGCAGCAGCTTGCCCCGGGTCTGTACCGCTGGACCGCGCCGCACCCCGAGTGGGATCCCGCGGCCCCTCCGGGCAGCTCGGGGGACTGGCCCAGGGACGTCGGCTGCACGCTCTACGACGCGCCCGCCGCGGCGGTCCTGATCGACCCGCTATTGCCGACCGAGGGGCGCGAGGAGCTGCTGGCGTGGCTCGACGAGCACCTCGCGGGGCGCCCCGTCAGCATCCTCACGACGATCCAGTGGCACAGGCGCGACCGCGAGCTGCTCGCCGCGCGCTACGCGGGCCGGGGCGAGCGGGCGTGGAACGCGGTGCCGGCCGGCGTCGAGCCGCGGCCGCTGCGGGGAGCGGGGGAGACGGTCTACTGGCTCCCGGGCGCGAGGACGCTCGTCTTCGGCGACAGGCTGATCGGTGCGAGCGACGGGTCGGGCCGCGCGGCGCTCTGCCCGGAGAGCTGGCTCTCAAGGGTGCGCGTCGATCGCGCCGGGCTCGCCCACCAGATGAGACCGCTGATCGAGCTGGACGTCGAGAGGTTGCTGGTCTCGCATGGCGAACCTGTTCTGCATGATGGCCGAGCCGAGCTTGCGCGCGCGATCGGCGAGGCCGAGAAGGCCTAGCTCCGCCCCGCGCGGCCGCTGTCCTGCGGCGCTCGCGGCGGGCGTCCCCGCGGGCGATCCCCGATCGAGCGTCCGATGAGCGAGCCGTCGGTCCGCCTGCTGGTCGAGGACGACCTCGAGCGCTCCCGCCTCACGGTGGGCCTGCGGTTCCTGCTCGTGATCCCCCACGTGATCTGGATCGGGCTTTGGTCGATCGCGGCGCTCTTCGCCGCCTTCGCGAACTGGGTCGGGACGCTGCTGCTCGGCACGCCGCCCGCGCTGCTTCACCGCTTCCTCGCCGCGTACGTCAAATACGCGACGCAGTTCTACGCCTACCTGCGCCTGGCGGCCAACCCGTACCCGTCCTTCGACGGCCCCGACGGCTACCCGATCGACGTCGCGATCGCGCCGCCGGGCCGCCAGCGGCGGCTGACGGTGCTCGCCCGCGCCCTGCTCGCCCTGCCCGCGATCGTGCTCGCCGGGGCCCTTGGCGGAAACACGATCCCCCAGCTCGCCCAGCGCACCGGCTCGGGGTACCTGCAGGTGGGGCTCGGAGGGACGGTCGCCGTGCTCGGCTGGTTCGTCTGCGTGGCGCGGCGCCGGATGCCGCGGGGGCTGCGCGACGCGGCCGCCTGGTCGCTGCTCTACAGCGCCCAGGTGTGGTCCTATCTGCTGATCCTCACCGACCGCTACCCCGACCTCGACCCGCAGGCCCTGCCGGGCCTGCCCGAGCGGACCGAACCGGTCGGGGTCCGCGCCGAGGACGACCTGCGCCGCAGCCGCCTGACGACGCTGTTCCGCCTCCCGCTGAGCTTCCCGCACCTTTTCTGGCTGACCCTCTGGACGATCGTGACGATCCTCCTCGCCGCGCTCAACTGGCTGCTCACGCTGATCCGGGGCGAGCCCCCGGCCGCGCTTCACCGGTTCCTCGCGCGCTTCGTTCGCTACGAGCTCTCGGTCTACGCCTTCCTGCACCTGGTCGCGAACCCGTTCCCGGGCTTCGCGGGCGCGGCGGGCGCCTACCCGGCGTTCGAAGCCGAGGTCCCTGCCCCCGCGCGCCAGAACCGGTGGAAGGTCCTGTTCCGTCTGCCGCTCGCGATCCCCGCGTACGTGCTGAGCGGGATCTTCTCGACGCTCGCCCTGATCCTCGCCTTCTTCGGATGGTTCGCGGCGCTGCTGCTCGGCCGGATGCCGCTGGGCCTGCGCAACGCGGGCGCCGTTGCGCTGCGCTACCAGGCGCAGCTGCTCGGCTACGGGCTGGTGCTGACCGACGCCTATCCCTACACCGGGCCGGTGCGAGCGGACGGCCCGAGCGCGTCGCAGGTCGCGACGCCGGGCGCGATCCAGGGTCCCGCGGAGCCAGACGGCCCTGCGGAGCCCGGCGGCCTCGCGGAGCCAGTCGCGCCCCCGGGTGGGGAGCCCGTCGGCCTCGCGGAGCCCGGCGGCCCCGCGGAGCCGGTCGCGCGCCCGGGTCGGGAGCCCGCCGGCCTCGCGGATCCCGCCGGACGTCAGCCAAACCCGCCTGACCGCGCAGGCTCGACCGGGAGAGACGAGAGCTCGCCCTTCGAGTTGCCACCGGGGGCCTGACGGTGCAGCTCGCGACCCCGGCCGGGTCCGCCGCCCGGTGGCGCCGGTCGCTCCCGGCGGCGCTCGCGCTGGCGGCGGGTGCTGCCGTGTGGGCGCTCGCGGCTCACGCGCTGTGGCATTCGACGGTTCCGTCGGGCCTGCGGCTGCCCCGCGTCGATCCCGCCTCGGTCTTCTCGGCCTCCTACCTGTCGAGCAGCCGCTCCTACTACCTGCTGCTCGCGCTGAACGGGCTCGCGGCGCGGCTCGTGCTGATCGCGGTGCTCGTCCTCTACGCCCGCCGCGGCCAGGTGCTGATGCGCGAGTCGGCGGCCGGGCGGATCGGCACGGGGATGCTGCTGGGGATGCTCGGCTTCGCGCTCGTCTGGCTCGCGGAGGTGCCGTTCGCGCTGATCGCGGTGTGGTGGGAACGGCGCCACGGCGTCTCCCACGAGGGCTACGTCGCGACGGAGCTCGACGGCTTCCTCTCGCTCGGGGGCGAGTTCCTGTTCGTCTCCTTCGCGCTGCTCGTCGCGATGGGCATCGCGGGGTTGACGAGGCGCTGGTGGTGGGCCTTCGCCGCGCCGGCGTTCGCGTCGCTCGCGCTGCTCTCGACGTTCCTGAGCGTGTACCTGATCCCCAAACGGGAGCCGCTCCGCGACCCCGCCACCGCGGCCGACGTCCGCGCGCTCGCCGCGAGGGAGGGGGTCCCCGGGACGCGCGCGGAAGTCCAGAACGTGCACCGCTTCACGACCGCCCCGAACGCCGAGTCGGTCGGCTTCGGGGCGACGCGTCGGGTGATCCTCTGGGACACGCTGCTCGACGGGCGCTTCTCGCGACGGGAGGTGCGGACCGTAACGGCGCACGAGCTCGGGCACATCGCCCATCGCCACACGCTCAAGCGGGTCGGTTGGCTGATCCTGTTCCTGATCCCCGCCGCGGCCCTCGTCGCGCTGGCGACCGCGCGCCGGGGCAGCCTCGCCCGGCCCGAGGCGGTCCCGGTCGCGCTGCTCGTGTTCGTGCTGCTGCAGCTGCTCGCCGCGCCGCTGCAGAACATCGTCTCCCGCCACGAGGAGGCCGAGGCGGACTGGTCGGCCCTGCGGGCGACCCGCGACCCGCAGGCGGCGAGGAGCCTGTTCGTCAAGCTCGCCAAGACGAGCCACGCCGATCCCGACCCGCCCGCCTGGGCCTACGTCCTGTTCGAAGACCACCCGACGATCGTGCAGCGCGTGGCGATGGTCGAGGCGTGGCGGGCGCGTCGGTAGCCGGCGAGCCCGCTGCAGCCAGGTCGGGGCTCAGCGTTCGAAGACGAGCTTCGTCCAGCCTCCCTCGGCGAGCGCCTCGGGCGCCTCGCGCCACGGCACGACCCTGCTCGTGACCCGCTCCGGGCGCAGGGCGCCGGAGGCGGCGAGCTCGAGCACGTGGGGCATCGCCTCGCGCGCGTTCGCCCGGCCGGTCCTGAACGTGACGCCCTTCGTGTACATCTCGAGCAGCGGCAGGGCGGGCGGCTCGGCGAAGTAGATCGCGGTGCTCGTGCAGACGCCGTCGGGCGCGGTCGATCGCAGCGCGAGCTTCAGCAGCTCCGGGTCGGCGGACGCGTCGACCGTGACGGGGAACGGGCCGAGGCGCTTCGGCGGGGAGGCCATCGTCTGCGCGCCGAGCGCTTCGGCGGCGGCGCGGCGGGACTCGTCGGGGTCGACGTAGAGGACCCACTCCGAGCCGAGCGCGCGTGCGATTCCGGCGGCGTAGAGACCGATCGAGCCCGCCGCGGCGCCGCCGACGACGAGCACCGGCGCGCCGGGCTCGCGCTCCAGGGGCGGCGCGACGGCCCGCCAGGCGTCGGCGATGTTGTCCGACGCGCTCGCCACGCGGGCCGGCTCGAGGCCATCGGGCAACGGGACGAGCATGTGCGAGGCGTAGGGGACGGCGACGAGGTCGGAGAGGAACCCGCCCCACTCGTCGACGGCCGGCCCGAAGCCGTAGGTCGACATGAACGGGACGCCGGAGCAGTTCGAGGAGCGCCCGCCGAGGCACGCCGCGCACTCCCCGCAGGAGATCTGGAACGGGACGCTGACGAGCTGCCCCGGCCGAAGGCCGTCGACGTCGTCGCCGAGCTCGACGATCTCCGCGACGCACTCGTGCCCGACCGGGAAGGGGGGCGGGAAGGGGGAGCCGCCTTCGACGATCAGCGCGTCGAGGTCGCAGGTGGCGACGGCGAGCGGCCGGACGAGGGCTCCGCGATCGGAGGTCAGTCGCGGGGCAGGCGCTTCCCGCCACTGGAGGGTGCGGGGTCCTGTGAAGACGAGCTGCTCCATCGCTACCTCTCTTTCCGGTTTTCGTCGCTAGACCGATCGGTATAATAAGCCGATGGGCGAAACGGCGACGCGCCGCCACGGTCGCGCCTCCAGGCGGGCGTTCGTCGAGGCGACCGGCGCGCTGCTGCGCCGCCAGGGCTACGCCGCGACGGGGCTCAGCGAGATCGTCGCCGCGAGCGGCGCGCCCCGTGGCTCGCTCTACTTCCACTTCCCGGGCGGAAAGCGGGAGCTGGCGGTGGCGGCGATGGAGCAGACCGGGGAGCAGCTGCGGGCTGCGATCGCGGCGCTGATGGCGGGCCCCGGAGGGCCCGCGGCGTCGCTCGGCGTGCTGATCGACGCGCTCGCGGCGGGCCTCGAGAGCTCGGGCTACCGCGACGGGTGCCCGATCGCGACGGTCACGTTGGAGACGGCCTCGAGCGTCGAGCCGCTGCGGGAGACCGCGGCGCGCGTGTTCGGGACGTGGCTGGAGGAGCTCGAGCGGGCGCTCAGGGAGGACGGCTTGGACGCGGACGCGGCCGCGCGCCGCGCGCTGTTCGTCCTCTCGGCGATCGAGGGCGCCCTGATCCTCGCCCGGGCGCGCCGCGACACCGCGCCGCTCGCAGCCGTTCGCGCGGAGCTGCTCGCCGCGCTCGCGTGACGGGCGCCGGTAGGCTCGCCGCGACGGAGGGGCAGGCAACCGAGAAGGGGAAAGCGATGCTGAAGGACTTCAAGACGTTCCTGCTGCGCGGGAACGTCGTCGACCTCGCCGTCGGGATCGTCGTCGGGGCCGCGTTCGGCGCGGTCGTGACGGCGCTCGTGGCCGATCTGATCACGCCGATCATCGCCGCGATCATCGGCAAGCCGGACTTCTCCCACCTGACGTTTACGATCAACCACAGCCAGTTCAAATACGGCTCGTTCCTGAACGCGCTGATCGCGTTCGTCTCGATCGCGGCGGCCGTCTTCTTCTTCGTCGTTCAGCCTGTCAACGCCCTGATGGCCCGTCGGCGCACCGAGCACGACGTGGATTCCGAGACGGCGCCGTGCCCGGAATGCCTCTCGGACATCCCGATGCGGGCGAAGAAGTGCGCCTTCTGCGGGTCCGAGGTGACGCGAGCGGCGAGCGCTTAGACGCGCGGCGCAACCGGCTTTTCGAGCGCGGCGGCGCCGGGTAGATCTTCCTCAGACCCCGACCGCAAGGAGGAGACCGTGCCGCCACGCGGAGTGAAGAAAGGCAGCAAGCGAGAGCGCCAGTACGAGGAGATCAAGAAGTCCGAGAAACGGCAGGGCCGCTCGACCGCGCGCGCGGAGGAGATCGCGGCGCGGACCGTCAACAAGGAACGGGCGCGCAGCGGCGAAACCGCGACGAGCTCGCGCAGCTCGCTACGGGGGGCGTCGGCGAGCAGCCGCGGCGGAACCCGCTCGGGCCGGCCGGGCCCACGCGGGCGGACGCGCGAGCAGCTCTACAACGAGGCGAAACAGCTCGGCATCGAAGGCCGCTCGCGGATGAACAAGCGCCAGCTGCAGGGAGCGGTCGACGCGAAGAGGCGCTGAGTCGGGCGGGCTCGACGGGTGAGCCGCGGGCCGGGGGCGGGCGCGCGGCTCAGGTACCCATGCCGGGCCGCGGCGGCACGGGCGCCGGGGGCACGTCCGGGCCGGGCAGAGGCGGCACCGGAGTGGGCCGCGGCACCGGCGGCGCGGGGTCGGGCTGCGGCGGGAGAGGGGCAGGCGCTGCCAGGCGTCGCATACCCGGCCTGCTACCCGCGGCCGGTGCCCCCAAACGCCGCTTCGGGAGCCGGATCGCGGGTATCTCAGGAGAGATGGACGACCCGCTTCGCAACGAGAGCTCACCCCGGATCGACTGGGAGTCGGCCGAGGTCAGCGGCGGGGAGCTGCGCGTCGCCGTGGCCGGGGAGCCTCCGAAGGGCTGGGGCTCACGCGTCGGCGAGGTGCTCGAGCGCCTGGCCCGCGAGGGCTCTCCGACACGCTGGGGATCCGTCAAGGTCTCGCGGGGGCGGATCGTCGTGAAGGATCTGCAGGACGGGGCCGAGTCCGACCTGCGCCACGAGATGGAGAGCGCCGTCCTTCAGGCGAACGCCGACCTCGACGCCGCCGCCGACGCCGGAGCGGACATCGCGGCGGCCTCGGCGGAGGAGTCGCGCGACGAGCGGATGACCGCGCGTTTCCGCGACTTCGCGCGCGGCGGCTGAGTCCGCTCAGGCGGTGATCGGGATGTGCCCCGGCTGGGCGGCGACGCGCGCCAGCCACGCGCCGATCGCCGGGTAGCGGGACATCTCGAAGCCCGCCTCGTGGGCGACGTGGGTGTAGGCGTAGAGGGCGATGTCGGCGATCGTGAAGCGTTCGGCGACGAGGAAGGACCGGCCCTCGAGGTGGCGCTCCATCGCGTCCAACGCGGCGTAGCCGCCGGCGCGGCGGGCCTCGATCTCAGCGCTCGCGGGCGGGTCGGCGGCGAAGCAGGCCCAGAAGCGGACGACGGCGATGTAGGGCTCGTGGCTGTACTGCTCGAAGAACAGCCACTGCATCACGCGCGCGCGGTCGAGGCGGTCCTCGGGAACCAGGTCGGTGCCCTCGGCGAGGTAGCAGAGGATCGCGTTCGACTCGGCCAGCGGCTCGCCGTCGTCGAGCACGAGCGTCGGCACGCGCAGGGCGGGGTTGAGCGCGCCGAGCAGCTCCATCCGGCCCGAGCGGTCGACGACGTCAACCTCGCGGCGCTCGAAGTCGACGCCCTGCTTGCTCAGCAGCAGCCGGACCTTGTAGCAGTTGCCCGAAACGGCGGAGTCGTAGAGCAGCATTCCGAGCGGAGACTAGCCGCCACTTGACAGGTGACCAAAAGGTCACATATAGTGCTCGCTGTGGACGAGGTGTTCAAGGCGCTCGCAGATCCGACCCGCAGGGGCCTGCTCGACGAGCTTCATCGCGAGGACGGCCAGACCCTGACGGCGCTTGAGCGGCGCGTGCCGATGACGCGGTTCGGCGTGATGAAGCACCTGAAGGTGCTCGAGGAGGCCGGCCTTGTGACGACGAAAAGGAGCGGCCGCGAGAAGCTCCACTTCCTGAACCCCGTCCCGATCAGGCTCGTCCACGACCGGTGGGTGAGCAGGTACTCCGAGCCCTGGGCGGCGACGCTCACGGGGCTGAAGCGAACGATCGAGGAGCAGACGATGGAAAAGGTTTTCGAGATCTACATCAAGACGACGCCGGAGCGCCTCTGGGAGGCGATCACCGACCCCGAGCTGCGCGGCCGCTACACGTTCGGCGTGGCCGTGCAGTCTGACTGGACCCCTGGCTCGTCCTACGCCGGGAACCATCCCCGCGGGGGCACGCTGATGGACGGGGAGAACCTCGAGGTGGAGCCTCCACGGCGGCTCGTGCAGAGCTACAACGCCCGCTGGAGCGAGGACGTCGCGGCCGAAGGCACCTCGCGGGTGACGTGGGAGATCGAGCCGGTCGGGGACTCGTGCCGCCTGCGGGTCGTCCACGACCAGCTCCGCGAGGGCGCCAACGAAGAAATCTACGGCGGCTGGCCGATGATCCTCTCGGGTCTGAAGACGCTGCTCGAGACGGGCGAGAACCTGACCACGCCCGGCTCGTTGATGTACGCGGGGACCTAGAGCCTCATCTGGATTCTGTGCCGGCCCGCACATGTGCGGGCCGGCGTTCCAGCCACGTTCGGCGCGTTGCCCACGGCTACGCGTTGCTCGGCTGCGGGCGCTCGACCCGATGCGGCGCGGGGAGGAAGCCGGGCAGCTCGAGCTCGATCCGCGCGCCGCCGAGCGCGCTGCTCGTCGCTCGCACGCGGCCATGGTGGGCCTCGGCGATCGCCTTCACGATCGCCAGGCCGAGGCCCGTCCCGCCGGCCGCCCGGGCTCTGCCCGCGTCGGTGCGGTGGAAGCGGTCGAAGACCGCCTCGCGCTGCTCCTCGGGGATCCCCGGCCCGTCGTCCTGAACGACGAAGCGGACCCAGCCCGGGCCGGCCCGCTCGACGTGCAGCAGGACCCGCCCGCTGTCCGGGGTCGTGTGGGCGATCGCGTTCGTGACGAGATTGCGAAGCGCCTGGGCGAGGCGGTCGGGGTCCGCCTGCAGCGTTCCCGCCGGGACCGGCCCCAGTTCGAAGACGCGCTTCTCGTCGAGCAGCGTGAAGCCGTCCCACAGGTCGCCCACGAACTGATCGAGGGGGACACGCTCGATCTCCAGAAACGCGGTCTGCTCGCTGCGCGCGAGCAGCAGCAAGTCGTCGACCAGGCGCGTGATCCGGGCGACCTCGGCCTGGACGAGCTGCTCGACCCGCCGGACCTCGTCCTCCGGGGGGTGGTCCTGCGCGGCGAGCACTTCGAGCTGGCCCCGGATCACCGTCAGGGGCGTGCGCAGCTCGTGGGAGGCGTCGGCGACGAACGCGCGCTGCCCCGCGAAGGCGTCGGCGAGACGGTCGAGCATGTGGTTGAAGGACTCCGCCAGCGCGCGGACCTCGCGGGCCCCCCGGTCGGTGTCGTGGATGCGGTGGTGGAGGTCTCCCGCGTCGACCTGGCGGGCCAGCGAGGCCATCCTTCGGATCGGGTTCGACAGGCGCGTCCCGATCGCGAGCGCCGCGAGGAAGGCCGCCGCGAGCGCGATCAGCCCACCGACGAGGAACGCCCGCGAGACGACGTCCTGGGCGCGGGAGACCGACGCGAGCGGCTCGCCGACGCCGATCCGCACATCCTGCGCGGGCCGCGCTCCGCGCGCCCGCACGTGGACGGTCCGGCGCAGCAGCCGCAGCGAGCCGACGTCCGGCATTCGCACCGTCGCGAACCCGTCCGCTTTCCGCAGGAGCTCGGCCGAGAGGCGGTTCTCTTCGGCCTGGGCGGCCGCCGACTCGCCGTCGTCGGGGGTGCGCACGCTGAACAGCTCGGGCCGGTTCGTGACCGTCGCGGTCCCGGGCACGATCACGAACAGCAGCGTCGAGCTCGCGCTGAAGGGCTGTGCGCGGATGTAGGCCGCGGCGACGTTGCGGAGCTTGCTCGTCGATCCCGCGCTCGAGCTCGCGAGGGAGCGCGCGAGCTCGCTCGCGTCGCCGGATATCTCGGTGTCGATCTGGTTGCGGAGCTGGCTGCCGGTTTCGCCGTAGACGGCTATGAAGATGAACGCCGAGGAGAGGATCAGGACGGCGGCGACGGACGCCGCCAGCAGCCACCGGAGCTCGAGCGGCCGCAGCCGCCTAGCGCCCCGCACGACCGAACCGGTAGCCGACCGAGCGCACCGTGTGGATCGGGGCGGGGCTGTCCGGGCGGCGCAGCTTGCGGCGCAGGTAGCCGATGTAGACGTCGACGATGTTCGTCGCCGGATCGTGCTGGTAGCCCCACACGGCGCTCAGGATCTCCTCGCGGGTGACGACCCGGCCGCGGTTGCGCAGCAGGTGGGCGAGCAGTTCGAACTCGGTGCTCGACAGCGCCACCGGCGTGCCCGCCCGCGTCACCTTCCGCGAGAGCAGGTCGAGTTCGACGTCCTCCGCCGCCAGCCGCGTCGTCGTCCCCAGCGCGGCCGTCCGCAGCTGGGCCCTGAGCCGCGCCGACAGCTCAGCGACCGAGAAGGGCTTGACGAGGTAGTCGACCGCGCCCGCGTCGAGCCCCGCGACGCGGTCCTCGACCTCCCCCTTCGCTGTCAGGACGATGACCGGTACCTCGGGCTTGGCCGCGCGGAGCGTCGCGAGGATCTCCATCCCGCTCTTGCCCGGGAGCATCAGGTCGAGCACGACGATGTCGAACTGCTCGCGCAGCGCGCGCTCCTCGCCGGCGAGCCCGTCGGTCTCGGCCTCGACGGCGAACCCTTCGCCCTGAAGGCCCCGCGTGACGAAGTCGACGATCCCCGGTTCGTCCTCGATCAGGAGGACCTTCGCGCCGGCCTCCGGGGACGTCTCGACCGGTTGCTCGGAGCCGTTGCTCATCGCGCCCAGCATAGGGATCCGGCTGGAGGCCACGATCGCCTTTGTCCTGCAAAACGGCATTTCAAGAGGTCTCTCATCCGATGGTTAAGGACGTCTTACCGATCCCGCCGAGACTGCTCGGGAGAAGATGGCCGACCACGGACGACCGCACCGAGGCATGGAGCTCACGGCGCTCGACGCGAGCGCGGGCCGGTCGCTGCCCGCGAGCGGCCCGGGCATCGCCCCCGAGCGCACCGCCAGCGAGCGTCCCCGCCGAAGCCTGTTCGGGGGCGGCACCGAGGGCAACGAGCGCCTGACCGTCCAGACCGGCGCGCTGCTGTTCGTGCTGCTCGCCGTGCTCGGCGTGACGATCGTGCGGATCGGCCAGCTCACCTGGCTCCATCTGTTCCTCGGCCTGCTCCTGATCGGACCGCTCGCGCTCAAGCTCGCCAGCACCGGCTACCGGTTCGCCCGCTACTACAGC
>DATNBM010000111.1:0-35044 GCA_035571915.1 Solirubrobacteraceae bacterium | reverse complement strand
GTCCCGTCACGCTGCTCGACACACCCGCGCCGCTGCCCGTGGCGGCCTGAGAGCCCAGGAGGTCCGAACATGATCCGCTTCGTCATCCCCGCCTACAACGAGCGCGAGAACATCCCGAACCTGCTGGCCGACCTCGGGCCGGTCGCGCGGGACCTCGGCGCGCGGATCATCTTCGTCGACGACGGCTCGACCGACGGCACCGCCGCCGCGATCGAAGAGCACGGCCGCGGCCTGCCGATCGCGATCGTCCGCCACCCCGTCAACCGCGGGCTCGGCGAGGCGATCAACTCGGGCCTGCGGGCCGCGCTCGGCGAGTCCCAGGACGACGACGCGATCGTCACCCTGGAGGCCGACAACACCTCCGACCTGACCGACCTGCCGCGGATGCTCGAGCGGTTCCGCTCGGGCGACGACGTCGTGCTCGCCTCGGTCTACGCCCCCGGCGGGAGGATCGTCGGGGTCGCCCCGTGGCGCCTCGCGGCTTCGAAGAGCGTCTCGAACGTCTTCCGCTACATCGGCGGGCTGCGCGACATCCACACGCTCTCCTCGCTCTACCGGATCTACCGCGCCGGGACGCTGCGCCGCGCCGCGGAGACCTACGGCTACCTGCTCGTCCGCGAGCCCGGCTTCGCCGCCAACGTCGAGCTGCTGCTGAAGCTCTACAACGCGGGCGCGAAGGTCTCCGAGGTCTCGACCGTCAACGACTGGTCGCGGCGCCTCGGGGCCTCGAAGATGAGCCTACGCCCGACCGTGCTCGCCTACGGACGCCTGATGGCCGCGCACCTCGTCGGGCGGATCCAGCCGCCTCCGATGTCGCCCTTGGGCACCGAGCGGCAGGCGGCTGCTGCACAGCGCGAGCAGTCCGGCACGGTCACGCCGCTCCGCGCCGTCAACGGCGGCTGATCCGATGGCCGCGCCCTCCACAGTCGCCCCCGGACCCGGCGCCGGAGACGACCCGCGCCCGCACGTCGGGATCGTCGGGGCCGGGGTCCTCGGCACGACGCTCGCGCTCCGCCTCGTGCAGGCGGGCGCTCGCGTGACGCTGCTCGAGCGCGCCCCCACCCCGGGCGGCCTCGCCGGCGCGATGGACTTCGGCGGGCACAAGGTCGACCGCTTCTACCACGTGATCGTGCCCTCGGACGAGCGCATGCTCGCGCTCACCGAGGAGCTCGGGCTGACCGACCAGTTGAGCTTTCACCCCGTCGGGGTCGGCTTCTTCATCGACGGCGAGATGCACCCCTTCAACGGGATCGGCGACTTCGCGCGCTTCAGCCCGCTCTCCGTCGCCGGCCGGGCTCGCCTGGCGTCCTTCGTGCTGCGCTGTCAGCTGCGGCGCGACCACGCCTCGCTCGAGGACGTGGGGCTGCACGACTGGCTGCGGCGCACGTGCGGCCGGGAGGTCTACGAGCGGATCTGGAAGCCGCTCCTGAACTCGCGCTTCGACTCCAAGCACTCCGAACTGCCCGCCACGTACCTGTGGGCGCGCACGAACCGGATGCGCTCGGCCCGGCAGGGCAGGGGCGAGGGCGAGAAGATGGGCGCGCTTCGCGGCGGGCACGAAACCTTGGTCTTGGCTGCAGCCGAGCGGGCGCGCGAGCTCGGCGCCGACATCCGCCTCGGCGCGGGCGTCGAAACGCTCGTGCTGGACTCCGACGGGAACGCGACCGGCGTGCAGGTCGACGGCGAGGCGCTTCAGTTCGACCAGACGATCGTGACGCTGCAGCCGCCCGCGCTTCGAAGGCTGCTGCCCGAGGGGATGCAGGGACTGCTCTCGGCCTACCCCGAGCGCTACCTCGGCGTCGTCTGCCTGGTGCTGAAGCTGAACCGCTCGCTGACCCCCTACTACTCGATCAACATCTGCGACCCGACCCCGATCACGACGGTCGTCGAGACCTCCCACGTGGTGGGGACCGAGCACACCGACGGGCTGCGGCTCGCGTACCTGCCGAAGTACTGCGAGGCGAGCGCGCCCGAGTTCACCGAGGACGACGAGTCCGTGTACCGGCGCTTCACCGAGATGCTCAGGAAGCTGGTCCCGGACTTCACCGACGAGGACGTCGTGGACTGGACCGTGCAGCGGGCGCCGCTGGTGGAGCCGGTGCACGCGCGGGGGCACGAGCCGCGCGTGGCGCCGGTTTGGCCTGAGGGGGTTGGCGGGTTGGGGCTTGCGAGCGCGAGTCAGATCTACCCGCGGCTGCTCAACGGGGAGTCGGTGCTGCGGATGGCGGAGGAGGTCGCGGGGGAGGTGCTGGCTAGGGCTAGCGCATCGTCGGAGAAGCGGCGCGACTAGCCCGACACGACCCGACTACCCTCATACGTGGGCCGGCTGCCCGCGCCGGCGCCCGACACAGGACTTGGGCCGGGGGTAGCCTCCTTGCCTCACCGTAAAGGCAGGGCCGTCCGTCCAAAGCACACGCTGTTCGCCAACGCACCAGCGGTGAAGCCGAGGTTCGTCAGGTGGACATCTGCCGGCCGGTGGCCCGGGGCGCCCAGCACATGGCGATAGGTACGCTCCGCAAGCCCTTAGGTGCTTGCGGAGGACCCCCAGCGCACGACACCACATTCCAATCGTCCGAACCGTCTAGGATGCGGCGAGAACGACGATCACTGTTACGCGGGTGCCGGACCGCGCGGATAAGTTCTAGGAGCCGAGATGCCGCCAGAGTCCGAGCATGACACCGATCTCAACCCCTTCGACTTTCGTCGCCCGGTACGCGACGCCGCGCTCTTCGCAGGGCGACACCAGCTACGCGACGAGTTGGGTGAGGCGGTCGATCGACTCGGAGCACGAAACCCAACCCACTTCCTGATTTCGGGGCCCGCTCGGGTCGGCAAGACGAGCGTCTTGAACCTCGTTGAGAGCATGGCTCGGCTAAACGCCTTCGTGCCGGTAGTGCTGCCGCTTACGGACGCCCTTGCTGACGACCCATCCCGCGTTCTCTCGTTGCTCGTGGACCTCGCGTATGTCGAAGCCAGCGAGTTCGGAGACGCAATCCCATTCCCAGCGAACAGCGAGAAGCTCGCGAAGGACCCCGCGGGACTCGTCAACGTCCTAGAGAGGTTGGGCAAGACCGCCGCATCGAATGGGTGCAAGGGCTTCGTCGTCCTGATCGACCGTGCCGAGCTACTGAACGACGCCGATGAGCTCCTCCAAACACTCGCAACTCTTATGGAGAGGCTTGACCATTGGATGTTTGTCATTGCCGGCGAACCAAGTTTCCTTGACGAAATCGCCAGGAGCTACGCGCCGCTGCTCACCAAGGCACGAAAGTGGACTCTGGAGGTGTTCTCTGACCAATTCCAGGTGCTCACATACCTGTATCTCCGAATCCGCGAGGCCAGAGGAGCTGTTCCGCCAAGCCAGAATGCGGTCGCCGACTTCTCACGCGCGTCCGGCGGGTCGCCGTATCTGCTTGCGATGCTCGCTCATTACGCGTGGGACGAGACGCCGCCTCTCGAGCCGCTCGCTCTCAACGCTGAAGCTATACGCCGCACCGTGAAGGAGCTGAGACAGCTCGGTCTCGACGAGATCGGAAACCGGGCAGAGGACCTCAGCACGCGCTTCTCACGGTTTGAAGAGCTTGCCGATACAGACATCGAGATGGTCGCGCTGCTGACGGAGTTCGAGGAGTTGTCGCTCGCTGAGCTCGCGACAGCGCTCTGTCTCCGCGAGGGATGTGCAATCTCCGAGATCGCAGCGAATAGCGCCGAACGTCATGATGCTCTGAAGCAAACACTCGAGCGACTCGAAGAGTACGGCGTCCTAACCGAGGTCGACGGCCGGTTCGATATCCACGGCGGCGCATTGGCGCGCGTGTTCGTCGCCGCGCTCGCGCAAGACCGCGGCGTGGCTCCCCACCTCCACACTGGTCCGCACCCCACATACGGCGCCTACGTTGGATACGAGCTCATGCAGCGAATGCGCCGCGCGGTGCCAGTCGTGCAAACCGACCTTCCGGAGGTTGCCGGGCGAATAGACGTCGACGGTCAAAACAAGAGGCAAGGTCCGCCTACGTGGCTACAGAACTTCGCCATTGCGGCGGGCCAAGACGACGCGCCCCGTATGACAGACGTCGGGGACTTCTACGCAGTCAATGTGCCATCTGGGCGCGGTGCCGGTCGAGCAGCGGGGCTCGTTTTCCTCAGGCTCTCACTTCGCGTAGCGTTCGGTACCGAAGGGTCATTCCCGATGGAAGAAACACACGTTGCTTCGTTGTCCGACGCGACTGGGTCTATGAGCAACGGGGATATTCTCGCCGTATTGACCGAGTGGCAGAAGTCGGTTCAAGAGAGCCTTGCTTCTGTGAATGTCGAGGTCACACAGATCGAAGGCGTGAGTATCTCGGCTAGAACTGCACAGGAATACCTCGCCGCTCTAGCCCCTTATCGTATTGCCACCCAGGTCTCGGTGGAGTTCGCCAACGCGAACCTCGACGGAGCGATTGCGCTGATCGAGGACGTTCTGCCGAACGTACAGCGCGCGGCAATGACAGGCCGGTACCCAATGGCCGACAACGAGGCAGTCGGCGATCTCTTCTCTCGACTGGCGTTCTTGCGCGCCGTACGCGGCGATGCGCACGGCGCCCGCGACGCGCTGATCCAGGCTCGCACCGAATTCGAGCCCCACACTGCCGCGCATGAGCTTTCGAGCGTGCTGCTCGAGTACAACGGCGCCTACATCCGCTCTCTATACAAAGAGTATGCCGCGTCCGCTCGCATTGTTCGTGACCTTGTAGGACGAGCCGACGCTCCTCACGGAGCTTTTATGGTATTTGCGACGCCGCCCGTCACAGGGTGGAGACCTTCGCGCCCGACATGGAATACCGCCCCGGTGACTTCCGCTGATTTCTCAGCATTCCTCGAGGCCCAAGCGCTCGCATATGACTCACTGTCAGGACTCTACAGCGCTGACGAATTCGCCAAGCGGGCCGAGTCAGCTGCGAGCGCTGCCCCTAGATGCTCGGCCATACAAAGAGTGTTTGCGTGGGTACATCTCGGCGTCTATCGTGACAGTGAATCTGCGGTCGATTGGTTCGGCAGGGCGGCCGTTGTCGATCCCGAGTCTCAAGACATCACTGAGGAGCTCGCCTTTGCTCGACGCTTTGCTAAGGAGGACCGGTAAGCATGTCTGAAGGTGACATACCGGGGCCAAATGAGGCAGCTTCGCTTGCAAGAGCACTCCAACAACAGGAACCAAGCGCGACGTGTCAGATCGTGACCCTTCTCCGTTCGTCGGGGCCAGGGCGCGACCGAGCCCTTGAGATAGTCGCAGCAGCCTTTGAACCTTATCTCACAGCGTTTATTCGCCGACGACTCGCCGGAAGCGAGGATGACGTCGTTGAGGTCTGGACTGATGTCTTGGTCCGCGTCTACGAGCGGATCGGCAAGTTCGATTCTGCCCAGAGCGCGTTCCGTACCTGGGTCTTTAACCAAGCCCACTACGCAGTGATCGACTTCCGACGGGCCGCGACCAGACTGGACATCCCGGTAGGGGCTCCCACGCATGAGGAACGCGGCAACCTTGAGACGTTCGCCATTCCGAGAACCAAGGAGGAGCGGGCCGCGTTGGCTAGCGCAATGCGACGGCTTTCAACAACAGAGCGTCAACTTCTTTGGGCCCGGCACGTCGAAGGCCTACTTCCTAGCGAGATCGCGGAGAAACGGCTTAACGGAAGTGTTCCGTCGGCACACGTGCGTGTGTACGCCTCCCGTGCGGCGGATCGCCTGCGAGCGTTCTACGAGTCTGAGTTGCACCGAAGCCTCGGCGATCCACTAATACGGCAGCTTGCCTGATGGGAGCCCATGATGTCTAGCCCCGCGCGAGAGATCGCTAGAGCAGTCATACGCCTAAAGCGGCGGAACGCGGAGAATCGGTACTCCACTCCTGGGTGGCACGTGCTCGAGAAGACGATCGGCTCTGCCATTGCCGAGACAGGCGTCCTTGACGACGCAGCTGTGGCGAGGTTGTGCCAAGACGAAGCTGGCGGTCCAGCTTCCACCCAAGAGATCGTTCGGCTGGCGGTCGGGCAGGCGAAGCGTCGAATCGCTGAGCCTGACGACGACTAACTCGGCCTGCTAACTAGGCGAACGCTCCGGCAGTTTCGCCAACCTGCGTCTCGACCTCGCCTGTCGGATACCGCCCGCAAAGCTTATCCACCAGCGCCAAATACCCTTCGCGCTGCCGCTCCCAAGCGATCTCGGCAAGCTGCGCCGCCGCGCGTCCTGCCCGCTCGGCGACCCCCTGCGGATCTCCGCACACAGTCTCAACAGCCCGCGCTAGATCCTCCGGCTCCCCGGGCACATACGCTGTCAGCTCCCCCTCCGTGAAGTAAGACCCGATCCCCTGCAACCGCGACGCCACGACCGGCAGCCCCATGTGCACGTACTCGAGCAGCTTCACCGGCAGCAGCAGCTCGGTGAAGCGGTCGTGGAGCGTCGGCACGACCCCGATGTGGGCGGCCTCGAGCTCGGCCGGGATCTCCGCGAAAGGCACAGGCTCGGCCGCCACGTCGATCCGCTCGGGATCGATCCGCGCCGCAAGCTCCGCCAAAGCGTCCCGGTCTTCCCCAGACCCGCAGATTCGCACCTCCACCCGCGGCACGGTCTCCCGCAGCCGCCCCACCGCTTCGATCAGCGTCTGCACCCCGAAGCGGGGCGCCAACCCTCCGTGGTAGAGCAGCCGCAGCGGCCCCTCCGCGGGCAGCCGCACCGGCTCGCGCGCCGGCCCGAAGACCCGCTCGTCGGGCGAGTTCATCACGACGGTCGTCCGCCCCCGCCCCACGCCCCGCCCTTCGAGCCTCAATCTCGCCTGGTCGGTGACCGTCACGACGTGGCTCGCGAGCATCGCGCTGACCCGCTCCTCGAGCTTCAGCACCCGTTCGCTCAGATCGCCCTCCGACCGCCCGTACTTGGTCGAGAACAGCTCGGGGAACGTGTCGTGGACGTTCAGGATCACCGGCGTCCCGCGTCGCAGTCGCGGCACGAGCGCCGCCGCGGTGAGCAGGTCGGGCATGTTGTGGATCTCGATCAGGTCGTAGGGACGCTGCGAGTCGAGCGCGGTCAGCCGCCGCGCGGCCTTCAGCAGGAAGCTCCCGTACCCGAGCAGGTAGGAGGATGCGCCACCCGCTGCCTTGTCCTTGCCGACGGGGTGCACGCGGATGACCCCCTCCCCCACGCGGATCTCATCGGGCTCCCCGACGCAGACCAGGTCGACCTCGTCGCCACGTTCGGCCAGCGCCCGCGCCTGGCGCTGGATCCGCGAGTCGAGCACGAAGTCGGAGAGGTGGACCATCGCGACCCGCAGCGGGCCGCGCCCGTCGCCCGGTCGCTCCCGTCCGTCGCCGATCAGCACAGCGCCACTTCGTCGCCGTCGCCGACGCTCAGGCGCATCGCCCGCGGCATCGAGAAGTCACGGAAGATGCGGGCGTCGCGGCCGACGACGCTGCCGACGAGGCGACCGCCGATATGGGTGATGCGCGCCCCCGAGAGGATCACCGAGCGCTCGATTTCCGCGCCTTCGATGTGGGCGCCCGCGCCGATCGACGTGTACGGGCCGATGTAGGCGTCCTGCACGATCGCTCCGGCGCCGACGATCGCGGGACCGACGAGCGTGCTCGAGTTCACCGACGCGGTCGGGTGCACGACGACGCTTCCCTCCAGGCGGTTCGACCCCTCCACGCCCTCGCCCGTCAGCGCCTCGCCCGGGAGCCTGTCGAGGAGGTAGCGGTTCAGCGCCAGCAGCTCGCTCGTCGCGCCGCCGTACGGGAGCCAGCCCACCGCCGGCTCGATCCGCACGCGCGCGCCGGTGCGCACGAAGCGCTCGGAGATCGTCGGCAGGTCGAGCGTCTCGCCCGCCGCCCAGGACGATTCGCCCAGGCGCCGCGCCGTGCCCGCGCCGAGCAGGCACACGCCCGTCAGCTCCAGCGGGCCGTGCCCGTTGCCCTCGTCTCCGGCTCCGGCCCGCAGCGCGCTGTGGACGTGGCGCAGCACCCGGCGGCTGGCGAGCGTCGCCGAGCCGTCCGCGGAGCGATGCGCGAACGCGACGACGTCGGCGCGGCGATCGCCCAGCGACGGGGCGAGCAGGTCCCCGAGCTGCTGGGTCAGCAGGCCGTCCGCGGCGTGGACCACGCACGGCTCATCCCCGACCATCTCCACGACCGCGCGCAGCGCCTGCTCGGGCGGGTCGCGACGGTCACCGCCGCTCCCGCACGGGACGTAGGCGACCTCGAGGCCCTCGGGACCTTCGGCCTCGACCGCCGCCCGCAGCTGTTCGAGGCTTCTGCGCGGTGCGACCAGCGCGGCCCCGGAGACCGCCGCACCGCGCAAAGCCTCGAGCACGTGGCACAGGATCGGCCGGTTCGCCACGCTCTGAAGCGGCGCGGCGAGCGAACCGTCCCGGCCCCAGCCGGCGCTCGAAGTCGGAATCACGACTGCCTTCATTGCCATACAGACCGTTAACGGGCCGTAAGCCCCAGTCCTCGCGCCGAAACCTTCAATCGGTCTCGAAAGTTCCGCGCCGTAGGTGTCGTTGCTCAGACAGGATGGAAGTCGTCGAGATTCTCAGGACCCTGCGCCGCCGCTGGGCGGCGACCCTGCTCGTCGCCGTGATCGCCATCGGCGCGGCGGTCGGGGCGCGGATGAGCACTCACAACACGACGACCGGCGCCGCGACCGTGCAGCTGCTCGTCGACTCGCCCAGCTCGGCGCTCGCGAACCTGAGCGAGAACCCGGCCCCCCTGATCTCGCGCGCGGGCGTCTTCGCCCAGGTGATGACCAGCCAGGCCGTCGTGCAGTCGATCGCCAAGGCCGCCGGGGTCCCCGAAGGCCAGGTCACCGCCCAGGGCCCCTACAGCGGCAGCGCCGAATCGCTGAACGTGATCACGCCCGCGGAGGCCCGCAGCAACCAGATCGTCGCCGAGAAGGCCGTCTACCGCCTCTCCTTCGTCGCCCAGCAGAACGAGCCGGTCATCACGACGACCGTGCAGGCGCCCACCACCGACGCGGCCGCCAAGCTCGCCGCCGCGGTCTACCCGGGCGTCCAGAGCTACATCGCGGGGATCCAGCGCGAAGGCAAGACGCCCGAACGCGACCGCGTGACGCTCCGCCAGCTCGGGCCCGCGCAGGTCGGCCCCGTCAGCGGGGGTTCGCGCGGCACGCTGACCGTGGCGGCCTTCCTGGGCGTCCTGATCGCGGGGCTGCTCGCGATCCTCGGCTTCGAGAGCGTCCGCCGCCGCGACCGCGAGCTCGACCGGCTCGGCGCCGACCTGGACGCCCACCTCGAGTCGGTCGCGCAGGGTAACCCGCCGGCGCACATGGCTTCCGGCGAGCGCCGGCGATGAAAGCCTCCGCGCCGCCCCGGGGCTCCCGGTGGCGGCGGTCGGGCGCAGCCGTCGCGCTGCTCCTGGCGGCCGCTCTCGCGGCCCTGCTCGTCGGCTTCCGCCCCTCGCTCGCCCCGCCCGGCCTGCACCCGCGCGGCGTCACGCTCGGCGCCGCCCGCGAGCAGTTGCTCGTCGACAGCTCCAGCTCGGTCCTCGCGGACGAGCGGGCGATCACCCAGTACCAGTCCGAACTCGGCGCCCAGATCGCGCTCGGCTACGTCCTGTACCTGCGCAGCCACGCCGCAACCGAAACGATCGGCCGCGAGATCGGCCTCGGCGCGAAGTCGATCCAGGCGTCGGGCCCGTTCACGCTGCTGCTCGACCGAACCAACTACGCGCGCGAACTCCCCTCGCTGCCGGAACCCCGCACGGTCAACCCCGACTACCGGCTGCTCGCGGACGTCAACGGCGCGACGCCGGTCGTGACGCTCTACGCCCAGGCGCCGACGTTCCGCGCCGCTCGCGCGATCGTCGCGGCCGCCCGCGAACTGCTCAAAGACCACGTCTCCGCCCAGGAGCGCGAACACCCCCAGCCGAACGGCACCGCGGTCGTGATCCGCGCCCTCGGGCCGCCCACCGGCGGGGTCGTCGACCCCGGGGCGCGCTGGGACCTGATGGGGCTCGTCTTCGGCCTCGTGCTCGCGTTCGGCGCGAGCCTGATCCTCGCCCGCTCGCGCCGTCGCGCCCGCGCGCGTGCGACCCAGCTTCAGATCGACCGGCTCGATCGCCTCGACGATGAGCCGCCGGGCAGCGACGAATGGCCTCACACCCGGCGGGTGCTCCCGTGGGCCCTGGCGGGGTTCATCGGGATGATGTTCCTGGTCCCGTTCGACTCGATCAACCTGCCGATCCACGTCGGCGTCAACGGGACCCTCGACCGCCCCGTCCTGATCGCCCTGGCGATGTTCTGGGCGGCCTCGGTGGCGGTCGTGAGCGGCGCCGCCCGCCCCCGCGTGCGTTTCGGCCGCGTGCACGTCGCGGTGCTCGCGTTCCTCGCCGCGTGCCTGCTCAGCGTCGCGCTGAACGGCCACGCCCTCTCGAACCTCGGCGAGGTCGAACTGACGGTCAAGAAGCTCGCGCTGCTGATCTCCTACGTCGTCTTCTTCTGCATAACCGCGTCGGTCCTGCGTCCCCGCGAGGTGGCGCGCTTCGCGGCCCTGATGGTCGCGCTCGGCTGCGTCGTGGCGCTCGGCACGATCGTCGAGTACCGCTGGCACTACAACGTCTTCTACGAACTGTGGGGCAAGGTGCTCCCGGTCACGAAGCCCGAAGAGCTCGACACGATCGACTCGATTGGGCGCCTGACGATCTACGGCCCGACCCTGCAGCCGCTCGAGCTCGCGGCGATGTTCTCGATGGTGCTCCCGTTCGCGATCCTCGGCGCGATCGACGCGGCGACCAAGCGCCGGCGGATGCTCTACACGATCGCCGTCGGAATCCTGATCGCGGGGGGCGTCGCGACGGCCCGCAAGTCGAGCCTCGTCGTGCCCGGCGCGGTGATCCTGCTGCTCGCCTTCTACCGCCCCCGCGACGTGCTCCGCACCGTCGGGCGGCTCGCTGTGGTGCTGTTCGTGATCGTCCACTTCCTCTCCCCGGGCGCGCTCGGCTCGGTCGTCAGCCAGCTCGAACCGGGTCACATCAACAGCGCCCTGACGACGACCGATCGCACGGCCCGCTACGACGCGGTGACCCCCGACCTGCTGCGCCATCCGCTGCTCGGCCGCGGCTATGAGAGCTATGACCCGCACAAGTACCGGATCCTCGACAACCAGTACCTCGACCTGCTGATCACCGTCGGGGCGATCGGGACGATCCTCTACATCCTCATCTTCGGCGCGATGATCAGCGCCGCGCGACCGTTGATACGAGATCGCTCCGGTCACGATCCGCGCCGCTCCTCGCTCGCGCTGGCCGCGGTCGCGACGGTCGCCTCGGTCGCGATCGGAAGCGCGCTGTTCGACGTCCTCTCCTTCCCCCACGTGCCCTACATGCTGTTCTTCGTCGCCGCGATGATCCTCGCGCTGCGCGAGCCCTCGCCGGCCCCCGAGGCGGCCCGCCTGACGGGAGCGCGGCCGCTCGGGGAGGCCGGCCCGCCCGGCGCCGCCGCGCCGCCCGATCCCGACCCGGCGATCGAGCCCGCCCCCGAACCCGCCGAGCGCGAACCGGTGTTCGCGTGAGCCCACGTCGCTCCTCAGAAACGTTGACCGCCGGTCAGATTTGTGCCACTCTGACCGAAGATCGACCGGGATGGTCGACGATCGGCGGCCACGGTGGGCTGACAGATGGGGGCCCTCCCGGCACGGTCGATCCAACCGAGCAGAGGGAGCAGCGAGGGATGAAGCGCATCGCACGAGCAGTGACCTGCGTGCTGGGAACGCTGGCGGCGAGCGCGGCGCTCGCGGCGGGCGCCGGGGCGGCGACCCCCACCTGGTACGAATGCGGCAAGGCGCCCAAGCTGGGCGGCGTCTTCACCGGCAACTACTCGGCCAAGAACTGCGAAGCGGCCTCGGAAGTGCAGGGCGGGGGCAAATACGAACTGCGCGAAGGGATCGGCAAAGGCAAGCGCTTCAAGGGCAAGGGCGGCGCGAGCACCCTCAACGTCGCGAGCACGCTCGGCAGCGTCGCCGTGCAGTGCGCCTCGAGCGCCGAGACCGGCACCCCCGCGCTCCCGAACCTCGAGAAAGGCGTCTCGTTCACGTTCAAGAAATGCGTGGCGCTCGGCAGCAAAGCCTGCACGACCGCGAGCGCGAAGTCAGGGGAAATCACGATCACGGGACTGAAGGGCACGCTCTCGGAAATCGAAGAAGCGCCCGAAGTCGCGGTCACGCTCGAAAGCGAAGCTCACCCCGGCCCCGAAGGCGTGATCGCGACCTTCACCTGCGAAGGGCTCACGGCGACGATCCAAGGGTCGATCACGGCTCGCCAGACCCAGGACGTCAACGTCGTCACCAAGCAGTTCGCGACGATCGACCTCGCCGCCGAACCGTACTCCGGCCCCGAACAGTCGATCGCCGCGAAGGGCGAAGCGCTGATGGTCAGGACCGGCTCGGGGGCGAGCGAACCGCCCCGCTCGGTGCTGATCGGGGAGCAGCTCGAACACGAAAACGGCGGCGACTCCAAGCAGCGGGAAATCACCCCGATCAAGTTCGTCGCCGCGAAGTCGGGCACCGTCGAACAGATCTTCTTCGAAACGTCCTACGCCTACAGCGTCGAAGGCGAAGGCGAAGCGACCTCGCTGGTGCTCGGGATCGAGGAACCCGGCGCCAACGGCAAACCCGGGAAAATCATGGGCGAAGGCACCTACCACGGCAAACCGGGCGCCGAATCGATCGTCAGCGTCAGCGGCCTGCACGTACCGATCGTCAAAGGCAAAACGTATTACCTCGACTTCCTCCCGCTCGGCGGGGGAATCTCCTACTGGTACAGCAAGGCCGAAACGATCATCTACTCGGTCGAACACGACCAGCTGACCGAAGGCATGCCCGAAAACTACGAATGGCGTAGCGAAGCCCACGAGGCCCCGATCGGGGAGTGGGCGAAGGGGAGTTAGGCGGAGAAACCGCCCGGCCCCCAGCCAGATTACGCGGTTCCAGTTAGGTCGGGTTTGGCTCTGTAGAGCCCAATCGCGAACCACCATTTCAAGCCGGTCCGTTCAAAACAGAACACAGACAGAACACGGCCACTGACCGGCCGCCCGGGTCGATCCAGGCGTGAAGATCTGCGCGACTCGAAGAGCATCTCGTCATCTGCGGATCTCAAGAGCGCCTTCCTCAGTGACTTGGACCGTCTTCTCTGCCTCAACGAAGAGGTCACGGTAAGCCGCCCGCGCTGCTTCCATCAAGGTCTGAAGTCGTTTGGTCGGTGGCCGTGCTCCGCGAAACTTGCCTTGCCCGAGGGCCGTCAGCGCAGCAAACGGATGCAGGACGCCGCCCTCTTTTGATTCGGCGGTCCGCCAGAGAGACGAGACGAGAATCAGCCGGTTCAACCGGAGAATGCTCGGCGGTTGCGGTCCAGGCAGCTCACCAACATCGAGAACCCCCCAGCAGGCGGGTTCACGCGAGGCTCGTCCCGCGGCTCGGAGATCCATACGGCCGAATACGCCGCAAGAGACTTCCCCGAGCTGCGCAACCACAAACGGCTCATCTGCCACGAGGATGCACTCCTCATCGAGCTCGCCCAGATACCGGCCACCACGCACGCGCGGCGCGTCGGGATCAGTTGCCAGCCGTATAAGGCTGTTCATCAAGTTCCACCCCGGTGGCGCGCTGACCATGCCGCGAAGCACCACGATCGAGCGGGAGACGCTCAGCCCTTGCGTGCAAGCACGCGTGACCTCGAGAACGCCGTCGTCGACCTTCACTTCGCTAATCGCGTCGCCCGACTCAAACGCGACCAAGATGTTGCTGTCGCGCGCTTTCAGCGCCCCGACTGTCGCCAGCTTCTCCCCTCTAAGCTGTAGCGTTCCGCCGTCGACCTGGATCGCGTCGATCCGGCTATCTTCAAGGTGCACGTCGGCTTTCGCCTGCTTGATGTCCAGGGTCTCGCCCCAAGCGGCATCCCAGTCCAGTCCGTAACTTCCGCGCTCTAGCGCAAGCGTTCTGATCTGACAGTTCTCGAACGTGACCCCCTTCCACACCCCATCATGTGCTGAGAGCTCAGTAACTTCGCAGGAACTCCACTTGACCCTGTTCAGCCGTGTCGACTCGAACCTTAGTCTCCCGTACTTAGCGTCACCGATCTCTCCTCCGGAGATTTTCCGCGAGTCGTGCTCAGGGCTGGTGTACAGATACGCAACAAGCAGGTTCCGCCGAAGCGCTCGCTTGCCCTGATCGGCGTGCAGGAAACGTGCCCAAAGGCCATCTGTCACGTGTGGTCTGGTGGGGCCGAAGCCGCCCAGAAAGTAGAGCACCTCTTGCTCAAGCCAGTCTTGAAGAAGTGCGTGAGGGCGACTCATTGCTTTCGAGATGGCCCGGGCAACGAAAAAGCCTCTAAACGACTTGTGTACGAATCGGCAGCCACCGTTGTCAGCGACCGTCACGAAGGTGCAGGTTGCGAAATCGGTCGCGATCTCGCGATCGTTTAGACCATTGCGCTCCAGGTCGGGCTCCTCGGCGAGGATGCGGCTCAGCGTCGCGGGTAGATCGACCTCCAGGCTCTCTGCTTTGTACATCTCCAAAGCGATCCGTTCCACGAGGTGGCAACGCACGTCTAGCGATAGCCCGCGTTGATGGAGCGGCCCTTTTGTTAGGTCAATATCAAGCTTCGCCTGGGTGTAAATCTCATACAGCTCTGAGGCCCCGTAGCGGGTCGTCGTGTCGGCCACATCGAGGACACCGTGGAGTACGGAATCGAAAATGAGTGTCAGCAGCAACGGACGCGACGCGAGATCAGCGAGATCGTAGGTTCGATCAATGAAGTCGACCACATCGTCGGGACTCGCTCCAACCTGCGCCAGCTCCGGTGCACGACTGGCGATGTAGGCCTCCACCTGGCTTCGCGACAGGGGCATAAGCACTGCCACCTCGACCTCGCGAGCCCCGAAAGGATCGGCGGAACGTCCAGGCGGCTGCGTCTCGCGCCGCCGATTGACGAGTCTTCTTCTAACGCGGTCGCCAGCGGCCGAGCCCGTGGCCCTGACCGGGCCAACGGCAACCGCGATTTCACGCTCAGTGGTGCGGATGCTGGCGAGGAGATCTTCCAGCTCGCCTTCCTCCAAGAAGTAGCTTGGGCGAGAAGTCAGCAGCGTCGGACACGGGGACCGCAGGACCGGTAGCAGGGCATGGAACAGTTCTGCTCGCCTGCCGGCGTCGCTGCGATCGATCATCTCATCGAATCCGTCGAGCAGAACGTAGAAGCGCCCTCGCTCGATCTGTTCCCACAGGATCTCCGTTGGGACATCCCGGAAATAGCGGTCGCGCAAGCTTGAACGCAACATCGTCCGCAGGTCATGTGTCTCGCGGAAGCTCCGAAGCGGGACGCGCAAGGGAATACGGTGATCTTCCGCGCACGAGAAGGCGTGCGCGCGTTCGTACTCGACGCGTTCGACGAGCGTCGTCTTACCCGCGCCGAAGTCCGCGAGGATGACAAGGGTTGTAGCACCACCCGGTTCGGCCGCTTGGTCGATCCAGTTCTGGACTAGCGACGCGCTCGAAGTCGTCGCATGCGAAGGTGTTGTGAGGTTGCCCCAATGCGTCTTGGCAACGTGGAGCGTCATGTACTCGGCGTAGATCGCCGCGTGTTCGTAGTCTTCAGCAATGGCGCGGATCTGCGGCCCAACGTCGAGTGCCTCAGACGTCAACTCGTCCCACGAGAGCAGCACGACGCCGTCGGCGCCAGCGGCGGCGGCTCGCGCGTCGGCTGTGAAGCCCGAGCGGCTTATTAGAGCGCCGCCCGTGACGCGTTTTGCGTTCTGGTGTTTGAGGATCGTTGCTACAAAGTGAATGGCGGCCGCGTTGCCCACGGGCTCAATTAGGTCCTTACACTCAATCGCTAGAGTAACTTCGCCTGAACCTGCGAGGGTTCGCCGTGCGATGAGGTCCGTCTGCTTGCCCGGCAGCTGAACGTTGTGCGTCACTTGGTAGCCAAGGCTGCGGTACAGCTCCCCTACGAGTCGCTCGAACGCGCGTCCAGTGTTGACGCTCTTGGGCGGTCGGGTGCCCTTTACCGAGATCCCCGCGGGCGTGCTCGAAAGCTTCAAGCGCGGCCCGCGTGGCAGGATCGCGACGGCTCGTAGCTCCCAGTCCACCGGTGACCAGTTGATATTCGCGTCGCCAGCCGCCCGAACCTCAAGCGCCGAAGGGATCTCGTCGGGGTGCTTCGCGTAGCCGCTGTCGAGCAGGTGCTCCCATATTGACGTTCCGCGCGGGTACTGCTGCGCGAGCAGCTCTGTCGCTGGATAAATCCCCGGCTCAAAAATGCTCGGGATTGACGATTCCCTCCAGAAGTACGCGGGTGCCGCTGCGACCAGATAGCCACACCGCTCACTATCTTCGACCGCGAGCGCGACCTTAACGCCGTCCCAGATTGACTGGTGCAGTGTGTTTGCCCCAAGAGGGCACCACTTGACTTCGACAACCCCGCGAATCTCATGCGGCTCCGTGTCGCCGCGAACCACAAGGTCGAACTGCAACTCGTCGATGCCGATGTTCGGGTCGAGAGCGATGGTGCCGCTTGCGGCATGCGCGGCATCAACTCTGACCGCTCTTCCGATGCAGTCGGCGAGGTCGGCCTTGGCGGTGCCACCTGGCAGACGGGTCGCCTCGATCTCCTGCGCGACAAGAGTTAGCCAACGTGAGACCTGAAGGCCCGCCACTGATCGGATCCTCAGCTCGCGCTTCCGATAAGTGAGGACGGCACTCGTGCGGCCCTTGTGCCCACTGACACCTCGTCCACCCCGAGGGATGGTCGCCTGCGCCAGACCAGCGACACGTGGATCGCTCGCCCGCTCGGCATGCACGGATTCTATCTGCTGAATCTGTTGTCTGTCTCCACCGCGCACGCCCGTTGCGTGTGGCAAGCCGCGCGGATTCAATGATCCTGGGTTCTCAACGACGGGGCGCCGCCGCCCGGCCATCACCCGGGAGTCAAGCGTCCAATTCGCGCCGAACGCATCGAGTAAGGCGCCGAGCGCCAGTGTTCGACCAAGCAGGCCCTGCTCAGAACGGAACAAGAACCTCAGAACGGAACAAGAACAGAACAAACGCCGCGAAGCACCGCGTGCAACCCGCCGCTAAGCCGCAGCCCGCGCCGGCTCAGAAGCGCGCCGCATCGCATCCCCGTCCACGAACAGCTGCTGCCAGCGCTCGAGCAGCATCAGGCAGAACAGGCGCTGGTCGTTCTTCTTGCCCTCGGCCCCCGCGGCCGCCAAGAGCTGCTGCACGGCCCCCTGGTCGTACTGCCCCCTTGCGAGCGCCCGCGGATCGCTGAGCGTCTCTGCAAGCAGCGCATCACGATGCACCCGCAGCCACGCCCCGAGCGCCGAGTGGAAGAACCCACGCTTCTTCTTGCCGATGATCGCGTCGTCGACCAGTCCTCGGCTGGCCCGTTTCAGCAGCTCCTTGCGGCGCCCCATCCAGACCTTGCGCGAGTCGGGCAGCTGCGCGCAGAAGCCGACCAGCTCGGTGTTCAGGAACGGCACCCGGACCTCCAGCGAAGAGGCCATCGACATCTTGTCGAAGTACAGGAGCATGTTGTCGACGAGCGCGAGGCGCATGTCGAGCGCCAGCGTCTGTGAGAGCGGCCCGCCCGCGGAGGCCGGTAGCTGCTCGCCGATCGCGCTGCGCAGCTCACGCTCGAGTACCGGGGAGCGGAAGCCCTCGTCCAGCAGCGCCCGTCGGTCGGCGGGCTCGAAGACGCGACTCATCGCGAGCAGCCGCTCGGCGGGATCGCCCGTGCTGAGCGCCGCGAGGCCGCGCGCCGCAGTCGAGCCGGACGCGGCGCGCCGTCCGGCCGCGCCGAGCGCGCCGCGCAGCACGCCCGGTGCATGGCCGAGCACGCCGGCCGCGGCCGCGATCTGGTGCTTGCGGTAGCCGCCGAGGAGCTCATCCGCACCCTGGCCCGAGAGGGCGACCGTGACCGAGTCGGCGGCGAGGCGGCTGAGCAGCATGAAGCCGAGGAACGAGACGTCGGCGATCGGTTCCTCCAGGTGCCAGAGCGCTTCGTCGAGCAGCTCCGGGTGCTCCGTCGCGCTCGTCAGCAGCTCGTGGTGCTCGCAGCCGAGACGCTCCGCGACCGCGCGCGCGTCCCCGAGCTCGTTCGCGTCGGCGTCCTCGACGAAGCCGATCGAGTAGGTCTTGACCGGCAGCGAGCTGCTCTCGGCCATCAGCGCCGTTATCAGCGAGGAGTCGAGGCCTCCGCTCAGCATCGAGCCGAGCGGCACGTCGCTGACCATCTGCGCCCGCGTCGCTGAGCGCAGCAGCTCGAGCAGCCTCTCCTGATCCTCCTCCCAGCTCGCACCGGCGGGCCGCGCCGGCACGCCGTCGCCGCTCGTCCAGTACGAGCGTTGCCGGACCTCCCCGTCGCCCTCCCAGACGACCATCGAGGCGGGCAGCACCTTCTCCACGCCTTTGAACAGCGACCGTGAGCCGGGCACGAACCCGAGCGCGAGGAACAGCTCCGCGGCGAGCGGGTCGAGCGCCGGCTCGAGCAGATCCCCGGCGATCAGCGACTTGACCTCCGAGGCGAAGGAGAGGCCCTCCGGCCCGAGCGCGCAGTAGAGCGGCTTGACGCCGAGTTGGTCGCGGACGAGCACGAGCCGCCCCCGCGGGGCGTCCCACAGGGCGATCGCGAAGATCCCCTCGAGGTGCTTGGCGAAGTCGAGGCCGTGCTCCTCGTAGAGATGCACGATCACCTCCCCGTCGCCCTCGGTCGCGAGACGGTGACCGCGCGTGCGCAGCCCGGCCCGCAGCTCGCGGAAGTTGTAGATCTCGCCGTTGAAGACCGCCAGCACCGTCGAGTCCTCGTTGGCGATCGGCTGGTGGCTGCCGCCGACGTCGATGATGCTGAGGCGCCGCATCCCGAGCGCGACGCCGGGGCCTACGTGGAGACCCGCCTCGTCGGGGCCGCGGTGGACGATCGCGTCGGTCATCGCGAGCAGCCGCTCCCGGTCGAGGGCAGGGGCCGTCTTCTCGCGCCCCGCGATGCCGCAGATCCCGCACATGTCCGGGAAAGCAACGGTCCGCCCGCCCTCCTGCTTGCGGCGGGCAAGGCGGCGCCCAAACTGCCGTCCGGTGTGGAAGTTCCGGGCCGTCCTGCCCGTTCTCTGGGTGTAATGGCGCAGAGGCTGCTCGTCGTCTCGCCGGTGCACAACGAGGGCCGGCACATCGAGCGCGTGGTCCGCGCGGTCGCCGCACAGCGTCGCCCGCCCGACCGCTGGGTCATCGTGGACGACAGCTCGAGCGACGACACGCTCGAGATCCTCCGTCGCCTGGAGGGCGAGCTCGACTTCATGACCGTCCTGCAGGCCCCTGAGCGAACCGTCGGCGGCGAGGACCGGCTGATCGAGGCCGTGGAGGTGCACGCCTTCAACCACGGCCTGCAGAGCGTCGAGGCCGACTCCTTCACCCACGTCGCGAAGCTCGACGGCGACATCGAGCTGCCGTCCGAGTGGTACGAGTCGCTGCTGGGACGTCTCGCCGCGGACCCCGCGCTCGGCATCGCGGGCGGGCAGCTCCGCGAGACGGTCGACGGCGCCGAGCGGATCATCCCGATCCCGCAGCACCACGTCCACGGCGCGCTGAAGCTCTACTCGAGCGAGTGCTTCCGGGCGATCGGAGGCCTGCAGCCGCGCCTCGGCTGGGACACGATCGATGAAGCGTACGCGCGGATGGCGGGCTTCCAGACCTGCTCGTTCGCCGATCCGGTCGCGATCCACCACCGTCCGCTTGCGAGCCGAGACGGGGTACTGCGCGGCCGCGCCCGCCACGGCACCTGCGCCTACATCACCCACCAGAGCCTCCCCTGGGTCGCCGCGCGCGCGGTCAAGGTGGGGAGCGCCCGGCCCGTCGGCCTCGGCGGCGCGGCCTTCCTCTACGGCTACCTGCAGGCCGCCGCCCGAGGCACCGAACGGGTCCCCGACCCGGCGCTGCGGCGCTTCGTCCGCGGCGAGCTGCGCAACCGCGTACGGCGCGCGCTCGTGCCCGCCGGGCTCGGAGGCACGGGGCGATGAGCGCGCGGCCGGACCTGAGCGTGATCGTCGTCACGCACAACCGCTCCGAGCTGGCCGTGCGGACGCTGCGCAGCGCCCACCGCGCGGCGGCGGGCCTGCACGTGCAGTGGCTGATCGTCGACAGCGGCTCGACCGACGGCACGCCCGAGCGGATCGAACGCGAGCTGCCGGGGCTCGGAGTCCTGCGCGGCGAGAACGCGGGCTTCGCGGCCGCCAACAACCGCGCGCTGCGGCTCGCGATGGGCCGCTACGTGCTGCTGCTGAACCCCGACGTCGAGATCGCCGCGGGGACCTTCGTAGAGCTGATCACCGCGCTCGACGAGCGTCCCGAGGTCGGCGTCGCGAGCGTCGTCCAGCAGGGCTCGGACGGCGAGCTCCAGCACTCGATCCGCCACTACCCCTCCCCCCGCTCGGCTCTCGGCGAGGCGCTCGGGCTGCCGTGGGACGGGTGGCGTGAGGAGGAGCGGGCCGTCGAGCGCTACCGCCAAGAGGGCCCCGCCGACTGGCTCGTCGGCGCCTTCCTGATCGCCCGCACCGAGGCCGTCCACGACGTCGGGCCACTCGACGAGCGCTTCTTCCTCTACTCCGAGGAGACCGACTGGTGCTATCGAGCCAGGGAGGCTGGTTGGGAGGTCCGTCATCTCCCGCAGATGACCGTCACCCACCACAACACGACTTCGACGCGGCCCGACATCGTCGCCCAGCTCAGCTACGCGAAGCTGCTGTTCGCCCGCAAGCACTACGGCCGCGGGCGCATCGCCGCGATCCGCGTCGCGCTCGCCGCCCGGCACCTCGCCAGGGTCTTCGGGCTGATAGCGCTGCGCCGCAGCCCGCGCGAACGCGTCCGTGCCGAGCGCCACGCCCTCGCCGTAGTCGTCGGCGTCGCGGCGCCGCCGTTCGGGTGAGACGGGGCGCCTGATGAACACCGCCCAGGCATTCGAACTCGCCCGCACCGTCCGTGACCGCGCCTTCACGCTCGCGATGAAGCCTTCGCTGGCGGAGCTCGGCTCCCGCAGCCGCATCTCGATGCCCGCCCAGCTCGTCGGCGCCGAGCGGATCGAAATCGGCTCGTGCGTCTACCTCGGGCCGGGCTGCTGGCTGCTCACCCACGAGCCCGGCGGACGCCTGCGGATCGGCGACGGAACTTCGATCGCGGGCCACTGCGTGCTCTCGGCGGCCGTGAGCGTCGAGATCGGCCGCAAGGTGCTGTTCGCCCGCAACGTCTACGTCGCGGACCACCGCCATGGCTTTGGCGATGAGCACGAGGCGATCCTCGATCAGCCGATCGAGGACCTGCGCCCGGTCGTCGTCGAGGACGGCGCGTGGCTCGGCCAGAACGTCGTGCTGCTGCCCGGCGTGACTGTCGGGCGCGGCGCCGTCGTCGGCGCCAACTCGGTCATCCGTGAGGATGTGCCGCCACGGTCTGTGGTTGCGGGCTCGCCAGGGCGAGTGGTTCGGACGCTGGCTGGGGCGCCGGAGCCGGCGCTGCCCTAGCGAACCGGCCGACCGGCAGCACACGCGAGGCGAGGCCGATCAGGTCGTCCCACGCGGGACGCGAGACGCGCCGCAGGACCAGGCAGTAGACGGCGATCCCGGCGCTGCCCGCGATCGCGATCGTCGGCGCGGGGCCGACCAGCGGGTAGAGCAGCCGCCGCAGCGGTTCGCCGATCGCCGCGAGCCCAAGGCATCCGGCCACGGCCGGTCCGAGCTCGGGGACGAGGCGCGAGACGGCGATCCCGAGGTGGCGCTGGAGCATGAAGCGGTAGACGCCGAGCAGGATCAGCACGTACGCGAAGACGACTGCGATCGCGATCGTGATCAGGCCGAGCTTCGCGGTCAGCGCGATCAGTGCCGCGTAGACGACGAGCATCGCGAGGTTGAAGTTGAGCAGCGAGCGGGGCCGCCCGACGGCGAGCATCACCTGCGGGTAGCCGGTCAGGACGGCGGCGATCATCCCGGCCAGCGCGAGGATCTGGGCGGGCCGCACGGCGGGGATCCACTCGCCGCCGAGCACGAACGGGATCAGGACCGGCCCGAGCACGATCAGCGAGGCCAGCAGCGGGAAGATCACCGCGGCGTGGACGCGGGCGGCGCGCTCGTGCAGGGCCCGCATCTGCTCGCGGCTCTCGGTCCGGGAGTAGACCGGGAAGGCGAGCTGCATCATCACGCTCGAAAGCTTGTCCTGGTAGACGACACCGAGGTTGAAGGCGCGCCAGTAGATCCCGACCTGGGCGGCAGGCAGGCGCGCGGCGAGGATCGCATAGTCGACGTTTCGGAACATCACGTCGACGAGGCCCGCGAGCGCGGCGGCGAGCCCGAAGGCGCCGATTTCTCGCTGGGAGCGGCGGTGCCAGCGCGGCAGCGGCGGCGGGGCGATCACGAGCAGCAGCGCGGCGGTCAGGACCGTCTGGGCGAGGGCGCCGGCGATGATCGCGCGGGCGCCGAGCCCCAGGGCGAGCGCGAGCACGACCGGCACGACGTTGCCGAGCGTCGTCGCGGTCATGTCGATCAGGCTCATCCGCCGGAAGTCAAGGCGCCGCCACAGCGTCGCCCGGGAGACCGTCCCGAGCGCCGAGATGAAGAAGACGGGCGAGACGAGCTCGATCAGTTCCCCGGTCTCGTGGCCGAAGACCGGTCCCCACAGCACGGGCTCGAGCACGAACACGAGCAGCGTCAGCGTCGCGCCGCCGACCAGGCTCGCGAGCATCGCGACCTGGCGGTGGCTCTCATCGACGGTCTCGCGCTGGACGAGCGCCGAGGCGAAGCCCTCGAACGTGAGGATCCCGGCCAGCGGCACGAAGATCAGCGCGACGGCCGCGTGGCCGAACTCGGCCGGCGAGACGTGGCGCGCGAGCAGCACGATGCAGCCGAGCGCGAGGACTTCGCTCACGGCCCGCGTCAGCATCACCCAGCGGACGCCGCTGATCGTGGCGTCTTTGATCGAAGTTCGTGGCATGAACAGCTAGGGAAGGAACGTCCCGGGACCCGCAGCCCTTGTGCGCGCACGCGCGCGTGCAACCGCGTCCCGGGCAGAAGTTGAGAGGAGGGCTGGCCGTTCTCCGGGTATGCGCGATTCCGCCCTCCGGCCCGGGCCGGAGCACGCCGGCCCGCGTGGGCCCCGCCTCGCCGTCGCCGCGGCGCCGCCCGCCGCGCCGATCGCCCGGACCGCCGTGCCCGCCGCCGCGGGCGCCGAGGTCGTCTTCACCTTCTCCTACGTGAGCTGGCAGGCCGCCGCCGCGCGGGGCTGGTTCATGCCCGAGGACCGACTCGCGCGGGCGCTCGTCTCACACGAGCGCGTCGAGCGGGTGCTGATCGCCGATTTGATGAGAAGCCTGCCTGCGAAGCTCGTGCGCGACGCCGTGAGCCGCGCCCGCGGCGATTCTCATCCGTTCCCGGCCCGGGAGGGCGTGCGGCTCGCGAGCCCGGTGCGGCTGCGCCGCGCGTACCCGGTCTCGCTGCCCGCCGTCGAGCGCGCGTGCGTCCGCTACGAACGGGCGCTGCGCAGGAACGCCGTGGCGATGGGCATGCGCCGCCCGGCCGTGATCACCGCGAACCCTCTGCTTGCCGGCTTCGGGCGCTTCGAGTGGGCCGGCCCGGTCACGTTCTTCGCGACCGACGACTGGCTGGCGTACCCGCCCCACGAGCGCTGGTGGCCTGCGTACGAAGAGAGCTTCCGACTGGTGCGCGCCCGCGGTCGGAGGGTCTGCGCGGTGACACCCGCGGCGCTCGAGCGGATCTCCCCGTCCGGCCCGGCGCTCGTCGTGCCGAACGGCCTTGACCCGCAGGAGTGGGAAGGGCCCGCCGGGGCGCCGCCCGCGTGGGCGCGCGAGGCGCGACGCCCGCTGCTGCTCTACGTCGGCTCGCTCGACTCTCGTCTGGACATCCCGGCGCTCGGCGCGCTGGCGGCGGCGCTGCCGGACGCCGAGATCGCCCTCGTCGGGCCGCTGCTCGACGAGGCGCACCTCGCGCCGCTCGCCGCGCACGCCAACGTCTCGATCCATCCGCCCGTCGGGCGCGAGGAGGTCGCGGCTCTGATCCGCCACGCCGACGTCGGGCTGATCCCGCACGTCAGCTCCGAGCTGACCCGCGCGATGTCGCCGCTGAAGCTGTACGAGTACCTCGCCGGCGGGCTGCCGGTCGTGGCGGCCGACCTTGGGCCGGTGCGTGGGGTCTCGGAGGGTGTGACGCTCGTGCCGCCGGGGGGCGGCTACGCGAAAGGCGCGAAGGCGGCTCTCGGGCGGGGGCGGAGCGCGGAGGAGGAGCGGCTAGCGTTTATCGCGGCGAACTCCTGGCGGGCGCGTCAGGACGACTTGCTCGAACTGGCCTTGGCTTGAGGGCGTAGCGGGACCACGCCGAACGAGCTCGACCGGATCGTCAGCGCCTACGAAGCACTCTCGCCTGCCTTCTCGCTCGGGGTGCGACGGTCGAAGGTACGGAGTCGAGTAGGAGCGCCTGTTCTGAGGGCGTTGGTGCCCCGTCTCCCTCTGTCCCAGGCCCGGAGACGATTCCGCGGGTAGGTGGGTTGCACCAGTTCTGGCGCCGCGTGTAACGCTGAGAAGAGTGCCGGCAATAACGAGGTGATGTCGATGTCGGGTGAGCGATCCATTCCCACCGAGCGCATGGAGCGTCTTTTTCGCTCTCACTACGCTGCGGTTGTCAGCTACGTTCGCTGCCGGGTCTCGGCGCAGACCGCCGATGACGTTGTGGCGGAGACCTTCCTGGTCGCTTGGCGACGGCTTGAAGATGTGCCCGAGGAATCATTGCCGTGGCTGCTCGGCGTCGCACGTAACGTGATCGCGACCCAGCAGCGCGGTGCGCGCAGGCGTACGGCCTTGAGCTCGCGCCTTCAAGACGAGGCCCTTGAGAACGAGAGCGTGACCGTTGAGGAGCTCGGCGCGGTGACGGTCGCGCTGGCGAGTCTGCCAGAGAAGGATCGAGAAGCTCTCACGCTGATTGCCTGGGACGGCTTGGGGCCTAGCGAGGCCGCGGCGGTGATGGGCACCTCCGCAGGCGCGTTCCGAGTTCGTCTACACCGAGCCAAGAAGCGCCTCAGAGCCTTGCTCGAGGCGCACGCCGATCCCCACAGGATGTCCTCGTCTCGTCCTCTGCAAGCAAAGGAGCACACCTCATGAGCACCGTCCGATCACTTACCGACGAGCAGCTACTTGGGCTGGTGCGCGAGGCACGTCCGATCCCCGAGGAGGCGCGTGCCGCGATCGCGGTGAGCGCTTCAAGCGATCACGCGGATCGTCTCCTTCGGCAGATCGTCAGAAGCGATCCGAACGAAGGCCGCGGTACTCGCCGGATGGCGCCGCGGTCACCTCGATTCACCTGGGCTGCGGTATCCGCAGGGTCAGCGGTCGCGGCAGTCGCCGTAGCGGCCGTGATCCTCCTCTCGGCCGGGAACGACCCCAGCGTCGCATTTGCGGGTTGGAGCGCCACCCCGACAAAGCCGGCGAGCGATCAGGCGCAGAACGCCGCGAGCGAATGCCAGCGAAACAGTTCGCTGGCTTCCTCAGGCGCTCCGGTCGTCACGGACGCCCGCGGCCCGTACACCTTGCTTCTATACGGCGAAGCGTCGGGTGGGGTATGTGTGACCGGACCTTCGTTGCGCTCGCCGACAGGCGAGCCTCCCGTCGCACCCTTTCATCGCGACTCCATCGACAAGGTCGTCGCGGACGAAGGGATCCAGCGCATCGATAGCGCCGCGATCGTGGGCACATCCGCAGACCCGAGCTCCACGCTGAGCTTCAATGACGGGCGTGTGGGCGCTGCGGTCACTGGTGTGACGCTGGTACTCAAGGACGGCACCCACGTCGCCGCAACCGTCGCGAACGGATGGTTCGCCGCGTGGTGGCCTGGCTCACAGGAAGCGCAGGCCGCGGAAGTCCTGACAAGCACCGGTACGCGCATTCAGAGGCTTGTGCCGGCGTCGGGATCTGAAGCTTCGACGGCGGCAGGATAGGAAACCGGGTGAGCGCCGCCCGATCGGACGGCGCTCACCAAGCTAATTGCCGCTAGAGCGCGGGTGCTGAGGCCGGTACGAGCGACAGTGCCGGAAGCCGACGCGTCGTGGTCTGCCCCGCAGCGTTCTTCAGCTTCACGGAAGCCGGATCGCCCTGCGTCACCTCATAAACCGAGTTCGTGACCGCGACCCTCTCACTCGTGCCGTCTGAGTTCGTGACGGTCACGGAGCTGTTGCCCGTAGGCGCGAGCCCGACCACGACCGGCTGGCCAAGCGCGTCTTCCCGGGTCATAGCAAGACCTCGCGCTTCAGCGGCGGACGTCGGCCCGCATACCCCCGCAGGAACGTCACCGGCCCAGATCGCTTCGACGATCAGGCAGGTTTCGCCGGCGCCGGACACGATCCAAGTCGGGTAAGTCCCACCAGCGGGCTCAGCTGTCGAGGCGCTGACGCTCTGTGATCCGCCGTCCAATCCCTCAACAACGGCCGACGGCAGTGAGCCCGTCGCGGCGCCTTGAGCAGGCGAGGAGGCGGGCTTGCTTGACGCCGCCCCAGTTTTGTAGCCGTACTCCGTGGCGGCTACGTAGTGCGTGACCGAGCCTCCGTTCCACGCGCGCGGATAGCCGTAGGTGCCTCCCGGGAACTGTTTGGTCTCTTCGCCTGCGTAGTACATGCAGGTTGCGCCGGTGTAGTAGCCGGTGCCACTCGGATCGAGATACTCGTCAATGCAGGTCTCGTGACTTTCGCCGCCTGCATCTGCTTCGTTGAGTTCAAGGTGGGCCCAGGTGCTGCTCCCGTTCGGAGGGCACGTGCCCCCGGGCGCCAGCGTGTTTCCGCAGTAGTGGTGTTCATACCCGAACGCTCCGGCGGATGATGGCGTTGCAGCGATCGCGACAACGGCTAGAGCCGCCATGCTTACTAGCTGCAGACGCCGGCTTACTCTCGTTCTCATGTGAGATACTCCTCGTGTTGTTCTGGACCCTGGGGGCTCGGACTTGCGCGGTCAGGGGTGCCCCAGGGTTCTTTGCATTTTCCTAGTCCACTGGCAGCACTAGTTGCTACTTGAGGCCCCGGACTTGGTGTCGCGTGATGTGGTAGCACGTCGCCAGACGCTGCGTAAGCCGTCTACCGCAGCGCGAACGATGCCATTCCGATAATCCGACACATCAGAACTAACGGATATGCAGGTATTTCGCGCGCCGCCTCGAGGACCTTGGCAGAAGGAGGCCTCAACGCGATCTGGACAGATGTCCGTGGCGCAAACCGTGAAAGGCGCGAGGAGAGCTTGGCGTGCGGCGCTCGGGCAACGCCAGCCGCTGGATCAGCCCGCCGCAACCGGCTGACGCACGATCGTCTTCAGCTTCTCCGGCGCGCAGCGGCGCGGGTCGCTCATGTAGATCTCGTGGTGCTTGCCCCGCAGCGCGTAGCCCTGTTCGGCGATGAAGGCGTGCAGGCGTTCGATCGTCGGCCCCTCGGCGGAGTACGGGCCTACGTGCATCACCTGCGCGCTCAACCCCTCGGCGTAGTCCTCCAGGCGAACGCGCCCGATCGCCCCGAGCTCCGGCTTCTTCGCGGCAGCGGTCTCCCGAGCGGTCTCGAAGACGTCGCGGGTCACGTGCTCGGGCTGCATGATCATCGCGGTCCAATCCCAGTCGGACTTGCTGGCGCTGGTGAACGTGCTCATGTCGCTCACCGACCAGAGCCCCTCGAGCGGCATCACCCCGAAGTCGACCCCCGTCGGGCCCAGCTTGACCGCGAACTTCGCGGTGTAGGCGATCGCGTAGAGCGCTTCGATCGCCTCCCGATACTCGACGGAGACGTTCGGATCGCCGTGACCGTCGATCATCAGGAACGCAAGCTCGGGCACGTCCACGATGGCCGGCTCGCGCCCGGCCCGATAGAGCTCCCGCAGCTCACGCTTGTAGTCGATCTTCGTTGCCGTCGGCATCGCGGCTCCCTTCGTAGCGGACGGTCCCGAGTCTCGATGGCCGCCCGCCTCCGTACATCGTCGATGCCTACGCGATCCGCGCTCGGGAAACCACGTGGTGCCGGCGAGCGCGGCGCGCGACCCGCACGCCCCAGCAGGGTTCGCCGTGTGACGCTCCGGGCTCAGTGCCGCGCAGCCCAGCGCCGCCACCTCGCCGGCGCCGCCCGCGTCACCCGATAGTCCAGCGACCCGTCGTTGGACCCGTTCACGTACGGCAGCCGCCGCCCGCGCATGCTCACGTCGCTCCCCGAGCACGCCCCGTTGCGCCACAGGTTGTGATCCCAGACGATCCCCCGCAGCGAGCAGCCCGCGTACGGGAGCACGCCCACGTTCCCCGACAGGACGAAGCCGGAGAAGGTCGGGTTCAGCCCGTCGTCGTCGAGCGAGACGATGTAGTTGAAGCGGTTGTCGCGCAGGGTCACGCCAGAGGTGATCGCCGAGAAGCCGATCACGGTGCCGTTCTCGGCCCCGTCGAGGCCGACCGGCATCGCCATCCAGTTGCGCTCGAACAGCAGCCCGGAGACCGGCCCGCTGTTGGCTTGGACGAACACGTCGTAGATCGAGTTGCCGTAGAAGCGCGAGCCGCGGACGGTGATGCGGCGGCCCGCGAAGATCGCGAGGCCCTCGATGTGGCAGGACGTCAGGTCGTATGACTGCACGTCGTGGATCGCGACCCCTTCGATCAGGATGTCGCTCGGCACGACCCCCGTGATGTCGCGGATCGAGTTGTTCGTGCCTCCGTAGGGGCCCCCGCAGGCGCTCGCCGGCCCCCACGAGCCGCCTTTGACGGTCACGTGCGTGGCGGAGTCGATCTGGAAGTTCCGCCCGCGCAGGTCGATCAGCCTCACGTCGGTCGGGTTCGGGCGCCCCGCCGTCTGGTCGAAGTCCCCGACCGTCACGTCCTGAACGCGCAGGCCGCGCAGCTCGACGTGGGAGTCGAAGATGTCGATCGTCCCATCGAAGCCGACCGTCGCGCCCGGCGCCGGGCGAAACGTGACCCGTCCCGCCGTACGGTCTGGCCCTTCGCCGCCGATCCACTGCCCGGGGTAGCGCCCGCTGCGCAGCAGCACCGTCGAGCCGCCCGGCGCCGTGCGGTAGGCGAAGTCGAGCGACCGGCACGGGGCCTTCGCCGTGCACCCGCCGCTGTTGGATCCCGCGGGCGAGACGTAGAGGACCCTCGGCGCACCGGGCGCCCCGGGGGCGCGGCTCGCCCGGGACAAGCCCGAGGCGACCAGCGCCGCGCCGCCGAGCAGGGCGCACGTCGCGACCAGCTGAAAGATCCGGCGACGCGTCCACGGTCCGGTCCGCCCGGCAGGCGTGCCGGCTCCTTGTCGCTCTACGTCCGTCATCTCGCAGTCGCCTCGCCGTGTCGCTGTCGCGTCTGGCGGCGATAGAAATCCCGCTGCCCCGAGGCTCGTTGGAAGAAACGGCCGCCGCCCGTCGCAGCTTGCACAGCAGCCGGACCGTTCGTGAAGGGAAGCTGTGCGCCAGCCAGGACGCCCGAGCGCACGAACAGCACCGCGGATCGCGAGCCAACCAGCGACCGAGCACACCGGACAAAGACAATATCTAAGGTTCAGGTTGACGGTTAGGTCTAGATCTGGCGGGCAGGCTTCGACGTGCCGACCGGAGCTCCGCCCCACGCGCCCACGCGCGCGGCGGGCGCGCGCCTGAAGCGGCGGGCCCGAGGGCATCTCACCAAGCGCGACCCGCCCTCCGCTCACGCCCCCGGGCACCCCGCGATCAGCCCAGCCCAAGCGGGACAAAAAATCGCGCCGGCCCGCGAAAGCTGCACCGACACCGCGCGTTATCTCCGTAGATGCCTACTACTGACGCCATGCCCAACGCCAGGGCCAGGGGAGCGCGCGCCGCTTTCCTCGCCGCCATCCTCGTCGCCGTCGCGCTGCTCGCGGCGCTCGCGATCCCGCGCTCCGCGAGCGCGGCCGTCTCGTGCCCGAACGCGAACCCGATCGTCAACGAGAACAACTGCATGGGCGAAGGCACGACCGCCAACCGGAGCGCGCTCGAAAACTACAGCGAAGACCTCGGCGGCTTCCCGACGCAGTCGAGCTTCAACCTCGGCGAAAACGTCCCGCTGAAGATCGGCACCGACCTCGGCTCCTTCCCGTCGACCGCCGTCAACATCAGCGTCTACCGGATCGGCTACTACGGCGGCGACGGCGCACGCCTGATCTCGGCCGCGGGCGCGACGAACGTGAAAGTCAACAACACGTTCGAATGCAACCAGCCGAACACGACGACCGGCGAACTCAGCTGCTCGAACTGGAACGTCACCTACACGATCCCCGGCAAAGCGCTGCCGGTCTCCGGCATCTACGAGGCGGTCCTGACCGACGTCTCCGATCCGACCATCGAGAACATGATCGTGTTCCCCGTGCGCAACGACGCGCGCGCCTCCGACGTCCTCTACACACTGCCCACCGCCGACTACGAGGCCTACAACCTGTGGGGCTGCAAGTCGCTCTACTTCGACGCCTGCGGCGGCGCCAGCACCGACACCGGCGACCCGCGCGCGTCGCACGTCTCCTTCGACCGGCCCCAGTCGGAAGGCAACGGCGAACTGAACCGCTTCTTCGGCCCCGACTACGACACCGTCTTCTGGCTCGAGCAGCAGGGCTACGACGTCACCTACACCGACGACGTCCAGAACGACACGAACCTCTCGGCGCTGCTGAACCACAAGATCGACCTCGTCTCCGGCCACTCCGAGTACTGGTCCTACAACGCCTTCAACAACTTCAAGAAAGCCCGCGACGCGGGCGTCAACATCGTCTCATTGAGCGCCAACACGGCCTACTGGCAGACGCGCTACGAAAACAACCACCGCACGCTCGTCTGTTACAAGACGATTCAGGGCAACTCGAGCGGCAACCCGCAGGCAACGCCGAACGACCCCGCATCGATCGGGCCGAAAGGCGAACCGATCCCGCAGAACGCGACGACCACCCGGCGCGACCCGGGCGCCCCGGCCGGCGACCCGAACGCCCCGGCGGGCGGGCGCATCGGCCCGAACGAACCCGAGAACTCGCTGTGGGGCGTGATGTACGTCGGCGACAACGACGCCCACAACTTCCCGCTCGAAGTCCCGAAGGGCAACGCCAACGGGGAATTCTCGGCGAGCCGCGTGTGGCGGCACACCGGCATCTCCTCGAGCACCGGCGCGATCCTGCCCGAAGTCGTCGGCTGGGAGTGGGACCAGATCCCGACGCAGCCCGGCTTCCTCGCGCAGGAGCCCGCGGGCGTCAAGCAGGTGACACTGACCGACGTCACCAACGAAGGCGACTCCTGGCTGCAGGACGCCGGCCGCGCGCGCTCGAATACGGCGCCCCCCGGCACGCCCAGCAACGTCAGCGCCGTCGAGTACCGCGCTCCCAGCGGCGCGCTCGTCTTCTCGACCGGCACGATGGAGTGGGCGTTCGGCTTCGGCGACCAGCGGATCGACCAGGCCACCTACAACGTCCTCTCCGAAATGGGCGCCGCCCCCGGATCCCCCGCCGAAGACCTGACGCTCGACTCGCCCGGCGAACTCAAGCCGCCGTGGCCGTCCTTCACGCCGAGCGCGACCACGCTGACGGTCGGGCAGTCGGTGAGCTTCAACGGCTCGGCCTCGAAATCGCCGAACGGCGCGATCACCGACTACAAGTGGGACTTCGACAACAGCGGCACCTTCGCGACCGACACGGGCCCGACCGCCACCACCTCGCACACCTTCACCAAACCCGGCACCTACACGGTGATCCTCAAGGTCACCGACGCCAAAGGCCAGCAGGAAACGACCGCGCGCACGGTCAACGTCGCCAACACCGTCACGGCGAAGATCGCCGCCGCGATGAACCCCGTCGGCGCCGGCCAGAAAGACACGCTCAGCGCCGCCGGCTCGACGAGCCTCGGCGGGACGATCACCGACTACAAGTGGGATCTCGACGGCAACGGCACCTTCGAGACCGACACCGGCACGACCCCGACGGTCAGCGACACCTTCGCCAAAGCCGGCACGAGCACCGTCGCCGTCCAGGTGAGCGACAGCTTCGGCTCGACCGAAGTCGCCAAACTGCCCGTGCGCGTGATCGCCTCGGCCGTCAGCCGCTACGCCGACTCCGTCACGGCGCAGGCCTCGCTGCTGCACTACTACCGCCTCGACGAGATCCTCGGCACCTCGACGATCCACGACAGCGCCGGCACCGCCAACGGCACCTACTTCGAACCCGTGCTCGGCGAACCGAGCGCGGTCAACGGCGACAGCGACACCTCCGCGGCGTTCACCGGCAGCGGCGACCCGCTCGAGGGCGAGACCGGCTCGTTCGGCGAAGTCCCGATGAACCTGACCGGCCAGACCTCGATCACCGTCCAGTTCTGGCTGAAGTGGGCCGGCTACGGCAACAACGACGCCCTCGCGATGGAGTTCACCCCGAACTACAACGAAAACGCCGGCGGCTTCATCGTCGACCCGAACGCGCCCGAGTACGGCGGCACCTTCGGCGTCGGCATCGGCGACGGCACGAGCCGCAACAGCGTCTTCTTCCCCAGGCCGAGCGCCGGCGTCTGGCACCACTACACGTTCGTGCTGAACTCCGCCGCTCCGGCCGAAAGCGAGATCACCCCCTACGTCGACGGCCAGCCCGTCACCTATAAAAAGGAGAGCAGCAACACGGGCGCGGGCTCGTTCGCCAACTCGACGCTCTACCTGATGTCGCGCGCGGGCAAACAGCTGTTCGGCGCAGGCTCCCTGGACGAGCTCGCCGTCTACGGCGGCCAGCTCTCCCAGTCCACGATCGAAGAACAGGTCAACTCCAACGGCCCCGAGCCGCGCCCCGTCGCCTCGATCTCACCGTCGCCCTCAAAGCCGCACGCCGGCGAAGCGGTGACGCTCGACGGCTCCGCCTCCCACTACTCCGGCGGCACGATCACCAAGTACGAATGGGACCTCGACGGCAACGGCAGCTACGAGACCTCGACCGGCTCCACGCCGAACGTCAAAACGTCGTTCCCCGCGCCCGGCACCTACACGGTCGGCCTGCGCGTGACCGACAGCGACGGCGCGACCGGCGCCGCCACGGCGAAGATCGAAGCGGGCGCGTTCCCGCCGATCGCCAAAGTCACGGCCTCGCCGAGCCCCGCGCTGACCGGCCAGAGCGTGACGATCGACGCCAGCGGCTCGACCGACCAGGGCGCGATCACCGACTACAAGTGGGACCTCGACAACAGCGGCACCTTCGCGACCGACACCGGATCCACGCCGAAAGTCACGACCACCTTCGCCGAAGCCGGCTTCCACACCGTCGGCGTGAAGCTGACCGACAGCCAGGGCCTGTCGGTCACCACCACGATCCGAATCACGGTGCTCGAACAGGGCGTCTCAGACTACGAGGACGCGGTTCTCGGCACGGGCGGCCTGCTGCACTACTACAAGCTCGGCGAGCCCTCCGGTCCGGCGATCGCCGACAGCAAGGGCACGAGCAACGGGACGATCCACGGCGGCAGCTTCGGCCAGCCCGGCGCCGTCGCCGAAGACCCGACGACCGCGATCGGCTTCAACGGCTCGAGCGACTACGGCACCGTCCCGCTCGACCTGTCCGGCACGAACAAGCTGACGATCGAGTTCTGGCTGAAATGGAACTCCTACGCCAACAACGACGCGCTGGCGATGGAGTTCACCCCCAACTTCAACGAAAACGGCGGCGGCTTCCTGGTCGACCCGAACGCGAGCCAGTTCGGCGGCACGTTCGGCATCGCGATCGGCACCGGCGCGAACCGCAACAGCATCTTCATCCAGCGCCCGAGCGCCGGCTCCTGGCACCACTACGCGATCTCGATCGACACGACCGCGCCCGGCACGAACGTGATCACCCCCTACGTCGACGGCGCCGCCGTGCCCTACCAGCAGGACGGCTCGGCCAACGGCCAGGGAGCGTTCGCCAACTCGACGCTGTACCTGATGTCGCGCGCCGGCAGCGCCCTGTTCGGCGCCGGCCAGCTCGACCAGCTCGCGATCTACAACTCGCCGCTCGGCGCGGGCACGATCTTCCAGCACTACTTCTCCCAGGGGGTCTCCAAAGCCCCGAAGGCGAGCTTCACCGCGACGCCCACCTCCCCGCGTCCCGGCCAGTCCTTCACGCTCGACGCCTCCGGCTCGACCGACCCCAACGGCGGGATCGTCGACTACAGCTGGGACGTCAACGGCGACGGGACCTACGAGACCGACACTCACTCCAACCCGGTCCTGACGACCAGCCTCGCGAACGCGGGCACCTACAACGTCGGCCTGCGCGTGACCGACAAAACCGGCGCGACCGCCGGCACGACCCGGACCGTAACGGTCGGCAACTTCCCCCCCGTCGTCAAAGCGACCGCCACGCCGAACCCCGTCAGCGCGGGCCAGAACGTGACGATCGACGCGTCCGGCTCGACCGACCAGGGCGCGATCACCGACTACAAGTGGGACCTCGACAACAGCGGCACCTTCGCAACCGACACCGGCTCCACGTCCAAAGTCACGACCAGCTTCGCAACGCCCGGCCAGCACACGGTCGGGATCGAAGCGACCGACGACCACGGCGTCAGCGCGCGCACGACGATCACCGTCGACGTGCTCGAAACCGCGCCGGTCAACTACAACGAAGCCGTCAAATCGACACCCGGGCTGATCGACTACTACCGGATGGACGAAACGACCGGCCCGACCCTGCTCGACAGCAAGGGCCTCTCGGCCGGCACCGCGAGCGGCGGCACCTTCGGCGCGCCCGGCCCGGTCGCCAACAGCACCGGCGTCAAGTTCAACGGCACGAGCGACTCCGGCGCGATCCCGCTCGACCTCTCCGGGACCAGCAAGGTGACGATCGAGTTCTGGCTGAAATGGAACCAGTACGCCAACAACGACGCGCTGGCGATGGAGTTCACCCCCAACTTCAACAGCAACGCGGGCGGGATCCTCGTCGACCCCAACGCAGGTGAGTTCGGCGGCACCTTCGGCGTCGCGATCGGCACCTCAGAAGACCGCAACAGCGTCTTCTTCGCGCGCCCGAGCGCCG
>DATNBM010000110.1:0-9881 GCA_035571915.1 Solirubrobacteraceae bacterium | reverse complement strand
CGCGGTGGCCGTTGGTGATGTAGGTCTTCGAGCCGTTGATGACGTAGTCGTCGCCGTCCTTGACGGCGCGCGTCTTGATGCCCGAGACGTCCGAGCCCGCGTCGGGCTCGGTGATGCCCAGGCACAGGATCTTCTCGCCCTTGATCGCCGGCACGACCCACTCCTGCTTCTGCTCCTCGGTCCCGAACGCGAGGATCGGCGGCATCGCCATGTCGGTGTGGACGGCGATCCCCATCGCCAGGCCGCCCGAGTTCGCGTTGCCGATCTCCTCGGCGAGCACGAGGCTCGTGTAGTAGTCCCCGCCCTGCCCCCCGTACTGCTCGGGCTTGTCGAGGCCGAGGAAGCCCAGCTCGCCCATGCGCGGGAAGACCGAGTCGGGGAAGGTCGTCTCCTCCCATTCCTCCGCGTGGGGGGCGAGCTCTTTGATCGCGAAGTTGCGGATCGACTCGCGCAGCTGTTCGTGCTCGTCGGTGAAGATGAAGTGCTTCTTCTGGCTCTTGAAGTCGGGCTTCAAGACTGACTCGGCGGTAGCCATGGCGCGGGTTCTCTCCTTGGTCGGGTCTCGACGTCTCGCCGCGGCGGGGCCCGGCGGCTCGGCCGGGACGCTAGTGCAGCACCATTCGAAAGTAAACAGTAAAGCTCGCTACTTTGGGCGGAGGGGCGAATCGGAGGCAGGGGTGAAGCCACCGGGGTCGTCCCGCCTGTTGGATCGTGCCGATAGGCTCGGCTCACTTTCAACCGCGGCCGCCCCTGGGGTACGGCCGCCGAACGGGGGGAGCCGCGCGATGACCAAGAGGACCGCCCTGATCCTGCCGGGCCTGATCGCGCTGGCGATCGCCCCGTCGGCCCGTGCTGCGACGCCACCTCCCGATCTCGCGGCCCTCGAGCAGCAGATGGCCGCGTTGAAGATCTCGACGCTCCGCTTCGACCTTCAGGAGGACGTCGAAATCCCCGCGCTCGGAGCCCTGCTCGGCAAACACGGCGGCAGCCCTCTGGTCTTCGTCGTCGCCGGCGAGGGAGTCGCGAGCACCGCCCCAGAAGAGCTCGAAGCCACGGCCGGGCTCGGCGGCCTGCCGCAGTCTCGCCTGCGCGTAGTCGGCGGGGAGGCCTACGAATATCGTCCGTCGGCGGCCCGCTTCGACGGCCACCGGCCGTGGGTGAGTCGCCCCGCCAAGACAGGTGAAGCCGCGCCGCTCGGCAGCGGCGGGCCGCTCGCCGGTACCGCGCCGGGCCCGCAGGGCACCTTCGGCGGCCTGGTCGAAGAGCTGAACGGGGCGCTCTCGATCACCGAGTCGGGCCCGGCGACGGTCGACGACCAGCGCGTGATCGAGTTCGACGCCGCGCTGAACCCCGCCCAGCTGCTCGAAAGGCTCAGCGCGAGGGCGAAGGGCCGGCTTGGAGGCGGCTCGAATCCCCTGGAAGGACTCGGCGAAGCCGTGAAGCCCTCCGGCAAACACCGCTCCGAACCGGAGATCTCCAAGCTGGAGCTCGAAGTGTTCATCGCCCCGAACGGCTTGCCGGTTCGCACGCGGGTCACCGTGCAGTTGCAGAAGACGACGGTCATCTTCCGGGTCGACACGCTCGCCACCGGGATCCCCGTGGAAGTCACGGCGCCGCCCGCCGCGAAGGTGATCGGCGAAGCGGCCCTCGTGCGCCTGGAACGGCGCCGCGTCGCGCGCCTGCTCGTACGCGCACGCCGATGCCGCGGCAAGCGCAACGAGGGGAGCTGTCTGACCAAGACCCTGAGGGGTTAGCGCACGTCGTCTCCGGCCCAGGCGAAAGTACGTAGTAGGACTGCTCACTTTCCACCGCGGGCGGTTTCGGGCTAGGATGCGCCGGTGCCGACCGACAAGGTCCTCTACGAACTGAACGAGCAGGGCGTGGCGACGATCACGCTGCACGACCCCGAGACGCGCAACGCCCTCTCGGCCGAGCTGCTCGAAGGCCTGATCGAGGCCTTCGAACGGGCCCGCGACGAAGCGGAGGCGCGCTGCGTGGTGCTGCGCTCCTCGCACGAGAAGACCTTCTCCTCCGGCGCCAACCTGTCCGGTTTCGCCGCCGAGATGGCGCTCGTCCACAAGCACTTCGCGGGCGAGCGCTTCGTCTCGCTGTTCAAGCTGATCGGCGAGCTCGGCAAGCCGACCGTCGTCGCGGCTCGCGGCCACGTGCTCGCCGGGGCGCTCGGGATCGCGCTGGCGTGCGATCTGATCGTCGCCTCCGAGCAGGCCTCCTTCGGGACGCCCGAGATCAACATCGGCGCGTTCCCGTTCATGATCATGGCGCTGATCTACCGTAACGTCCCGCGCAAGAAGGCCAACGAGCTGCTCCTGCTCGGCGAGCGGTGGAGCGCTCAGCAGGCGCTCGAAGCCGGGATCGTCAACCGGGTCGTGCCCGACGCGGAGCTGGACGCGACGGTCGCCGACTGGGCGGGCAAGCTGGCCGGCAAGTCGCCGGTGATCATGCGGCTCGGCAAGGAAGCGATGCGCCGCCAGCTCGACATGCCGCTCGACGACGCCCTGGACTACCTGCGCGCGCAGCTCACGCTCGCCCAGTCCACCGAGGACATCGTCGAGGGCGTCACCGCCTTCTTCGAGAAACGCGATCCGACCTGGAAAGGACGCTGAGCATGAGCGCCGCCGAGACCGAGTCGACCACCTCCCTGCTGCGGCCGCTCGTCGAGGACCTGCAGGCGCGCCGCGAGCAGATTCGCCTCGGCGGCGGCGAGGAGAAGATCGCCCGCCAGCACGCCGAAGAGAAGCTCACGGCGCGGGAGCGGCTCGCGCTGCTGATCGACGAGGGGACGTTCGTCGAGCTGGGGATCCACGGCAAACCGCACTTCTCCCAACGGGCGATGGACGGCGTTAACGCCCCCGCCGACGGCGTCATCACGGGCTACGGAAAGATCGACGGCCGCCTCACCGCAGTGTGCGCCTACGACTTCACCGTCATGGCGGGCTCGATGGGGATGACGGGCGAGATCAAGGTGACGCGCCTGCGCGAGCTTGCCCTGACCAAGCGGATCCCGTTCGTGTGGCTGCTCGACTCGGCCGGCGCGCGCGTGCAGGAGGCCGCCGGTGCGATGTTCGCCGGCTCCGGGCACCTGTTCCGCGAGGAGGTCGTGATGAGCGGCGTGATCCCCCAGGTGGCGGCGCTGATGGGACCTTGCGCCGCCGGTACCGCCTACATCCCCGGCCTCGCCGACTTCGTGCCGATGGTCAAGGGCCGCGGCTCGATGGCCCTGGCCGGCCCCCACCTCGTCCGCGCGGCCGTCGGCGAGGACGTCACCCAGGAGGAGCTCGGCGGCTCGCGCGTGCACTGCCGCAAGTCGGGCGTCGGGGACATGGAAGTCGCGAGCGACGAGGAGTGCATCCAGCGGATCAAGGAATACCTCTCCTTCATGCCGCAGAACTGCGAATCAGAGGCCCCGCGCAGACCGGTCGGCGATCCGATCGATCGCCGCGAGGAGGATCTGCTGGACGTGCTGCCGGAGTCCAACCGCAAGCCGTACGACATGTACGAGGTGATCCGCCGGATCGTCGACGACGGCGAGTACTTCGACATCAAGGGGCTGTGGGCGAAGACGATCATCACCTGCTTCGCGCGCTTCGGCGGGCGGCCAGTCGGGATCGTCGCCAACCAGCCCAAGCAGCTCGGCGGCATCCTCGACAACAACTCGGCCGACAAGGCGGCCCGCTTCGTGAACCTCTGCAACGCGTTCGCGATTCCGCTCGTCTTCATTCAGGACGTGCCCGGCTTCATGGTCGGCACCAAGGTCGAGGCCGAAGGCATCATCCGCCACGGCGCGAAGATGCTGCACGCCGTCGCCAACGCGACCGTGCCGAAGATCACCGTGATCACGCGCAAGGCTTACGGCGCCGGCTACTACGTGATGAACGGCCGCGCCTACGAGCCCGACCTGATCGTCGCCTGGCCGAGCGCGGAGATCAGCGTGATGGGCGCCGAGGGCGTGGTCGAAATCGCCTTCCGCAAAGTCGTTCAGGAAGCCGAGGATCCCGAGGCCAAGCGCGCCGAGCTGATCGAGAACTTCCGCAAGATCTTCGACGTCTACGTGGCGGCCGGCAACGACGTGATCGACGACGTGATCGACCCCCGCGAGACGCGCGAGACGATCTGCCGCGCCCTGGAGATGGCCGAGGGCAAGAAGATCGAGCGGCCGTGGAAGCGACAAGGAGTGGTGCCCGTATGAGCCTCGATGACCCCGTAGTGATCACCTGCTCGATCTCCGGCGCGATCGCCAACCGCGAGCAGTGCCCCGCGATTCCCTACACGCCCGAGGAGTACGCCGCCGAGGCGCGCCGGATCGTCGACGAGGGCGGCGTGCACATCCACATCCACGCCCGTAAACCCGACGGCACGCCGAGCTACGAGGTCGAGGACTTCCAGGCGATCACCGACGCGATCCGGGGCGAGGTCGGCGACGCCGCGATCATCAACTTCTCGACGGGCACGATCGGCGTACCGGTCGCCAAGCGCATCGAGTACCTCAGAGCCTGTCGCCCGGAAGTGGCCGCCCTGAACATGGGCTCGATGAACTACGCCAAGTACTCGCGCTCGCGTAAGCAGTTCGTCTTCAACATGGTCTTCGCGAACCCGTTCGACGAGATCATCGAGCTGCTCAAGGCGATGAACGAGCTCGGAATCAAACCCGAGCACGAGTGCTTCGACCTCGGCCACGTCGGGTCGCTCGAGCCGCTGATCGACATGGGGGTGCTGAAAACGCCCCTGCACGTCGACTGCGTGATGGGCGTCGTCGGTGGCATCCCGGCGACGGCCCGCAACCTCGCCGCGATGGTCGACAACATCCCCGAGGGCTCCCACTGGGGCGTGATCGGGATATCCCGCGACCAGTGGATGCTGGTCGCGGCCGCGCTGACCCTCGGCGGCTCGATCCGGGTCGGCCTGGAGGACAACCTGTACCTGCCCGACGGGCGGATGGCGTCGTCCAACGGCGAGCTGATCGCCAAGGCCCGGCAGATGACGGAGGACGTCGGCCGCCGCCCCGCGACGGTCGAGGAGGCGCGGGCGATGCTCGCGATCGGCCAGCCCGCGGGGAGCCCCGCGTGAGCCTGCCGCTCGAAGGAGTCCGGGTCCTCGACCTCTCGCGCCTGCTCCCCGGCGGCTTCTGCTCGCTGCTCCTGGCCGACTTCGGCGCGGAGGTCCTGAAGGTCGAGGACACCGGGATGGGGGACTACATCCGCTGGTCGCCCCCGTTCTACGACGGCGCTCACGACAGCGCGAAGGGCGCATTGTTCCTCGCCCTGAACCGCAACAAGCGCTCGATCCGCCTCGACCTGAAGAACGAGCGCGGCCGCGAGGCGCTGCTGCGGCTCGTCGCCGAGCACGACGTCGTGCTCGAGTCCTTCCGACCCGGCGTGCTCGAGCGCCTCGGCGTCGGCTACCAGCGGATGAAGGAGGTCAACCCGGGGATCGTCTACTGCGCCATCTCCGGCTACGGCCAGGACGGGCCGAAACGCGACGCCTCGGGCCACGACATGAACTACCTCGGCCTGATCGGGCTGCTCGGCCTGACGGGCGAGCGCGGCGGCGAGCCCGTGCAGGCGGCCGGGCAGATCGCCGACCTCGGCGGCGGGGCGCTGATGGCCGCCTTCGGGATCATGGCGGCGCTGCGCGAGCGCGACGGCTCGCCCGGCCGCCCCGAGGCGCCGGGACTGCCGGCCCGCGAGCCGACCGTCGGCTCGGGCGAAGGCCAGATGGTCGACGTCTCGATGGCCGACGGGGCGCTCTCGTGGCTCGCGATGGTCGCGGGCGCGTACTTCGCCGACGGGCAGGTCCCCCGCCGCGGCGATCTTCCGCTGGCGGGCGCGCTTCTCTGCTACCGCCCCTACGAATGCGCCGACGGCTTCGTCTCGCTCGGGGCCCTGGAGCCGAAGTTCTGGCAGGCGTGGTGCCGCGGCGTCGGCCGCGAGGACCTGATCGAGAAGCAGTTCGAGCGTCCCGGCTCCGACGCCCACGCGCAGGTCGCCGAGATCTTCCGCGGCCGCACGCGCGAGCAGTGGGAGGCCTTCGCCCGCGAGCACGACTGCTGCCTGGAGCCGGTGCTCGAGCTCGACGAGGCGCTCTCCTCGGAGCTCGTCTCGGCCCGCGAGATGGTCGTCGAGCTCAGCCAGCCCGGCGCGGAGCGGCCCGTGCGCCAGCTCGGCATCCCCGTCAAGCTCGACCGCACGCCCGGCGCGCACGACCGCCTGCCCGGCCCGGCCCTCGGCGAGCACACCGAGGAGGCCCTCGCCGCCGCGGGCTACTCCGAGGAGGAGATCGCCGACCTGCTCGCGGGCGGCGCCGCCGCCGGCCCCGCGGAGACCCGGCACGGCACGACGTTGCGGGCGTGATCCGGCCGCGATGAGCGCCGCCCGCGCCACCCCCGGGCACGAGGCCGCGCCCGAGGGCGCCGAGCGGACGCTGCTGAAGATGAGCGAGCTCGCCGAGCGCTCCGGCGTCAGCCCCGGGACGATCCGCTACTACCTGCGCGAAGGCCTGCTCGGCGAGGGCGAGGACATCGTCCGCACGAGCCGCAACATGGCCTACTACCCGCCCTCCTACGTCGAGCGGATCTCGCTGATCAAGCGCCTGCAGGAGGAGCGCTTCATGCCCCTGCGGGTGATCCGCGGCGCGCTGCGCGACGACCCCGACCGCGTCCGCGCCCTGATCGAGCTCGAGGACCGCATCCTCGAGCGGGCGCTCGCCAGCGTCGAGGACCGCAGCCGCGTCTCGCGGAAGGCGGCGGTCGAGCGCTACGGGGTGCCGCAGGGGGTCCTCGACCGCCTCGCCGAGATCGGCGTGCTGACGCCCAACCAACGGGGCTACGACCAGGACGACATCAAGATCATCGAGGCGATCGCCGCGTTCCGCGCAGGCGGCTACGAGGAGGCGCTCGGCTTCACGGTCTACGACACCCTCCGCTACCGGGGCGCGCTGGAGCCGCTCGTCCAAGAGGAGGTGCGGGCGCTGCTCGACCGCCTCGCCGGCGAGGTGGAGGTGGAGCGCGCGATGGAGATCGTCGCGGCCGGGGTCGAACCGCTGCGCGAGCTGATCGGCGCGATGCACTCCAAGCTCCTGCTCGGCGAGCTGCGCCGCCAGCGCGACCGTAGGGCCGGAAGCTGAATTGCATGCATTCCGTATGTTAAGCTGCGCTTCAGTATGTCCAAGCTCGTGCAGATCCGGGAGGTCCCCGACGAGGTCCACGCGACCCTGAAGTCGCGGGCTGTCCTGTCGGGCATGTCTCTGTCGGAGTACCTGAGGTCGATGCTCGAGCGCGAAGCCTCCCGTCCCACCCCCGAGGAGCTCAGCGCGCGGATCCGTGCTCGCGGGACGCCCCCGGAGCTCGAGTCCAGCGCCGCCACGGTTCGCTGGATCCGGGATCACGGGGAGCAGTGACAGTCCTCGACGCCAGCGGCGCGGTCGATTACCTGTTGGGCTGGAGCGCGGCGGCGGAGGTCGAGCGGCTGCTCACAACCGAGGGGCGCCTGCTCGCCCCGGACGTCATCGTGTTCGAGGTGCTCTCCGCGCTGCGCCGGCAGGTCCTGAGGGGAACGCTCCCCGGCGACCGGGCGCAGACGGCGCTGGCCGACCTTGGCGACATGCGCCTCGCTCTGTATCCGAGCCTCGTGCTGCGCGAGCGCGCGTGGGAGCTGCGCGAGAACATGACCGCGGCCGACGCGCTGTACGTGGCGCTCGCTGAGCGAGTCGGCGAGCCACTCGCCAGCAAGGACGAGGCACTGCTCGCCTCAGCGTCGGCTCTGGCCGGCGTCGAGGTGATCCCGCTGCGTTCCTGAGCCTCACCAGCGCGCGCGGTGCCACTCCATCACGCCGCGCCCCGAGGCGAGCTCGAGGCCGCCCGGCAGCGTGCCCGAGAAGGTCCCGAACGGGGCCCGGTAGTCGGAGCGCACGAGCAGCAGGTTGTCGCTGCGGCTGCGCTCGGCCTCGGCCGCGAAGCGCAGCTCCGAGCCGTCCTCACCGCGGATCCAGCTGAGGTCCTCGGCGAAGCTCAGGGGCCCGACCTCGTGCGGGGCCCCGTCGACCCAGACGGCGCGCTCGCTGCCGCGAGGCGGGTCGTTGATCCCGGTCACGAGGTTCCAGGCGAGCCTCCGGCCGTCGACGCCGACACCGACGCCGGTGCTCCACCGCCACTCGGTCTCGCGGCGGTGATAGCCCGCGGAGTCGTCGACCGCCGCGAGAGCGTCGACCGCGCGCGCGGGCCCGCCGTCGAGTCGCAACGTCCCGGTCGCGGGGATCCCGGCCTGCTTGCGCGTCCAGGCCTCCGAGCGGCCGTTCGGACAGCGCGCCTCGAACCCCGCTTCCTCGCGGAGCTCGAGGTCGAGCTCGACGCCGCGGTCGCGGATCCGCAGCACGCCCGGGACCGCCCCGTCGGGACTCCCCGGGATCAGCTCCACCTCGCCGCGCCGCGGCACGAGCCGCGTCCGCTCGCGGTCGTCGCTCGCGGCGCCCGTCTCGCGCGGCAGGTGGAGCGCCCAGAAGGTCTGCCTGCCGGGCCCGATCTGGACCTGCGCCGCGCACGCCATCAAGTCGTCGGCGAAGACGCCGACCCAGCGCCAGCGCTTCAGCGGGCGGCCGCCGTGGAAGAGGCCCCGCCCGGCCAGGAAGGCGTCGGCCGTCACGCACACCGCCGGCGGCTCTGCCGTTATGCTCTCCGTTGTTGACTGACCAGTCAATCTATTTCGCGCCCATCCGCCCCGCCCGCGCGCGGCGCGGGGCCGGAGCGGGGGAGCAGCAGCTTTGAGGGTCGCCGCGGTACAGCTCAACTCGAACGCCGACCAGGCGGCCAACCTCGCCGCGGCCGACCGCCTCACCCGCGACGCGGCGTCGCAGGGGGCGGAGCTGATCGTACTCCCCGAGAAGTGGCCCTCGATGGGTTCCGAGCAGGAGCTGCGCGCCTCGGCGCAGCCGCTCGACGGCCAGGCGGTCGAATGGGCGCGGGAGACGGCCCGCGAGCTCGGCGTCGATCTGATCGCGGGCTCGTTCCTAGAGGAGGTCCCGGGCCGGGACAAGCTCGCCAACACCTCCGTGCACGTCGGCCCCGACGGGGAGGTCGCGGCGAGCTACCGCAAGATCCACATGTTCGACGTCGAGGTCGGGGGCCGCGTCTACTGCGAGTCCGAGCTCGAGCAGGCCGGCGAGGAGATCGTCCTGTCGCGCACGGCCGGCGGCGTCGAGCTCGGCCTGAGCGTCTGCTACGACCTGCGCTTCCCCGAGCTCTACCGGATCCTCGCCGTGCGAGGCGCGCGGATCGTGACGGTTCCCGCCGCCTTCACGCTTGCCACGACGCGGGATCATTGGGAGGCGCTGCTGCGGGCGCGGGCGATCGAGAACCAGGCGTTCGTGATCGCGGCCAACCAGTGGGGCCCCCACCCCGCGGGCCAGCACTCCGGGGGGCGCTCGATGATCGTCGACCCGTGGGGCGTCGTGCTCGCCCAGGCCGCCGACGGCGAGCGCGCGATCGTCGCCGAGCTCGATCTCGACCGCCAGGAGGAGATCCGGGCGAGCCTGCCCTCGCTCGCCAACCGGCAGCCCGCGGCCTACCGCTGGCCCCAGGAGCAGCACGCGTGAGCTCCCAGCGGGTCGGCACGGCGCGCGGCAAGTCCGCGGCGGAGAAGCGCAGGGTGATCCTCGACGCCGCCGTGCGGGTGTTCGCGCGGCAGGGCTTCCACGCCTGCCGCGTATCCGACATCGCCGACGAGGCGGGCGTCGCCTACGGGCTCGTCTACCACTACTTCGGCTCCAAGGACGAGGTGCTCGACACGCTCTTCCTCGAGCGCTGGAACGTGATGCTCGAGGTGATCCGCCAGGTCGACGGCGAGCAGGTACCGGTGCGGGAGAAGCTGTCG
>DATNBM010000109.1:0-19370 GCA_035571915.1 Solirubrobacteraceae bacterium | reverse complement strand
AGCCGCAGCCGCCCCCACCGGCGGCAGGCGGCCCGGCGAGCGTGAGAGAGCGCTTCCGGGCCGCTTCGCGTTATACGGCCGGCCGGCGCCGAGGGATCAGCCGGCCGCGACGGTGAAGCCGGAGACGGCGTGACGGTCGGTCGAGCCACCCGTCCCGCCCGAGAAGCCGATGTAGGCCGAGCTGGGCAGGGTCACCATCGAGCTCAGCACTTTGACGCCGTCGACCCACACCGCGATCGCTCCGGCGTCGGTTGAGACCTTGACCTTGTGGGTGCCCGTGCGCAACGAGGAGGACAGCGTGAACGTGGAGACCCAGTGCAGGGTCCCCGCCGTGGAGCCGGCGCCGTCGCTGATCCCCGCGAAGTTGCTCGACGGGTTGGCCGAGTTCTTGTACGTGTCGAAGGCGGTCGCGAAGCCCGGGATCTTCGCGAAGCCGAGCCCGCCGCCCTGTTCGCCGAGCGAGGTCGCTTTCGCGCCCTTCGCGGCGTCGCCGATCACGAAGGCCAGGCCGTCGGCGCCGCTGCCGCCGCCGATCGAGATCGTGAATTCGTAGTTGAGGTTGCGCGGGTCGACGGCGGTCGGCCAGAAGGCGCTGCCCGCCTGGTTGGAGGCCGCGGCCGTCAGGACGAGGCTCGTCCCTTCGAGTTTCGAGGAGCCGTTGAGCTGCCACCCGCCGGCGCTCGGGTCGGGGATCTTCGGCGGGCCTTCGACCCCGCTCGGGGTGTAGGTGTTCGTGAAGGCGACCGTGTTGGCGCCAGCGGCGAGCGCGAAGGCGGGGACCGTCAGCTTGCCTTCGGATGCGGTGAGTTCGGTGGCCGGTGCGCCGTTGACGGAGACTGTGGTCTTCCAGCCGGTGCCGGTGGGGGCGCTCTGGCTGACGGTGCAGCTGGCGCCGGCTACTGCTCCGGTGAGGGTGGGGGTGGCTGAGGCGCCGTTGCCGAGCGGGGCGGTCGTGAAGGTGGAGGGGCAGGCGCCGGTGTAGGTGAGCTGCGTTTCGGCCTGGCTCGAGCCGGCGGGTGCGGCGATCGTGTTGGTGATCTTCAGCGTGGCGGGTTTGGGTTCTTCTTTCGGCGGCGGTTCGCTCGACCCGCCGGCGCTGCCGGTGACGTTCGCGACCTGGTGTGCGTCGTTCAGGCCGCCGGTGCCGCCGGTGAAGCCGACGAGCACCTTGGGGGGCATCGTGACGGTGCTCGTCAGGTACTTCGTGCCTTCGACCCAGACGGCGATGGTCCCTTCGAGGACTTCGACCTTGACGTGCCGGGTGGCGGTCCGCAGGGCCGGGATCGAGGTGGAGGTGGCGAGCCAGTGGAGGAGTCCCGCTTCGGTCCCGGGACCGTCGCTCACGCCGACGAAGTTGTTGGAGGGGTTGGCGGCGTTCTGGTAGGTGTCGAACGCGACGGCGATCCCGGAGACGCCCGCGAAGCCGAGGCCGCCGCCCGCTTCGCCGAGCGCGGTGGGCGCGGCCTTCGAGGCGTCGGCGAAGGTGAGGGTCTGGCCGTCGGCGCCAGTCCCGGAGCCGATCGTCTGGTCGTATTCGACGATGAGGCGCTTGCTTTCAAGCGGCTTTTCGAAGAACGCCGAGCCCGCCTGGTAGCTGGTCGCGGGCGTCAGCAGCAGGTTCGTCCCTTCGAGTTTGGAGGAGCCGTTGAGCTGCCACCCGCCGGCGCTCGGGTCGGTGATCTTGGTCGTGCCTTCGCCGCCGCTGGGGGTGTAGGTGTTCGTGAAGGCGACGGTGTTGGCGCCCGCTTGCAGCGCGAAGGCCGGAACGGTCACCTTGCCTTCAGCGGTGGGCGGTTCGATCGGCGGTGCCCCGTTGACGGAGACTGTGGTCTTCCAGCCGGTGCCGGTGGGGGCGCTCTGGCTGACGGTGCAGCTGGCGCCGGCTACTGCTCCGGTGAGGGTGGGGGTGGCTGAGGCGGCGTTGCCGAGCGGGGCGGTCGTGAAGGTGGAGGGGCAGGCGCCGGTGTAGGTGAGCTGTGTTTCGGCCTGGCTCGAGCCGGCGGGTGCGGCGATCGTGTTGGTGATCTTCAGCGTGGCGGGTTTGGGTTCTTCTTTCGGCGGCGGTTCGCTCGACCCGGCGATCGCGACGTTCGCGGCCTTGTGCAGGTCGGTCAGGCCGCCGGTCCCGCCGGTGAAGCCGACGAGCACCTTGGGGGGCATCGTGACGGTGGTCGTCAGGTACTTCGTGCCTTCGACCCAGACGGTGATCGTCCCTTCGAGGACTTCGACCTTGATGTGCCTGACGGCGGTCCGAAGGGCCGGGATCGAGCTCGAGGTCGCCAGCCAGTGCAGCGTTCCCGCCGTCGAGCCGGTGCCGTCGCTGATCCCGACGAAGTTGTTGGAGGGGTTGGCGGAGTTCTTGTACGTGTCGAACGCGACGGCGATCCCGGAGATGCCAGCGAAGCCGAGGCCCCCGCCTTCTTCACCGAGGGCGGTGGGCGCGGCCTTGGAGGCGTCGGCGAAGGCGAGCGTCTGACCGTCGGCGCCCGTCCCGGAGCCGATCGTCTGGTCGTATTCGACGATGAGGCGTTTGCTTTCGAGCGGCTTTTCGTAGAAGGCCGAGCCGGCCTGGTGGGCGCTCGCCGGGGTCGTCTGCACGACGCCGGCGGAGATCGTCGCGCTGCCGTTGTGCGACCAGCCGGTGCCCGGGGCGGGCACGGTGCCGGCGCCGGAGAACTTGATTTCGTGCAGCCCGCTCGCGTCGTCGCCGTTCAGCACCCAGACGCCGGACGCGGGGCCGGGGGCGACGGGCGTGAAGGCCACGCTCTCGGTGAGCGTTTCGCCGGGCAGGATCGTCGTGCCCTCGGGAAGCGAGCCGACCGCGGCGAACGCTCCTCCGATCGGGGGCTTGGACTTGGTGACCGTCACGTTCGTGCCGCCGGTGTTCGTGACGGTGAAGCTGCGAGTCGCGCTCGCTCCCACCGCGACGTTCGGAAATTCGTTCGTTTCGCTGCTCACCTTCAGGACGCCGGGCTTGCCCGCGCTGCCGGCAAGCGCGACGGTGGCCGGTCCGGCGCTCGTTTCGAGCACCAGTTCGCCGCTGAAGTTCCCTTCGGTGGTCGGGTCGAAGGTCGCCTGCACGGTGACCGCCTTGCCGGGTTCGATCACGGCGCCTTTGGCGGGCAGTTCGGAGACGCCGAAGGGGGCCGCCGGGAGCTTCGCGCCTTCGATCGTCAGGGGCGCGCCGCCGACGTTGCGGAACGTTGCCGCGGCCGAGAGGTGCCCGCCGACGGTGGTGCCGCCGAAGGAGAGGACCTTGGGGGAGGCTTCGACCTGGGCGACGGCGGCCTGGCCGGTCCCCTGCAGCGAGAAGCTGAGCGTTCCGTGGTCGGTTTCGGCCGTCAGCGTGGCTCCGATCAGCCCGGTCTGCGTCGGGCTGAAGGTGACCGGCACCTGCAGCGTCTGGCCGGCGCCGAGCGATGCGGGGACCGCTGGCGTGGAGGCGCCGAGCGCGAACTGGGAGGAGCTCGAGGTGAGCTTGGTGACGTTGAGGGCGGTGTTGGCGGTGAGCGTCACGGTGCGCTGGCTGCCGGAGCCGATCGTCGTCGTTCCGAACGCGGTCGACGGTCCGCTCAGCGCCGGCGTGACGGGCGAGCCGAAGGCGATCACCTTCCCTTCCCGGTTGCCGACGTAGAGACGCCCGGCGCCGACGCCGGGGGTCGCGAACTTCGAGCCGGTTCCGATCGGGGCGCTGAAGCGGAGCACGGGCTTGCCTTCGACGGGCACCGGGTCATACGCGCGCAGCTGCGCGCCGGTGCCGGCCCCGTTGGGCATCCACTCGACCCAGACCAGCGCCGACCCCGAGGTGGCGCCTTCGGAGGTGATGACTGGAGCTCCCGTGCCGAAGCCGAAGGCGTCCGAGGAGGTCGCCTGCAGCGAGAGGGTCGGCTGGCCGCTCCCCGACACGCCGTACTGGTAGACCCGCAGGTAGCCGGAGGAGCCGCCCGCGGAGTTGCCGGCCGACGCCGTCGGGATGTAGACCCAGCCGCCGTTGCCGGGCCAGACGCCGGGCCGCGACCACACCCCGCCGTAGGGGCCGATGCGCTGGACGACCTTGTCGCCGCCGCCGGTGCCCTGCATGAAGCCGCCGAGTTCGTCGCGGTTGAGCAGGTAGACGTACCCGTCCTTGCCGACGGCGACCGCGAGATGCGGGGCCGAGGGGGTGCCGAAGTATTCGTTGTTCAGCCCGGTGACGCCCCCGGATGCGAAGTCGGCGTCCCACGTGTCGAGCTGCTGGGCGTCGAACGGAGCGAAGAAGTCGGTCGCCTTCAGCGAGCCGTCGGACTGGACCGTGAGCCTGACGACCGACTCGCCGAGGGAGCTCGGGGGCGTCTTGCCGGGGGTGGCGGTCGAGGGCGCGCCCGTGTTGCCGGTGCTGACGAGCAGCGTGCCGGGGCCGTCGGAGGTGATCCCCGCGCCGGACTGCCAGATGCCCGCGCCGTTGCCGCCGGGCACGCCGACCCAGCGCGCCTTGATCGCGCCCGCGGTCGAGACGCCGAACACCCAGCCCTGCCAGGTGTTCAGGTCGCAATCCGATCCGAACGCCGCGTATACGACGCCGTTCATCAGCAGCAGGCCGGGGCGCTGCAGCTCGGAGGTCGCGTTGAAGGTCTGACCCGAGGCGTTCTGGGCGGTGCCGGCGAGCTGCACGGGGAAGCCGGCCCGCTCGGCGCCGGTCGCGAGGTCGATCGCGTCCATGTAGTACCTGACGGTCCCGCTCGACCCCGACGCGTACGCCTTGTGCGTCATGTAGGCCGTGTTGGTCGCAGGGTCGACCACGGGGGTCGCCGTCACGCCGATGTTCGGGGAGAGGTCGCCGCAGCCGATGTCGGCCGCTTTCCAGGCGGTGCCGGTGAGGGTCGAGGACCATTTTGGGGCGCCGGTCGCCGGGTCGAGCGCGTAGACGCGGTTGTTCTCGGTCGCGACGAGCACCTCGCCGTTCGTGAGCAGCGGCTGGGCGTAGACCTGACCTTCGACGCTCGTCGACCAGAGCTGGCCGAAGGTCCCGCCGCTGACGAGCTGCGGGGTCAACGTCGTCTGTTCGGGGTACCAGCCGTCGCGGAGGTTGTCGCCGGAGTTGGTCGGTTCCGAGGCCGAGGCGATCGGGGCGACGGCGAGCACGACGAGCGCCAGCAGCGCCGAGAGGGCCAACAGCAGCGTCGCCGCAGCGCGGCTAGGCGTCCGTCTGTCTCGAGTAGAGGTCATCCGTGGTGCGCTCATCGTCCGTACGGCGTGGTGCCGTCCCCCAACTCCTAAACGGCCGGCGGCGTCGTCTGCTTCCGACCCGGTGGCAAGTGATCGTACCGGTGGCGGAGCCGCGCGAACAGATACGTCGCAACGCCGTACGCCCGGAGCGCCCGGGCTTGTCATAGATCTGTCAGTCCGAATAGGTTTGGCTTCTCGGCAAACGCCACCGTCCCGAAGTTCAAGCCCGGTCGAGCGCCGACCGGCTGAGTCTGGAAGCCGCCCTCGCGGGCTGCAGCCCAGCGGCCCGTGGGGCGCGGAGTCGGGATCGACCCGATCTCGACTCCGCTGGGTCGCCGACGACCTGGGTGATGGGGTAGGAGCATCCGGCCTCTTGCTTGGCGAGAAGCCTGAGGTGCTCCTCGCCTCTACGAGCGTGCCGCTCGGGTATGGCGACCGCGCCGAGCCGCAGTTCGGGCTTGACCTCGGCGTAGAGCTGCTGAGCCCTGCGGAGCGCCGTGGCGACCCGCGTCTCCCGCGATGGAGCACCGACCAAGACGGCCAGCCGCGTCGCGGCGTCCTGGGAGGCCATCCGGTCGCGAAGGCGTGCCTCGCTGTACTTCGCCGTCGCGCGGTAGACCACGACGGGCGTGCGCCACGCTTTGAGGTATCCGTCGTACAGGATCAGGCCGATCAGCGGCGCGGAGGGCAAGCGAGCCGTGCGATTCAGCGCCGGCCCCCCCGGACGTGCTCGTATGTCTTCGACTTCTGTCCGCGCGTCTACTTCAGCTCGGCCGAGCTCTTGCCGAGCAACTGCCTTGCGATGATCAGCAGTTGGATCTGCTGGGTGCCCTCGAAGATGTCGAGGATCTTCGCGTCGCGGGCCCACTTCTCGAGCAGCTCCTGCTCTCCGTAGCCAATGCTTCCGCACAGCTCGACGCAGCCGAGCGTGACCTCGACGCAGACGCGTCCGGCCTTCGCCTTGGCCATCGAGGCTTGCAGCGAGTTGGGCCTGGCGTTGTCGGCCATCCAGGCTGCCTGCAGTGTCAGCAGGCGCGCGGACTCCCAGTCTGCCTCCATCTCGGTAAATCGGGCTGCGGCGGCGTGCTGGCAGAGTGCGGGGGCGGCGTAGTCGATCTGCACGCCGGCCTCGGCGAGGCGCTCCCGGGTCTCATCGAGCGCGGCGCGCGCCACCCCGATCGCCATCGCTGCGACGAGGGGGCGGGTGTTGTCGAAGGTCTGCATCGCGCTGCCGAAGCCCTGCTTGACGTCGATCTCGGGGCTGCCGAGCAGCGCGTCCTTTCCCACCCGGCAGTTCTCGAGGCGGAAGTCGGCGGTGTCGGAGGCACGGATCCCGAGCTTATGCTCGAGACGCTCGAGGATCAGTCCTGGGTTCGATCGCTCGACGATGAAGGACTTGATGGCGGCGCGGCCTTGGGAGCGGTCGAGGCTCGCCCACACCACGATCAGATCGGCTCTGTCGCCGGAGGTGACGAAGATCTTCTCGCCGTTGAGCACGTACTCGTCCCCGTCGAGTTCCGCGGTGGTGCGGATCGCGGCGGAGTCCGAGCCGGCTTCGGGCTCGGTGATCGCCATCGCGGCCCACCTGCCGCCGTAGTGCTCGAGCTGCTCCTCGGTCGCGACCGATGCGATCGCGGAGTTGCCGAGACCCTGGCGGGGCATCGACAGCAGCAGGCCCACGTCGCCCCAGCACATCTCGATGATGCCGAGCACGGTCGACATGTTCGTGGCGTTGCGGTTGGAGCCCTCGCCCCGCTCGGAGGAACGCCGCACGCCGGCGGCGCCGGTGCCGCCCTCTGAGCCGTCGTTCATCCCGTCGATGAGCGACGCGAGCATGTCCAACTCCTTGGGATAGGAGTGCTCGGCAGCATCGTACTTGCGCGAGATCGGCCTCAGCACGTTCTCGGCGACTTCGTGCGCCTGGCTGATCAGCGGCTTGAACTTGTTCGGTATCTCTAGGTTGATCATGGTGTCGCGCGGTCTCTGGAGGCTTTCGTCCTATACGAGCAGAGCGCCCTCCATCACGCCCGCTGCTCGCAGGTCGCGGTACCAACGCTCGACGGGGTGCTCCTTGACATAGCCGTGACCGCCCAGCAACTGCACGCCGTCCGAGCCGCTACGCATCGCCTTCGCGGCGCACAGCCGGCGGGCCAGCGCCGCCTCGCGCGCGAAATCCTTGCCCTCGTCGGCGCGGGCGGCGGCCCTGTAGGTGACGAGCCGAATAGCGTCGGTCTCGATCGCGATGTCGGAGACGGCGAACGCGACGGCCTGGCGGTTTGAGATCGGTTCCCCGAAGGCCGAGCGGGCGTTGACATAGGGGATCACGTAGTCGAGCACGGCCCGAGAGGTGCCGACCGCGAGCGCACACCATGCGATCCGGGCGCGCTGCACACACTCCAGGTAGGCATCCTTCGAGCCTTCGGCGAGCAGGGCGCCGGCGGGCAGGCGCACGCCCTCGAGGACGAGGCGTCCCGTCGCGGCGGCGCGCAGTCCCATCGCGGGTTCGGCCTTCACGGAGAGCCCCGGGGTGCTCGACTCGATCACGAACAAGGCCGGGCCGAGCCCTTCGGCCTCTGCAGCGACGATGAACAACTCGCACTCGGCGACGCGCGCGATCAGCGCCTTTCCGCCGTCGAGGATCCAGTCGGGGCCCTCGCGGCGGGCTCTCGTGTGGAGCTCTGAAGGGTCGAACAGCGCTCTGGGCTCGAGCATCGCGAGCGCCGCGGCGGGCACCTGTTCGCCGGTGAACGCCGGCAGGTAGCTCGCCTGCTGGTCTGCGTCGCCGAAGCGCCCGATCGCACTCGCGACCGCTCCCGGGGCGAGCGCGGCGTAGGCGACGCCCATGTCGCCGTGCGCTAGGGCCTCGGCGATCAGCACGCTGGTCACGGCGGCCTGCTCATTCATCACACCGCCGAGCTCCTCTGGTACGCCCAGCATGTTCACGCCGAGCTCGTCGGCCTGAGCGATCAGCTCTGTGGGTGTCGCACACGCGGTGTCCGCGTCCTGGGCGGCGGGGCGGACCTTCTCCGCTGCAAAGCCGCTCACCGCCTCCTTGAGCATCTGCTGCTCCTCGTCGGGGGTCAGGTCGAACAGGGCTCGCGGTTTGGTGCTCGCCTGGCGTGCGGGCTTTGCGAGGTTCTGCGCCGCCTTGAACGCACGTGAGGCTGCGGTCGCTGAGCGAAAGCCGTTCTTGGTGGCTCTGTAGAGGGCGCGCTCGATCGGCTTGCGCGCGCCGAGCCGGTCGAGCGCGCCGCTTCCCGCCAGGCGGTTGAGTGCCCGCAGCCCGATGCCCATGCCGCGCTCGGCCAGCGCCTTCTCGGGGACACTCATCTCGGGTTCCGCTCCGGGGCCGGGGGCCGCACGTTTCCGTCGAGGTGAGTGTCCTCATTGTCCGCGCCTGTGACGGTGAAGTCGGTCTGCGTCTCATGCGGCTCGGCGGAGAACTTGACGTGTGCGGGCAGCAGGATCGGCTTGCGGAAGCGGACCTTGGCGGTGTAGGAGTCGGGCAGGCCGCTCTCTAGCGCCGCGAGGCTGCGCGCCTTGCTCCACATGCCGTGCGCGATCGCCCGCGAGAACCCGAACGCCTTGGCGCTCAGCGCGTGCAGGTGGATCGGGTTGCGGTCGCCGGAGACGGCGGCGTAGCGGCGGCCGAGGTCCTCCGCGAGGCTCCATTCGCTGCTCATCGAAGGCGCCGCGCCTTTTTCTGGCGCGTCGCCTGTGGAGCGCTCGCGGGGCGCCTGCGCGTGCTCCTGGGCGCCCGCACCGGGCCCGAGTGTCTGTCCGCCGCCGCGGCGCAGCATGCGGCTCTCGCTCTCCCACACGGGCTCGCCGCCGGAGCGGACCTCGCTGAGCAGGCTGAAGCTCTGCCCGCGTGGGTGAGGCTCGAGCGCTGTCGCCCGCACGGTGATCTGCAGCTCCTCGGCCGCGCCGATTGGCCGGTGCTGGGTGATGCGGTTCTCGATGTGCACGAGCCCCACGGGGCCGAACGGGAAGGAGCCATCGCTCATCAGCGCCATGTGCAGCGGGAAGGCCAGCACGTGGGGGTAGGTGACCGGCAGCCGCTCGCCCGGCGCGAAGCCGCACACCTCCGCGTAGGCTGCGATATGCGCGGGCTCAGGCGCCACCCGCGCGAGTGTGAGCTCGAGCGGCGGGATCTTGCTGCCCGCGCCGGGGATCGCTGGCAGCAGCGAGGCGCCGGGCACCATCGCGAGCGCCGAGCGCGCGTACAGCGCGAGCATCGAGGGTGGGCTCTTCAGCGTGCGGGTCGCCATCACGCCCCTAGCAGGCTCTGGCCGCACACGCGGACGGTGTTGCCGTTGACGCCGGTGGACGCTGGGCTTGCGAGCCACGCGATCGTCTCGGCGACGTCGATCGGCAGCCCGCCCTGGGACATGCTGTTCATCCGCCGTCCCGCTTCGCGTATCGGGAGCGGCATCTTGGCTGTCATCTGTGTCTCGATGAACCCCGGGGCGACGGCGTTTATCGTCGCGTGACGCCTCGCGAGCTCCGGCGCGAGCGCTTCCACCATCCCGATGACGCCCGCCTTGGAGGTGGCGTAGTTGCTCTGGCCAGCGTTGCCCGCGATCCCGCTCATTGAGGAGACGCACACGATGCGGCCGTTCGCGCGGAGCAGGTTCTCGGCCAGCATCTCGTCGTTGATGCGCTCCTCGCTCGAGAGGTTGATCTCCATCAGCGAGCTCCAGCGCTCCTCGGGCATCTTGGCGATCGTGCGGTCGCGCGTGACGCCGGCGTTGTGGACGACGATGTCGATGCCGTCCGACAGCCGCTGCGCGATCTTCGCCGGGGCGTCCGCGTCTGTGATGTCGAATTCGATCGTATCCGCGCCGAGACGCTCAGCGACCTTTGCGAGCTCCCCGGAGAGGGCGGGCACGTCGAGCAGCACGAGCTGCGCGCCGTCGCGGTGAAGGGTGGTGGCGATCGCCTCGCCGATCCCGCGCGAGGCGCCGGTCACGAGCGCGCTCTTGCCGTCCAGCGGTTGCTGCCAGTCGATGGGGGGCGTGTCGGCGACGGGCGCGCCGATGTAGATCACCTGGCCTGAGACGTACGCCGAGCGCGGTGAGAGAAGGAAGCGAAGCGTCGAGTCGATCTGGCCCTCGGCCCCATCGGCGACGTAGACGAGCTGCACGGTGATGCCGCGGCCGATCTCCTTGCCGAGCGAGCGGGTGAAGCCCTCGAGTGCCCGCTGCGCGCTCGACGCGCGCGTGGGTAGCCCCGCGGGCGGCGTGCCGAGCACCACGATCCGCCCCGAGCTCGCGACGCGGCGGACATTCGGGTGAAAGAAGCGCTGCAGCTCCACGAGCTGCGTCGAGTCGCCTATCCCGCTCGCGTCGTAGACGAGCGCCTTAACCTCTCCCTGCTCGTCGCCGGCTCGCGTCGCGTCGAACGAGTCGAGCACCCGTTCGATCTCCGTACCGAGGCGGCCTCCGCCCGCGGCTCCCACCAGCACCGTGCCTTCGATGACCCGCGCACCGCGCTCGTGGCGGTCGAGCTTGACTGGACGGGGAAGGCCGAGGCGGCTTGCGATGAGCCGTCCGGGAGCCGAGTTGACCACCTGCGCGTAACGGTCGCTCACGCTGCTCCTCCTGCGCTCTCGAGCACTGCGACGACGCCTTGGCCGGCTGCCGCGCAGATCGAGATGACGCCGCGGCCCGAGCCGCGTTCGTGCAGCGCCTTCGCGAGTGAGCCGACGATGCGTCCGCCGGTTGCGGCGAAGGGGTGCCCGGCGGCGAGCGATCCCCCGTAGGTGTTCAGCTTCTCGCGGTCGATCGCGCCGAGCGGCTGATCGCGCTGAAGGCGCTCGCGACAGAACGTCTCGTCTTCCCAGGCCTTCAGCGTGCACAGCACCTGCGCCGCGAACGCCTCGTGTATCTCGTACAGGTCGAACGCCTGCAGCGACAGGCCGAGACGGTCGAGCATCCGCGGCATCGCGTAGGCGGGCGCCATCAGCAGGCCCTCGCGCTTGTGCACGTGGTCGACTGCTGCGGTCTGTCCGTCGAGGAGGTAGGCGAGGATCGGGAGGCCCCGCTCTTTGGCCCACTCCTCGCTTGCCAGCAGCACCGCCGAGGCGCCGTCGGAGAGCGGTGTCGAGTTGCCCGCAGTCATGGTGCCGTCGGGGCCGCCGAACACGGGCGCGAGCTTCGCAAGCTTCTCCATGCTCGAGTCGGGGCGCAGGTTCTGATCGCGCTCGAGGCCCAGGTAGGGGGTCAGCAGATCGTCCATGAACCCGCGCTCGTAGGCGTCAGCGAGATTGTGGTGGCTGCGCACCGCCAGCTCGTCCTGCTCGGAGCGACCGACCCCCCACTCCGAGGCCATGATCGCGCAGTGCTCACCCATCGACTTCCCGGTGCGCGGCTCCTCGTTGCGGGGGATCGCGGGCAGGAGGTGACCGGGTCTGACCTTTGCCAGCTGCCTGACGCGCCCCAAGCTCGTCTTCTCGCGGTTGGCTTGGAGCAGGATCTGGCGCAGCCCCTCGTTGAGCGCGAGCGGAGCGTCGGATGTCGTGTCTGCGCCGCAGGCGATGCCGGCGTCGATCTGCCCGAGCGCGATCTTGTTCCCCACGAGGATCGTCGTCTCGAGGCCGGTGCCGCAAGCCTGCTGTACGTCGTAGGCGGGCGTCTCGGGGGCGAGCTGCGTGCCGAGCACGCTCTCGCGCGTGAGATCACGGTCGCGAGAGTGCTTGAGCACGGCGCCCCCGGCGACCTCCCCGAGCCGCTCGCCCTCCAGCGAGAAGCGCCTGACGAGGCCATCGAGTGCGGCGGTGAGCATGTCCTGGTTGGAGGCGTGCGAGTAGACGGAGTTCGAGCGCGCGAACGGTAGGCGGTTGGCGCCGACGATCGCGACGCGGCGCCGAGCGCTCATGCGCGAGCCCCCGCGGATGACCCCGCCGAACGCTCAGACAGCGAGAGCAGCCCCGGCTCGACGGTCGAGCTGAGGAGCTCGGCGGCCGCCTCGGAGCTCATCGCACCGGTGCGCAGCCACCAGCGCGCCATCGCCTCACAGGCGCCCAGGAGCGCCGTGGCGAGCGCCTCGGTGTCGGTCGCCGCACGTGCCCGGTGGCGCGCCGGCACCAGTGCCAGCTGCGAGTCGGCGATGATCCGGGTCAGACGCTCGCGGTACTCGCCGACGCGCCGCGCGATCTCGCCGCCCGCGGGCAGGGTCTCGTCGAAGAGCACCCGCCAGGCGTCGCGGTCCTGCTCGACGAAGGCAAAGAAGGCGTGGAGCCCATAGCGCAGGGCGTCCGCGGGGTTCTCCGCCTCCCCGACCGCGCCGCAGACGGCGGCGAGCATCGCGTCGCCCGCGGGTTCCATGCACGCGATGTAGAGGGAGTCCTTGTTGCCGAAATAGGCGTAGAGCAGGGGCTTGGTCACGCCAGCCTGTGTGGCGACGTCGTCCATCGTGACCGCTTGGAATCCGCGCTGGGCGAACAGGGGGTGGGCAACCTCGAGCATCTGCTGTTCGCGGGCCCGGCGCGCCAGGCGTGGCCGCGGGGATGTCTGTTGGCCCATGGGGCGCGAACTTACCAGCCTATAAATTTATACGCAAGTAAGATCGCGAAGAGCACTAGGCCCAGCCTTCAGCTCCAGAACTCCCTGCCAACCGTGAGGAATCGGAACGAGAGCCCAGCAGCGGACTCGAACCGCTGACCCCTTCCTTACCATGGAAGTGCTCTACCAACTGAGCTAGCTGGGCGCCGAAGCGCAGACTCTAGCGCTGATCGCCGCCGCGATCTAACAAGCCGAGCAAGCACCCGGCGGACGCGCGGCGGGCCGCTCAGGCGATGCCGTCGAGCAGCTGGGACGGGGAGCTCAGCTCCAGGCCCCGCGCGAGGATCACGATCGTCTCGAGGCGCGGCGAGCGCTTGCACCGCTCGAGCAGGCTGATCTCGGTCCGGTGCAGGTCGCAGATCGCGGCAAGGGCCTCCTGCGACAGCCCCGCGGCGTCGCGGTGGTAGCGCAGATTGTGCGCGAACTGCTCGCGGACTCCCTCCATCGGCTCCAACTCTCGCCTCGCTCTGACGAAACGTCTACAGACGAACGTCTGCGAGGACTTCGGATGTGCCGAATGTTAGCCGCCGCCCTTTTCGCGGGCTCCCGCGGCGGAGCGCGGGGGCGCCGCTAGGAGGGCTCGTCGGCCGGCGTGACGGTGCGGACCGGCAGGCCGAGGCCGGAGACCTTGCTCGGCAGATCGAGGTGCAGCCAGCGCGAGAGTCGCGGCGAGAGCGTCGAGATGATCACCTCGTCGAAGCCGCGCAGGTTGATCGCGTCCTGAACCGCCGCGGAGGGGTCGGCGTCGCCGACGATCCCCTCGACCGGCGATCCGGCCGCGTCGCTCAGCTTCGGCAGCGCCTCGGCGAGGACGCTCTGCGCCTCGCCGGCGTCTTGGTCCTCGGCGTCGACGACCTTGTGAAGGCCGTGGGCGGGGTTGGGAACGAGCAGCGTGAACTTCGCCGGTCCCTCGGCGGCGCGCTCACGCACCGCGTCCAGCAGGGCCGCGGTCGCGGCGGTCTTGTGAGCTACGACGAGCACCCTGCTCGGCGCCTGGGCGGACTCCATGATCGGCACTCCTCCTCGCTCGGTGACGGATCCCCGCCCGCGAGGGGGCGGGTGCACTCATCTTCTACCCAATCGGGCCCGCCCGGCGCAACGGGTGGCTAGGGTGGGCGCCGTGAGAGTCGAGATCGGGCCCGACGCGGTGGTCGTGCGGCTGGCGTGGTGGCAGAAGGTGCTCGGCCTGATGCGCGACGTCGCGATCCCGCTGCGGGACGTCGACGGCGCCGAGGTCGTCGAGGAGCCCGTGCGCGTCGCGGGCCGGGCCGGGATCAAAGTCGGGCTGCGGGTCCCGTTCCTCTACTTCGCGGCGCGCACGATGAGTCTCGACGAAGCGTTCGTCGTGCGTCGCGGCGTGCCGGGTCTGTCGATCTCGATCGGCGGCGAGGGCCACCTGCATCGGGTGCTCGTCTCGACGCCCCGGGCGGCCGAGCTCGCGGCCGAGATCGAAGCGGCGCGGCGTCGCGCGGGCTAACCGGCCGCTTCGGCCCGGCGCAGCCCCGTCAGCATCCACGCCCCGAACAGCGCGATCAGCACGGCCGCGGCCGCGAACGCGAGCCCCGTGTGGTCGTGCACGCCGGAGATCAGCCCGCGGCCGGCCTCCAGAAAGGCGGTCGCGGGGTTGATCTGAGCGACGCCGTGGATCCACCCTTTGAGCAGCGAGATCGGAACGTAGACGGGGGCCAGGAAGAGCAGCAGGAAGACGGGCGTCTGCATCAGCGGTCCCGCCTGGATCGAGCGGAAGCGGAACGCGACCCCGGCCGCCCAGCCGTAGCCGACGAGGACGAGCAGCAGCGCCAGGGCGTAGAGGCCGAACACGTCGACGCCGTCGCCGGTGATCCGCATGCCCGTCGCCAGCGCGACGCCGGTGATCACCGTCAGCGTGATCGCGGACCGCGTGAGCGCGACGAGGGCGTAGCCGAGGGCGATCCCGCGGCGGTCCTCGGCGGCCAGCAGCAGACGGCGCGCGAACCCGCTCTCGAAGTCGAAGGCGAGCGTGAAGCCGGTGAACAGGCCCGCGAACATCGCCGACTGGCAGAGCACGAAGACGAACTGGAAGGCCGTGTAGCCGGCCGGGAAGTGGAAGCCGGGGATCTCGCCGAGCGCGGACAGGCCTCCCGCGAAGCTCGCGAGGAACACGAGCGGGAAGATCAGCGACGGGACAAACAGGTCCGGCCGGCGCACGTAGGTGTGAAGGCTCCGCCACGCGATCGCGCCCGCGACGCGCCAGATCGAGCCGCCGGGGATCTGGGGCCTCATGTCCGCTGCAGCCTCCCGCGCAGGGCGCCCGCGCAGGCGAGCAGCGAGATCGCCAAAAGACCGGCGCCGACGGCGAAGCCGCGCCACAGGGCGGTGCCGTCCCAGCCGTAGATGTAGAGGCTGCGGAAACCCTCGATCAGGTAGGAGATCGGGTTCCAGGTGGCGACCGTGTGGAACCACCCGGTCCGCAGGAGGTTCCGCGGCAGGTTGCTCGACGACAGGAAGATGAAGACGAAGAAGAGGGGGAAGAGGCCCTGGACCGCCTCGCCGGAGCCGGTCTTCAGCGCGGCGGCGCAGCCGAGCGCCCCGAAGCCGACCGCCGTCAGGGCGCCGAGCGCGAGGATCACCGCGATCCCGCCGGCCCCCGCTTCTAGGTGGGCGCCCGCGATCAGCGACATCGCGACGTAGACGGCCGACTGCAGGACGCCGAGCGCCGCGACGCCGACGAGCAGCCCCGAGATCAGCGAGACGCGGTGCAGGGGGGTCAGCGCGAGGCGGTTGAAGAAGCCGCTCTCGATGTCCTCGGCGAGGTTCGTGCCGGTGTTGATCAGCGAGAACATCCCGCCCTGGATGAAGGCCACGGCGATCGCGAAGGAGACGTAGGAGTGCGTCGGGAAGCCCGGCAGCCGGGTCGCCGCCTTCAGGCCGCTCGCGTTGACCGCGAGCAGGATCAGCGGGAAGAAGACGATCGGGAACAGCTGGAAGGGCTGGCGCAGCGTCTTGAGCATCGCGCGTCGCGCGAGCACGCCGACCTGGTTGTAGAGCGCGCCCCCCATCAGGCGGCCGCGGCCTCCTCCGCCGGCTCCTCCTCGGGCCGATCGGCCGCGCCCTCGAGCGAGCGCCCGGTCTTGGCGAGGAAGACGTCGTCGAGCGTCGGCGCGTGCAGGCGCAGGTCGGCGATCTTCAGGCCCTCGGCGTCGAGCGCGCGCACGATCTCCGCGAGGTCGCCGACCCCCTCGGGCAGCCGCGCGGCGACCCCGTTCGGGGACGCCGCCGCCTCCTCGCCGAAGCGGGCGAGGACGCCGGCGAGCCGCTCCCGCTCGCCGGGGTCGGCGGGGATCGCCTCGACGCTCGGACGCCCGATCGAGGCCTTCAGCTCGGCCGGGGTGCCCTCGGCGACGATGCGACCGCGGTCGATGATGCCGACGCGGTCGGCGAGGACGTCGGCCTCCTCGAGGTACTGGGTCGTCAGGAAGACGGTCACGCCGTCGCCGGCGAGGCGGCGGACCTCGTCCCACAGCGCGGCGCGGCTCTGAGGATCGAGCCCCGTCGTCGGCTCGTCGAGGAACAGCAGCCGCGGCCGGTGCACGAGCGCCAGGCCGAGGTCCAGGCGTCGCTTCATCCCGCCCGAGTAGCCGCCGACCTTGCGGTCGGCCGCGTCGGTCAGCCCGACGCGCTCGAGCAGCTCGGCGCCGCGCCGGTCGCGCTCCTCGCGCCCGAGGCCGTGCAGGGCGCTCTGCAGGCGCATGTGCTCGCGACCGGTCAGGAACGGGTCGAGCGCGGACTCCTGCAGCGAGGCGCCGATCGCCCGCCGCACCGCGGGCCCGTCGTGCATCACGTCGAGGCCGGCGACCCTGGCGCTCCCGGCGGTGGGGGGCAGGAGCGTCGTCAGGACGAGCACGGTCGTCGACTTCCCCGCTCCGTTCGGCCCGAGGAAGCCGTAGATCTCGCCGGGCGCCACGGCAAGATCGATGCCGTCGACGGCGCGGACGCCGCCCTTGAAGTCCTTGACGAGGCCCTCGACCTCGATTCCGTTCTGCTCTTCGCTCATCGTCTCTCCCGGGCTCCCGGCGGCGAACATATCTTTCTCGTAATTATTTCTATCACAAATTGTTGCGCGCCGCTATGATCTCTCTCACGATGGTCAGCGACGCCACCCTGCCGGGCCCGGGAGAGCCGCCGGAGGGACCTCTTCTCGACGCGCCCCCGTCGGCCGTCGCGCCCTTCAGGTCGGTCGGCTTCAGCCTCTCGACGCTCGGGTTCGCCGTCGCCGGCGGATTTCGCGCGCGTCTGGAGCCGCTCGGGGTCGAGCCGCGCGACTTCGCCCTCCTGCGGGCCGTCGGCGCGGGCGAAGGGCAGACCCAGCAGGCGATCGGCGAGCGGCTGCGGATCCCGCCGAGCCGGATGGTGGCGTTCGTCGACGGGTTGCAGGAGCGCGGACTGCTCGAACGCCGCGCCCACCCGACCGACCGCCGGGCGCGCGCGCTGCACCTGACCGCGGACGGTCGCGCCCTCCTGAAGCGGGCGTACGCGGTCGCGGTCGCGTTCGAGGGGGAGGTCTGCGCCGGGCTGAGCGCGGAGGAGCGCGAGCGGCTGCTCGAGCTGCTCGGAAGGGTGCTCGCCTCGCTCGGCGTGCCGCCCGGGGTTCACGCCTCGAACCTGTTCCCGACGGGTGAGGAGCGGCCGCAGGCCTGAGCCGGCTCTGACTGGCGCAGGATGCGGTCCGTTCGGGACCGCTGGCCTCAAGCAATCGCGTCGGCGAGCCGACCGGAAGGTATGTCGATCCTCGGCGCTTCCCGGCCGATCGAGTCCGGCGGGCACATCCTGCGCGCGCGGCGGACGGCCGCGACGACGCGCGTGGCCGTCGGGGCGGCCGGCGTCTTGCTGGTCCTCGCCTGGCCGTCGCTGAGCGAGAACCGGCTGCTCTGCGTGATCGGGTTCGCGACGATCCTCGCAAGCGCTGCGGTCCAGCTCGCGGCTCCGCGTCTCACGCTGCTGAGCCTCGAGGAGTCGCTGTCGGCGAGCGCGGGGGTGATGATCGTCGGCTTCGGCGGCCAGCGCGTCGGCGTGCTCAGCCTGCTGTGGCTCGTCGCGATCGCGAGCGGAGTGCTCGCGCGCGGCGGGCGCGTCCACTGGATCGGGCGGGCCGTGATGCTCTGCGGCCTGCTGCTCCCGGTCGTGCTGGACGGGGGATTGTCGGCGCCCTACGCGGCGTTCGTGCTCGGCACGATCGCTCTGCTGCTGACGGCGGGGCGCCTGACGAGCGAGCTGAACGCCCTTCTGCGTCAGGCGCGGCTGCAGGCCGACAGCGCCGAAACGCTCCTGCTGGCCGGGGACATCGCCGCCCGCATGGCCGAGCACGCCGCGACCGGCGCGGAGGCCGCGGCCGAGGCGGCGGCGATGAGCGAAGAGGAGCTCGCGGCCGCGCGTCTGGCTCTCGCGAGGCTGATAGAAGGCGAGGGCCTGACGATCGTCGTGCAGCCGATCGTCGACATCGGCACCGGGGAGGTCCACGCCTACGAGGCGCTCGCCCGTTTCGGCGAGACCCCCGGGACCACCCCGCTGCACTGGTTCGCCCTGGCCGATCGTCTCGGCGGGCGGGCGGCTCTGGAGCGGGCCTGCCTGCGCGAAGCGCTCGCTCTGCTCGACCGCCGGCCGCCGGGCACGAGCCTGTCGGTGAACGTCTCAGCGCCCGTGCTCGCCGAAGCGCAAACGCGCCGGCTCTTCGAGCAGGCCGCGGAGAGACGCGATGACGGTCTGCGCGGTCTGATCGTCGAGATAACCGAGGAGACGCTCGTCGCCGGCGGCGGCGAGCTCGAGGTCGCGATCGGCCCCCTGCTCGAGCGCGGAGCGGCCCTCGCCGTCGACGACATGGGGGCGGGGTACTCGGGGCTCCGTCAGATCACCGCGGTCCGCCCCGCCTACCTGAAGCTCGACCGCTCGCTCGCGACCGGCATCGACTCCGACGCCGAGCGCCGGGCTCTCGTCTCCGCGCTCGTGGGCTACGCCCGCCAGGTCGGCTGCGAGCTCGTCGTCGAGGGCATCGAGACGACCGCCGAGCTGGAGGCGCTGCGGGGGATCGGCGTGAAGCTCGTGCAGGGCTTCCGCCTGGGCAGGCCCGGCGAGCCGTGGCCGCGGATCGACGCGGCCGACGCGCGCGGGCCCGCTCACGAGGACGCCGCCGCCGGCGAGCCATTCGACCCGTCCTCGTGGAAGGCGCCACCCGCGAGGGGTCACGAACGCTCCTCGCGGGTCCCCACCGGCCGGCCGTAAGCCGCCGCCGGTCTGACGCCGGCCGGCCGTCAGCCGCCGCCCGTCTGACACCGGCCGGCCGGTGAGTCGCCGCCGGGTCTGCACCGGCCGGCCTTGAGCCGCCGCCTCGTTCCCCCGACGTCTTGGGGCTGCGATGATCGGCCCCGATGATCCTTCCCTACGATGAGCGTGGCGAGGGGCCGACGATCGTGCTGTTGCACGCGGGCGTCGCGGACCGGCGGATGTGGGCGGGGCTCCTCGATCGGCTCGCCGCCGAGCGCGTGCGGGCGCTCGCGCCGGACCTGCAGGGCTTCGGCGACGCGCCGTTCGATGCGGCCCCCGTGGCGTCGTGGCAGGACGTGCTCG
>DATNBM010000108.1:0-21686 GCA_035571915.1 Solirubrobacteraceae bacterium | reverse complement strand
CGAACAAAGAAAAGGAAGCGTTCGTCAAGACGGTGACCCCGGGTACGAACACGTACACGATCGTCGCCGAATCGACGAGCAAAGACACCTTCACCATCGCGCGTGGCTCCGAAGGCGAAATCACGCGTAGCTGCACCCAGGAAACCGGCAGCAAAGGTTGCCCGACGAAATCCTGGTAGTCCCCCCGAGATCCGGGCGCGAGTCCGGGCGAAGGGAAGTGTGAGCGAGAGGCGGCCCGCGGGCCGCCTCTCGTGCGTTCGTCGGCTCCTCACGTGACGGCTAACGTCAACCGGGTCGACTGCCGATAGAAGGCCAGATGTCACGCCGGGCCAAAGACAGCGCGCGTCGCGAGCAGGGTTTCACCCTCATCGAGCTGCTCGTCGTGATCCTGATCATCGGCATCCTCGCCGCGATCGCGATCCCGGCGTTCCTGAGCCAGAAGGGCAAGGCGACCGACGCGACCGCGAAGGAAGTCGCGCGCACGGCGGCCCAGGCCGCCGAGACTTACCAGACCGACCACGGCGGCCAGTACGAAGGCATCTCGCCGGCGACGCTGAAGGGGTACGAGCCGGCGCTCCAGACCACCGAAGGCAACGGCAACGCCTGGCTGAGCGTCGCCGAAGCGACCGAAGGCGGGATCGGCTACGTCATCACCGCGACCGCCCCCGCCACCAAAGACACCTTCACGATCGCCCGCTCCGCCGCCGGCCAGATCACGCGGAGCTGCAAAGCGGTCGCGAGCGGGCCCGGGGGCTGCCCCACAGGCAGCTGGTGAGCGGCCCCGCCGGGCGCTCAAGTGAGCGCCCCGGGCGGCCGATCAGATGCTCATGGAGACGGCAACCTTCGCCGGCGTGTTCGGCGCGATCGTGGGCTCGTTCCTGAACGTGGTCGTCTATCGGCTGCCCCGGCACGAGTCGCTGATCACCCCCGCCTCGCACTGTCCCGGCTGCGGCGCCCCCGTCAAGCCCTACGACAACATCCCCGTGCTCTCCTGGCTGCTGCTGCGCGGCCACTGCCGCGCCTGCGGCGAGCCGATCTCGGTTCGCTACCCGCTCGTCGAGCTGATGACCGGCGCGCTCTGCGTCGGCGCCGTGCTCGCCGGGCGAGACGCCGCCCGAGTGGCGCTCGGCATCGGCCTGATCCTGCTGGTCGTGCCGATCGCGCTGATCGACCTCGAGACGCGTCTGATCCCGAACCGGCTGACGCTCCCCGGAGCGCTGCTCGCGGTCGCTCTCGGCACGGCGCTCGACCCGGCCGGCGAGCCCGGCCGCCTGATCGCCGGCGCCGCCGCCGGCGGCTTCCTGCTCCTCGCCGTGCTCGCCTACCCGGGCGGGATGGGCATGGGCGACGTGAAGCTCGCGGGCGTGATGGGGCTGTTCCTCGGCTCCGCCGTCGCCCCCGCGCTGCTCGTCGCGCTGCTCTCCGGCGTCGCCGTGGGCGCTGTGATCGTCGCCCGCAAGGGCGCCAAGGCCGGCCGCAAGACCGCCGTGCCGTTCGGCCCCTTCCTCGCGCTCGGCGCGGTCGTGGCGATCTACGCGGGCGGTCCGCTGGTCGATGTCTACGTCAATCACTTCCTCCACTAAAGGGCGGGTTGAGAGGAGCCGATACCCCCCCAGCGGAGCGATCCGCGATTCGCCACAGCGGCAACCGACGATGAAACTTCCCTCCAACCTCTCCTCCCCGAACCTCAAGCTCGGCAGCCTGCGCTCGCCGAACCTCAAGCTCGGGGCGCCCAGCCTGAAGGGCTTCGGCCGGCGCGCGGGCGCGGACATCGTCGGCCTGGACATCCAGCCCGGCTTCGTGGCCGCCGTCAAGGCGCGGGTCAACGGCTCGATCGTCGCCGAGCACGCCGCGAGCGTGCCGCTCGCCGCGGACGTGATGCGCGACGGCGAAGTGCTCGACGAGGCCGCCCTCACGGAGGCGCTGCGCGAGCTGTTCTCCGAGGCGAAGCTGCCCAAGCGCGTCCGCGTCGGCGTCGCCAACCAGCGCACGGTGCTGCGGCTGCTCGAGCTGCCCCCCGTCACCGACCACAAGGAACTCGCCGCCGCCGTCTCCTTCCAGGCGCAGGACCAGGTCCCGATGCCGCTCGGCAACGCCGTCCTCGACTTCCACCCGCTCGGCATCATCGACACGCCGGCCGGCCCCCGCCAGCGGGTCGTCCTCGTCGCCGCCCAGCGCGACATGGTCGAGCGGCTGCTCTCCGCCGTGAGCGCCGCCGGCCTGAACGCCGAGGGCGTCGACCTCTCGGCCTTCGCCCTGATCCGCTCGCTCTACCGGCGCGAAGCCGACGAGACCGGCCGGGTCCTCTACCTGAACGTCGACGGCCTCTCCAACCTCGCGATCGCCGAGGGCACCGTGTGCCGTTTCACTCGCGTCGTCGGCAGCGGCCTCGAGGGGATCGCAGCCGAACTGGCCGAGCGCCGCGGCATCGCCCTGATCGACGCCCGGGCTCGCCTGCTCGAAGCCGACCTCGGCGCGCCGCCGATGCCGGAGCCGCTCGCCGTCGAGGAGGCCCCCGAGGCCCACGAGGAGGCGCTCGCGCCGGAGGACATCCCGGAGCCCGAGCCCGTCGACCTGATCGCCGAGGCCCAGGCCGCCGTGCCCTCCCCCGAGGAGCACGAGGCCCGCGAAGCCGACATGAGCTACGAGGAGCTCGCCGCGGCAGCAGCCGCCGCCGCGCCCTCCCCCGAGCCCGAGGCTCCAGCGGCCTCCGACGCCGACGTCTGGGCCGTGCTCGACAACGGCATCCGCGAGATCTCCGGCGAGGTTCGCAACTCGCTCGACTTCCACCGCTCCCAGGACGGCGGCGGCGAGGTCACCCACGTCGTCCTCAGCGGCGCCGCGCAGGACATCCCCGGCTTCGCCGAGGCCCTGCAGGCCTCGCTCGGCGTCGAGGTCCGCTCCGCCGACCTGCACGTCGCCGACGGGATCGAGAGCGGCGTCTCCCCGCACCGCCTCGCGGTCGCGACCGGGCTGTCCGCCACGGAGGCTCCGCACCAATGAGAGCCGTCAACCTGATCCCCACCGACCAGCGCAGCGGCGCCTCGGTCGGCGCGGGCCGCTCCGGCGGCGCCGCCTACGCGGTGCTCGGGCTGCTCGTGATCGTCGCCGCCCTCGCGGTCCTCTACGGCAAAGCCAACCGCGCCGCCTCCGCGGACAAGTCGAAGGCCGCGACGCTGAACGCCGAAGCGCAGCAGGCCCAGGCCGCCGCGCAGGCGCTCGCGCCCTACACGGCGTTCGTCGCCCTGCGCGAACAGCGCGAGCAGGCGGTGGCGGCGCTCGTCGACACCCGCTTCGACTGGGCCCACGCGATCCACGAGTTCGGCCGTGTCCTCACCAAGCAGGTCTCGATCACCTCGCTCGACGGGTCGATCGGCGGAGCCGCGACGAGCACCGCCGTGCCGACGCCCCCTCCGACCGGTGCTGCGGGCTCGTCCGCCGCGGTCACCTCCGCCACGCCCGCCGGCAGCGTCCCGACCTTCCAGATCACCGGCTGCGCGACGTCCCAGCACGCCGTCGCCGACACGATGCAGCGCCTGCGCCTGATCGACGGCGTCTCCGAAGTGACGCTGCAGAGCTCGACGAAGACCGGCTCCAGCGGCGGCGGGGGCGCGGCGTCCGCAGGCGGCTCCTCGGGCAGCTGCGGCCCCGGCCACCCGGTCTTCGCGATGACCGTCACCTTCTCGGCCCTCCCGTCCGCCTCCGCGAGCGCCGCAGCCGCGAGCGCGAAGACGTCGAGCGTCGCCGAGACGACCGTCACGACGCCGAGTTCGGGAGGTGGGGCAGGATGACCGGTCGCGACCGCATCGTGATGATCGTTATCGCAGTGCTGGCCGTCGCGGCCGGCGGCTGGATGCTCGTCGTCTCCCCGAAGCGCAAGGAAGTCAAGACCTACGAAGAACAGGTCGCGACCGCCGAAACGCAGCTGTCGACCGCTAAGTCCCAGCTCGCCAACGCCAAAGCCGCGCAGTCGCAGTACGCGACCGCCTACGCGTCCGTGGTGCGGCTCGGCAAAGCCGTGCCGCCCAGCCAGGAAGTGGCCTCGCTGGTCTACGAGCTCGAACAGGCCTCCAACCAGCACGCCGTCAGCTTCGACTCGATCGCGACGAGCAGCGCGGGCGGCTCCCCCTCGGCGTCCGCCGCCGCGACGGCCGCGACCGGCGGCGCCACCGGCTTCACCCAGATGCCCTTCACGTTCGTCTTCGCCGGCGGGTTCTTCGACTTCGAACACCTCTTCCGCGGCCTCACCGCCTTCACCTCGCACGGCGGCGACGGGTCGCTGCAGGTGAGCGGCCGGCTGCTCACGATCCAGAGCGTCAAGCTGGCCCCCGAAGCGGCGACCCCGGGCGCAGGCGGCGGCAAGGGCGCGCCCAACCTGACCGGCACCGTGACGGCGACCGCGTACGTGCTGCCCGCCGGGCAGGGCGTGACCGCGGGCGCCACCCCGTCCTCCCCGAGCGGCACGACCGCGCCCGCCGCGAGCGCCGCCGCCGGATCCACGACCACGCCCGCCGTGGCAAGGGTGACCCCGTGAACGAGCTCTTCGCATCGATCCGCGCCGACCTGACCGACCGGCGCCTGCTCCCCCTCGTGGCGCTCGTCGGCGCCTGCCTGGTGGCCGCCGTCGCCTACGCGCTGCTCGGCGGCTCGGGCGGCTCGGGGACCACCGGCGGGGTCTCGAACGTCCCGACCGTCACCCCGCCCGCCGGGATCGCCGTCACGGGCGCGACGCCCGAACACGCGGTCGCCGAGACGACCGACGGCTTCAAGGAACAGAGCTCCGGCAAGGCACGCAACCCCTTCGACGCGCTCCCCGGCGCGGCCGCCGCGAGCGCCGCCTCGAGCTCGAGCGGCACGGGCGGCGGGTCCTCCTCCTCGGCGGGCGGCTCCGGCGAATCGAGCGGCTCCTCCAAAGAATCGGGCGAAGGAGGCAGCTCCGAATCGAAGGGTGAAGGAAACACCGAAACCAAGAAGAAGCCGCAGCCCCCCAAGACGGTCTACGACGTCGCGATCGAGTTCGGGACGCTGCCGCCGGGCATCACCCCCGAAACCGCCCAGCTGACCCCCTTCACGAAGCTCAAGCTGCAAACGCCCCTGCCGAACCCCCAGACGACGGTGATCGTCTTCCGGGGCGTGACCGCGAAGGGCAAGAGCGCGAGCTTCCAGCTGGCCGCGCCGGCCTTCCCGTCGGGCACCGGCTCCTGCCTGCCGAGCGCCGTCCAGTGCGAAGTCGTCGACCTGAAGCCGGGCGAGACCGAGCAGTTCGTCCTCTACGCGGCGGACGGCTCCTCGACGACCTACGAACTGCGGGTGCTCACGATCAAGGCCGAGAAGCCGGCCAAGGGCAACGCCAAGTCCGCGAAGGCGGCCTGGGCGGAGTCCAAGGCGGGCGCCGCGCTGCTGCGCCGCGCCGGGCTGATGGCGATGCCGTTCCTGCGCTACAGCTCCCAGCCCGGGGTGCTCGTGTTCGCCTCCCGCAAGGCCCACGCGGCCCGTGCCCACGGGTCCGCGAGCAGACCCGCCCGCTGAGCCACGGCAGCCGCCGAATAAGCTTGGGGCCGTGGAGCTCCGACTGATCACCGCCGGCGAGTCGCACGGGCCGGGTCTGACGTGCCTCGTGGAGGGCCTGCCCGCCGGGCTGCGCCTATCCGAGCAGGACATCAACGCCGACATGGCCCGTCGCCAGCTCGGCCACGGCCGCGGCGGGCGCATGAAGATCGAGCGCGACGCCGCCGAGGTCACCGCCGGCGTTCGCCACGGCCTCACGCTCGGCGGCCCGATCGCCCTGCAGGTCCGCAACCGCGACTACGCCAACTGGGAAGACCGCATGAACCCCTGGCCGATCGACGAGGAGATCGCCGAGGTCCATCTGCCGCGCCCCGGCCACGCCGACCTCGTCGGCACCCAGAAGTACAAGCACTCCGACGTCCGCAACATCCTCGAGCGGGCCTCCGCCCGGGAGACCGCGGCGCGCGTCGCGGGCGGCGCCCTCTGCAAGGCTTTCCTGCGCGCGCTCGGGGTCGAGGTCCACTCCCACGTGATCCAGATCGCCTCCGTCCGCGCGCCCGAGCGGGCCGAGCCGCTGAGCGCCGCGGACTTCGCCGACGTCGACAGCTCGCCGGTCCGCTGCCTGGACGCCGACGCGAGCAAGGCGATGGTCAAGGAGATCGACGAACTGCGCCGCGCCAACGAGTCGCTCGGCGGCGTCTTCGAGGTGCAGGCGTTCGGCCTCGTACCCGGGCTCGGCTCGCACGTCTCCTGGGAGGAGCGCCTCGACGGCCGCCTCGCCCAGGCGATCTGCTCGATCCAGGCGATCAAGGGTGTCTCGATCGGCGACGCCTTCTCGATCGCCGGGGTGCCGGGCTCGGCCGCCCACGACGAGATCTTCTACTCCAGCGCCGCGGGCTACTTCCGCGAGACCAACCGCGCCGGCGGCGTGGAGGGGGGGATGACCAACGGCCTGCCGCTCGTCGTGCGCGGCGCGATGAAGCCGCTGCCGACCCTGACCAAGCCGCTGCGCTCGGTCGACACCGAGACCCACGAGCCCGCCCAGGCGCTGCGCGAGCGGACCGACTCGGCGACGATCCCGGCGGCGGGGGTCGTCGGGGAGGCGATGGTCGCCTACGTCCTGGCCGCCGCCTACCGCAGCAAGTTCGGCGGCGACCACATCGACGACGTGCTCGAAGCGGTCTCCGCCTACCGGGAGCGGATCGGTTGGCCGTCGTCCTGATCGGCTTCATGGGCGCGGGCAAGAGCACCGCCGCCCGTGAGCTGGCCGACGCGCTCGGGCAGCGCTCATTCGACAGCGACGAGCTGCTGGCCGAGCGGTTCGGGCACTCCGTCGCCGAGGAGTTCGAACGGTCCGGCGAGGCCGCGTTCAGGGCGGCCGAGGAGCAGCTCGTCTGCGAGCTGCTCGCGTCCTCCGCGCCTCAGGACGTGATCGCCCTCGGCGGCGGCAGCATGCTCTCAGCGCGGGTGCGCGAGGCCCTGGAGGGCCAGACGACGGTGCTGCTGGAGGTGGACGCAGACACCGCCTGGCGGCGGGTCTCGGGCAACGGCGACGGCCCCGAGCGGCCCCTGGCGGCAGACCGCGACGCGTTCGCGCGCCTGCACGCCGAGCGCGAGCCCCTCTACGAACGGATCGCGACCGCGGTGATCGGCCAGCGCCCGCGCGGCGGGCTCGCGGCGCTCGCGCCGTCGCTCGCGGTCCTGGGGGAGACCGGGGGACGGGCGAGGCTGCTGTGGGCGCGCGCCGCCTCGGGCGAGTACCCGGTCCTGATCGGCGAGGGCCTGTTGAGCGAGCGCGGGCCCGAGATCCTCGAGCACTGGCCGCTCGACCGCTCCGGCTCCCGCGCCTTCTGCGTGAGCGACGGCAACGTCGCCGAGCGGTGGGGGACGCAGGTCGGGGAGACGGCCCTGCAGATCACGATCGCCCCCGGCGAGCAGAGCAAGAACCTCGCCTCGGCCGAGCGCGTGTGGAGCGCGCTGATCGGCGCCGGCATGACGCGCGCCGATCACCTCCTCGCCCTCGGCGGCGGGGTCGTCGGCGACCTCGCGGGCTTCTGCGCGGCGACCTACCAGCGCGGCATCCCGGTCGTCCACGTCCCGACGACCGTCGTCGCCCAGGTCGACTCGGCCTACGGCGGCAAGACCGGGATCGACCTCCCCGCCGCCAAGAACTACGTCGGCGCCTACCACCAGCCCGCCGGCGTGCTGGTCGACCCCGCGGTGCTCGCGACGCTGCCCGAGGCCGAGCTCGCGGCCGGCTGGGTGGAGGTCCTGAAGACGGCCCTGATCGCCGGCGGCGAGCTGTGGGAGCGGGTCGGCGCGGGCGCGGAGGCCGACGGCGAGGTGATCTTCGCCTGCGCCCGCACGAAGCTCCGCACGGTCGCCGCCGACGAGCGCGACGGGGGTCGCCGGCAGGTGCTGAACCTCGGCCACACCGTCGGGCACGCGATCGAGACGGCGACCGGCTACTCCCGCTACCGCCACGGCGAGGCCGTCGGGCTCGGCCTGCTCGCGGCGCTGCGCCTCTCGGGCCTCCCCGAGCTGCGCGACCGCGTCGCCGAGCTGTTGGCGGCGCGCGGCCTGCCCGTGAGCCTCGACGGCGCCTCGGTCGAGGAGGTGCTCGAGGCGCTCGGCCGCGACAAGAAGCGGACCGGCGCGGAGGTGCCGTTCGTGCTCGTGCAGGAGCCCGGGGACGTGACCCCGGGCCACGCCGTGCCGGCGTCCGACTTGCGCGCCGCCGTGCAGGAGCTCGCGTCGTGACCGGGCGACGCTTCAGGATCGAGGTCATGAACGGGGTGAACCTCGATCAGCTCGGCAACCGCGATCCGGCGCTGTACGGGACCATGACGCTCCCGGAGCTGGACGGCCTGGCGCGGGAGGAGGGCGAGGCCCTCGGGCTCGACGTGAGATGCTTTCAGTCCAACCACGAAGGGGACTTCGTCGAGCACCTGCACGGGCTGCGGGGAACGGCCGACGGCCTGCTGCTGAACCCCGGCGCCTGGACGCACTACGCGTGGGCGCTGCGCGACGCCCTGGAGATCGCCGCCGTGCCGGCCGTCGAGGTGCACCTGTCGGACCCCCTCGCGCGCGAGCCGTGGCGGCATCACTCGGTCGTCTCCGAGCTCTGCTTCGCGTCCGTCCGGGGCCGCGGGCCCGACGGCTACCGCGAGGCGCTCGCGATGCTGCGCGAGCGCTTGGAGGGGGCCGCGTGAGCCCGCCCGCGGACGCTCCGACGATGGGCTCGCGGCTGGCCCGGCTGCAGGCGCGGATCGCCGCCGAGCGGCTCGATGCGCTGTTGCTCGACACCTCCGTGGACCTGCGCTACGCGACCGGCTACACGGGCAGCAACGGGCTCGCGGTCGTCCCCGCCGCGGGAGGCGGGGGGGAGGCGGCCGTGCGCGACGGCCGCCCGCAGTTCCTGACCGACTTCCGCTACGTCGCCCAGGCGGCTGCCGAGGTCGCCCCTGACTTCGAGCGCTCGACGGTCGCGGGCGAGCTGCGCGACTCGCTCCCGGGGCTGCTCGCCGGCGAGGTGGGGCGGCTCGGCTTCGATCCCGCGAAGGTCACCGTCAAGGGCCACGAACGGCTGCTCGAGCTGCTCCCCGAGGGCTGGGAGCTGATCGACGCGAACGGCTTGCTCGACGGGCTGCGCGTGATCAAGGAGCCTGGGGAGATCGAACGGATCGCGGCCGCCTGCGAGCTCGCCGACGAGGCGCTCCGGGAGGTGCTCGAGGGCGGGCTCGTGGGTCGCACCGAGCGCGAGGTCGCCTTCGAGCTCGAGACGGCGATGCGCCGGCGCGGAGCCGAAGCGCCGAGCTTCGGCTCGATCGTCGCCTCGGGGTCGCACGGGGCGCTGCCCCACGCCCAGCCGCGGGACGTCGAGATCCCCCGCGACGTGCTCGTGACGATCGACTGGGGGGCCGTCCACGACGGCTACTGCTCGGACTGCACGCGCACCTACGCGACCGGCGAGGGGATCGGCGAGGAGGCGCGCGAGATCTACGAGCTCGTGCTGCGCGCGCAGCTGGCGGGCCTTGAGGCCGTCCAGGCCGGGCCCTCTGGCCGCGAGGTCGACGCCGCCGCGCGCGATCTGATCGAGGCGGCCGGGCACGGCGAGCACTTCGGCCACGGTCTCGGCCACGGGGTCGGCCTCGAGGTCCACGAGGCGCCGCGGCTGTCGCGGACCGCGCCCGAGACGCCGCTGGCCGCGGGCAACGTCGTGACGGTCGAGCCCGGCGTCTACCTGCCGGACGTGCTCGGCGTGCGGATCGAGGACCTCGTCGTGGTCCGCGACGGCGGGCGCGACGTGCTGACCGGGCTTTCGAAGGACCTCACGGTCGTCGGCTGAGGACGGCCGCGCAGGCCGAGCCGCGGGCGGTCCTCGGGTCCGGCGCGGCGGCGGGCGAGCGGGTCGGCGGCGCCCCGGCCGAGCTCGCGGCGCAGGCGGACCGCGAGCGCGAGCAGCAGGCCCAGCGACCAGACTGTGAAGACTGCGGCCTGGGCGTCGGGGGACAGGCGCGCGGGAAGCCACTGGAACTGCGCCCACACCGCGACCGTCACGGCGAGCGAGAGCAGCGGGGGACGAGCTCGGGCGGTCCTCGCCTCCCAGACCGTCAGGGCGAGGATCGCGGGCAGGAAGTAGTAGGCCGTGTCCCACGTGTCGAGGACGCAGCGGGCGAGCATCGTGACCGCCAGCGCCAGCAGCGCGGTCGCGGCTCCGAGCCGCCGGCGGCGCGCCGCGAGCCACAGCCTCGCGGCGATCGCGGCGCCTGCGGCGAGCACGAGCGGGTGGCTGACCTGTCCGGTCCAGGCCGGGGCGACGCGGTAGCCGGGCTTCGCTTCCCCGTAGAGGCCGTGGACGAGCGCGCCGTGGCGGCCGAGGAACCAGAAGACCTGCCAGGGCTGGAAGATCGCCGAGGACGAGGACGCGACCGTGCCCGCCCCGTGCAGGTAGCCGCCGCCGGCGCCGATCAGCAGCGGCGCCTCCACCAGCGCGGCGGCGCCGAGCGCGGCCGCGGCGGCGGCGACGCGCCGCTCGCGGGGGAGTGCGAGCAGGACCGGCGCGGCGGCGAGCACCGCCCACTGCTTGTTGGCGATCGCGAGGCCCAGCAGGGCTCCGGCGGCGAGCCCGCGGCGCGCGCTCACGCGCGGCGCGGCGGCGAGCAGCACGGCCGCCACGCACGCGCTCGCGCCGAGCAGCTCCTCGGGGTGGCCGACTTCGAGCGCCCGCAGCGTGACCGGGTTCGCGGCGAGCAGGACGAGCACGACGGCCCTCGCGCCGAGCGGGCGTCCCGCCGCGCGCATCCCGGAGAGGACCCAGACCGCGAGCAGCGCCGAGGCGAGCAGGCAGGGGATCGCGAGGAACCTGTAGACGACCGGTTCGCCGGCCCCCCACAGCCCGGGGAGCAGCGCGAACGGGGCGCGCTCGATCAGCGAGCCGCCGTAGAGGGGCGCGAGCGAGAGGAAGTCATGGAGGTGGCCGGCGAGCAGCGCTTCGACCGCCGGGCGGACCTCGGTTTCGTAGTCGTTCCAGCCCGGCCCGTAGAGCCCCAGCCAGGCGAGCGTCGCGCAGCCGGCGGCCGCCGCCAGTGCGCAGGGAGCGTTCTCGCGAAGCACTCGCCGCATGACTTCGCATCGGCCCCCCGAAGCCTCGACTTGAGCACCGCTCAGCGGTTATGGTCGGTCTACTACTGTCAAGTTTCGCGTGTCGCCGCCGGGCGGCGGCGCCGCCCGAGGAGGCCCCACGCAGATGCCCTCGCTACTGGACCTGACGAGTCAGGGCGACGTCGGCACGATCGCTGACGAGTCCAAGCTCTCGACCGTCAAGCTGATGGACCCGCAACAGCTGTATGAGCTGTGGGAGCGCCAGAACTGGTCCTCGCACACGATCGACCTCTCGCAGGACCGCCTGGACTGGGAGCGGATGAGCGACGACCTGCGCGGGAAACTGGCCTGGAACCTGTCGTCGTTCTTCATCGGGGAGGAGCGCGTGACGACGCAGTTCTCGGGCCTCGTGATGGCGTACGAGAGCCAGAGCGAGGAGGCGTTCCTGACGACCCAGCAGGTCGACGAGGCGCGCCACGCGCAGCACTTCAACCGCTTCTACGAGCAGGTCCTGGGCATCGACGGGACCTTCGAGGACCGCCTCCAGAAGGCCCGCGGGGACCTCAACCCCGCCTTCGTCGAGATGTTCGACGGCGTGCTCGTCGAGTGGGGCGCGCGGCTCGTCGCCGACCCCTCCGACATCGAGGCGAAGGTCGACTTCGTGACCCTCTACCACATGATCATCGAGGGGACCCTGGCGCTGACCGGCCAGTGGTTCCTGACCGACTACATGGAGCGCAACGGGATCCTGCCCGGCTGGGTCGAGGGCTTCAAGCTGATCTCCCAGGACGAGCACCGGCACGTCGCCTACGGGACCTGGTTCCTGCGCGAGAAGGCCAAGGACCCGGCGCTGAGGGAGCGCATCGCGCGGCGCCTGGCCGAGCTGATCCCGCTCGCGGCCTCGGTGCTCGTGCCGCTCGGGGCCGACCCCGCGGACTACGCGATCCTCGACACCTACACGACCGAGGAGACCAACACGTTCGCTTTCAACGCGCTCAGCCGGCGGCTGAAGGTGATCGGGGTCGACCCGGCGAGCCTCGCGGCCGCCGCCTGAGGCGAAGACAGAAACGCTGATAGAAACACGCCTTGCAGACGGGTGTCTGCGCGCCGTATAACGCGGCCGTGCCCGGCGTTGGCCGGTAAGGCGCGATGCCCGGAACGTCGGTGCCCCTGGCGTGACGGGCGGGCCACGGACGGACCCACGGTGAGTAGGTCTGCTCCCGGTGTGCGCCGGGCACGCATCCCTCAGGGCGCGGCCGCCTTCCCCTCTGCGGCGGTCGCGCCCGGATGGGGAGCGGGGGCGGTGTGTGTGCCCGACGGCACAGTCGTCGCGTCGGGCCAGGGGCGAGAATGCCCGCATGAGCGATCAACAGAACACGGGCAGGGCCTTCGCCGCCGCGCTGGCCGCGAAGGACGCGGACCGTATGACCGAGCTGCTTGACGGGGAGATCGACTTCCGCGCGCTGACCCCGCGGCGCGCGTGGGAGGCGAGCGACCCCGGACAGGTGCTCGAGACGCTGTTCGGCAACTGGTTCGAAGAGAGCGACGAGATCGTCGAGCTCGTGCAGGTCGAGACCGACACCGTCGCCGACCGCGAGCGGGTCGGCTACCGCCTGCGCATCCGCAACCCCGAAGGGAGCTTCCTCGTCGAGCAACAGGCATACCTGTCCGCGCCGCAGGGGCGGATCGAGTGGATGCGGATCGTCTGCTCGGGCTACCGACCCGCCGAGTAGGCCGCCGACCTCCTACTGGAAGTCGGTGACGGTGTAGACCTCGGTCCGGTGCAGGACGAGCGGGTCGGGCGACTCGCTCGGGTTGGCGAGGAGGTGGTGGACGGTGTAGGTGTCGCGACCGAGCTGGATGATCGCGGCCACCGTCCGGCCGTTGCCGATGTCGAGCTCGCCGACCGTCAGCTGGCAGTCGCGCCCGCTGCGCCTGCACAGCATGCCTTCGATCCGGCGCTCGCTGGAGACCACGCCGGTGCACGCCTCGGCCTGGTCGCGAAGCTCCCGGTAGCTGAGCTCGGCCGTCGTTTCGTCCGCCTCCTGGGGCGGGATGAAGAAGGCCGCCATCAGCGCCGCCGGCCGCGTGTGCGGGGCGCCTCGGAGGGGTCGCGCTGCGGGAAGCGCCGGCGCTCCTCGGGCGTCATCTGGCGGATCACGAGTTTCCCCTTGGCAACCTGCTCACGGATGTCCTGCAGCTTCTGTTCGTGCTGCTCCTGCTGGCGCAGCTGGTAGGAACTCGGCACGTGCTCTCCTGGTGCTCACGCGTTCAGAGCAGACCCGTGCCCCGGCGCTGGTTGGGCTGACGATCGCGCGAAGAAAGGGACTTTCTCGGCCGCAGGTGCGAGGACCTGCGCGGGTTTTGCGTCGTCTCGCCGTAAGTTTGAATCGATACAAGCTTATCGCAGTCTTCGACCCTCTCGGGGATAGTGGGCGAGCTCTAACAAGCGACGGGGGTGCCTTCTGTTACCGTCGGAGGCGGCGGTCGAAACCTTCGGCCGCGGGGTTAGCTCGCTTGAGTCCCGCCTTGAGCGGTTCGGGTCAGCCAGAGCCTCCGAACCGCAGGCGCCAGCGAGCGCCGTCAGGAGCAGTAATAGATGTCCAAGCAGTCCTTCGCCGATCTCGGCGTCTCCGGCGCCGTGTGCGGCGCCCTGTCCCGCCGTGGGATCACGGCCCCGTTCCCCGTCCAGCGCCTCGTCCTCGAGGACGTGCTCGACGGTAGGGACGTTCTCGTCAAGGCCCCGACCGGCTCGGGCAAGACGCTCGCCTTCGGCATCCCGCTCGCGGAGCGGCTGCAGGCCGGGCCTGAGCCGACCGGGCTGGTCCTCGCGCCGACCCGCGAGCTCGCGGCGCAGATCGTCACCGAGCTCACCGAGCTCCTGTCCGCGAAGAACCTGCGGGTCGCCGCGGTGTACGGCGGGGTCGGCATCACCGCGCAGGCCGCGAAGGCCAAGCGCGCGCACATCATCGTCGCCACCCCGGGGCGCCTGGAGGATCTGCTGGCGCGCGGGACGTTCTCGCTCGAGCGGATCAGGATGCTCGTGCTCGACGAGGCCGATCGCATGCTCGACATGGGATTCAGGCCCGCGATCGCGCGTATCGTCGGTGCCTGCCCGAAGAAGCGCCAGACGCTGTTCTTCTCCGCGACCCTCGACGGCGTCGCGGGAGACCTCGCGGCCCGCTACACCTCGGAGGCGATCGTCCACCAAGAGGACGGCCCCGCGCGCACCGAGAAGCCGCTCGTCGAGCACCGGTTCGTCGCGGTGCGCGACGAGGAGCGCCTGGAGATGCTCGTCGAGGAGCTCGGTCGCGAGCGCGACCGCGCGATCGTGTTCGTCCGCACCAAGCGCGGGGCGGACCGCCTCGTCAAGCGCCTCGACGCTCGCGGCCTGCAGTCCGTCGCGATCCACGGCAACAAGTCCCAGGGCCAGCGCGACAAGGCCCTGGCGCGCTTCCAGGCGGGCCACGTCGACACGCTGGTCGCGACCGACGTGGCGGCGCGAGGGATCGACATCGAGGGCGTCTCGCACGTGATCAACTTCGACCCGCCGGCCGACCATCAGACCTACATCCATCGCGTCGGGCGCACCGGCCGCGCCGGCAACAGCGGCGTCGGGGTGACCCTCGTCGGCTCCGGCGAGCGTCACGAGATGCGCCAGCTCGCCCGGCGGCTCGGCCTCGCGCACGGGCTGGGCGGCGACGAACGCCGCAGCGAGCCGACGGCCGCGAGAGCGCCGCGGCGGCGGCGCCCGCGCGCGGCGGCCCGATGAGCGCCTCGCCCACGGACGCCGCAGCGCTCGGCGGCGTCCCCGGGGCCGGCTCGGGGGAGGCTCGCGCTCTGCGCGATCAGCTCGCTTCCTACGCGCGGCCCCACACGGGACGCGCGGTCCTGTCCCTGGCGACGTCCGTGGTGCCCTACCTCGCTCTCTCGGCCGGGACCTACCTGCTGCTCTCCTACTCGCCGCTCGCGCTGCTGCTGGGGGTGGGGGCGGCCGTCTTCCTGGTCCGCTCGTTCATCGTCTTCCACGACTGCTCGCACGGCTCGTTCCTGGCCTCGCGGCGCGCCAACCTCTGGCTGGGCCGCTCGATCGGGCTGCTGCTGTACTCGCCGTTCCACCGCTGGCGCCACGACCACGCGGTGCACCACGCGACCGCGGGGAACCTCGACCGCCGCGGCACGGGAGACCTGCACACGCTGACCGTCGCCGAGTACAACGAGCTGACTCCCCGGGGCCGGCTCGCCTACCGGCTGATGCGCAACCCGCTGGTCATGTTCGGGATCGGGCCGATCGTCGCGATGATCATCGGCCCGCGTCTCGTCTCGAGCGGGGCGCGCCCGCAGATGCGCCGCAGCGTGCTCGCGACCGACCTCGCGCTCGCCGTGATCGTCGGCGCGCTCGTGTGGCTGCTCGGATGGCGCGACTACCTGCTGGTGCTCGGCCTGCCCGCCCTGCTGGCGGGCTCGATCGGGATCTGGCTGTTCTACGTGCAGCACCAGTTCGAGGACGCCTACTGGAACGACGGGGAGGACTGGAGCTTCGCCGAGGCGGCGCTGCGGGGCAGCTCGTTCCTGAAGCTCCCGGCGGTGCTCCGCTTCTGCACGGGCAGCATCGGCTACCACCACGTCCACCACCTCAACGCCCAGGTCCCGAACTACAACCTCAGGCGCGCCCACGAGCACACGCCGGCGCTGCACGACGTCCCCACCCTGACGCTGCTCGACGGCGCCCGGGCGACGAAACTGAAGCTCTACGACGAGCGGCGCAAGCGCATGGTCGGGTTCCGGCAGGCGCGAGAGGGCGACGCGATCGCGCATTGACGGCTGAGGCGGTGCATGTAGATCACATGCTATAATGCGATCAGCATGTCGTCGATGATCCAGATCCGCAACGTTCCCGACGCGCTGCATCGTGAGCTGAAGGTCAGGGCGGCCCAGACGGGCATGACCCTCTCGGACTACCTGCTCGCCGAGCTTCGGACTCTGGCCGTGCGACCGACGATGCGGGAGTGGCTGGCGCGCAGCGAAGGTTGGGGGCCGGTCGAGGTCGGCGAGCCGCCGGCCGGCGCAATCGCCGCCGAGCGCGAACGCGCCGCCGTGTGATCGTCGCTGACGCGAGCGCGGTCGTCGAGGTGCTTCTCGCGCTGCCACGCGCCGGCGAGGTGCGCGCGACCCTCGCCGAGCACTCCGAGCTGCATGTGCCAGAGCATTTCGGTGTCGAGGTGCTCTCCGCGTTGCGGCGCTACGCGGTCCGTGGCGAGCTCACCGAGCTGCGAGCTGCGGAGGCCCTCACCGCGCTTCGCGATCTGCGCACGATCAGCTACCCGGTGATCGAGCTCGTCGCCGAGATCTGGGATCTGCGCGACGCGCTGACCGCGTATGACGCGGCCTACCTGGCTCTCGCGCGTCGCCTCGACGCCGGGTTGGTCACGCTCGACGGAGCCCTGGCGGCGGCTGCGGCCAGAGAGAGCCGCCTCGCGTAGGGGAGCGGGATCCGATCCTCCTATCATCCTCTGGCCCGACTCTCGGCCATGGGGGCGTGAGCGCGTGCGCCGCCCGCCAACCGCTTCGATCACGCTCGAAAAGGACTGATTCGCCCTGATAAGCACCAACCAATTCAAAAACGGCAACCACATCGAGGTCGACGGGACGATCTACAAGATCCTCGAGTTCCAGCACGTCAAGCCCGGCAAGGGCGGGGCGTTCGTGCGCACGAAACTGCGCCGCGCCTCCGACGGGAACGTGATCGACAAGACGTTCCGGGCGGGTGAGAAGTTCCGCGAGGTGCGCACCGAGGCGCGCAAGATGCAGTTCCTCTACGCCGACGGGACCGACGCGCACTTCATGGACTCCGAGTCCTTCGAGCAGCTGGCGATCGCCGAGAGCACGCTTGCCGATCCGCTGCGCTGGCTGAAGCCGAGCAGCGAGGTGGACCTGCTGTTCATCGACGGCGAGCCCTCCGACGTCCAGCTACCGAGCACGGTCGAGCTCGAGGTCTCCCAGGCCGACCCCGGGCTGCGCGGCGACTCGGTCTCCGGCGGGGGCACGAAGCCCGCGACGCTCGAGACCGGGGCGGTCATCCAGGTCCCGCTGTTCGTCGAGGCGGGGGAGACGATTCGCGTGGACACCCGCTCCGGCGAGTACGTCGCCCGGGCTTAGATGCGGCGCTCCGAGCAGCGCCGCGCGGCGGTCGTCGCCCTCTACCAGCACGACCTGACGGGCCGCGAGCTGTCCGAGACGCTGCCGCGGGACTCCTCGCTGTTCGCCCGCGCGCTGGCGCACGCCGCGGCGGACCGCGCGGAGGAACTCGACGCGGTGATCGACCGCCACGCCCACGGCTGGTCGGTGGAGCGGATCCAGCCCCTTGAGCGCTCGATCATGCGCGTCGCGCTGATCGAGATGCTGCACCCCGACGCGGCCCCCGCGGAGGAGCCGATCCCGCCCGAGGGGGCGATCGAGGAGGCCGTGGAGACCGCGAAGACGTTCTGCGGGGCGGAGGCGCCGGGGTTCGTCAACGGCGTCCTCGCGGCAGTTCTCCGCGAGGTGCGCGAGAATGCGGGCACCAGATGAGCGTCGAGCGCCTGGACGACCTGATCGCACGCCTCGGGCGTGCCGCCGAGCAGCTTCGCTCGGGCGAGCTCTCGCCCGACGCTGCCGCGACCCTCGTCGAGGACTGCGCGGCCCTCGCGACGCAGGCGGCCGCCGAGCTCGAGCAGCTGACGCGGGCCGAGGTGTCCGCGCCCGCGCCCGGCCAGGACAGCCTCCTCTAGGCTGCCGGCCGGCAGTGAGCGCCAGCTACCCGGACCATCTCCGCGAGGAGGTCGAGGGCTACCTGCGGGGGATGAGGTTCGCCGGGGAGCCGCTCACGGAGGGCCTGGAAGAGGCGATGCGCTACTCGCTGCTGGCCGGCGGGAAGCGGATCCGTCCCGTGCTCGCGCTCGCGACGGCGCGGGCCGTGGGCCTCGAGCAGAGCGAGGTGATGCCGCTGGCGGCGGCGCTCGAGCTGATCCACACCTACTCGCTGATCCACGACGACCTGCCCGCGATGGACGACGACGACCTGCGCAGGGGCCAGCCGACCTGCCACGTGAAGTTCGGCGAAGGGGTCGCGATCCTCGCCGGGGACGGCCTCTACGCCGAGGCCTTCCGGCACCTGCTGACCGAGCAGCGCTCGGCCCCCGAGCGGGTGCTCGCGGCCGCCGCCGAGCTGGCGACCGCCACGGGCGCCAGCGGCATGGTGGGCGGTCAGTACGCTGACATAAGCGACGGAACTCCGGCTGGGCCGGCCGCCCTGCGGCGGCTGCACGAGCTGAAGACCGGACGCTTGATCGGCGCCTCGGTGCTGTGCGTACTACTGTTGACGGGGACCACCGACGGTCCCGGGGCCGCCCCCTTCCGCCGCTTCGCCGCGGAGCTCGGGGTGCTCTTCCAGATCGTCGACGACATTCTCGATGTGACGGGCACCGACGATGCACTTGGAAAGCCACGAGGAAGCGATGAGCGCCACGGGAAGCGAACCTACGTGAGCGAGTTCGGGATCGAGGAGGCGCGACGGCTCGCCGCCGATTCTCACCGGACCGCCCGAGCAGCACTTCTCGAGCTCGCCGAGCGAGGCGAGGTGAAGGCGGGCGCGACCGCCGAGCTCGAGGACATCGCCGACTTCATCTACACGCGAACCTCATGACCCTGCTCTCCAAGATCAACGCCCCCGAGGACCTCCACGGCCTGTCCGAGTCCGAGCTAGAGCAGCTCGCCCAGGAGGTCCGCGAGCACATCATCGACACGGTCGGTGAGATCGGCGGGCACTTCGGCGCCAACCTCGGCACGTGCGAGCTTGCGGTCGCGCTGCACTCGCTGCTCGACTCCCCCCGCGACAAGATCCTCTGGGACGTCGGCCACCAGGCCTACCCGCACAAGGTCCTCACGGGCCGCCGCGAGCAGCTCAGCACGATCCGCCAGTACGGCGGCCTCGCGCCCTTCTGCTCGATCGCCGAGTCGCCCCACGACATCATGGGCGCGGGCCACGCCTCGACCTCGATCGGCTACGCGGTCGGCCTCAAGGAGGGCATGCGCCAGGGGGCCGGGGAGGACGGCAAGGTCGTCGCGGTGATCGGCGACGGCGCGATGACGGGCGGCGTCGCCTTCGAGGCGATCAGCCAGGCGGGCGGCATGGGCACCCCGATCGTGGTCGTGCTCAACGACAACGGCATGTCGATCGCCCCCAACGTGGGCTCGCTGTCGCGCTACTTCAACCGCGTCCGGCTGAACCCGAAGCTGTGGCACGCCCGCTCGGACATCGAGGGGGGGCTGACGAAACTCCCGATCGGGATCGGCGCGGCGTTCGAGCGGCTCGGCCCGCACCTGAAGGAGTCGATCAAGGCCTTCTGGGCGCCGGGGCTGTGGTGTGAGGAGCTCGATTGGGCCTACATGGGCGTGATCGACGGCCACGACGTCAAGGCGCTGCGCAAAGCGCTCCGCGAGGCGCTCGCGGCCGAACGCCCCGTCGTCGTGCACATCGCGACCGTCAAGGGCAAGGGCTTCGCGCCCGCCGAGGAAGGCGGCCTGGAGGGCATGGAGGAGTGGCACGCTGCCAAGCCCAAGTCGATCCTCAACGGCTCGCCGACCCGGCCCGCCTCCAACGGCTCGCCCGCGAAGACGCCCCCGCCCCAGTACACGAAGGTCTTCGGCGAAGCGCTCGTGGAGGAGTGCGAGCGCGACGAGCGGGTCGTGGGGATCACCGCCGCGATGAACTCCGGGACGGGCCTCTCGATCCTCCAGAAGGCGATGCCCGAGCGCTACTTCGACGTCGGGATCGCCGAGCAGCAGGCGGTCCTGTTCGCCTCTGGGCTCGCGCTGCAGGGCGTCAAGCCGGTCGTCGCGATCTACTCGACGTTCCTCCAGCGCGCCTACGACCAGATCGTCCACGACGTCTGCCTGCAGGAGCTGGACGTCGTGTTCGCGATGGACCGCGCCGGCCTCGTGGGCGACGACGGCCCGACCCATCACGGCGCGTTCGACATCGCCTACCTGCGCTGCCTGCCCAACATCGTCCTGATGGCGCCGCGCGACGAGGCGATGCTGAAGCGGATGCTGCGAACCGCGCTGATCCACCACGGCCCCGTCGGGCTCCGCTACCCGCGCGGCGAGGCGGTCGGTGTCGAGATCCCAGCGGACCCGGAGCCGATCGAGGTCGGGACCGGCGAGATCCTCGTCGAGGCCGACCGCGACGCCGCCGAGCCCGGCCGCAGGGTGGCGCTGATCGGATACGGCTCGGGGGTCGGCAAGGCGCTCGAGGCCGCCGAGGCGTTGCGCGCCGAGGGGATCGCGGTGACCGTCGCGGACGCTCGCTTCGCCAGGCCGATCGACGCTGGCCTGATGGCTCAGCTCGCCGCCGAGCACGACCTGCTCGTGACCGTCGAGGAGGGCGTCCTCGCGGGCGGCTTCGGCTCGGCCGTCTGGGAGACGCTGAACGAGACCGGCACCCCGATGCCGCGGATCCTGCGCGTCGGCTTGCCCGACCGCTACGTGACGCACGGCAAGCCCGCGCTCCTGCACGAGGAGGTCGGCTTCACCGGCGAGAAGATCGCCGAGCGCGTCCACCTCGCCGTCACCGGCGAGCCGCTGGCGGAGGAGTCCCGCGGGACGATCCTCGGCGCTCGCACGGCTGCGCGGCCCGCGTAGCAGGGATCGTGTCGACGGCTCTCGAGTGGCGCCGGAGCCGCGCGCGCTGCTGAACGAACCGCCTCGGTCGTAGCTCAGGGCGGGAAGGCGCTGCCGCCCGTTAAATGAGAAGACCCGCCGGGGAGAGCGGGTCTTCTCAGAGGGAGGAGGGATTCAGGAGAGATGCTGCGGGGAGCGCTGCACCTACTCGATCGCTATTCATCTTGACTGGCCGCCCGTCCAGGGTGTGTGACATCGCTCACAGTTCGTCTCATATTCCTCGCGATCGCCGCGATTGGATGGCGGCGTGTGGGGTAAAGCGTGCGGATGCGATTCAGAGAAGCACTGCGCATCGCCGCCCGCCGGTTCGGTCTCGTGGGCTATCCCGAGGCCCGTCTCGGACAGGCGGGCGTGTCGCTCGTGGTGGGCTCGGCGCTGCTCGTGCTCGGCGCCGTCAGCGCGATCCTCGCGGTCGCGGGCGCCGGGATCTGGCTCTTCGGCGTCGCGGCCGGGATCCGCGGGCTGTTCAGGGTCGGCGGCGAGCGCTCCTAGCCTGACCCCGCGCCTGCACGGCTTCGCCCGGCGCCTCTTCTGTGCAAGGGTTTCCCCGTGGGCAAGCAGCGTCTGGACACCCTGCTGGCCGAGCGCGGGCTGTTCCCCTCGCGAACGCGGGCGGCGGCGTCGGTGATGGCGGGGGAGGTTCGGGTCGGCCCGGGCGAGCGACGCGCGTCCAAGCCGGGAGAGATGGTCGACGCGGAGGAGATCGTGGCGGTCGACGCGCGCCCGGCCTTCGTGTCACGGGGCGGGGTCAAGCTCGCCAACGCGCTCGAGGAGAGCGGCGTCGCGGTCGCGGGCCGCCGGGCGCTAGACGTGGGCGCATCGACGGGAGGCTTCACGGACTGCCTGCTGCAGCG
>DATNBM010000107.1:0-42938 GCA_035571915.1 Solirubrobacteraceae bacterium | reverse complement strand
GTCGAGCCGGACGTCTCGATGGATGCCGACCCGACGACGGGCATGCTCGTGGGGGAGACCCAGACGTTCCCCGACGGGGTCTACTACGACCAGTACCGGATCGGCGGGACGAGCCTCTCCTCACCGCTGCTCGCCGGGGTGATGGCGGACGCCAACCAGGCCGCGGGAGGCCCGCTCGGGTTCGTCAACCCGCTGCTCTACAAGATCGCGCGCGACGAAGCGGGCGCGTACTTCGACGTCACCCCGCAGCCCCTGCAGGCGGACTTCCGCAAGGACTTCCTCGACGGCGTCGACGAAGAAGCGGGGATCGTGACGTCGGTGCGGACGCTCGAATACGAGGGCAAGGAGACCTACTGCAGCGGCACCGGCAACTGCACGCACCAGAAGGTCGCGCTCTCGACGGCCCCCGGCTTCGACTCGATGACGGGCGTCGGGGCGCCGACCGGGAGCCTGATCGCGGCGCTCGCGAAAGGCTGAGCACGACCGTATGCGAGCGGGCGTTCGCGGGAGACCGCGGCGCCCGCTCGGCGTACGGCCTCAGGCCGCGCCGCGGGCCAGCTCCGCGTCGACCCACGCGCTCCCGGGCGCGAGGTCCTCGACGCCGAGCGCCGCGGCCACGTTGCAGGCCATCCCCTGGCGGATGAACTGGTCGAGGTCCTCGTCGCCGGCCCCGGAGAGCTCGCGGGCCGTCTCGACGAGCCGCGCGAACAGCCCCCGCACGCGCTCGCGGACGACCTCGTCGTCGCAGGCCGCGTAGGACTGGTGCTGGAGCATCAGCGCGACGCGGTCGGTCCGAACCATCTCGAAGTACGCGAGGCCCATCGCCTTCAGCGGCCCGTCCGCCTCGGCCGGCGCCTCGCCCCGCTCGTACGCCGCGGCGGCGGCGCGGAAGGTGTCTTCGACCCGTGCGAAGCCGGTCTCGACGGCGGCCAGGAACAGCTCGCGCTTGTTCGCGAACAGGCTGAAGACGTACGGCTGGGCGACGCCGACCCGGCGGGCGACGTCCCCGACGGGCGTGCCGTGCAGGCCGCCCCGCGCGAACTCCACGACGGCCGCCTCGATCAGTTCCTCCCGCCGCTGCGCCGCCGGGACGCGGCGCCGGGGCGGGAGGTCGATCTGCTCGGTGGCCCGAGGGCTCAAGCCGCGTCCCCCGCCAGGCGCGCCGGCACGCGCCCGCCCTCTGCCTCCTGCTTGCGCCTGCGGGGCGCGAACGGCACGGCCAGCGTCACGAGCAGCCCGGCGGCGAGGACCGCGACGCCGACCCACAGCGCGGGGATCATCCCGTTCAGGAACGCCTGCGGGCTGCCGTAGCCGCCCGCCGAGGTGAAGACCGAGGCGAGCACCGCTACGCCGAGCACGCCGCCGATCTCGCGGATCGCGTTGTTGGCGCCGGAGGCCTGGCCGGCCTGCTGGTCGGAGACCGAGGAGAGCACGGCGTTGGCCGAGGGGGCGAACACGAGCGCCATGCCGGCGCCGGCCATCACGAAGGGGGCGATCATCTGGGCGTAGTGCATGTGCGTGGAGGCGGTCGCCGCCAGCCACGCCAGCGCCCCGCCCTGGAGGGCGAGGCCCGCGGCCATGAACGGGCGGCTTCCGATCCGCTCTGAGAATACGCCCGCGAGCGGTGCGACGAGCATCGTCGCCCCCGTCCACACGAGCAGCTTCAGGCCTGCCTGCAGGGGCGAGTTGCCGAGCACGTTCTGCATGAACTGGGAGAGGAAGAAGATCGACCCGAACATCCCGAAGTACATGCTCAGCGAGACGACGTTCGTGACGGCGAACGAGCGCTTGGCGAAGAACTCCATCGGCAGCATCGGCTCGGCGGCGCGGCGCTCCCAGGCGACGAAGGCGGCCACCAGAGCCAGGCCGCCGGCCAGCGAGGCGAGGACGGCGGTGGCGGTCCAGCCGAGCGACTGCGCGCGGATCAGCCCGAAGACGACCGCGAACGCGCCGCCCGAGCCGAGCAACAGGCCGGGCAGGTCGAGGTGGCCGTAGGGGCCGCGGCTCTCGGTCAGGACTCTCGAGGCCGGCAGGAGCAGGGCGAGGCCGATCGGGACGTTGATCCAGAAGATCCAGTGCCAGGAGAGGCTCTCCACGACCGCCCCGCCGACGAGCGGCCCGAGCGCGACGGCGACGCCGCTGATGCCCGACCAGACGCCGATCGCCATCCCGCGCCGCTCGCCCGGGAACGCCTCGGCGAGCAGCGTCAGCGTCAGCGGCGTGACGATCGCGGCGCCGATGCCCTGGACGGCGCGCGCCGCCACGAGCGTCCCGGTGCTCGGCGCGAGCGCGGCTCCGGCCGAGGCGGCCGTGAACAGCGCGAGGCCGGCGAGGAACATCCGTCTGCGCCCGAAGCGGTCGCCGAGCGCCGCGCCGGTCAGCAGCAGCGCGGCGTAGGAGAGGACGTAGGCGTTGACGGTCCACTCGAGCGACTGGATCGAGGCGCCCAGGTCGCGGTGGATCGTCGGTAGGGCCACGCTCACGACGAGGTTGTCGAGCACGACCATGAAAAGCGCGACCGAGACGATCGCGAGGGTCCAGCCGTTGCGGGTGCGGGGGTTCTGCATCGCTGCTCCTTCCGTGACGGGGTGGGAGCAACTTAGCAGTTACTAATAACTAAGAAGTGTGGGGTGCGTCACACAGGGGCCGGTCCGCTGCGCCTGCAACGTCAAGCCTTGAACAGTTTCCCCTGCGGGTTCCTGATATTTGGAGTCCACCTTCGCCTCCGCTCCGAATACCGCCAGATCGTTGCTCGCTCTTGCTGCGCGACCTCGTGCGCCCATCGCTGCGAGACCTCGCGCTTCCACATCTCCTCTTGTGGCAGGTCTCCGACCCGCGTCGCACGAGGCCGACGGTCCCAGGGCTCGACGGTTGCCATGGTCGCCCGAAATCTACGGATCGGCTCAGGATGCGCTTCCGGCATCCGATCGTCGCCGGTCAGCAGTACTGCCTCCGGATACTGCGAGAAGACATCTTCGAGAACCTGCGGATCGAGCGCCGCTCTGAGGCCTAGCTCGGTGAGAGCCTTCGCCTCCCGGCCCCGTTCGCGCAGCGTCGCTGCGACCCGCCTGCTGAGCGAGGCGTCGACGATGATCAGTCGATCCGGTTTATGCCGCTTCGTAGCGACGGGCGACCCTCCACCAGCGCTGGGCGTCGTGGATCTCGGCATCGTCGAGCTCGTACTCATCACGCAAGACGGCTAGACCCCGCTCTGTCTCTGCCAGCTCGGCCGCCGACCGCGCCGCTATCCGGTGACCGCGTACGACGGGTCGGCCGCTAAGGAGGTCGGGATGGACCTCTATGTACTTGAGGTCGGGCATCTCTCTGGCTGCCCAGCCTCCACGATTCAGATCAGCCGCGATCCGGCGTAGATCTCCGGCGTCGATCATTCCGTTCCACGGTCGACCCGTCAGGTCGAAATGTCCTCCATCCCGCTGGACGACAACCTCTGGGCGATCTCCCGAGCCGACCGTCGCGAAATCGACTTGCGAAAGCGGCCAATCGCCCAGAACGGAATCCTTCCGTAGTTCGTCGAGCGTTAGGCGTATGCGTTTGTAAGAGACGCCGCTGTCGAGAAGTTGATGCACGACCATCGCCTCGGCCACGTCCTGATAGCTGTAGACCCGAGGGCGACCTGTCCCCTGAGACGATTTGATGTAGCCCTGACGGGCCCATTGCCCGATCTTCGCACCGGAAACGCCCGCTAGACGTCCCACCTCGGCGGCCAGATATCGACCGCGTGGCGGCATGTGCGACAGCGTTCCCATCGTGTGAGCATAGGCGCGCATGCCGATGCTTACTCCATGCGAACCCCCGCTATCGCCTTGCCTGTGCTCGGGCCGACGCCCGGGTCGTGGCGCACGGGCGCCGCGACCCGGTTTGGAGTCGGGTCCGCCGCTCAGCCTTCGCTCGGGGGAGCCTGTCCGCTCGCCATGCCCGGCGGCGGGCCCCAGTGGCCGTGGCCGCCGTCTCCCGGCGTGAACGAGGAGTCTGTCGCGAACACGGTCGTGCCTTCCGAGGAGGAGGAGATCGAGGCGTGGTCGCCGTCTTCAGCTTTTCGAGCGAGCTGCTCGCGCCGTCGAGCGTCACGGTCGCCCCCGAGGGGATCGTGATCGTGGGCGTCGCGTAGGTCACCGTCGAGGTGCCCTCCTTGAGCGTGATCGTGCCCGCCGAGGCGTCGACGGCGGTGATTTCGCCGTTGTCGACCGTTTGGCTGATGTAGGCGGTCCCGGCTTTGTTCAGGACCTGCTCGACCTCGTGGACGGCGCGAGATCCGGGCCCTCCCGGGCCGCCGAAGCCGCCGTGCGGGCCGCCGGGGAAGCCCGAGGCCGAGTGGCGGATGCCCTGGCTCGCCGCGGTCTTCGATTTCGTGGCGGCCGTGCTCTGGCTGATGCCGGCGGCCGCGCCGGCGAGGGCGCAGGTCGCCGCCAGCGAGATCGCGGCGATCCTCTTCTTTCTCTTCATCGGTCTCTCCTTGTCGGGGGGACCGGGCGGCTGCTTTCTCGCCGACCGGCTCACGAGGAGAGGATCGGGCCCGGCGCCGAGAGGACCGTGGCATCCGTCTGAGAGTTCGCTGAGCGGCTAGAGCGAGGCGAGGAAGCCGAGCAGGGCTTCGTTGACGGCCTCAGGGGCCTGCTGCTGGACCCAATGGCCCGCGCCCGGCACGACCACCTGCTCGCGCAGATTCGTGACCCAGCCGTTCATCGCCTCGGCGGGCATGAAGGAGCGGACCATGTCGAGCTCGCCCGTCAGGAACAGCGAAGGCTGCTCGATCCTCCGCTCGCCGTTGGGGGCCATCAGCTCCCAGTTGCGGTCGATGTTGCGATACCAGTTCAACCCGCCCGTGAAGCCCGTCCGCTCGAACGCCTCGACGTAGACCGCGAGCTCCTCCTCGCTCATCCACTCGGGCCGTTTCGGGTTCGCGCCCTCCTCCTCGGCCCACTGGGCGGTCCATTGGCGCGAGGTCGTGAGCGTCCGGCGCACGTCACCGCCGAGCGCCTCGTCGGCCACCCCGGGCTGCTGGAACCAGACGATGTAGAAGTCCTCTCCTAGGTGCTCGCGCATGATCGGGATCGGCGCGGCCGGGGCGCGGGGGACGAACGGGACGCTCAGCCCCGCCACGGCGCGGACCCGCTCGGGCTCGAGCGCGGCGAGCCACCAGGTCACGTTCGCGCCCCAGTCGTGGCCGACGAAGACCGCGCTCAGCTCGCCGACGGCGTCGAGCAGGCCCGTCATGTCCCCGCACAGGGAGACGATGTCGTAGGCCTCGATCGGGGCCGGCGCCGAGCTGCGCCCGTAGCCGCGCATGTCCGGCGCGAGCACCCTGTAGCCGGCCGCGGCCAGCGCGGGGATCTGGTGGCGCCAGGAGTAGGCCAGCTCGGGAAAGCCGTGGCAGAGCACGACGGCCGGCCCCTCGCCGGCCTCGATCACGCTCAGCTCGATCCCCTCGCCGACCTCGATCGCGCGGGGTTCGGGAAGGACCGCGCTCATATCGCCCGCTCCCGGCCCGCCCAGTAGGGCTCGCGCAGGCGGCGCTTGAAGATCTTGCCCGAGTCCTCGCGCGGCAGCGACTCCTCGAAGCGCACGACGCGGGGCGTCTTGTAGCCCGCGAGGTTGGCGCGGACGTGCTCGCGCACCGCCTCCTCGCCGAGCGTCGCGCCCTCGTCCAGTTCGACGTGCCCGGCGAGCGCCTCGCCGAACTCCTCGTCGGGGATCCCGAAGACGGCGCAGTCGCGGACCCCGTCGAGGGCATGAAGGCAGGCCTCGATCTCGGCCGGGTAGATGTTCACGCCGCCGCTTATCACCATGTCCGAGCGGCGGTCGTTGAGGTACAGGAAGCCGTCCTCGTCGAGGTAGCCGATGTCGCCGCAGCTGACGAGGCCGTCCCGGTCGACGGCGCGGCGCTTCTCCTCGTCGCCCGCGTAGGTGAAGTCGGGGAAGACGTCGAGCCACGAGTAGATCTCGCCCGACTCGCCGGTCGGCAGCTCCTCGCCGTCCTCGCCGACGATCGCGATCCGCGCTTTCTGCAGCGGCCGCCCGACGGTGCCGGGGTGGGCGAGCCACTCCTCGCTCGTGCAGTAGGTGACGGGGCCGGTCTCGGTGCCGCCATAGTACTCGGCGACGATCGGGCCGAGCCACTCGATCATCGCCCGCTTGACCTCCGGCGGGCACGGCGCGGCGGCGTGCACGACCCAGCGCAGGGAGGAGAGGTCGTAGGCCTCTCGGACCTTCGGCGGGAGCGCGAGCATGCGCACGAACATCGTCGGCACCATCTGAACGACCGTCACCCGCTGCTCGTGGACGATCCGCAGGAACTCCTCGGCGTCGAAGCGCTCCATGATCGTGACGTCCATCCCGAGCAGCGCGCAGGCGAGCGCGTAGACGTTCGGGGCGGTGTGGTAGAGCGGCGCCGGGATGACCGTGCGCTCGCCCTCGCCGAGCCGGAAGATCTCGGCGAGCATCGCCCGGGTTTCCTCGCGCTTCGCATCGCTGGAGGGGGTCCGCACGACGCCCTTCGGCTTGCCGGTCGTCCCCGAGGTGTAGATGATCGAGACGGGCGCCGCCTCGGGAGGGTCCTGCCAGGGCTCCAGCGCGGCCATCCAGCGCGACCAGTCGTGCGCCCCGGCGGGAGCCGGCGCGTCCTCCCCGGCGGCGACGGCCACCACCTCGACGCCCGCGGGGACGCTCTGCTCGATCGCGGGCCACAGGTCCGCGTGGACGACGAGCGCCTTCGCGCTGCTGTCGGTCAGGACGTGGGCGATCTCCTCGCCTCGCCAGTGCCAGTTGATCGGGACCGCGCTGGCGCCGAGCGGGACGGTCGCGATCGAGGCCTGGAGGAACTCGATCGAGTTGCGCAGCAGCAGGGCGACGCGGTCGCCGGCGCCGACGCCGAGATCGGACAGCCCGCGGCTCGCGCGCAGCGCGCCCCCGAACAGCTCCGGGTAGGCGACGAAGCGCTCCCCGCACCTGACGCCGGTCTCCCCCTGGCCCGCCACGGTCGCGATGCTACCTCGCCCCCGGGGCGCGCGGCGCACGGATAGGCTCCCGGCGGTGAACACGGAGCCCCGCGCGATCCACCACCTGAACTGCGGCACGATGTGTCCGCGCGGCGCGCGGATGCTCGCGGGCTCCGGCGGCCTGCTCGAGCCGAGTCGCCTCGTCGCCCACTGCCTGCTGATCGAGGGCGCCGAGGGCCTCGTCCTCGTCGACACCGGCTTCGGCAGCGGCGACGTCGCCCGCCGCCGCCAGCTCGGCGCGGTCTTCAACGCGCTCGTCCGGCCCGTCCTCGACGGCTCGGAGACCGCCGTGGCCCAGCTCCGCGCGCGCGGGTTCGACCCGGCCGACGTGCGCCAGATCGTCACGACCCACCTCGACCTCGACCACTCCGGCGGGCTGCCCGACTTCCCCGACGCGGAGGTGCACCTGCTCGGCGACGAGCTGAAGGCGGCGCTGCACCCCTCGCTGCGCGAGCGCCAGCGCTACATCGCGGCGCACTGGGCCCACGACCCGAAATGGGTCGAGCACGAGGGGGGCGGGGAGGACTGGTTCGGCTTCCAGGGCGTTCGCATCCTGCCCGGCGCTGGCGCCGAGGTGCTGCTGATCCCCTTGATCGGCCACACCGCCGGGCACACGGGCGTCGCGATCCGAAACGGCGAGCGGTGGCTGCTGCACTGCGGCGACGCGTACTTCCACCACGGCCAGGTCCAGACCCCGCCTCACTGCCCGCCCGGGCTGATCGCCTTCCAGGCGCTCAACGGCGTCGATCACACGCGCCGTAGGGAGAACATCGAGCGGCTCCGCGAGCTCGCCTCCCGCCACGGCGGCGAGGTCGATCTGATCTGCTCGCACGACCCCGCGGGGCTCGACGCGGCCTGAGCTAGGCGATGCGGCCGGCGCCCGCGCGGCGGCCGACGGCGCGACCCCGTTTCAGCTCCTTCTCGAGCGCCTCGATCGAGCGCTGCAGCTGCTTCACGGACGCCGACTCGACGCGCTCGACTCCGACCTTGAGGTTGAGCCAGGCGTTGATCTCACGGTGGGTCAGGCCGTCGCGGCGGTGCAGCTCGGCGACGAGCCGCGAGCGCTCGCGGCGCAGGTCGGCGCGCCGCTCGAACATGGCGACCGGCTCGGAAGCCTCGTCGGGGACGGGGGGCGGGGCCTTGCTCGCCGTGACGGGCGCCGCCTGTGGCGCGCCGAACAGCGTCATCTGGGAGGCGAACTCCGCGCTCAGCGGCACGAACTCGGCCTGCTCTGAGGGCTCGCTCGCGCGCCGCTCGGGAGGCTCGTCGAAGCCCTCGCCGGGCTCCTCGCGACGCAGCACGTGGCGCAGCTCCGATTCCACCTCGGTGGCGTGGGTGCGCAGCGTCTGGTCGGCCGGCAGGTAGACCCAGCTCGGCTCGGCGCCCATGCCCGGCACGGTGCGAACGAAGCGCCCGATGATCTGACGGAAGATCAGCGGCGTCTTGGCGGCGGTCGCGTACACCCCGACCCGCAGCCTGGGGATGTCGACGCCCTCGGAGACCATGTTCACGGCCACGATCCACGGCTCGGTCGACCCCCGGAACTGCGCGAGCTTGCGGGCCGCGCCGGAGTCCGTGTGGAGAACGACCACGGGCGGGCGGCCGGTCGTCTCGCGGATCAGCTTCGCGATCGCCCGCGCGTGCGTCGCGTCGGCCGCGACCGCCAGGGCCCCCGCGTCGCGGTGGCCCGAGCCGCGCAGCGCGCGCAGCTTCGCGTCGGCCTCGCGCAGGATCCGCGGCAGCCCGTCGGGCAGCTCGGTCGAGATCGCGGTGCGATAGCGCCGGCTCGCCTCGCGGGACGTCAGCACCGTCTCGAACGACGATTCGATCACGTCCTCGCCGCTGCGCCAGGAGAGCGTCCCGTCGAACGTGACGAAGGCGACCGGGCGGCAGATCCCGTCGGCGACCGCCTCGGCGTAGGTGTAGGATACGTCGGGGACGACGACCCCGTCGCGGTCGTAGCGGACGCCCGGGATCGGGGTCGCGTCCGAGCGGAACGGGGTGCCCGACAGCAGCAGCCAGCGTCGCGCCCGCGCGAAGGCCCGCTGGAAGCCGGTGCCCCACGCGAGGTCCTCGCCGAGGTGATGCGCCTCGTCGACGACGACGAGCGTCTCCGGCGTGACCTGCGCCGCCCAGGCGGCGGGATCGGAGGCGACGCGGGCGTAGGTGACCGACACGCCGTGGAAGCCCCGCGGCGGCTTGGGCCCCTTGGCGTCGGGCGCGAGCTGCACGCCCGACGCGGCCGCCGCGACGGCCCACTGGCGCGTCAGCGGGGTCGTCGGGCACAGCACGACGACCCGCCCGGCCTCGCGCCGGCGCAGCAGCTCGGCCGCGAGCTCGAGCGCGGGGCGGGTCTTGCCGGCTCCCGGCGCGGCCGAGACCAGGAACGGGCCGCCCTCCCAGCCCGCGAGGCGGTCGAGCGCGCGGCTTTGCCACGCGCGCAGCGATGTCGGAGAGACCGGAGTCAAAGAGCCCGGCATCCTGCGCGACGGGACGGACGGATCGCGGATCCCGCTCAACCGTGCGGAGCGCTCACTCGTACCCGCCTCGATCAGCCGAACGCCTCATCGGCGCCACGGCTGGCCGAACGGCCGGTTTGGGAGTAACGTTGTAAACAGGATGTCTACTCAGGGAGGATGGGAGGCGCCGATCGCGCCGCTCTGGGGGGAGCTGCGCTACGGCGGGGAGCTGGCCCGCCTGCTGGCGGCCCGGGCCCTCGCCGGCGAGCCGCTGCTGGCGCGCCGGCACGAGAGCCCGGCGCCCGTGATGCTGATCCCGGGCTTCATGGCGGGCGACAGCTCGCTGGCCGTGATGCGGGCCTGGCTGCGCCGCCGCGGGCACGCGGTCTCGATGAGCGGCATGCGCCTGAACGCGGGCTGCGCCGAGCGGATCGTCAGCCGACTGCAGGAACAGCTGTGGAGCTTCGCCTCCCGCCACGAGCAGCCGGTCGTGCTGATCGGGCAGAGCCGCGGCGGCGCGCTCGCGCGCTCGCTCGCGGTCCGCGAGCCGGAGAACGTGGCCGCGCTCGTGATGCTCGGCTCGCCCGTCGTCGAACCGCTCGCGGTCTCCCCGCAGGTGCTTCGCACCGTCAGGCTGATGGCCCGCCTCGGCGACCTCGGCGTCTCGCGGGTCTTCTCGAGCGACTGCGCCGAGGGCGACTGCTGCGAGAGCTTCTGGGAGGAGATGGCCGCGCCGCTGCCCGAGCACATCGAGGCGATCTCGGTCTTCTCGCGCAGCGACGGGATCGTCGACTGGCACGCGTGCCTGGACCCGCACGCGCGCAACGTCGAGGTCCGCTCGAGCCACTGCGGGATGTCGGTGCACCCCGCCGTCTACGGGGTGCTCGAGCAGCTCCTGGCCGCCCCGGCCGCGCAAGAGGAGCCTGCATGGAATGGATGAGCGCGATCGACTCGTCGTTCCTGCACATCGAGAATGACGTAACCCCCATGCACATCGGCGGAGTGAGCCTGTTCGAGGGCCCGCCCCCGCCGTTCGAGGACTTCAAGGCGATGGTCGCGGGCAAGCTCGACCTCGTCCCCCGCTACCGCCAGAAGGTCCGCTTCATGCCGCTCGGCGCCGGCGCCCCCGCGTGGGTCGAGGACCCGCACTTCAGCCTCGACTACCACGTCCGCCACACCGCGATCCCGAAGCCCGGCAGCGAGGAGCAGCTGCGCAACATGGCGGCGCGGATCTTCTCCCAAGCGCTCGACCGCAACAAGCCGCTGTGGGAGATGTGGTCCGTCGAGGGCCTCGCCGACGGGCGCTGGGCGCTGCTCTCGAAGGTCCACCACTGCATGGTCGACGGGGTGGCCGCCACGGACCTGATGTCGGTGATGTTCTCCGACGGGGACGAGGATCCCGCCCGCCCGGCCCGGGCCGTCCGCGCGCGGCGGCAGTACGCGCCCCCGCCGGAGCCCTCCTCCGTCGAGCTGCTGGCCCGGACGATCGCGCACAAAGTCAGCCCGGCGGGCCAGCTGCAGTCGCTGCGCCGCGCCGTCGAGGCGCCCCGCCAGACGCTGCAGACGGTCGCCGAGGCGGCCCGCGCGGCGGTGGCCGCGAGTCCGCGGATGCGGATCGTGGCGCCGAACTCGCTGACCGGCTCGATCGGCCCGCACCGCCGCTGGGCCTGGGCCGACGTGCGGCTGACCGACGTGAAGGCAGTGCGCTCGGCGTTGGGCGGGACCGTCAACGACGTCGTCCTGACGATCATCACCGCCGGCTTCCGCGATCTGCTCGACTCGCGCGGAGAGCCGCCCGCGCCGGATGACGTGGTTCGCACGATGGTGCCCGTCTCGGTCCGCAGCAAGGGCGAGCGGGGGGTCTACAACAACCGCGTCTCCGCCGTCTTCGCCGGCCTGCCCGTCGGCCTCGACGACCCGCGCGCGCGTTTGGACCGGATCCGCGGCGAGATGGACGGGATCAAGGAGTCCAAGCAGGCGGTCGCGGGCGACGTGCTCTCCTCGCTGTCGGGCTTCGCGCCGCCGCTGCTGCTCGCGCTCGGCAGCCGGCTCGTGACGGCCTCGCCGCGATTGAACGTGCACACAGCGACGACCAACGTCCCGGGTCCCCAGCAGCCGGTCCAGACGCTCGGCCGGCGGATGCTCGAGTCCTACCCGTTCGTGCCCGTCGTCGGCTCGGTGCGGATCGTCGTAGCGATCTTCTCCTACGACGGCGGCCTCTACTTCGGCGTGACCGGCGACTACGACGGCGCGCCGGACATCGAGGTCCTCACCGCCGGCATCGCCCGGGGGATGAAGGATCTGCTGGCGATCGCCGAGCCGCCGCCGCGCAAGGGCGGCAAGCCCGCCAAGGCAAAAGCCAAGGCCAAGGCCGCCAAGCGCGCTCCCGAGCAGCTCCCCGGCTGATCCGGGGCCCTACCGGCGCGTGACGACCCGACGCAGCGAGGCGCCCTCGCCGAGGCGGGTTTCGACCGTCGTTGCGCTGGCCGTGGCCGTCTCGGAGGAGGCGAGCACCTCGCCGGCGATGTGCGAGAGGGCCTCCTCGCGCAGCCAGCGCCCGGCCGTCTGGGCCGGGAGCGGCCGGCTGAACAGGTAGCCCTGCGCGAAGGGACACTCGAACGAGCGGAGCATCTCGAGCTGCCCGGTCGTCTCGATGCCCTCCGCGACGACCTCGATGCCGAGCCGCCGCGCCATCGCGATCACCGCCGCGACGATCGTCGCCGTGTCGCGGTCGCTCATCATCGCCTCGACGAAGGAGCGGTCTATCTTCAGCTCCGCGACCGGCAGTTCGCGCAGGTAGGAGAGCGGCGAGTAGCCCGTCCCGAAGTCGTCGAGCGAGAGGTTCACCCCGAGGCCGCCGAGCGCATCGATCACCGAGCGCACGCGCGAGCCCTCGGCGATCAGGACGCTCTCGGTGATCTCCAGGCGCAGCATCCCGGGCGGCGTGCGCCAGTGAGCGAGGCGCGCGCGCAGGTCGCCGAGGAAGGCGGAGTCGAGCAGGTTGGTGGCCGAGACGTTGACCGCGAGCGAGAGCTCGTGGCCCTCGTCGAGCCAGGCGCGCTGCTGGGCGAGGGCCTGGTCGAGCACGGAGGCGGTCAGCTCTCGCATCACGCCCGTCTGCTCGGCGATCGCCACGAAACGGTCGGGGCCGAGCAGGCCGAGGCGGGGATGCTGCCAGCGCACGAGCGCCTCCACGCCGCTGACGGTGTTGGTCCGCAGGTCGATCTGCGGCTGGTAGTGGACGACCAGCCCGCCCTGCTCGATCGCCCCCTTCAGCTCGGAGACGAGCCCGAGCCGCTCGCGGCTCGCGGTCGTGCTCCCGGGGGCGTAGAAGGCGAAGCGGCTGCGCTGCGTCTTGGCCTGGTACATCGCGACGTCGGCCCGCTGCAGCAGCGTGTCGGTGCTTTCCCCGTCCTCGGGGAACACCGCGATCCCGATCGAGGCCTGAACCGAGACGGTCAGGTCCTCGAGCGCGAACGGACGCCCGAGCGCCCCGTGGATCCGCTCGGCGGCGGCGGCCGCCGCCGAGGCGTCGCGCAGGATCAGCCCGAACTCGTCGCCGCCGAGTCGCGCGACGGCGTCGTCGCGCACCACGCTGCGCAGGCGCGGCCCGATCTGCTGGAGCAGCAGGTCGCCGGCGTAATGGCCGAGCGTGTCGTTGAGTTCCTTGAAGCGGTCGAGGTCGATCGTCAGCAGCGCGAAGCTCGCGCCCCGCGCACGGCAGCCCTCGATCGCGTCGCCCAGCTGGGCGTAGAACTGGCGCCGGTTGGCGAGCCCGGTCAGATCGTCGGTGCGGGCCTGCCGGTCGCGGATCCCGGAGAGCTTGCGCACGTCGTTGAAGGTCGCCGCGAAGCGCATCATCCCGAACAGCAGCGAGAGCCCCGCCAGGGCCTCCGGGATCACCCCCAGGTGGATGTAGTTGGCGCGGATCAGCAGGAACAGGGCGACCGCCCCGAACACGCACGGGACGATCATCACCGCGACGTCGGTGAAGTGCCCCTCTTCGCGCGCTCGCGGCTGCGCCCACGCCGCGAACGCGAGCAGCGCGAGCCCGCACGGCCACAGCGCGTCGAGCAGCGTCCCGGCCTGGTAGGTGCTTTCGGCAACCCTGAAGAGGTAGATCGAGTCGGCCAGCGCGGTCACCGAGAAGCCGAGCAGGATCAGCAGCCACGCCCGGCCGGGGCGCCAGCCGGTCAGCGCGAAGACGCCGAAGACGAACGCGATCAGGACGAGGTCGCCTAGCGGGTAGGCGAGGTTCGTGGCGACCGCGGCGAGCGTCCCGTGGGTCGTCTGGATGACCGGCTCGAGCACCAGCGCCGAGCCGACAGCCGCGAGCGTGACGCCGCCGATCGCGCCGTCCAGCCAGACGCTCGCGTGCAGCTCGCGGACGTGCGTGCCGACGAGCCGCACGAGCATCGCGTAGGCGCACGGGTAGAAGAGCAGGTAGAGCGCGTCGCTCGGGTTCGGGCTGGGGATGCCCGAGGTCCCTTCGAGCACGAGCGTGTAGTAGATGTCCCCCGCGGCGTAGAAGCCGACCCCGAGCGCGAGCGCGAGCCAGGTGCGGCGTTCGGTTCCGATCAGCAGCGCCCGGGCGAGCACGAGGCCCGCGACGAGCAGCTCTGCGCCGTTGTACAGCCAGTCGTTGAAGAAGCCGTCCAGGGAGTTCGGGCCGAGCAGCCCGACGTCGTGCAGCGCGAGCGCCATGACTGAGGCCACGAGTACCGCGCCGCTTGCCTTTACCGCGCGGGCCGCGCCGCGGCCAAGGCCGGCGGTGAGCGGCATCGCGGACGTCCCTGTCCAGGTGCGCATCCTGCTCCGCATATCGACGCCGGGACGCATGTTGCGGCGGGCACCTTCCCGGGCCTAGACGGATATGCGACACAATCCGGCCGTGCCGAGGTCCCGGACATGCGCACGCCGCCGCCCGGGGGCGCGGAGCCGTCGCCTCCCCCGTCCCGCCTCGCTGGTGCTCGTGCTCGTGCTCGCTCTGCCCGGCACGGCCGCGGGCGCAGTAGGCGCCGAAGGCCCCGGGCCCGCGCCGTCGGGGACGCTGAGCGTCGGGCCGGGCGTCGTCTTCTCCGCCGCGCGCGCCGTGTGCGCGGGCGCGGGCTGGCCGGCGGGCGCCGCCGTCTCCACGCAATGGCTTCTCGACGGCGCGCCGCTTGCGGGCGCGACGGGGGCGACGTTCACGCCGCCCCGGGCCGACGACGGGCATTCGCTGTCGTGCTCGCAGACGGCGACCGAAGGAGGCTCCTCGCGCACGGTCGAAGCGCCGGCCCGCCCGATCCACGAGCAGCCCCCCCAGCCGAGCTGGCCGATCTCCCCGGTGGCCCGCGCCTGCGCGGCGCCGGTCTGCATGCAGGAGGGCGCCGGTCCGGGCGCGACCGGGGAGGCCTACGCGCAGGCCGGCGCCTGGTGGGGCGCCAAGCAGATCCGGTGTGTCTCGGCCCCGTGGACGAGCGTCGTCGGCGACTCGCCCGTCCCCGGCGTCAGCCTCTTCGCCGAGGCCCATCTGGTGCGGCTCTCGCTGCAGCGCATCGACCCGGCGGGTCCCGTCACGATCGCCGCGGGGGAGCTGAGCGGCCTCGCCGTCGCGAGCGACTCGCTGGACGGCCCCGAAGGACCGTTCGGGCGTGCCGTCGTGGCGGCCTTCGGCGCCGAGCCGTTCGCGCCGGGGGAACTGTGGAGCCGCGTCTTCCCGGCGGCGAGCGGCCGCCCGAACTGGTTCGCACCGCAGGGCGGGCTGCTCTCATACGCGCTCGACGGCGAGGTCCCCCGCTCGGTCCAGCTCACCTACACGCTCGCCGCGAGCGATCTCGGGTCGCGCCTGCGCTGCGTCGCAAGCGCGCTCGACGGGCCGGCGGCCGCGCCGACCGGCGCGAGCTTCGCGAGCGCCGAGTACCCCGTCGCGACGAGCGCCCGCTGCGGCCCCCGCCGCCTGGTTTCGCTGCGCGCGCCGCAGCCCGCGCTCCTGGCGGTCGGGGACCCGCGCTGCCTGGCGGTGCCGTCCGCGCTTCCCGCCGTCGGGGCCGGCCTGCAGGGGATCGCAGTGAAGGGCGACCGCCTCGCCCTGGCTCTCGACTGCGCCCTGCGGGCGGGCTGCTCGGGTCGCCTGACGCTTACCTCTGGGACGAAGCTCGCTGGCGCCGCCGTGAGGCTCCGCGCCGGGGCCGAGCGGATCGTGCAGCTCTCTCTTGGCCCCGCCGCCGTGCGGCGCGTCGCGCGCGCCGGGCACGCGGGCCTGCCGGTCACGGTCAGGCTCACGTCCGGCGGTGGAGTCCGCATGCTCGCCGTCGCGCGGCTGATCGGCCGCTGAGAGCGGTTTCAATTCTGACCGGAGGTTGCGCGACGGATTGCGAGGTGAAAGGCTCCCGCGCCGCACGAGGAGGATGGGTTGTACGGCCGGCCGCGTTCCCCACGGGGGCGCGGCCGGTTCGCGTATGTGCGGCGCCGGCGCGCTCGCGCTCAGCCGGCTTCGGCTTCGCGCGCGCCGCGCACGATCTTGCGCATCCCGCGCAGCCAGCGCTCGGGGTCCGACCCCTTCAGCGCCATGAAGCCGGCCACGTTCTCGTGCGGCAGGATCAGCATTCGCTCGGCGCGGATCCCCTCGACGACCGCGTCGGCGACGTCCTCCGGTTCGATCAGTCCGCCGGCCGTCAGGGCCGCGGCGCCCGCCGCGTCCTCCATCGCCAGTTCGAGCATCGGCGTGCGCACGCCCTGCGGGCACAGGCACGAGATCCGAACGCCCCGTTCGGCGTATTCGATCGACAGCCACTCCGCCAGCGCGACGGCCGCGTGCTTGGTGACGCTGTAGACGAGCGAGGAGACCTGGGTCAGCAGGCCCGCCGCCGAGGCGGTGTTGATCAGGTAGCCCTCGCCGCGCTCGACCATCTCCGGGAGCAGCGCCCGCGAGGCCCACACGTGTGACATCACGTTGACCCGCCAGGCTTCGTCCCAGACGGCGTCCTCGGCCTCGGGCCCGCCCATCGCGCCGGGCACCCCGGCGTTGGAGATGAAGACGTCGATCGGCCCGCCCGCCGTGGTCGCCTGCTCGATCAGGGCGAGCACGCTCGCCTCCGAGCCCGCGTCGAGCTCGACCGCCTGGGCGCCGAGCGGCTCCGCGACCGCCTGCGCGCCCGCGAGGTCGCGGTCGGCGATGACGAGATGGCGGGGCCGCTCATCGACGAAGCGGCGAGCGAGCGCCCGGCCGATGCCGCCCGCGCCGCCCGTGATCACGATGTTCCTGTCGGTCAGCTCCACGGGCGGCACTCTAAGGCAAGGCGCCGTCCGCGAGCCGGCCCCGCGGCGTCCGCGGTCGTCCGCGAGCCGGCCCCGCGGCGTCCGCCGCTAGCCTTCCGCGGATGAGCGAGCGAAACGCCGAGCAGATGCTGTCCGCCGCCGACGGCCGCGAGGCCGAGCTGGCGGCGCCCGGCCTCAGCCCCCGCCCGCGCCGCAAGGTCGCGGTCCTCTCCTGCATGGACACCCGCATCGACCTCTTCCCGATGCTCGGCATCGAGCGCGGCGACGCGCACATCATCCGCAACGCGGGGGGCCTGGCGACCGACGACGCGATCCGCTCGCTGAGCGTCTCCCAGCGGCTGCTCGGGACCGAGGAGATCGTCGTCGTGATGCACGACGGGTGCGGCCTGCACGGCGCCTCCGAGGACGAGTACGCCCGCGCCCTGGCGGCCGACGGGGCTCGGCCGAGCTGGCGCCTCGGCGCCTTCGAGGACGTCGAGGCGGCGCTGCGCGACAGCCTCGCGCGGCTGCGCCGCGCGCCTGAGCTGAGCCGGCACGAGTCGATCCGCGGTTTCGTCTTCGACCCCGAGACGGGTCGGCTGCGCGAGCCCGGCGCAGGGCAGGACGGTCTCGCTCAGCCGCTCGGCGGCGCCGCCGCGTCGTAACAGCGCCGGGCAGCGGCCCCAGCGCCGGGCAGCGGTCCCGCCGCGCGCCGCGGCCCTCAGCCGATCAGGTCGAGCGCGGCGCCGAGGATCGTCTCGGTGTCGATCCCGAAGTGGCGGTAGAGGTCCTGAACGTCGCCCGACTGGCCGAAGTCCTGCACGCCGAGGCAGCTCTGCGGCACCCCGGCGGCCGTGCCGAGGAAGGCGAGCGTGTGGGGGTGACCGTCGAGCACGCTCACGATCGGGCTCGAACGCTCCGCCCCGAACAGCTCGTCGAGGATCGTCTCCTCGCCCTCGTAGAGGCCCGCGCGGGCCTGGACCGCCCGGAACAGCAGGTCCGGCGAGGTCAGGCAGACGACGTCGGCCGGGATCCCCGCCGCGGCGAGCTCGCCGGCCGCGGCGAGCGCCTCGGGCACGACCACGCCGAGCGCCGCGATCGTCACGGCCGGCCGGCCGGGCGCTTCGAGCAGGCGGTACCCGCCTTCGAGCACCTGCCGGCGGCGTCGCTCTCGCCCGGCGGGGTCGGCCGGGAGGCGGGCGAGCGACTGCTCCACCGGACGCGTGCTCAGGCGCAGGTAGGCCGAGCTGCCGTCCGGCGTTCCGAGCCGCGCTAGCGCGGCCAGCAGCATCCACTCGAGGTCCTGCCCGAAGGCCGGCTCCCAGGCGACGCAGCGGGGCTGCTCGAGGCCGACCGAGGGGGTGATGATCGACTGGTGGGCGCCGCCCTCCGGGGCGAGCGTGACGCCCGCCGGCGTGCCGACGAGGATCGACTGGCCGCCCGCGTAGATCCCGAACGACCACTGCTCGAGCGCCCGGTTGACGAACGGGTCGTACAGCGTGCCGATCGGCAGCAGCGGCCGGCCGTCGCGCGACCAGGTCGCGCCCAGCTCGCCGAGCAGCCCGACGAGGTTGCCCTCGGCGATGCCCAGCTCGATGTGGCGGCCGTGCTCGGACTCGCGCCAGCGCACGAGCGTGTCGCTGTCGTCGGCGAACCAGTCGATCCGCTCGCCCACGTTCCACACCCCGGCGCGGTTGATCCAGCCGCCGAGGTTCGTCGAGGACGCGACGTCGGGGCTGACGGTCACGACCGAGGCGGCCGTGTCGGGGGCGTCGTGGGCGAGGTCCATCAGGAAGCGCCCGAAGGCCTGCTGGGTGGAGGCGCTCCCCGCGTGCTTGCGCGAGAGCTCGGGCGGCACCTGCGGCGGGCTGCGCGGCTCCGGCTCCTCCCGGGCCAGCCGGCGGGCCGTCGCCGCGCACAGCTCGGCCGCCGCGCCGCCCTCCGCGAGCGGCGCCCAGGGGTCCTCCGGGTCGGCGCCGAGCTCGGCGGCGAGCGAGCGCCACTGCTCGTCGCTCAGCAGCGCCGAGTGGTTGGCGGGGTGTCCCTCGGTGGGCAGGCTCCAGGCCTTGATCGTGTACGCGAAGACGACCGTGGGCCGGTCGCTGACCGCGTCCGCGCGGGCGAAGGCGTCGAGCAGGTCGGCGAGGTCGTGGCCGCCGAGGTCGCGGATCGCCCGCTGCAGCGCCCCGTCGTCGATCTCCCCGAGCAGGCGGCGCAGATCGCGCGCCGCCGGACCCTCGCCCGGGAGCCGCTCGCGCAGCTCGGCGGCCGGGCTGCGCAGCAACCGCTGGTACTCCTCGTTCGGCATCTCGTCGATCCGCGTGCGCAGCAGCTCGCCGCCGGGGCGCTCGAACAGGGCGCGCAACAGGCGCCCGTACTTGACGGTGATCGTCTCCCAGCCGGCGGCCTCGAACATCGCGATGTTGCGCGCGATCGCCATCTCGGGCACGACGCGGTCGAGCGACTGGCGGTTGACGTCGACGACCCACAGGACCTCGCCGAGGCGGGCCGCGACGGGATCGATCAGGGCTTCCCAGATCGCCCCCTCGTCGAGCTCCGCGTCGCCGAGCAGGGCGATCTGACGCCCACCGCGAGGGACCTCGAAGTGGCCCGCCACGTAACGGTGGGCCAGCGCGCTCCACAGTGTCGCGGTCGCGCCGATGCCCACGGACCCCGTCGAGAAGTCGACCGGGTCGGGGTCCTTGGCCCGGCTCGGGTAGCTCTGCAGGCCGCCGAAGGCGCGCAGCTCGGTCAGGTAGCGGCGGTCGAGCCTGCCGAGCAGGTAGTTGATCGCGTGCAGGACGGGCCCGGCGTGAGGCTTGACCGAGACGCGGTCGGGGGCGCGCAGATGCGCGAACCACAGCGCGGTCATGATGCTCACCATCGAGGCCGAGGAGGCCTGGTGGCCGCCGACCTTCACCCCGGACTCGGTCGCGCGGACCCGGTTGGCGTGGTGGATCATGCTCGTCGCGAGCCACAGCACGCGGCGCTGGACGGCGTCCAGCGCCGCCGGGTTCGGCGCGTCGCCGTCCTGTGTGCCACCGGCTGGGGCGTGCGAGGACATCGGGTCCATGAAAGTAGATCGGCGCCGGCCTCTCAAGCGCCTGGATGCTGAGCGCGATCGTGCAGAGGAGCGGACGCCTGGGCGCGGGTTATGTTCTGGCGCGTGCACGGGAGCGTGGGGAGAACGAGGGCCGGGTCCGGCGGGCGGTCGCGGTGACCCGCATCGCCCTGCTCGGAGACGGCCCCGACGCCGCCCAGATCGGCTGTGAGTTCGCGCTCGGCGGCTGCGCCGTGCAGCTGGTCGGGTTCGGCGAGCTCGCCGGCCGCCACGTGGAGGACTCGCTGCGGCTCGCTTCGCTGCGTGGACTGGCGGGCCCCCCGGATCTCGAGCGGGCCCGCTCGCTGATCGCCCCGGCCGCCGAGGCGGAGGGCCGTCTGACGCTGATCGTCGAGGCGCTGAGCGGGCCGGTCGAAGGGAGGGCCTCCGTGATCGCGCCGGTCGCGGCGCTCCATCCCGAGGCGCTCGTCGTCACCACGGGCGAGGTGGCCGGACCGACCGAGTTCGGCGAGCGCGCGGGCACGGGCGAGCGCACGCTCGCGGCGCGTTACGGGAGTCCGCCGATGCTCGTCGGAGTCGTCGAGCTGCTCGCCGCCCGCGACACTCCCGCGCGGCTCGCCGACCGGGTCGCGCAGCTGCTGCGCGCGATCGGCAAGCATCCCGTGACGCTGCGCCGCGAGGTGCCCGGAATGATCTCCGGGCAGCTCGAGCTGGCGCTGCTGAGGGCGTGCCGTCGCCTGGTCGAGGACGGCGTGGCCGACGCTGAGCAGATCGACCGGGTGGCCGCTGAGGGCGTTGCTCGCGGGTGGGCCGCGATCGGTCCGCTCGGAGCCGCCGCGCTGCGTCCGGCCGACGCGCTCGCCCGGCTCGCCGGGGCGAGCGGGGTGGACCGGACGGAGGCCCAGGCGATCGAGCGCCTGCTCGGCGATCGTCGCGGCGAAGAGGCCGAGCTGCGCCGCCGCCGGGACGAGACGCTGGGCCGTCTCAAATCCTAACTTCTCGTAAGTTTTTCCTTTATGTGGGATTTCCCGGTTGAAAACCGATCGCCCGACATGCGACGATCCGGGGCGCGCCGCCAGGCGCATCGGGGCCGCGCCGCCAGGGCGATTCGTAGGGAGCGACATGCCGAAGCTGGGAATGGGACCGATCCGCCGGGAGCAGATCTGCCGCGCGGCGACGACGCTGCTCGCGCGCGAGGGCTTCGCGGGGACCACGATGCGGATGGTCGCCGAGGAGGCGGGCGTCAGCACCGGCATGCTCAACCACTACTTCGAGAACCGTCTCGACCTCCTCACCCAGGCGCTCGCCTACAGCTCCGAACGGAGCCTCGTCCGCTACCGGGAGGCGATCGACGGGGTCCCCGCCGGACGGGGCAGGCTCGAGGCGCTGCTCGACAGCATGCTCCGCGGCGACCCCGACGGCAGCGAGACCTGGCTGGTGTGGATCACGGCCTACGGCGAGGCGCTGCGCGAGCCGCACGTCAGGGAGTTCATCCAGGAGCGCCTCGTACTGTGGTTCGAGCTGCTGGAGTATTCCCTGGAGGGCCTGTCCCCCGACGACGAGCCGTTGTTCTCGACGGCCTACAGGCTCGACGCGGTCCTCAAGGGTCTCGCGATGCAGGGGCTGATGGTCGACGACGTCGAGGAGCGCTACGCGGACGTCCGCGACGCGATCGTGACGATGGTCCTCGCCGGGCCGCGGTAGGCTCCCGCCCCGATGCGAGCCGTCACCTTCCAGGCCCCGGGCGTGGTCAGCGTCGAGGACCGACCCGAGCCGGAGCTCCTCGACGCGAGCGACGCGATCGTGCGGATCGAGGCGACCGGCGTCTGCGGGTCGGACCTGCACATCTACCACGGGCGGGTCCAGATCGAGTCGGGCTTCACGATCGGCCACGAGTACGTCGGCACCGTGCTCGCGACGGGCGACGCTGTGACCCGCGTGGCGCCCGGGGATCGCGTGCTCGGCTGCTTCCAGACGGCCTGCGGAACCTGCTGGTTCTGCCGCCGGGGCCTCTTCCACCGCTGCCTGCACTCGCGGACCTTCGGCCACGGCTCGACGCTCGGCTCGCTGCAGGGCACGCAGGCGGAGATGGCGCTGATCCCCAGCGCCGACCTCGTGCTGCGCAAGGTCCCCGAGGGCATGAGCAGCGATGTCGCGCTGTTCGCGGGCGACGTGATGGGGACGGGCTTCCACGCGGTCAAGGACAGCGGCATGCAGCTCGGCGACGTCGTTGTCGTGCTCGGCCTCGGCCCGGTCGGGTTGTGCGCGGTCCAAGTCGCGCTCGCGGCCGGCGCCGCGAAGGTGTTCGCGGTCGACACCGTCGCCGAGCGGCTGGAGGTCGCGCGCACGTTCGGGGCCGAGCCCGTCCACCTCACCGAGCAGGACCCCAAAGCCGCGATCGCCGCGGCGACCGAAGGACGGGGCGCGGACGTCGCGATCGACGCGGTCGGCGATCCACGTGCGCTCGAGACCGCGATCCGCCTCACGCGTGCCTGCGGGGCGGTGCAGTGCATCGGCGTCTACGCCGAACGCACCGAGGTCCACATGGGGCTGCTGTGGCTGAAGGCGATCACCCTGCGCGGCGGGCAGGCCAACGTGCTCGCCCACGTCGATCCGGTGCTCGGGATGCTCGCGGCGGGCAAGCTCGACCCGACCCCGCTCGTGACCCGTCACATGTCGCTCGACGACGCCGCCGAGGCCTACGCGGTCTACGACCGCCGCGAGGCGCTGAAGATCATCCTGACGCCTTAGCCGGGCGCGCCCGCCCGCCGGCAGCCGCCCGCTCAGGCCTCCTCCGGCTCCTCCTGCTCGGCCCACCCGAGCGAGCGCTCGACCGCCATGTTCCAGCGACGCAGCCCGTGCTCGCGGACGCGCTCGTCCATCGCGGGCAGCCAGCGCCGCTCCTCGCGCCAACGCTCGCGGAGCTCCTCGCGGCCGTCCCAGAAGCCGCTCGCGAGGCCGGCCGCGAAGGCGGCGCCGAGGGCCGTCGTCTCGGTCACCGCGGGTCGCACCACGGGCACGCCGAGCACGTCGGCCTGAAACTGCATCAGCAGCTCGTTGGCGGTCATCCCGCCGTCGACCTTGAGCTCGGTCAGGGCCGCGCGGGCGGGGTTCCAAACCGACCGCGCCGCGTCGAGCACCTCGCGTGTCTGCCACGCCGTCGCCTCCAGCACCGCCCGCGCGAGGTGGCCCGCGCGAGCGTAGGCCGTCAGGCCGACGATCGTCCCCCGGGCGTCGTCGCGCCAGCGCGGCGCGAACAGCCCCGAGAACGCGGGCACGAAGTAGACACCCCCGTTGTCCTCCACGCTCGCGGCCAGCCGCTCGACCTCCGCCGCGTTCGAGATCAGGCCGAGCTGATCGCGCAGCCACTGCACCGCGGCGCCGGTGACCGCGATCGAGCCCTCCAGCACGTAGCTCGTCGGCTCGGCGCCGATCTTCGCGGCGACGCTCGTCAGCAGCTCGCCGCAGCGCACGATCTCGCTGCCGGTGTTGAGCAGCAGGAAGGAGCCGGTCCCGTACGTGTTCTTGGCCTCGCCCGCGTCGAAGCAGCACTGGCCGAGCAGCGCGGCCTGCTGGTCGCCGACGATCCCCGCGACGGGGCGCCCGCCGAGCGCGGTGCCGGCCGTCTCGCCGAAGTGCTCCCCCGAGGAGCGGATCTCGGGCAGCATCGCCGCCGGCACGCCGATCGCCTCGAGCGCCTCTGGATGCCAGTCGAGCGTCTGCAGGTCCATCAGCATCGTGCGGCTCGCGTTCGTGACGTCGGTCGCGTGAACGCCCCCGCGGGGGCCGCCGGTGAGGTTCCACAGCAGCCACGTGTCGATGTTCCCGAAGGCGAGCTCGCCGGCCTCCGCGCGCGCGCGGGCGCCCGGCACCGAGTCGAGGATCCAGGCGATCTTCGGCCCGGAGAAGTAGGTCGAGAGCGGCAGGCCGACCGCCTCGCGCAGCCGGTCCGGTCCCTGCTCGCCACCGATCTCGCGGACGAGCCCGGCGGTGCGGGTGTCCTGCCAGACGATCGCGTTGTGGATCGGCTCGCCGCTCTCGCGGTCCCACACGACGGTCGTCTCGCGCTGGTTGGTGATGCCGATCGCGGCGACCTCGCCGGCCTCCACGCCGGCGCTCGCGAGCGCCCCCCCAATCACCTCGCGGGTGCGCTGCCAGATCTCCGCGGGGTCGTGCTCGACCCATCCCGCGCGGGGATGGATCTGGCGGTGCTCGCGCTGGTCGGAGGCGACGATCGCGCCGTCGCGGTCGAACAGGATCAGACGGGTGCTGGTGGTGCCCTGGTCGATCGCGGCGATGTAGCGGCTCATGGCGTGCACCCTACGGATCGCGCCGCACGTGGGCACCTGGACGCTCCGCCGATCGGCGCGTCACCCGGATGTATGGTGCAGCGACGTGCAGCCCGCAACGCGAGGAACCCAGCGCAGCGCCAAGGCAAGGCTCGAGGCGTCCTCCGCACGCGTGCTGCTGAGCGCGGTCGCGGCGCTCGCCGTGCTCAGCGCCGGCGTCGCGCTGCTCGCCCACGGGCACACGCTCGCGGCCGAGCCCGCGGGCGCCCAGCAGCCCAGCGCGACGCGCGCCGCGTCGAGCGAAGCGGCCCCGCTCTACCGGGTCGTCGGGTGTCGCAGCAGCGGGTCGGTCGCGCACCGCGAAGGGCCCCCGCGCAAGTGGGTCGCGATCGGCTTCGACGACGGGCCGTGGACCGAAACGCCGGCCTTCGTGCGGATGCTCGAGCGCAGCAACGCGCGCGCGACCTTCTTCATGATCGGCCGCCAGGTGAGCGGCGCCGACCGCAGCCTGCTGCTGCGCGAGCTGCGCGACGGCGACGTGCTCGGCGATCACAGCTGGAGCCACCCCGACCTGACGCGCAGCTCCGAAGTCCGAGGGCAGCTGCGGAGGACGATCGGGGCGATCAGGTCCGTCAGCGGCTACACCCCCTGCGTGTTCCGCCCGCCCTACGGCGACACCGACGCCGCCGTGCAGCAGACCGCCCGCTCGCTCGGCCTCTCGACCGTGATGTGGAACGTCGATCCGTCCGACTACACGCAGCCCGGCACGGGCGCGATCGAAGCGCGGGTGCTCGCGCAGGTGCGCCCCGGCTCGATCATCATCTCCCACGACGGCGGGGGGCCGCGCGGCCAGACCCTCGCCGCCTACCCGGGGATCATCAGCAAGCTGCGGGCGCGCGGCTACCGGATCGCGACGGTGCTCGAAATGCTCGGCTACCGGCCCGTCTACGAGCACTGCGTGAAGCTCTGCGCGGGGATCGGCCGGACCCGCGCCGAACTGCCTCCGAACGCGATCGTCGTGCCCTCTCCGTGATCGTCGACGCCTGGATTCAGCACCCGACGCGCCGTTTCCTCGCCCACGAGATGTTCGCCTCGTTGCGGCGTTGGACCGGCGGCGCGATCCCGGAGGAGGAGCCGCCGCTGAGCGCGACGATCGCGGCGATGGACGCGGCGGGCGTCGACGTCGGCGTGATCACCGCGTGGCACTCCCCCCGCGAGGGGGCGATGATCTCCAACGAGGAGGTCGCCGCGTGCGTGGCGGCCCACCCGGATCGCTTCGCGGCGCTCGCGTCGGTGCCGCTCGACCGGCCGATGGCGGCGGTGCGGGAGCTGCGCCGCTGCGTTCGCGAGCTCGGGTTCGTGGGGCTGCGCGTGTTGCCGTGGCTGTGGGAGACGCCGCCGACCGACCGCCGCTTCTATCCGCTGTTCGCCGAGTGCGTGGAGCTCGGCGTGCCGTTCTGTTCGGCAGCAACTACCCGATGATCGGCCCGGGGGACGCGCTCGAGGGGCTCGACGAGCTCGGGCTCGGCGCGGAGGCGACGGGGCGCTACCTGCACGAGAACGCCGAGCGGGTGTTCGGGCTCTCACCGCGGGCTCCGGGCTGAGCACGTCGCGCCGGAGCGTCGGCGCCGCGCGAGTCGTTACGGCGTGAACGGGGCAGCCGAGTGGACGGTCCCGGCGGGGGCCGTCGTGTTGGTGACCGCGACTGGGCCCGTCTGGGCGCCGACCGGGACGATCGCGACGAGCTTCTTGGCGGAGCGCTTGACGACGTTGGCCGCGGCCCCGCCGAAGCTGACCTGCGAGCCGGCGTTGAAGCCGACCCCCTTGATCGTCACGACCGTCCCCGGCAGTCCGGCGGCGGGGGCGATCGCGCGGATCGTGAGCGTCGCTCTGAACTTCTGCCTTCCGTTGACCGAGCCGTGAGGCGTGAGGACCGTGACCTTCCCCTTGTAGGCGCCGTCGGGGACGGTCACGCTCAGCTTGCTAGGCGAGAGCGCTTGGAAGCTCGCCGCCAGGCCCGCGACCGTGACGGAGCTCGCCTGGTCGAGCGCGGCCCCTTCGACGAGGATCGAGGAGCCCGTGATCCCGGCGAGCGGGGAGACCGAGCCGATCATCGGCACGTCGGAGACGACCGGGCCGACCGTCGCCGAGGCGGCGCTGTTCGGCCCGCTGGCGTTGCGGGCGGTCTCGCGCACCCGCAGCGTGTAGCCGGCGTAGCCCTGCGGCACGACGAGCGACTGGCCGCTCGCCCCCGGGATCGTCCTGCAGCCTCCGCCGGAGAACCCGCAGCGTTCCCACTGGTAGGCGTAGCCGGTGGGTTCGCCCGTCCAGCCCCCGTGCGTCTCGGTGACCGTGTCGCCTTCCTCGGCGTAGCCGGAGATCCCCGGCGGGGAGGTCGACTCGGGGGCGCCCGCTACCGCGAAGGCGCCGAGCCCGACGGGGCTGCCGACGCCGGTCGGCCCGTCGAAGCCGGCGGCGGCGGCGCAGATCGTGCGGCCTTCGCATTCGCCGTCGGCCCCGGCGGTGACGTCGTAGAGGCTCGCCGCCTCGCCCGCGTGCGCGTAGAGCGTCGCGGCGGGATAGGAGACGCCGTTGGCGCCTCCGGCGAGCGCCCACTCCGCGGCGACGATCGGCGAGGCGACCGAGGTCCCGCCCCAGGCGCCCCAGCCGGTCGGGCCGCCGGGTTCTTCGGGGGTCGAGTCGTACACGTCGACGCCCGTGCTCGGATCGCCGATCGCGGCCACGTCGGCGACCGCGCGTCCGCTCCCGCAGCCCGTCGCCGCGAAGCCTTCGCCCCCCGCCTGCCAGGGCGCCGCGGTGAACAGCCCGCTGCAGCCGCTGCCGCCTTCGTTCCAGGCGGCGCTCGTCCAGGTGCCCGCGCTTTCGGTCAGCGCCGTGCCTCCGACCGCGAGCACGGTCGGGGAGGCGGCGGGGAACTGGGCGCCGAGCGGTTCGCCCGGACAGGTGGTGTTGAGGTAGCCACAGTCGCCGGAGCTCGCGGCGACGACGACGCCGGGGTGGTCGTAGTCGGCGCTCGCGAGCGCCGTCAGGGCCGGTTCCTCGGTTGCGCCGTAGGAGTTGCTGACCTCGTCGGCGCCGAGTTCCACCGCCGCGTTCACGCCCGCGCCGAGGTCGCTGAATTCTTCGGACTTCGCCTCGACCAGCAGGACTTTGCAGTTCTGGCAGATCGCGTGGGCCATCTGCACGTCGATCGAGATCTCGCTCGCCCATTCGCCGTTGACCTTGGGCAGCGGCCCGGCGTCGCCTTTCTGGTTGACCTTGCGGAAGCAGCCGTTCGCGGTCGTGCAGGCCGGCAGCCCGAACTGCGCGTCGTAGACGGCGAGATCGGCTTCGGCGGTCGGGTCGTCGTAAGCGTCGACGACGGCGACCGTCTGCCCCGCCGCTTCGGGTGCTTCGTCCGGGAGCTGGTAGGCCGCGTGGAGCAGTTCGGGCGTGAGGAAGCCCGGGTAGGGCTTGGCGCGTTCGCCGGCCCGGACCGCGGCCCGTCCGCCGGCGAGCGCGTTCGCGGCGGCGGTCGGCGCGGGCAGCTCGAGCCGCATCGCAAGACACGCGGCGCGGCCCGGGGCGGGCTCGCCGCATGAGCGCCGCGCGGGGAACGCGCCGGCCGCCGAGGTCCAGCAGAGGGCGAGGGCGATCAGCGCGAGCGCGGCCGCGCCGAGCGCGCGCACCGGCAGCGGCCTGTGGGCGCGAGCATCCGTTCTCTGTTCGTCCGTGCCCATCGGTCGTGGTTCCTCCACCAACGCGCCCTCTCCAAAGCGCTAGCGGTTCACGGTAGGCCACTACAGACGCACGGTCAAGCGACTGCCAAATCCCGTCGGCGGGCGCTGCGGCGTGCAGGCTCGTGACCCGAGCGCACACGCAGGGCGTGGGCCTGCTTAGATTATGCGGGCGACCAGCAGCAGGGGTCGCGATGCAGGAGAGACATCACGCGCCCGTAGCTCAGTGGTCAACGGGACTCTTCGGGGTCCCAAAGAGCAGCGGTCTTTCAAGCCGCAGGCCGCGGGTTCGATTCCCGCCGGGCGCACTCTCTCCTCTCCTCCCCGGGCCTCGCGGCCCGTGCCTCGTCGGCTTCGCTCCGGCCCTGTCGCGCCCGGTACCCGGGCCGCCGAGTTGGAGACACTATGTGTTGCCAAGTCAACTGATCGGTTTAAGTTGACTTTTTGCGTAATACCTGATTTATATGTCCGCCGGACGGAACCACGACAGCGCAGAGGAGGGGCTGGAGATGGTGTCGTACTGCGGCCTGCTGCGCCGGAAGGGGGCGCGAGGCAAATGGAGGTGAGACTGACCGGATGCCACGAGCGGCGGATGTCGCGCTCGCTGCACGGACGCTGGCCGTACCGGCGCTCGCACTGCCGCCACGACCATCACTGGTTCGCCCACCTCAAGTCGCAGGGCACCTGGTGCCCGGGCGACAGGGCGCACTCGCTGGCGGCGCTTCGGAGCTGCACCCGCCGGCCTTAGGGGGCACCACGCGCGAGGGGAAACCCGTCCCTGCGGACCCCTACTGAGGGAGGGGGGCGGCCCGCAGGGACGGGTCGCGCAGGGCGGTGCGGGAGGCCTCTTCGGTGGCGCTCGGGTCGGTCTCGGCCGCGAGCGCGTGGCCGGCGATCGCGTCGATCAGCTGCGGCCACAGGACGCGGGGCAGGTCGTGGCCCATGCCCTCGACGGGCAGCAGCCGGGCCCCGGGGATCGCGCGCGTCGTGGCGCGGCCGCCGGAGAAGCCCACGAGGCGGTCGGCGGTGCCGTGGATCACGAGCGTGGGCGCGACGATGCGACGCAGTTCTGCCGTGCGGTTGCCGGCGGCGATGATCGCCGCGAGCTGGCGCCCGGGCCCGTCCGGGTCGTGGTCGCGGTCGTAGCTCTGCGCGATCAGCTCGCGGACGTCGTCGAGGTCGCGCAGCGGACCGGGGGACCCGATCAGGGCGAACACGCCGACCATGTGCTCGATGAACGCCTCGCGCCCGGGCGGGGCTTTGCGCAGGAAGGTCGCGTAGGAGCGGGGGGCGGGCTGACCGCTCAGCAGGCTGCCCGTGTTCGACATGATCGAGACCAGCGACCGCACCGACGCCGGGTGGCGCGCGGCGAGCGTCTGGGCGATCATGCCGCCCATCGAGGCGCCGATCACGTGCGCGGGGCCGAGACCCAGGCGCTCGAGCAGGATCGCCGCGTCTTCGGCCATGTCGGCGAGCGAGTAGCGCGCGGCGCGGCGCGAGCGCGTGAGCAGCTGGGCGACGGTCGGCGGCGGGCCTGTCACGTGGGTCGAGTGGCCGACGTCGCGGTTGTCGAAGCGCACGACGTGAAGGCCGCGCGCGGCCAGCGCGCGGCAGAAGTCCTCGTGCCAGGCGATCATCTGCGTGCCGAGGCCCATCACGAGCAGCGCCGGGGGGTCCGACGGCTCGCCGAAGGTCTCGTAGCAGAGGGTTATGCCCCTGCCGACGTCGCAGAGCTGCTCCGACATGGTCGAGCGAGTCTAGCCGCCGCCCGGCCCTCCGGCCCGCCGCGACGGGTAGCCGTCACCGGGACGGTAGGATCGGATGGATGGCTGCTCCAACCCGGCAGAGCGCTGCCCACGGCTCCGACGAGCAGGAGATCCGGCGTCTGTCGATCGACACGATCCGGGCGCTGGCGATGGACGCGGTCCAGAAGGCGAACGCCGGCCATCCCGGTACCGCGATGGCGCTCGCGCCGCTCGCCTACACGATCTTCGAGCGCCACCTGCGGGCCAACCCGAACGACCCCGAGTGGCCCGACCGCGATCGCTTCGTGCTCAGCTCGGGGCACGCCTGCATGCTGCAGTACGCGCTGCTGCACCTGACCGGTTACGACCTCGGTCTCGCCGACCTCGAACAGTTCCGCCAGTGGGGGTCGCGCACCCCCGGTCACCCCGAGCGCGGTCACACCCCGGGCATCGAGGTCACGACCGGCCCGCTCGGCCAGGGCATCTCCAACGCCGTCGGGCTCGCGATGGCGGAGCGCTTCCTCGCCGAGCGGTTCAACCGGCCGGGCAGCGAGATCGTCGACCACCACACCTACGTGATCTGCTCCGACGGGGACATGATGGAGGGGGTCAGCCAGGAGGCGGCCTCGATCGCCGGCAACTTCGCGCTCGGCAAGCTGATCGTCTGCTACGACGACAACCGGATCACGATCGACGGCACGACCTCGCTGTCGTTCGACGGCGAGAACCACGCGGCGCGGATGGAAGCTGACGGCTGGCACGTGCAGCGGGTCGCCGACTCCGAGGACGTCGAGGAGCTGGACGCGGCGCTCGGCGCCGCTCGCGAGGAAGCCGAGCGGCCGTCGTTCATCTCGGTCCGCTCGCACATCGCCTATCCGGCGCCGATCGCGGTCGACACCGCCAAGTCGCACGGGGCGGCGCTCGGGGAGGAGGAAGTGCGGCGCACCAAGGAGGTCATGGGCTTCGACCCGGACAAGCACTTCCAGGTCGACGAGCGTGTGTACGAGCACATGTCGCTCGCCAAGCAGGGGGGCGCCGAGCAGGCGGCCTGGACGGAGCGCTTCCACGCCTGGCGCGAGGCGAACCCGGAGCTGGCCGCCGACTGGGATCTCGCCTGGTCGGGCCGGCTGCGCGACGGCTGGCGAGAGACGCTGCCGACGTTCGAGGCCGGCGAGAAGATAGCCACCCGCGCCGCGGGGCAGAAGGTGATGGCGGCCTTCGCCGCGCACGCCCCGACGATGATCGGGGGCGCCGCGGACCTCGTCGAGTCGACCAAGACCGTGTTCGAGGGCGCCGGGCAGTTCTCGCGGGTGCACGCCGGGCGCAACGTCCCGTTCGGGATCCGCGAGCACGGGATGGGAGCGATCGTCAACGGCGCCGCGGTGCACGGGGGGATCGTCAAGCCGTACGGGTCGACGTTCCTGATGTTCTCCGACTACATGCGGGGGGCCGTGCGGCTCTCGGCGTTGATGGGGCTGCCGGTCGTATGGGTGTGGACGCACGACTCCGTCGCGCTCGGCGAGGACGGCCCGACCCACCAGCCGATCGAGCACTTCACCTCGCTGCGCGCGATCCCCGAGCTCTGGGTGATCCGCCCCGGCGATCCCAACGAGACGTCGCTGGCCTGGCGCCTCGCGCTCGAACGCGAGGACGGTCCGGTGGCGCTGATGCTCTCGCGCCAGAACGTCGAGACGCTCGATCGCAGCGAGGTGGCGCCGGTCGAGGGCGTCCTGCGCGGTGGGTACGTGCTGTGGGACGCGCCCGGCGGCGACCCCGAGGTGATCCTGATCGCGACGGGCGCGGAGGTCGGCGAAACGCTCAAGGCCGCCCGGGTCCTCGCCGAGGAGGGCCGGCGCCCGCGGGTCGTCTCGATGCCGTGCATGGAGCTGTTCGAAGCCCAGGACGACGACTACCGCGAGCAGGTCCTGCCCGCGTCCGTGACGGCGCGCCTCGCGGTCGAGCCGGGCTCGCGGATGAGCTGGTGGCGGTGGGTCGGGTCCTCGGGCGACGTGCTCGGGCTCGACCGCTTCGGCGCCTCGGCGCCGGGCACGACGGTGCTCGAGAAGCTCGGCTTCACCGTCGAGAACATCGCGCAGCGGGCGCGAGCCCTGCTGTAAGAACGACGAGAAGGGAGCAGCCGATGCCCTCCGATTCATCCCAGCCGCTGCAGAGCCTCTCCGATCTCGGGCAGAGCGTCTGGATCGACAACCTCTCCCGCGAGTCGATCCGCGGGGGGCACCTGCAGGAGCTGATCGACGACTTCTCCGTCGTCGGCGCGACCTCCAACCCGTCGATCTTCCAGAAGGCGATGTCGCAGGGCGACGCGTACGACGAGCAGCTCGGTGAGCTCGTCGCGGGGGGCGCCGACGTCGAGCGCTGCTTCTGGGAACTCGCCGAGCAGGACATTCGCGAGGCCTGCGACGTCTTCGCGCCCGTGTTCGAGTCGAGCGGCCACCGCGACGGGTACGTCTCGCTGGAGGTCGACCCGCGCCTGGCCTACGACACGCTGGAGACCTACCGCGAGGCGATGCGCCTGCACCGCGAGGTCGACCGGCCCAACCTGATGGTCAAGATCCCCGCGACCAAGCCCGGGCTCGGCGCGATCGAGGACGTGATCGCCAAGGGTCACTCGATCAACGTCACCCTGATCTTCTCGCTGGAGCGCTACCGCGAGGTCGCGGAGTCCTACCTGCGGGGCATCGAGCGGCTGATCGCCGAGGGCGGGGATCCCACGAAGGTCGCCTCGGTCGCGAGCTTCTTCGTGTCCCGGATCGACACCGAGGCCGACCGCCGCCTGCAGGAGGCCGGCGCCCCGGACGACCTGCAGGGCAAGCTCGCGATCGCCAACGCGAAGCTCGCCTACGAGCACTACAAGCGGGCCTTCTCGGGCGAGCGCTGGGAGTACATGGCGGGCAAGGGGGCGACCCCGCAGCGGGTGCTGTGGGCCTCGACGTCGACCAAGAACCCAGCCTACGCGGACGTGCTCTACGTCGAAGAGCTGCTCGGCCCGGACACGGTCGACACGATGCCCGAGGAGACGATCGTGGCCTACCAGGACCACGGCAAGCCCGAGTCGAGACTCGAGCGGGACCTCGACGGAGCCCGGCGCGTGTTCGACGACCTTGCCGCCGCGGGCGTCGACTACGAAGACGTCACCGACACGCTCGAGCGTGAGGGCGTCGACAAATTCTCAGAGGCGTTCGACGATCTGATCGCCGCGCTGGCCGCCAAGCGGGACAGCCTCGTCGCGGCGTAGCGACGGGCCGAGCACCTAGCGGTAGGGCTCGGGCACCAGCACGCGAATCGTCAGCTTGCCCGAGGGGAACGCTTCGGCGTCCACCGTGAAGACGCTGTATTCGCGGCCGCGATAGGCGTAGGAGCCTTCCGGCGGCACGGAGCCGAGGCTGATCGACTGGGGCCCGCCCGCCCCGAGGCTGTTCTTGACCAAGCGGTGCTTGCCGCCGGGCGCTTCCATGAACATCAGGACGTTGAGGCCGGCGAGGCGGTGGGTGAGCCGCAGGTAGCCCTCGTCGTCCTGAATCGAGAGGACGAAGTCGCCGATCTTGCGGCCGTGAAGGCGCAGGTCCGCGTGCACGGGGGCGAGGACGTAAGGCCCGCCGAGGTCGCTCAGCAGCTTGCCCGCGGCGCTCACGCGCAGGCGCACGATGTGGTGGTGCAGCAGCGCCGCCTCGGCTTCGCGGGTGGCTTGCGGGTCGCGTCGGGCGACGGCCGCGAGCAGGGCGGCGTTGCGCTGCACGCGACGCACCTGCACGAGCGTCCGCGGCCCCCGCTCGCCTTCGTAGATCAGCTGGGCGACGCGCTGGAGCGTCGCGACCTGAGTGTCGGTTTCGCTCGGGCCGCACAGTCGTTCGGCCGCGGCGAGCGGCTTGAGCACGTAGATGCGGACGGTTCCCGACGGGTACGCGTCGGCCGCGAAGGACGTGTACCGATAGGCCACGCCCCGAACCGTGAGCGAGCCCTGCGCGGGGAGCGGCCCTTCGGGGAGCTCGATCGTCCCGCCGACCGAGCGTTCGCCCGAGCGCAGCGAGACGAGACCCTCGGCTACGCCGGAGATCTCCGAGGAGAAGCCCCGGTCGGCCCACACGCTGGTCGTGTAGGTCGCTATCGACTTGCCCGCGGCGTCCTCGATCGTCCCGTGCAGCGGCGCGAGCGCCGCGCCCCCGACCGAGACGAGCGAGCCGCGGGGCGTCCTCACGTCGAGGTTCGTCATGTGCCCGGTGGCGAGCAGTTCCCGGGCAGCCGCGCGGGCCGCCTTCGCGCTCCCCGCTTCGATCGCGGCGCGCAGCGGCGCGGAGCGCTCGATCATGTGTTCCGCGCTCAGCGTGCGTTCGCTTTCCACACCCTCGCCGTAGATCCGCCGGGCGACGCTGCCGAGCGTCGCGAGGACCGTTTCCGCGCAGTCCGGCGGGGCGCTCGCGGCGTCCGCCCGAGCGTCGTCGCCGCCGAGGCCGGAGCCGCACCCCGACAGGGCCACGATCAGACCGAGCAGCGCGAGCGGCGCGGAGAGGGTGCGGATTGCGGCGGCGGTCCGCCGCGGCGCGGAGAGCATCGCTGTGAATCCTAGGCTGCTCGACGCGCTGCGGGCGAGGGCGCCGATCGGATCGGCGCTGCTGTAACGTCGCGGCGGTGCCCCTCGCCCTGATCACCGGCGCCTCGACCGGCATCGGCCGCGCCACGGCGCTGCGGCTCGCCGCTGGGGGCTGGACGGTGCTGGCGGGCGTCCGCGATCTCGCCGCGGGCGAGCGACTGGCGGAGGAGGCCTCGGGCGGGCGGATCGTCCCGGTCGCGCTCGAGGTGACCGACGCCGCTCACCTCGCCGCCGCGGCCGAGCTGATCGCCGGGCGCAGCGACGGCAGCGTGCCCGGCGGTCTCGACGCGCTCGTCAACAACGCGGGGATCGGCATCGGAGGCCCGCTGGAGGTGCTCACCGAGGAGGACTGGCGCCGCCAGTTCGACGTCAACTTCTTTGCCCAGATCGCGGTCACCCGGGCGATGCTGCCCGCCCTGCGAAGGGCGCGAGGGCGGATCGCCTTCATCTCCTCGATCGGGGGGCGCGTCGCGATGGGCTTCAACGGCCCCTACGCCGCTTCCAAGCACGCGATCGAGGCGATCGGCGACGCGCTGCGCGTCGAGCTGCACAGCTCGGGGATCCAGGTCGCCCTGATCGAGCCCGGCTCGGTCGCGACGCCGATCTGGGACAAGAGCCGCGGCGAGGCTGACAGGATGGCGATCCCGCCGGAGCTCGCCGAGCAGTACGGGAAGATCCCGGCGGCGATGGACAAGGTCCTCGCCGACACCGCCGGCCGCGGCATCCCCCCCGACGAGGTCGCCGCGGCGATCGAGAAGGCGCTCGCGGCCAAGCGGATGCCGGCGCGCGTGCTGGTGGGGCGCGACGCCCGCGCGATGCTGCTCGCGAAGCGGATCCTGCCCGCGCACGTCCTCGACCGGATCGTCCGCGCCCGAATCGGGATCTAGCTTCCGTTCAGGCCGGCGGCGGGAAGACGGCCAGCCAGGCGAGGAGGCTCGTCGTGGCCGCGTGGGTCTGCAGCATGCCCGGGCGGGCGTTCGCGGGGGACAGCGGCCGGCCGTTCCAAGAGAGCAGGTAGAGGCCTTCGGTGTCGATCGCCCGCGCGGCCGCGTTGCGGGCGTTGTCGGCCGCCAGGGCGTACAGCGTGCGGTCCCTTCCAACGCGTAGAGGGCGAGCATCCACTGCAGGTAGATCGCGTCGTACTGGGGGGAGAAGTCGAGCAGGTAGCCGAAGCGGCTGAGCGCGCGCGACTTGACCCGGGCGGCGCTCGCGCAGTCGGCCGGGGTCGAGGTCAGCCGGCACAGCTCGGCCTGCGCGTAGATCAGCGGACCCTCGATGTAGTCGACCGGCGTCGCGTTCAGCGAGCTGCCGGCGTAGAGCCCGTCCGCGGCGCTGAACCCGGACGTGTTGGCCCAGCCGAGGAAGCGTCGCGCCTGCGCCAGGTCGAAGGGCGCGTGCTCTTCGGCGTAGAGGAGCGTCGCGAGCAGCGTGTCGGACGCGAGCGCCGGGCCCGACTTGTACGGGTGGCCGGTGTTCCACCAGATCCCGCCCCCGGAGGAGTCCCAGCCGGCCCGCGCGATGTAGTCGAGAGCGCGGCGGGCGTCGTGCAGCCAGCGGCGGTTGCCGGTCGCGCGGTAGGCGTTCACGAACGCAAGCCCCCACCAGCCGTTGTCGTCGAACCACGTCTGGGTGCCCGCGGTGCGGTCGCCCGGGTAGGGGGAGTAGCCGGGGACCGGGCGCAGGCCGCGGTTCAGGTAGCGCTCGGCGCCCGTGGCGAAGCGGGTCACGGCGGCGCGGTGCGCGGGGGTCGGGGATGCGGTCGCGATCGCGTCGATCGACTCGAACAGCGGGACGATGTCCCAGATCGTCGCCAGCGGGTAGCGGTCGCGGTCGCCGAGCCGCGAGTCGTACCAGCCGAGGCGCCGGTCGCGCCAGCGGGAGCGCGCGAGCGCGACGCCGCGTTCGGCCAGCGCGAGGTAGTGCTGCTGGGCGCCGCTCGAGGGCGCGGCCGAGGGCGCGGCGGAGGCGGCGGCCGCGCGCGCAGGGGCGGTGCCGCCCGCGCAGATCGCTGCGAACAGGGCGCTCGCAAGAAGCGCGCCCAGCGCCGCTCGGCGCGTCGTGGCGAAAACACGCCCCGCTTGTCTTGCTGCTCGGCTCATACGTACCTGAACCCATCTTCGGCGCGGCGGTAGCGGACCTGGATACCGTTGACGGACGGATGTCGACCGCCGAGCACACCGAGGAAGCGCGTCCGCAGCTTCCCGAGCAGCCCTCCGAACGGCGCGCGTGGGCCGTCGCGGCGACCCTCGCGGCGGTCGGCGTGGCGGTGCTCGCCGCCGTGCTGAGCGGCGCGGTGGGCCGGACCTCCGAGCTGGCCCCGCCGCCGGTGAACGTCCGCTTCGCCACCCCGCAGGCGGGCGCGGGCGCCTCCTCCGACGCCCTCGCGCCCCTCACCGCGCAGGAGGCCTCGGGCCGCGGGAGCGCGATCGTCGGGCACCCGAGCGTCGCGGAGCAGAGGGCGGCGCGCCGCCGCCTCGCGGGCGCGCCCGTCACTCACATCCCGCGGCGCTGGATTGAAGGCTTCTATCCGATCTACGCGACGGCCGAGAGGACGTTCGGGGTCAACTGGCTGCTGATCGCGTCGATCCACATGCAGGAGTCGGCGTTCTCGACCGCCCCGGGCATCTACCACGGCCTGAACTTCGCGCGCTGCTGCGGGGGCCCGATGCAGTTCAACGTGACCAACGGGACGGTGACGACCTGGGACCTCGTCAGCGACTCCTACCGCTACGGGCGCCGGCCCGCGGGATACGACCACATGACCGCACGCCATCCCTCGATCTACGACGACTTCGACTCGATCATGGCCGGCGCCCACCTGCTCTCCGCCGACGGAGCCGGCTACGCGCTCGACGGCACCGCGTGGGTCGCCGCCTACGACTACTACGGCCACGACGAAACCGGCGTGCAATACGCCGATCGGGTCCTGGCCCGGGCGATCGGATGGTCCCAGCGGGGCTTCTGCATCAACTGCGGCGTCGAGCCTCGCCTCGTACAGGCCGTCCACGCCGCCTACGGCGCGCCGGTGCTGGCGCAGCTGCAGGGGTCGGTCGCGGCGGTGGCGCGTGCCGCGGCGCGACCCCGCGGAGGCTCGGGTAAGAAGCCCAAGAGGCGTCGTCTACGAGCTGACGAAGGCCCAGTGCTCGGGTGATTCGACCGAGAGCATCGCGGAGGTTCTGGACCGCCGAAACCGCGTGTGCAGGTCGCTGGGTCTCCCGCTCGCCCATGGCAGTGGCGGTCACCTGCTGCTCGTCGGGGTCCTTGCAGTGCCGCCGGTGATCGCACTGCTGGGAACCGTTGCCGCCCTGCGCTCGAGATCGTTCAGGCCGATCGTGCTCGCGATCGGGCTATGCGCCCTCACGGGCTTCGGGCTCATCGTGATGGGCGGGAACGCCGGCGTGCGTCCGGTCGGCCTCCAGCCCTGAGCCGCGCCGTCGGTAGGGCCCGAGCGCGGCGCCCGGGCCCGCCGTCGAATCCAGAAACTCGACGGCGGGCCCGTTTGCCCAGCGTGCGCGCGCGTCCAGCCGCCCGCGCGGTTGAGGCTATGCCTGGGCGAGCAGCTCCCCGGCGACCCTGTCGGTCGCCCCGTGGGTCCCGCCGACCAGACGCCGCGAGAGCTGCGCGCGGCGGAAGTAGAGCGGGGCGTGGTGCTCCCAGGTCGCGCCGATGCCGCCGTGCACGGAGATCATCGTGCGAGCCGCGTCGTCGAGCGCCCGCCCGGCGACCGAGCGGGCCGCGCTCGCCGCGAGCGGGAACTCCTCGGGGGAGCCGTTGCGGGCCCAGCCGGCGTAGTAGAGCAGCGAGCGTCCGTTCTCGAGGTTGCGGAGCACCTCGGTGAGGGAGTGCTTGACGGCCTGGTAGGAGCCGATCGCGCGTCCGAACGTGAAGCGCTCCTTCGCGTAGGCGACCGACACGTCGAGCGCCGTTTCGACGCTGCCGAGCGACTCCGCGGCGATCAGCGCCTGGGCCAGGTGCCATGCGGCCGCGAGCGCCTCGGGGGGCGCGTCGAGAACCGTCGCGGGGGCGTTCTCGAGCTTGACGTGGCCGAGCGAGCGGGTCGCGTCGTAGCGCTCCACCGCCTCCACCGAGACGCCCTGGGCGCCGCTCTCGACCGCGACGCCGACGGGCTTGCCGTCCTGAATCGCGACACCCACCAGCACCTCGGCGCCGGGGGCGTCGGGGACGAAGGCGAACGTCCCGCTGACGGTCGCGCCGTCACCGGAGCCGGACACCGCGGGCGCGGCGGGACGCTCGATCCCCGAATGGGGGTCGACGGTCCACGCCTGCTGCACGTCGCCGGGAGGGCTGACGGGCAGGTAGGCGGCGCGCTTCTCGCCGGTCGCGAGCGCCTCGAGCATCGGCGCGTTCGTCGAGGCGTCGAGGATCGCCGTCGCGGGCAGGTGCCCGAGCAGCGCAACGCCCGCGATCACGCGGCCGCACTCGCCGAGCACGAGCATCGCGTCGAAGGCGTCGAGCCCGGCGCCGCCGTGCTGCTCGCCGATCAGCAGGCCGGGCCAGCCGGCCTCGCAGGCGGTCGGCCAGAGGTCAGGCAGCGCCTGCTCGTCGCCGTCGAGCGCCTCGCGGGCCGCCTCCAGCGTCTTGAAGCGCGAGAGCGCCCCGCGGGCGGCCTCGCGCAGGAACACCTGCTCGTCAGAGAGTGCGAGGTTCATGCCGCCGCTCCTTCCTTGCTGCGCAGCTCGGAGAAGGGGATGCCCTTGTCCAGCCGCGGCTCGGGCGGCAGTCCCAGGACCCGCTCGCCGATCGTGTTGCGGAGGATCTCTTCGGTCCCGCCGGCCGACTTCAGGCCGGGCAGGAAGGAGATCATGTAGGACCACTCGCTGTCCTCGTCGAGCGCGTCGGGACCGAGCACGTCGGCGATCAGGTCGCCGGCCTTGATCGCGCCGCTGACGAGCGTGACCTTGGCGAGGCCCGCCTCGGGGCCCGGCACCTGCCCTTTCTGGAGCGCCGTCAGGGTTCGGTACCCGGTGAAGCGGATCGCGAGCAGTTCCGCCGCGATCTCGCCGAGCCGGTGGCGCACTTCGGGGTCGCGCCGGGCGGCCTCGTCGGTCGCGAGCGCGGAGGCGAAGCGGGTCGAGTTGTAGCCCATGCCCTCCGAGCCGAGGCCGATCGTGACGCGCTCGAACATCAGCGTCGTCAGGGCCGTGCCCCAGCCGTTGCCGACGCCGCCCACGACGGCGTCCGCGTCGAGCGCGACGTCGTCGAAGAAGACCTCGTTGAACTCGGCCTCTCCGGAGATCTGGCGCAGGCCGCGGATCGTCACGCCCTCGGCGTCCATCGGGACGATGAACATCGTCAGGCCCTTGTGCTTGGGCACGTCGGCGTCGGTGCGGGCGAGCAGCAGCCCGTAGGCGGCGAACTGGGCGTTCGTCGTCCACACCTTCTGGCCGGACAGGCGCCAAGTGCCGTCGTCCTGCAGGCGGGCGCGGGTCTGCACCGCGGCCAGGTCGGAGCCGGCGGCCGGCTCTGAGAAGAGCTGGCACCAGACCTCGTCGCCGTGCAGCAGCGGCGCCAGGTAGCGGCTCTTCTGCTCGTCGGTCCCGTGGGCGATGATCGTCGGCCCGAGCATCCCGACGCCGATCGCGTCGAGGATCCCCGGGACTTTCGCGCGGGCGATCTCCTGGTTGGCGGTCACCTGCTCGATCGGGCCGAGGCCCTGGCCCCCGTACTCCTTGGGCCACGTCAGGCCGGCGAGCCCGCCCTCGGCGAGCTTGCCCTGCCAGGCGCGGCGGGCGGCGATGATCTCGTCCTCGTCCTTGATGGCGTCGGGGCCTTGCAGGACGGGGGCTTCAGCTTTGTGCTCCTCGAGCCAGCTGCGCACCTGGGCGCGGAACGCTGCCTGCTCTGGTGTGTCGTCGAGGTCCACGGTCTCTCCTTTGGCTGACTGACCAGTCAATCCTCTCGAAGGCGAACGGTACTCCAGTCGGCGAGCGCGCGTCGAGGCGTGGCGAGCCCCGGCCTCAGGCCCCGGCGGGCATCGGCGGCTCGGGCGGGGTCTTCAGGTGGTAGACGTCTTTGAAGGCGCGGTCGAGCAGCTGTTTGGCCTGGACGCCGGGGGCGGTCGAGTTGAGCACGACGACGCCCAGCTTGACCCCGCCGCGTTCGGCGGTGGCGACGAGGCAGCGCCCGGCGGCGTCGGTGAAGCCGGTCTTCAGCCCGGTCGTGCCGGGGTAGTGATAGACGAGCAGCGGGTTGTTGTTGTAGAGGTAGAGCTTGCCGCCCTTGATCGGGAACGGCAGGACCGCGCTGTAGGTGTGGGTGACTCGCGCGATCCGCGGCTGGGCCATGTCGACGTGGGCGAGCATCGCGAGGTCGGCCGCGCACGAGAAGTTGCCCTGGTCGTAGAAGCCCGAGGGCGAGGAGTAGCGCGTGCAGCCCATCCCGAGGCGGGCGGCTTCCTCGTTCATCCGCTTGACGAACGCCGTGACCGAGCCGGCGACGTGCTGGGCGAGCGCGACGGCGGCGTCGTTGCCGGAGGGCAGCAGCAGTCCGTAGAGCATCGTCTCCAGGCGCACGTGCTTGTGCAGGGGCAGCACTCCGACCTTCGAGCCCGAGGAGTCGACCGCGGCCTTGGTGACGAGCACCTTGTCGCTCGGCGGGGCGGCCTTCACGGTAAGCAGCGCGGTCATCATCTTCGTCAGGCTCGCGATGCGCACCCGCTCGTACGCGTTGCGCTGCCAGAGCACCTGGCCGGTCTGGAGGTTGAAGAGCAGGCCGGCGCGCGGGGGGCGGCGGAACTGCAGCTGGATCGGGTCGGCTGCGGGCGTCGCGATGCCGGTGAGCTTCAGGGCGGGCGCGGCGAGCGCGAGCCCGTCCGGGGAGAGCGGATGCGCCGGGGCGGCGGGCGCGGTGGCGCTCGGGGCGGTGCGCGCGCGGGAGCTCGGGTGCCCGTTCGAGCCGTTCGAGCCGTTGGCGGCGAGCACGGCGATGGCGGTTGCGATCGCCGCGAGGACGATCAGCCCGGCGCCGATCCTGCGCCGCCTGCGGCGCCGTTCGGCCGCCTGCTCGCGGCGCAGGCGGCTCTGGCCCGGGGTCATGAAGGGGGAGGTGCTCATTGCGGGGGAGGATTGCGCAGCGCGCCGACGATGCCGACGGCGAGCATGACGAGGATGAAGATCGAGATCCCGGTCGCGACGGTGACGCCCTGTTCGATCGCGGCCGCGACGGTCAGGAAGGCGAACCCGGAGATGAACACGAGCGCCGCGGCGAGCACCGCCTGTCGCCTCATGCGAGGGCCGGCGGCGTGGGGCTGCGGCGCGCGGCGAACGCGCGGATCGCGGCGAGGCCGAACAGGAAGCCGCCGATGTGGGCGAAGTAGGCGACGCCGCCTGCGCCCGCGAGCGGGCCGGCCAGGCCGGCGAGGCCGAACCACAGCTGCTCGAGGAACCAGAGGCCGAGCAGGACGACCGCGGGCAGCTCGACGATCGTGAAGAAGAAGACGATGAAGACCAGCGTGATCACCCGCGCGCGGGGATAGAGCAGGATGTAGCCGCCGAGCACCGCGGCGATCGCGCCAGAAGCGCCGAGCGTGGGGCCGATCGAGTTCGGTCCCACCGCGACCTGCGCGGCCAGCGCGACGAGGCCGCCGAGCAGGTAGAAGGCGAGGTAGCGGCCCCGTCCGACGGCGTCCTCGACGTTGGGCCCGAAGATGATGAGGAACAGCATGTTGCCGAAGATGTGCAGGAAGCTTCCGTGCAGGAACATCGAGGTGAAGACCGTGATCCAGGTCGCGGGCTGAGACTCGGGAGCCGCTCCGAGCAGCCGCCGCGCGTCCGGTTCGCACGCGATGAAGTCACGCGAGCTTCCGAGTTCGGTGATCGTTGCGACGCCACAGTGCTTGCCGGGGTGGGTCAGCTCGTAGGGGATCGCGCCGTAGTGCACGGCGGTCGTGTCGGAGGGGCCGCCGAAGAAGCTCCCGCCGTGGCGGATCTCAAGCAGATAGGCGATCACGTTGATCGCCACGAGGGCGATCGTGACGAGCGGCACCCGCGAGAGCGGGATGTTGTCTTTGATCGGGAAGATCGCGCGAGCTTATCCCGCGCCCGATCTGCTCCCCGCAGGTCCGCCTACGCCTGCGCGGAGGCCGCGAGCGGCCCCGACCCCGCCTGGGCCTGGGGCACGTGCTGGTCGGCGTGGTAGGAGGAGCGCACGAGGGGCCCGGCGGCGACGTGGTCGAAGCCGAGCGCGTAGGCCGCCTCCTCGAGCGCCTTGAACTCGTCGGGGTGCCAGTAGCGGACGACCGGCAGGTGGCGCTCGGAGGGGCGCAGGTACTGCCCGACGGTGAGCACCCGGACGCCGTGCTCGCGCAGCGCGCCGAACGTCTCGACCATCTCCTCGTGGGTCTCCCCGAGCCCGACCATCAGCCCCGACTTCGTGACGACCTCTCCTTCGCCCATCTGACCGGCCATCCGCAGGACGCGGCAGGAGCGTGAGAACTCCGAGCCGCGGCGGGCGATCGGGTAGAGGCGGGGGACGACCTCGGCGTTGTGGTTGAAGACGTCGGGCCGCTCGGAGATGACCTTCGCGAGCGGCATCTCCTGACCCTGGAAGTCGGGCGTCAGCACCTCGATCTGGCACCCGGGGGCTTGGCGGCGGACCTGGCGGATCACGCCGACGAAGGCCGAGGCGCCCTTGTCGGGGAGGTCGTCGCGGTCGACGGACGTGATGACGGCGTGGCGCAGCCCCATCCGCGCGATCGAGCGGGCGACGCGGGCGGGCTCGAGCGGGTCGTTCCAGGTCGGCTTGCCGGTCTTGACGTTGCAGAA
>DATNBM010000106.1:0-19493 GCA_035571915.1 Solirubrobacteraceae bacterium | reverse complement strand
GGAAGGAGGCCTGATCGTGATCACGTTCGCGAGCGTCGGGATCGCGACGCAGAGCGAACTGCCCGCGGGCGCGTCGACCGCGACGCTCGCCTACCAGCCGCCGGGCGGGGTCGCCCTGCTCTCGCCCTTCGCGAAAGCGGGGAGCTCCTCGGTGGCTTTCAACCCGACTTCCCCCAGGCAGAGCCTCGAAAAGCTCCTGCGCTGAGGAAGAGACCAACCCGAAACGAACGGAGATACCCGTTGCACGCAACCCCCACAGCCCACCGTAAGGCACGCCTGTGGCTGCTGGCCGCGATCGTGGGCTGCCTCGCCCTGACGCTCGCGGTTCCGGCCACCGGCCTCGCCGAAGAATCCAACCCCAACAACCTGAACTGCATCGGCGGCGTCGCCAAGGGCGAACCGGAAGAAGGCAGCGAAGACCAGCAGGTTGCGTACCACTTCTACTGCGACGGGCCGATCACCGGGTACCAGCTGCAGTCCCAGGTGCCGGTCTCCGGCATCGGCTCCTCGGTCACCGTCAACGGCCTCGAAACGGGCGCCAAGCCGGGGCCTGCGCTGAAGGACGTCTTCTCCTGCGGCGGCGAACTGCCGGGCTACGCGCTCAACTGCGTCGGGCTCGCGAAAGGCGCCTACGAGTACGTCTCAGGTCAGTTCGCGATCGAAAAGAAGCTGTGCGTCGAGCCCCGCGTCGACCCCCTGCTGACCGTCACCTACGCGTACCTCGAAAAAGGCGTCGTCACGCAGGCGATCTCGGGTCCGTTCGACCTCGGACGCCCGAGTGGGTGCAAGCCGGACGCCTACTCGGGGAGCACGCGCCTGAACCCGAAGCCGCCGATCAAGAAGCACAAGAAGGCGAAGAAGAAGTCGAGCGCCAAGAAGTCGGCCCACAGGGCGACCCACCGCTAGACCCGGCCCCGAGCAGACCCGCGAGCCGTCCGCCCCGATCCTGCGGGCGGGCGGCTCGCCGCCCCCGGGCCCCCTCTAGGCTTGGGGAGTGCGCCTCCCCGCCGTCGTCCCACGCAGCCGGCTGCTGGCGGCGGCCGCGCTGTCCGCCTACGCGATGCTCGTCTGCAGCACGTGCGGGGCGACGCCCTCCTCGCGCCCCGCCGCCCGTGACTCGACGACGACACGGGCCTTCACCGCCGTCGGCGGCGCACCCGCCGCGACCGCGCCCACGGCCCCGACTGCGGCCGAAGGTCCGGCGAGCTGCGCGGAAACCGTCGCGGCGACGCTCGGCGAGATCGCGCAGCGGATCTACCGGGAGGCCGGGAGCGGGGGCAACGTCGAACAGGCAGTCCACCGCCTGCAGAGCTCTACGTCGCTGCGCGCCGCGGCCTCCGCCGGCGACGCCCGCGCGACGGCGGCCGCGCTGCGCTCGCTGCTGGCGGGGCAGATCGCGAGAGTGCAGGTGCTGCGCGGCGGACGGGTCCTCGCGAGCGCCGGAAGCGGCACCGCGATCGCACCTGTCACCGGCTCCCTGCCGGGCACGGGCGGCGCTCGCTTCGTCCTCTCGGTGCAGTCCGATCGGACCTACCTGCAGGTCACCAAGCAGGTCACCGGCGCCGAGGTGCTGCTGCTCTCGGGCACCCGCCGCCTCGCCGGCACGATCGCCGCGCCGAGTGGCACGACGATCCCCGCGAGCGGCTCCCTGAAGGTCGGCCCGCGCGAGTTCCAGGTCGCGTCGGTCGGCGGGGCGGCCTATCCCTCGGGAGCGCTGCGGATCGTGCTGCTCGTACCCGCCGGCGAGATCCCCGCGTGTCCGAGCGGGATCGCCCAGACGCGCGCCGCCGTGCTCGGCCGGGTCGGCGAACGGATCTATGAAGAGGAGGCCCACAGCCCCTACGTGGCAGCGACGGTTCGCCACATGGAAGCCGACGGCGCGTTCCGCGCCGCCGTCGCCGCCCGCGACCCGGCGGCGACGCGCCGCGCGATCATCGGGTTCTTCGCGGCCCACATCCACGTTGTTCGGGTTCGGGTGACCGTCGGCGGGAAGCTCCTCTACGACCTCGGCGGCCCGCACGTGCTGGCCCCGGTCGCAGGCACGCTGCGCCAGGGCGGGCGTGTGATCGGGCGCTTCCTGATGGCGATTCAGGACGACGCGGGCTATCTGAAGCTCGCTCACCTGTTCACGGGCGGGCAGGTGTTGATGCGGACCGGCGCGACCCAGGTGGCCGGGACGCTCAGCCCGGGCCCCGCGAGCGTCCCGGACCGCGGCACGGTCTCCTACCGCGGCCGCAGCTACCAGGCGTACTCCTTCACGGGCACCGCGTTCCCGTCGGGGGCGCTGCGGATCTCGCTGCTGTTCTGAAGAGGACCTAGAGCATGCTGGTTGTCATGCGTTCGACCTCGGCGATCGAGGTCAGGCCGTCGCGCACCTTGTGCATCCCGTCGTCGCGCAGCCGCTTCATGCCTTCTTCGGCCGCCACGGCGACCATGTCGTCGACCGAGGCGCGCTCGAGGATCATCATCCTGATCCGCTCGCTGACCGTCATCACCTCGTAGATGCCGATCCGGCCGCGGTACCCGGACCCCGCGCAGCGCGAGCAGCCGACGGCCTCGTACGGCTCGGCCCCCTCCAGGCCCAGCTCGGCGAGCACCGAGTCGGGGACCTTCTGGCGCTGCTTGCAGTGCGGGCAGAGGGCGCGCACGAGTCGCTGGGCGACGATGCAGTCGACGGCCGAGGAGACCAGGAAGGGCTCGATGCCCATGTCGATCAGGCGCCCGAGCGCGCTCGGCGCGTCGCGGGTGTGCAGCGTGGAGAGAACGAGGTGGCCGGTCAGGGCCGCCTCGACCGCGATGTGGGCGGTCTCGCGGTCGCGGATCTCGCCGACCATGATCACGTCGGGGTCGGCGCGCAGCATCGAGCGCAGGCCCACGTCGAAGGTGACCCCGGCCTTGGGGGCGATCTGCATCTGCTTGATGCCGTGGATGCGCTGCTCGACTGGGTCCTCGATCGTCAGCACGCTGCGCTCGCCGTCGTTGACGACGTGCAGGGCGGCGTAGAGGGTCGTCGACTTGCCGGAGCCGGTCGGGCCGGTGACGAGCACGGCCCCGTTGGGGCGCTGCACCGCGGCGCGGAAGCGCGCGAGCTCCTCGTCCTGCATGCCGAGCGACTCGAGGCCGTCGACGACGAACGACCTGTCGAGGATGCGCAGCACCGCGCCCTCGCCGTAGACGAGCGGAAGCGTGACGACGCGGATGTCGACGCGGCGTCCGTCGACGGTCAGAGCGAAGCGGCCGTCCTGCGGGACCCGCCGCTCGGAGATGTCGAGGTCGGCGAGGATCTTGATCCGCGAGACGACGCCGGCCGCCATCTTGCGCTTGACCGTCGCGGCCGGCGCGAGCACGCCGTCGACGCGGAACAGCACCCGCGTGTCGCCCTCCTCGGGGTTGAAGTGGATGTCCGAGGCGCCCTGCTGGATCGCCTGGGCGACGATCGAGTGCACGAGCTTGATGATCGGGGCGTCGCTGTCGGCCTCGTCGACGAGCACGCTGCCCGCGTCCTCGCCCTCCTCGTGTTCCTCCTCGGAGAGCGCCTCGATCGACTCGTCCATGCTCGTCAGGCGGGCGAGCAGCAGGTTGAGGTCCTCGACGGAGGCAGCGGCGGGGCGGATCCGCCGGCCGGTCATCATCCCGATGTCGTCGATCGTGAGGACGTTCGTGGGGTTTGCCATCGCCAGGACGAGGGCGCCGTCGTCGGTGTATCCGACGGGCACGGCCTGATAGCGCTTGGCGGCGGGGACGCTGATCAGGTTGACCGCGCCCATGTCGAGGTCGTAGACCGAGAGATCGACGAAGTCCAGACCGAAGCGCTCGGCGACGACGCGGGCCAGCTGGTCGTGGCGCAGGATCCCGCGCTCGACGAGCACGAGCCCCGTCGGGCGGCCCTGCGCACGTGCAGCTTGAACGGCGTCCTCGACCGTCTCGAGGTCCGCGAAGCCGAGGTCCACGGCGACCTCGCCGATCATCCGCGTCGAGCGGCCCGGGTTCTTGGGCGGATAGAGCCCCGTCTCGCCCCGTTTCGAGGGGCGCGGCGCGTCACGCCGCTCGTCCTCGGGCGGCCTGCCGGAGTCGCCGCCGGCGGGGGCGGGCGCGGCAGACTGGGCGGAGACGTGCTCGAGGTCGCTGGAGGTGCCCGGGCCGTGCTCTTCCGTCGCGTCGGCGGCGCCGGCGCGCTGCGAGGCAATCGTTGGCATGGCGCTGTCGCCCATCATCGGTTCCTATCGGCATCGCCGCGATCCGTCTTGACCGACGAGGGCTGTCAGCGGGGTGACCGCGCGAGGCCCTGCTCGACCGCGCCCTTGACCCCGGCGTCGAGCGCGTTGAGACGGTGGAGGGCGACCGCCTCGGCCGAGGCGAAGCGCCCGCCGGAGGCGTGCTCTGCGCCGTGGTGGCAGAGCACGCAGTGTTCGAGCTCCAGGCGCCGCTCGGGGTCGAGCGACGCCGGCGCGTGCGCAGCGACGATGCGCAGGCCGAGCTCGACGTGGCCGAGCATCGTCCCCTCGCGGCTGCGCTCGATCTCCGCGCCGTAGGTGAACTCGCGAGTCCTGCCGAGGTCGTGCACGATCGCCGCGGCGATCAGCAGGTCCCGGTCGATCCGGGGGTGAAGCGTGCACAGCTCGATCGCCATCGTCGCGACCGCCACCGTGTGCTCCAAGAGGCCGCCGAGGTAGGCGTGGTGGGCGCCCGCCGCGGGGCGGCCGTTCGGCGGCGCGGGCAGCGCGCAGGGGGCGCGGCGCAGCTCGGCGCGCAGCGCCCCGTCGCCCATCACCGCGTCGAGCAGACCGCGCAGGCCGGGGTCGTACACCTCCCTGACGAGATGTTCGAGGAAGCCCTCGAGCTCCTCGAGGTCGCGGTAGGAGCTCGGCAGGAAGCGGGCCGGGTCCGCGCCCTCGGCGCGCGCGATCGTGTCGATCTCGATCTGCAGCTGCTCGCGGAAGCGCTGCACGCGGCCGGCCACCCGCACCAGCTCGCCGCGCTCGAAGCGCCCCGCGAGCAGGTCCGCGTCGCGGAAGGCCCGCCCGACGATCGAGCCGGTGCTGTCGCGCAGCTCCAGAGTCAGAAACGGAGCGCCGCTGCGACTGATCTGCCGCTCCTTGCGCGTGCACGCGTAGACGGCGTCGACCTGCTCGGAGGCGCGCAGCGTCGCGACCGTCTGGGCGGGCTCGGGCGTCGTGGAGGCGGCGGAGGCCATCAGCCCATGATGTACGGTGATTCGGATGCAACCGCTCATCTGGGAGGAGCGTCCCGACGGCCTCCGGGCACCGGCGATGGTGTGCGCGTTCCGGGGCTGGAACGACGCCGGAGACGCCGCGTCGAGCGCCGTCTCGTTCCTGGCCGGCGCGCTCGGCGCCAAGCGCTTCGCGCGGATCGACTCCGAGGAGTTCTACGACTTCCAGGCCAACCGCCCGACGATCAAGCTCGACGGGCGCGAGCAGCGCGAGATCGTCTGGCCGGGGGTCGAGATCCTCGAGGCGAGGGCGCCCCGCGCGCCGCGCGACCTCGTGCTCGTGCAGGGCGTCGAGCCGTCGATGCGCTGGCGATCCTTCTCGGCCGGGATCGTCGATCTCGCCGACGCGCTCGGCGTGCAGATCGTCGTCTCGATGGGGGCGCTGCTCGGCGACGTCCCCCACACCAGGCCGGTCGCGATGACCGGGCACGCGTCGGACCCGTCGCTGCTCGAACGCCTCGGCGTCGGCTCGTCGGTCTACGAGGGGCCGACGGGGATCGTCGGGGTGCTGCACGCGGCCTGCGCGAACGCGGGCCTGCCCGCCGCGAGCCTGTGGGCGGCCGTCCCCCACTACGTGGCCGCCGCGACCAACCCCAAGGCCGCGCTCGCGCTGCTGCGGCGCGTCGAAGTGCTGATCGGCGTCTCCGTCGACGTCTCCGAGCTCGAGTCGGCCGCCGCCGACTACGAGCGCCAAGTCGGGCTCGCGGTGCAGAGCGACCCGGACATCCAGGCCTTCGTCGAGCGCCTCGAGCAGGCCGCCGAGAGCGACGAGCAGGAGTCGCCGGCGGAGGTCCCCTCGGGGGACGCGATCGCGCGGGAATTCCAGAGGTTCCTGCGCCAGCGAGGCCCCGAAGGCTAGCCGCGGACCCGCGGACGGTTGGCTCCCGGTCAGAGCGCGCGGATCGTGAGACCGACTAAGTCTCGGCCGCGGCCGGGCAGACGATCCGGTAGTCGCAGATCGAGCAGGCGCGCGGAGAGGGTGTCGGCTCGAAGTCCTGGGCCATGATGCCCTCGCCGACCTGCAGGACGACGTCGCGGACGGCGTCGGTGTCGCGCTCGTCGCGGGGGACGGGCACGCGGAGGTCGTCGAGCACGTAGTAGTAGGCCTGCCTGGAGGACTCGAGCTGCCAGTCCTCCTTGGCGGCGAGCGCGTAGAGGGAGAGCTGCACGTCGTCGCGGAGCTGCTCGGTGCTCTTCGGGCGCGAGGTCTTGTAGTCGATCAGCTCGTAGGCCGGGCCGTCCTCGCCGGCGAGGCGGTCGACGCGGTCGACGCGGCCCCGCAGGTGGTGGGGCCCGAGGCGGAACGAGAAGCCGCGCTCGAACCAGACCGGTTCGGAGTCCTGGCCGTGCAGACGCCCGTGATAGGTGCTCAGCGCCGCGCGGGCCTTGGCGTACAGCTCCCCCTCGGCGTCGTCGCGGCCGAGGCCGGCGCGCCGCCAGGAGGTGTCGAGCAGCTCGAGCAGCCCTTCGAGCGTCGTGCCGCCGTCGGAGTGGTAGCGCTCGAGCGCCTGGTGGACGACGATCCCAAAGCGCTGGTGGATCGTCTGCTCGGTCGGGATCCGCAGGACGCGGGCGAACTTGTAGCGCAGCGGACAGCTGCGGTAGGTCTCGATGTCGGAGGCCGACATCGCCAGGCCCGTGCCCCGGCGGGGTAGGAACGCGCGCAGCGAATGCTCCTCGCGGAAGCCGATCGGCTGAGTCGGCGCGTCGCCTCGCTCGCCCGCGAGCAGGCTCTCGTCGAGCGTCGAGGTCTGAAGGATCTCGCGCTGCAGCGGCGTGACCGCCGCCAGCAGTCGCGCGTTGACGTCCGAGAGGGCCTCCTCCAGATCCTGGCCCTCGGGCCGCTGCATCAGCGCCGAGACCTTCAGGAGCTCCAGGTAGCGGACGATCCCGTGGGAGATGTCGAGGTCGGTGTCCAGGCGCAGCTCCCCGAGCCGCCCGCCGATCCTGGCGACGCTCTCGGAGAGCTCGTCGCGGAGCTGCGCGAGCGCCGTCTCGAGGTGATCGGTCTCCGGTTCGTCCGCCGGCTCGCCCGGGCCCTCCGCCTGGGGAAGCGTCGTGGCGAGGTGCCTCGCCAGCTCCCGTACGCCGACGGCGCCGCCCGCGGCCGCGAACTCCGCCGCCATCGCGACGAGGCGCCGCATGCACTCCTCCTGCTCGGCGGCCTCCTCCGGTGACAGCAGCGAGGACCTGAGCCCGCCCGCCCCGCCGAGCCGCTCGATCAGTCGCGCGAGGAACACGTCGGGGGCGACGGCGCCGAGTTCGGCCGCCGAGCTGCGGTGAAGCTCGACGAAGCGCCCGATCCGCTCGCGCGCCTCGGGGGGGACCTGCGGGGACTCGGTGGCTGCGGCGAGGCCACCGACGAGGTCGAGCTTGCGCCTGCGGGCGACCTGGATCACGCGGGCGAGGTCCACCTGGCGCAGCCCGACCGGCGGCCTCGAGAGAGCCCGGACGACGGCGGCCGCGTCCTGGGGCTCGACGAGCAGGCGCAGCCAGGCGAGAACGTCTCGGACCTCGGGGCGCTTGAGGAAGGCGGCCCCCGCCCCGTCCGCGGCCGTCGATCCCGTCGAGGGCGGCGCGGCGATTCTCGGGGAAGACACCAGTCAAGGATACGCGGGCGCGGCGGGCGCACACGGCTACGCTCTGAAGGTGGACACGATCGATTGGGGAACGGCCCAGCGGATCGGTGAGCTGATCGGCGGATCGCCGCCCTACGGGGGCCTGCGCGCCGAGACGATCGAGCCTCGCGCGCACGAGTTCGCGAGCCGCGTGAGCAGCTACAGCGAGCTGCCCCTGACCGCCGAGCTGCCGCCCCTGGAGATGGTCGACCGGCCGACGTGGATCGCCGCGAACCTGCAGACGATGCGTCCGCTGCTCACGCCGCTGAGCGAGAAGCTCGGCGAGCAGCGGGGAGCGTTCGGCGGCGCGCTCGGATCGGTCTCGGGTCTGATGCTGGGCGCCCAGGTGGGGGCGCTGACGGGCATGCTCTCGCAGCGGGTCCTCGGCCAGTACGACCTGGCGCTGCTCGACGCGGGCGTGCCGCCGAGGTTGCTGCTGATCTCGCCGAATCTCGCCCAGGCGGCGTCGAACCTCGGCGTCGACCGCGACGAGCTCGTCCTGTGGGTGACGATCCACGAGATCACCCACGCCGTCCAGTTCACGGGCGCGCCCTGGTTGCGCGAGCACATCGGCGGGATGCTCAGAGAGCTGCTCGAGGGGCTCCAGGTCTCGCTCGCGGACAGCGAAGGCCGCAGCCGCGGGTTCTCGCTCCCCAAGCTGCCGAGCACGGGCGAGCTGCGGGACATGGTCGCCCGTGCCCGCAGCGGGCAGCTGCTGCGGCTCACGCTAGGCGAGGACCGCTGGCAGCTGGTCGAGCGGATGCAGTCGGCGATGTCGCTGATCGAGGGACACGCCGAGCACACGATGGACGCCGTCGGCGCCGAGGTGCTCCCGTCGCTACCGCGCATGCGCGCCGCGATGACGAGGCGCAGGACGCAGAAAGGGCTGCCCTGGCGGGTGCTCGAGAAGCTGCTCGGGCTCGAGCTGAAGATGCGCCAGTACGAGACCGGACGGCGCTTCTGCGACGCGGTGGTCGCGGAAGGCGGGCCCTCGCTGCTCGCCCGCGTCTGGTCCGGCCCGGAGGCGCTTCCGAGCGCCGAGGAGCTCGAGCAGCCGGCCCTCTGGAGCGCCCGGATCGCCCCCCTGGCGGCCTGAGCGCCGGACGTCAGAAACATTTATCTGCCGGGTCGGGCGCGCCCGGCGGATCGCCGTCGATCGCTCACACGTTCGTGTTGACGGGCTCTCGCGAGAGCTCTGTGACAACCGTCACACCCCCGAACGCGCGTTCCATGTGTCACAAAGTCCGGCTTGGAAAGGCCCGTGGTTACAGGCCGTTCACGGAATGGTAGGATGTTCCTGTAACGATCTTCCCCGAGCGGTTTACAAACAGGTGTTCGCTCTTCCGGCCAAGAGGGTAGAGGCGAACATCAACTTGAAAAACCGTCCCTCGCATCCAGGCGAGGAGGAACCAGGAGATCTCACCCAAGATGCCCACCGCCACCACAAAAACCAAAGCTCCCAAAGCGGCCCGTAAACCGGCCGCCCGCAAACCGGCCAAAGCCGCCGTCCGCACGACGAGCGCGAGCAAGGCGAAAGCGACTCAGGCGAAGGCTGCCCGCACGCGTGCTGTGCACCAGACCGAGGCCGCCGCTCGCTCGACCGAGAAAGCCGCCGCGCAGAGCCTCGGCGTCGTCGGCGACTACGCGGAGCGCGCCGTCCTGATCCCGGTCGGCGCCGCCCTGATCGCCCGCGAACGCGTCGTCTCCTCAGTCAGCGACACGATTTCCAACTACTCCTCGAGCACCAAGGCCCAGGCCCAGGTGCGCAAGTTCGAGCGTCGCGGCGCGACGGCCCGCAAAAGGCTCGAGCGTGAGGTCCGCAAAGCCCGCGTGCGCGTCGAGCGCGACCTGCGCCAGCGCCGCAAAGCGATCGAGACGTCGTTCAACGGCACGATCAACGAGTTCGAGAACCGCCGCGAGCGGATCACGAAGAACGGCACGGAGCTCGCGAACCGCGTGCCCGAGTTCGCGGGCGAGGTTCAGGAGCGGATCCTGAGCCTGGTCTAGGCGACCCCCTTACCCCGCCCGGTCGGAGAGGCCGGTAGCGGGAGAGTCTGCCGGCCTCATATCCCGCCGGCAGTAGTAGCACCCTCTCCTCCCTCGACCCCCGGGCGGCCCCCACCGCCCGGGGGTCTTTTTTTAATAGGAGGATGGATCCATGTTCCTTCTCGTCCAGCTCGCCGGATCCGCGCTCGTGCTCGTCGCCTTCATCGCGGCGCAGGCCGACCGCCTGGCTCCACATTCGCTCGCCTATCTCGCGCTGAACCTCGTCGGCTCGCTCGCCCTCGCCGCGAGCGCGATCGCGGAAGCGCAGTGGGGCTTCCTAGTGCTCGAGGCGGCGTGGTCTGCGGCCTCGCTCGCGGGACTGCGTCGAAGCTTGCGGCGCGCGGGATCGCGCGGACCTGACGCGGACGCGTGAGCCCCTAGAATGCGGACCGTGGTCTCCCACGAGGAAATCCGCAAGGCTCTGGAGGTCGTGATCGACCCCGAGCTGCACCGCTCGATCGTCGAGCTCGACATGGTGCGCTCGATCGAGACGAGCCCCAACGGGGTCGTCGACGTGACCGTCTCGCTGACGACGCCCGGATGCCCGATCAAGGGCCACTTCCAGACCTCCGTCGCGGACGCCGTCTCGAAGCTCGAGGGCGTCACGCACGTCAACGTCTACTTCGACGTCCTCAGCGACGAGCAGAAGTCGGCCCTGCAGCAGAAGCTGGGCCGCGGCGGCCCGCTGCCGGCCGGATCGCTGGCCCAGGTCGCGAACGTGATCTGCGTCGGCTCGGGCAAGGGCGGGGTCGGCAAGTCGACCCTGACGGCAAATCTCGCCGCGGCGCTCTCCGCCGAGGGCAAGCGCGTCGGGATCCTCGACGCTGACGTCTGGGGCTACTCGATCCCGCGCATGTACGGCCTCGGCTCGACGCGCCCGGCGGTCTCGCCGCAGCGCAAGATCCTGCCGCTCGAGTCCCACGGCGTGAAGGTCATGTCGATCGGCTTCTTCGTCGAGGAGGACGCGGCGGTCGTCTGGCGCGGCCCGATGCTCCACAAGGCCCTCACCCAGTTCCTGCAGGACGTCGAATGGGGAGCGCTGGACTACCTGCTCGTCGACCTGCCCCCGGGCACCGGCGACGTCTCGATGACGCTCGCCCAGCTGCTCCCGCAGGCCCGCTTCCTGATCGTCACGACCCCGCAGGCGACGGCCCAGAAGGTCGCCCGGCGCGCGGCCCAGATGGCCGACAAGGTGTCGCTTGAGATCTGCGGCGTGGTCGAGAACATGTCCGGCTTCACGACCCCCTCGGGGGAGCGCTTCGCGATCTTCGGCGAGGGCGGCGGCGACGAGCTCGCCGAGGAGCTGGACGTGCCGATGCTCGGCCGGGTCCCGCTGACGATGCCGCTGCGCGCCCAGGCCGACGCCGGCACGCCGCTCGTGATCGAGGACCCCGACGACCCCGCCGCGCAGGCGATCCGCCACGCCGCGCGGGGGCTCGTCGCGCTCTCCCCCGTGCAGCTGCCCACGCTGCCGCTGGTCACCGTCGACGCTCCCGCCGCTCCCGCTCCGCCGGAGAGCCGCAAACCCGTGGGCATGTCGCTGCCGATGGCCTGACCGGCCGGCACCGCTCGCGACATGCCCGCTCCCTCCCGCCGGACCTGACGGTCCGCGCACGCCCGCGTCCGCGTGACCGCCCCGTGCGGCCGCTTGACAAGAACCAGCCAACTAAAGGATCGTTTTTCGAGATGTCCACATCCGAGCAGCAAGAGAGAGAGGACCCGGCAGAGCCGGACGACGCCGCCGCGGAGAACGGCTCCGCGCCCGTCGCCGAGGACGGGGGCGCGGAGGGAGTCGTCGAATTCGACGAACGCCGCGCCAAGATGGAACGGATGCGGGAGGAAGGGATCGACCCTTACCCGCCCGTGACGCTGTGGGGCAGGCGCAGGCGCGTCGCGGAGATCTCCGCCGCCCACGACCCGGCCGAGCTCGAGCAGGGAGCCCACGAGGAGATGCGTTATCTCGTCGCCGGCCGGCTGATCTCGCGCCGCGGCCACGGCAAGACGGCGTTCCTCGATCTGCGCGACCTATCGGCCTCGATCCAGGTCGTCGTCCGGGTCGACTCGCTCGGCCAGGAGGCCTACGACCGGATCCTCAACCTCGACATCGGCGACATCGTCTCTGTCGAGGGGTGCGTCTACGTCACCCAGCGCGGCCAGCTCGCGCTCGAGGCTGCCGAGGTGACGCTGCTGACGAAGTCGCTGCGCCCGCCGCCGGACAAGCACCACGGGCTGGGGGACACGGGGACCCGCTACCGCTACCGAGAGCTGGACCTGATCGCCAACCAGGAGACGCGGGACCTGTTCGTCACGCGCAACAAGATCGTCCTCGCGATCCGCGAATGGCTCGCCGAGCGCGACTTCGTCGAGGTCGAAACGCCGGCCCTGCAGTCGCTCGCGGGCGGGGCGGGGTCGCGGCCGTTCACGACCCACCACAACGCGCTCGACCGCGACCTGTACCTGCGCATCTCGGTCGAGCTGTTTCTCAACCGCCTGATTGTCGGGGGCATGGAGAACGTCTACGACATGGGCAAGGTCTTCCGCAACGAGGGGATCTCGCACAAGCACTCACCCGAGTTCACGATCATCGAGTTCATGTGCGCGTACTCCGACTACAACGACGTCGCGACGGTGACCGAAGAAATGTTCCGCGACGTCGCCCAGAAGGCGCTCGGCCGCACCGTGATCAAACGAAACGGCGAGGAGATCGACCTCGCGAAGCCCTGGAAGCGGATCACGATGCGGGAGCTGATCCTCGAGCGCTTCGGCCTGGACTTCATGGAGTCCACGCGCGAGCAGCTCGCGGAGGTGCTCGACGAGCCGATGGACCCGCAGGCGACCTGGGCCGAGGTCGTCGCCGACATCTACTCGGAGAAGATCGAGTCGACGATCAACCAGCCGACGCACGTCTTCGACTTCCCGCTGGAGCCGTTCCCGATCACGCGGCCGCACCCCGAGCACCCGGAGCTGGCCGAACACTTCGACGCCGTGATCGGGGGGATCGAGCTCGTCTCCGGCGACACCGAGCTCAACGACCCGGTCGACCAGTGGCAGCGCTTCGTCGACCAGCGCAAGCGGCGCATGATCGACGACGCCGACGTGCCCCACCCGAACGACGAGGAGTACGCGCGGGCGATCGAGTACGGCTACTCCCCGACCGCCGGCGGCGGCATGGGCGTCGACCGCCTCGTCATGATCCTGACTGAACGGGACACGCTGCGCGAGGTCATTCCCTTCCCGATCGTCAGGGAGCTGCGATGAGCGAGAACGGGAGCGCCGGCGAGCAGCGCGTGAAGTCCAAGCTCGGCCTCGACCCGGGCGTGATCGCGGCCTGCCGCGAGGCGGCGCGGCGGATCGCCGACGACGTGGGCGAGCAGATCGCCGGCAAGACGACGGTCTCGGTCGAGCGCAGCATCGCGCGCCTGCTCGGCGTCGACGGCGCGGACGAGCTCGAGGTGCCGCTGCCGAACGTGCTCGTCGACCACGTCCACGAGCGCGGCGGCCTCGAGCGGGGGATCGCCCACTGGGTGGGCAACGCGATGGTGACCGACGGGCGCACCCCCCAGCAGATCGCCGAGGCGGTCAGCGCCGGGGAGCTCGACCTGATGGGCCTCGAGCAGGCGGAGGAGGGACAGATCCGCGAGCGCGTGCTGGCCGAGACGCGAAGCCGGATCGACGGGATCTCGGCGCGCTTTGGAGAGCGCGCGGCTATGCGCCGCCGTCTCGGCGACCGCGACGGGACGCTCCGCTACGTGCTGACGGCGACGGGGGACGTGTACGAGGACGTGGTCCACGCCAAGGCGGTCGCGCAGGCCGGCGGGGACATCATCGCGGTGATCCGCTCGACCGCCCAGAGCCTGCTCGACTACGTCCCCTACGGGCCGACGACGGAGGGCTACGGCGGCACGTTCGCCACGCAGGCGAACTTTCGGATCATGCGCGAGGCGATGGACGAGTGGTCCGAGCAGCACGGCCGCTACGTGCGCCTGTCGAGCTTCTGCTCGGGACTGTGCATGTCGGAGATCGCCTCGATGGGGGCGCTCGAGGGCTTCGACAACATGGTCAACGACGCCCTCTACGGGATCCTCTACCGCGACATCAACATCGTCCGCGGGCTGATCGACCAGCGCGTCTCGCGGATGATCAACGGGTTCTTCGGCGTGACGATCAACACCGGGGAGGACAACTACCTGCGCACCGCCGACGGCGTCGAGGCGGCCCCCTCGGTCACGGCCTCGCAGTTCATCAACCACCAGCTCGCGCTCGACTCGGGCGTGCCCGACGCCCAGATCGGCCTCGGCGACGCGTTCGAGATCGACGTCCCGGTCACGAACGGCTTTCTGCTCGAGCTCGCCCAGGCGCAGCTCACCCGTGAGCTGTTCCCGGACTGTCCCGTCAAGTACATGCCGCCGACGCGCCACATGGACGGGAACCTGTTCCGCACCCACGCGGCCGACACGCTGTTCAACCTCGTCACGATCGCGACCGGCCAGGGGATCCAGACGATCGGCGTGCCGACCGAGGGGATCTTCACGCCCCACATCCATGACCGCGTCCTCGGGCTGCAGAACGTCGAGTACGTCTTCAACTCCGCGCGCGACCTCGGCGAGGAGATCGAGTTCAAGCCCGGCGGGATCATCCAGTCGCGGGCCCAGGAGGTCCTGGCCGGCGCCCACCAGCTGCTCGAGCGGATCGCAGGGCAGGGGCTGTTCGCGGCGATCGAGCAGGCGACGTTCGGCGACGTCAGCCGGCGGGTCGACGAGGGCCGGGGGATCGAGGGGATCGTGAGCGCCGGGGAGGGCTACATGAACCCGCTCGTCGAGCTGATGAGGGAGCCCGCCCATGCCTAGAGAGGTCGACCTGAAGGCGGTGCGCCCATACGCCGACCACCTCGGCGACGGGCTCGTGCAGATGAGCTTCACGCTGCCGGTGCCGTACTCGCTCGCCGCGCGCAAGGCGGCGCTGGAACTGGCGGGAGGGATGGGCTTCGAGGAGCCCGAGGTCGTCCACTACGAGGAGCTGACCGAGGGCTACACGTACTTCGTCATGTACGGGCGCTGCGTCGCCACCGTCGACTTCGCGTCGCTGCAGGGCGAGGGGTTCGACATCGAGTACATGTCCGAGGACGAGATCGAGCGCTTCGCCGAGAAGACGGTGGGCCGCAAGATCGTCGTCGTCGGCGCCTCGACCGGCTCGGACACGCACAGCGTCGGGATCGACGCGATGCTCAACCTGAAGGGCTACCACGGCCACCACGGCCTCGAGGGCTACCACTCCTTCGAGACCCACAACCTCGGCAGCCAGGTTCCCAACAGCGTGCTGCTGAGCAAGGCGATCGAGGTCAACGCAGACGCGATCCTCGTCTCGCAGACTGTCACGCAGCAGAACCTCCACGTCCAGAACCTGACCGAGCTCGTCGAGATGGTCGAGGCCGAGGGCCGGCGGGGGAGCCTGATCCTGGCGTGCGGAGGCCCCCGTGTCTCCAACGAGCTCGCCAAGGAGCTCGGCTACGACGCGGGGTTCTCGAAGGGGACCTACCCGCACCACCTCGCGACGTTCATCGTCCGGGAGCTCGCCGCGCGGGAATCCGGCGACCGCGTGCCGGCCGCGGGCTGAGCCGCCCGTGACGCTCGCCGAGCTGACCGCCGGGGCGCCACGCGTGGCGCTGGTCGGCCTAGCGAAGAACACCGGCAAGACCGTGGCGCTGGCGGCGCTGCTGGCCGAGTGCGGGGCCGCCGGGCGGACCGTCGGCGCGACGTCGATCGGTCGTGACGGGGAGGCCCACGACGTGATCGACTTCCGCATCGAGAAGCCGCCCGTGCGGCTCGACGCGGGGGCGCTCGTGGCGACGACCGACGAGCTGCTGCGCGCGAGCGGGGTCCCGCACGAGCTGGTCGAGCGGACGGGCATGCGCACCCCGCTCGGCGAGGTCCTGATCGCGCGTCTGCGGGGCGCGGGCACGATCGAGGTGGCCGGGCCCTCCGCGGCCGCCGACGCGCGCCGGGTGGCCGACGCGATGCTCGCCGCCGGGGCCGAGCAGGTCCTGATAGACGGCGCGATCGACCGCCGCGCGGCGTCCTCGCCGGAGGTCTCGGACGGCCTGCTGATGTCGACCGGCGCGGTCCTCAGCGAGGAGATCGAGGAGGTCGTGCAGCGGACGGCTGACGCGGTCGAGCTGGTCCGGCTGCCGGGCCTCGGCGACGGGACGCCTGAGGAGCGGCGGCTGCGCGAGCTGCTCGACGCCCACCCGGAGCAGAACATGCTGCTCGGCGAGGACCTCGAGGTGGCGCCGCTGGCGCCGCGCTTCGTCCTGACCGCCGAGGGGCCCGCGATCGCCGAGCTCTTCCGCAACGTCGTGGAGCCGCGCTGGCTCATCGTCTCCGGCGCCGTTCCCGAGGCGTTCCTGCAACAGCTGATCGCGCCGGTGCGTCGCGGGCGGCGCCCGCTGAAAGTCCTCGCGCAGGACCCCACGCGCGTCTTCCTCTCCGGCAGGGGCCCCGAGTTCTACGCACGCGCCGGGATCGAGCTGCTGGTACGGCGACCGATCGGCCTGCTGGCGCTGACGGTCAACCCGGTCGCGCCGCAGTCACACGCGTTCGACTCCGCGCGCCTGCGCGCGATGCTCGCGGAGAAGGTCGCGGGCGTGCCGATCTTCGACGTGATGCACCCCTCCTACGCCGGCGCTCCCCCGCAGATGGCGCGGCGCGCGGGTCGCATGCCGCTGCCGGGCGCGGCCTCCTGAGCTCGGCCTCCTAGCGCAGCGCGCGCTCGGGACGCTCGCGGGCGGCCGACCGCTGCGCCCTGGTGGAGCGAATCCGCGGAGCGGGCCGCACGCCGGGCCGCGCGTGGACATCCGCCCTCGGCGCGGCCGGCGCGTCGGCGTCGCCGGCCGGGCCCGGCCCGTCGCCGCGCTGCGCGGAGGCGAAGTGCGCAGGCGGGACGGACTCGAGCTCGGCCGCACGCCGGCCGAACAACATCGACAGACGCCACCTCGGGCGCTTTGAAGCCCGCAGGTCGCGCTGGTGCTCGGCGACGAGCGCTCTGACTATGTCGTGGCTTCTGATCATGGAACCGATTCTGCATGCTCCGAATCGGGGCGCTAACACATTTAGACTGGACTAAATGGTTCGTGACAGAAAAGCAACACGGCGATGATCTCCGTAGAGCAGAGATGATCCTCGCCCGCTTCCACACCGAGGCCCTCACCCGGGTCCGCTTCGCGATCTCGCCGATGTTCGAGATGACGCGCAGCATCAAGGTGCTGCAGGACCCGGCGAGCGCGGCACTTCACCTGCCGTGGGTCGAGCAGGCGCTGCCCGCCGTGGCGGACCTCGACCTCGCGACGCTGTTCGCGTTGCAGTCGGCCCCGGTGTACAACCCGGACTTCGTCAACCCGCCGCCAAGCAGCCCCCTGGTCGAGTTCGAGGACGAGCTGGCCGTGATGGTCGCCACGCCTCCGCGTCAGATCGCTGCGGAGGTCCGCTACGCCTACGAGGGCGTCGAGCTCCCGGCGGTGCTCGAGCCGTTCGTGACGCGTCCAAAGCGAGCGATCGAAGGCCTCGCCGAGCTGATGCGCGAGTACTGGGCCCGCACGCACGAGGCGCACTGGCCGCGCCTGCGGTCGCTGCTCGAGCACGACGTCCTCTACCGCTCGCGCCAGATCGCCGACGGCGGCACGGCGCGGCTGTTCTGCGACCTCGACCCGGGCGTGAGCTGGTCCGAGGGCGTGCTGCGGATCGAATGCGGCGTGTGCGAGTCCGACCTGAACCTCGACGAGCGCGGCCTGCTGCTCGTGCCGAGCGTGTTCGTCTGGCCGAAAGTGACGATCCTTACGCTCGAGCCCTGGCAGCCGACGCTCGCCTATCCGGCGCGGGGAATCGGGATGCTGTGGAGCCCCGATGACGCGAGCGCGCCGCCGGACGCCCTCGAGCGGCTCGTCGGGCGGACCCGTGCGACGCTGCTGACCGCCCTGGACTCGCCCCGCTCGACGACCGAACTGGCGGGCGAGCTGGGCCTCACCCCGGGCGGGGTCTCTCAGCACCTCGGGGTGCTGAGAGACGCGGGGCTCGTGTGCGGGCGGCGCGTGGCGCGGTCGGTGCTCTATCTGCGCTCGGCGGAGGGGGATGTGCTCGTCGAGGCTTCGGGCACGGCCGAGCCCGCCGCAGCCTGATGACGCCGCGCGCGAAGGAGAGGTCGCTGACGGCGTCGAAGCTCGTAGGAGCATGTCTGCTCGCAGAGCGATAGTAATCGAAGCATCACAACTAATGTGATGCAATCATCACTTCCGATGTGATGGATAGATCACACGAGCTCCATGCGCGCAAGAGACGTCATACGCATCGCCCGCGACCGCGCGGGGCTGACCCAGCAACAGCTTGCTGTGCGCAGCGGACGTCCCCGTGAGTCGATAGTGCGCTGGGAGGCCGGCGCCCAGACTCCCTCACTCGAAGTCGTGTCAGAGCTAGTCGCCGCATGCGAGCTCGACCTGGTTCTCAGGCTCACCAATCGGGACACCTCCCTCTCAGAGAGCGTCGAGGAGCAACTCGCGAAAAGCCCGCTCAAACGCCTAGCGCGACTGCTGCCGGCAAACGAGCTTCGAGAGGCGAAGGCCTCGCTTCGTTGGCTCGCCCACGCACAGACGCAGACTGTTGTGATCGGCCACGTCGGCGCCGCGCTGCTCGGAGCTCCGCAGAGACCCGACGGGCCGTGCGTCGAGTTCGTGGCATCCGACCGCATCGCGGTCTCGCGGGAGCTCGAAGCCTCCAGCTACGTTCCGGTCGATGCTCCCGAGCGCTGGCGAGACCCCGACCCTCGCGAGCCTTGGACATCGGCTCGGGGGGGCACCGTCGCGATAGCCCACGATGTCCCCGGTACCGGCGACTTCCGGGATCTTCATCGCAGCGCCCAGTCGGTCGTCCTCGAGAAAGGCGCGGCGGTCGTCGTCGCGCACCCGAGAGATCTGCTCCGCATCGCGGATGCCTCGCCGCGCGAATCAGAACGGGCCCGGGCGCCCGGGCTCCAAGCTCTGCTGGAGGAGACCGCGACGTGACACTCGCCAACGATCAGCTACGGCTGCTCGACGCGCTCTCCCGACACGGCGCGAAGTTCGTGGTGGTTGGCGGTGTCGCCGCGCAGCTTCGCGGCTGGTCCGGGACGACTGCCGATCTCGACATCGCCGTCGACGCGAGCGATGAGAACGCGACGCGGATCAATCGGGCGCTCGCCGACGCAGGCGTGATGAGCTCTGCGGTCGGAGGATTCGGGACGACCTTCGAGACGCGTTACGGCCGACTCGAGATCGTGCGCCGCGCGGACGGCATCGGCAAATACGAGGACTGGATGCGACGGGCGAGCGAGATCGAGTTCGACCACCTCACGATCCTCGTCGCCGCCTCCGAGGACATCGTCACGTCGAAGGAGGCCGCGGGCCGGCACAAGGACCTCGCAGCACTGCCGACGTTGCGCGACGACCTCGGACTCGGAAGCTGAGCCGCCTCCTGCCTACCCAGCCGCGGCCGCCCCGCCGCCCTGCGCGAAGTAGTCGGCGTTGATCTGGGTGTACTTCTGCCACTCGTCCGGGAGCTGGTCCTCGGCGAAGCAGG
>DATNBM010000105.1:0-56828 GCA_035571915.1 Solirubrobacteraceae bacterium | reverse complement strand
TTCATCAGCCGGGCGCCGTCGAGGTGCGTGCGCAGGCCGTGGCGGCGGGCGACCGCGAGCACCTCCTCGATCTGCTGGGGCGACCAGACCCGCCCGCCGCCGATGTTCGTCGTCTGCTCGACTGAGACGAGGCGCGATCGCGGCGCGTAGCGGTCGCCGTCCACCTGCAGCGCTTCCTGCAGCTGCCCGGCGGTGAAGACCCCGCGCTCGCCGTACAGCGGCGTGAGCGTCGCCCCGCTCAGCGCGGCCGGCCCGCCGGCCTCGGCGACGATCGGGTGCGCCGCGCAGTCGAGCAGCACCTGATCCCCGCCGGGGCCGATGTGCAGGCGCATCGCGATCGCGTTGCACATCGTGCCGCTCGGCAGGAACACCGCCGCCTCGTGGCCGAGCAGCTCCGCGACGCGACGCTCGAGCTCGGCCGTCGTCGGATCCTGCCCACGCTGCTCGTCGCCCACCTCCGCCGCAGCCATTGCCGCGCGCATCGCGGGCGTCGGCTTGGTCTGCGTGTCGCTGTGGAGGTTGACGGTCATCTTTCGCGCGAGACTATCGCTCGGATCCCGTCTGCTCGGTGCGCGAGATCGACGGCGACTCCGCTGCCGGCGACCCTCGAGCGCTCACGCAGGTGCGACGGTCTATCGGCTCGCGCGAGCGCGCTGCCGCGACCCTCGAGACGCTCACGCAGGTTCGACGGTCGATCGGCTCGCGCGAGCGCGTTGTTGCTCACGCGTAACGCGCGGCCGCCCGCTCAGCTGCGGATCCGTAGGAGCCGCCGAACAGGACCGCGTGGACCAGCAGCGGCGCGAGCTGGTAGAGCTCGATCCGCTCCCGCCACCCGGCGGCGAGCGGCGCCGCCTCCTCGTAGGCGTCGAAGATCCGGTTCGACGGCGCCCCGAAGAGCCTCAGCATCACCAGGTCGACCTCCCTGTGCCCGCCGTAGCAGGAGGGGTCGATCAGCCAAGCCCGCCCGTCGGCCCCGGCCATCACGTTGCCCGACCAGAGGTCCCCGTGCAGCCGCGAGGGCGCCTCCGGCGGCCCGCACAGCTCGTCCAGCCGCTCGCAGACCCGCTCGACCGCCCCGGCCCCGGCCGCTGAGATCGCGCCGCGCTCGCGGGCCTTCGCGAGCAGCGGCTGCAGGCGCTGCTCGGCGTAGAAGGAGGGCCAGTCAGCCGCCGGGCCGTTGGGCAGCCGCAGCGAGCCGAAGCCGGTCTCCTCCGGCACGCCGGGCGGCGCGCCGAACCGCTCGGCGCCGGCGAGGTGGGTGTGCGCGAGGTCCCGCCCAAGCTCCTCCGCGCCTTCCTCGGACAGCGCCCCGCGCTCGACCCACTCGAGCGCCAGGTAGGCCTCGTCCTGCTCGAGCACGGCGGGCGTGCGCACGAAGCCGGGCTCGGCGAGCCAGCGCAGGCCCGCGGCCTCGGCGGCGTACTCGCCCGGGATCGTCGCGGCCCGCGTCTTGACGAACGCGGCACGGCCGTCAGCGAGCGTCACGCGGTAGGCCTCGTTGATGTCCCCGCCCCCGACGGGCCGGGCGCCGCGAGCGCCTGGCGGGAGCGTCACAGCAAGCGGCCGGCGCGGATCTCGGCGAGCAGGCCCGCGCAGGCCGCGCGAACCATCGCGAAGACCGTCCCGAAGCCGTCCTCGCCGCCGTAGTACGGATCGGGGACGTCCAGCTCGCCCGGGACCGCGTCTGCACGGTCCGGGTCGAACTCGCGCAGCAGACGCACCTTCTCGCGAGCCTCGGCGGAGCCCGCGAGCGCGCGCAGGTCGCGCAGGTTCGCGCCATCCATCGCGAGGATCAGGTCGAAGCGCTCGAAGTCCGCCGGCTCGACCCTCCGGGCGAGCCCCTCGAGCGTGACGCCCTCCGCGGCCGCGGCGGCGGTCGCGCGCTCGTCGGGGGCGCTGCCGACGTGCCAGCCGCCGGTGCCGGCCGAGTCGATCTCGATCTGCTCGCTCATGCCCGCCTCGGCGACGAGCGAGCGCATCACCCCCTCGGCGGTCGGCGAGCGGCAGATGTTGCCGAGGCAGACGAACAGGAGCCGGACCGGCCCCGCTCGGTCGCCCTGGGCGCCACGCGCGACGGACTCTGCTTCCCGTGACACCCCCCTTTTATTCCTCTCCCAGCTCCAAGACCGCGAGGAACGCCTCCTGGGGGACCTCGACGCGGCCCACCTGCTTCATCCGCTTCTTGCCCTCCTTCTGTTTGGCGAGGAGCTTTTTCTTGCGCGTGATGTCGCCGCCGTAGCAGCCGGAGATCACGTCCTTGCGGAACGCCTTGACGGTCTCGCGGGCGATCACGTGCGAGCCGATCGCGGCCTGGATCGGGACGTCGTACTGCTGGCGGGGGATCCGTTTGCGGAGCTTTTCGGTCAGCGTGCGACCGACCTCGTAGGCCTTCTCGCGGTGCACGACCATCGACAGCGCGTCGACCGTGTCGCCGGCGAGCAGCACGTCGAGCTTGACGAGATCCGAGGGCTTCATCCCGGAGATCTCGTAGTCGAGCGACGCGTAGCCTTTCGTCCGCGACTTCAGCTGGTCGAAGAAGTCGAGCACGATTTCGGCGAGCGGCAGCTGGTAGTTGAGCTGGACGCGCTCGGGCGAGAGGTAGTGCATCCCGGTGTGCTCGCCGCGGCGTTCCTGACACAGCTCCATCACGGCCCCGACGAACTCTTTGGGGGCGATGATCGAGGCGGAGATGAACGGCTCGCGGATCTCCGCGATCGTCCCGGGGTCGGGCATGTCAGAGGGGTTGTGGACCTCGAGCTCCGTGCCGTCGGTGAGCGTCACGTCGAACTCGACCGACGGCATCGTCGCGAGCAGCTCGAGGTCGTACTCGCGCTCCAGTCGCTCGCGCACGATGTCCATGTGCAACAGGCCGAGGAAGCCGCAGCGGAAGCCGAAGCCGAGCGCGTCGGAGGTCTCCGGCTCCCACGAGAGCGCCGCGTCGTTGAGGACGAGCTTCTCGAGGGCGTCGCGCAGGTCGGGGTAGTCGTCGGAGTCGATCGGGAACAGCCCGCAGAAGACCATCGGCTTGACCTCGCGGTAGCCGGGCAGCGCCTCCTTCGCCTCCGCCAGCCTGGGCGCGCCGGTGCGCGCGCGGGTGGTCAGCGTGTCGCCGACGCGCAGCAGCGTCACGTCCTTCAGGCCCGTGATCAGGTAGCCGACCTCGCCGGCCGCGAGCTGGTCGGTCGGCATCATCTGCGGGCTGAAGAAGCCGATGTCGTCGATGTCCGCCTCGGTCTCGGTCGCCATCGCCCGGATCGCGTCGCCCTTCTTGAAGACCCCGTCGACGACCCGGATGTAGGCGATCACGCCGCGGTACTGGTCGAACTCGGAGTCGAAGATCAGCGCCCGCGGGGGCCCGTCGGGATCGCCCTGCGGCGGCGGGACACGGGCGACGAGCTCCTCCAGCACCTCGGCGACCCCTTCCCCGGTCTTGCCGCTGATCTTCAGGATCGAGTCGGGGTCCTCGCCGATCAGCTCGGAGACTTCGCCCGCGACCCGCTCGGGCTCGGCGCCGGGGAGGTCGATCTTGTTCAGGCACGGGATCAGCTCGAGACCCGACTCCACGGCCAGGTAGGTGTTGGCGACGGTCTGGGCCTCGACGCCCTGCGAGGCGTCGACGACGAGCAGCGCCCCCTCGCAGGCGGCCAGCGAGCGGGACACCTCGTAGGTGAAGTCGACGTGGCCGGGCGTGTCGATCAGGTGCAGCTGGTAGGTCTCGCCGTCGCGCGCGGTGAAGAAGACCCGCACCGCCTGCGCCTTGATCGTGATCCCCCGCTCGCGCTCGAGGTCCATCGAGTCGAGCACCTGTGCGCGCATCTCGCGCGCGGAGACGGTGTGGGTCAGCTCGAGGATGCGATCGGCCAGCGTCGACTTGCCGTGGTCGATGTGGGCGATGATCGAGAAGTTGCGGATGTGTGCCTGGTCCATGGGCCAGCAGCACGATAGATGGTGAATCGGGAGCGCACCGAGGCGCCCCTCAGCCCCCCGCGCGCGCGAGGATCGCCTCGATCAGCGGGCCCTTCGCATCGGCGTAGGCGTTCATGTCCTCCCACTCGCGCGAGGCGAGCTCGCGCTTCAGGCGCTCGTACTCCTCGCGGTCGGCCCGCGAGCTGCGCAGGCGGTCCCTGAAGCCCAGTATCCGCGCGACCTCGGCGTCCCCGGCGCCCCACAGGTGGACGTGAACGTCGCGCGCCGGCGTGCGGAACATTCGGTGGCCGGGCTCGCGCACCCGGAGCTCGTAGCCGGCCGCCTGCAGCGGCTCGAGCAGCGCGTCGTCCTCGACGTCGGAGACGGTCACGAGCATGTCGAGGATCGGCTTCGCGGCGAGCCCCGGGACGGCGATCGTGATCTCTCGCGGCTCGCGGCCCCCGATCAAGGCGCCCCCGTCGATCACTCGGTCAGAACGGTGTCCTCGTCGGAGTAGGCGGGCGCGCAGGCGCACAGGATCCGCAGCGGGCCCTCGCCGACGTTCGAGATCTTGTGGACCGCGCCGGGCGGGATCAGCGCGCAGTCACCGAGCTCGAGATCGCGCGCGCTCGCCGTCGATCACGAGCCGTCCGCGGCCTGCGGTGACCAGATACAGCTCCTCGATCGTGCGGTGGTAATGAGCGGTCGTCGCTCCCCCCGGCGGGATCGTCGCCTCGGCGAGGCTCTGGTTGCGCGCCGGAGCGGAGACCGGCCCGGCCCACTCGCGGATCTCCGAGCCGTCGAGCGTCGTGAAGGCCTCGATCTGCGCGTATGAGGTCACGTCCATCGAGACCCAAGGGTAGAGCGGGAGGCGCTAGCGTTAATGGCTCGGCGGATCGCCAACTCGACGAGGGAGCATCCAACCGCGGCTACGCGCCGGTCTTCGGGCCGGCGGCCTGTCCAGGTGTCGAGAGTGTTAAGCCGCCCAGGCGAAACACACAGTCCTGGGACGTATGTAGTAAGCGGCGATCTATGTCGGCGGCAAGCCGGGTGGACTTCGGTCCACCCGGCCTCTGGCGCGGACTTCTTCGCCCGCGCTCCAGCCCCCGATGCGCCGTCAGTTGAGCTCGACGTAGAAGCTGACGTCTTCGTTGGATTTTTTGTTGAGGTTCAGCGTCGCCACGACGGCCTGCACCGGGCTCCCGCAGGCCGCAAGGACGGCTTCGTCGGGCGGGAGCCCGACCGAGGCGATCAGCGGTTCGATGCTGGCTGCCGCGTCGATCGAGGCGACCGCGTTGTGCGGCGTGAAGGGCATGCCGGAAAAGCAGAAGACGCCGGTCGCCGGGTGGCTGACGTTCGCCTGCACGACGTTCGAGGAGCGCGTCGGGTCGACCGTAGCGGTCCCCCCTTTCACGACGACGTGCGCGTAGGCGAGCGCCGATCCGGGTGCGCCGGTGTCGCCCTTGGGGCCCTGAGCGCCCGCCGGCCCCGTCGCGCCCGACGGCAGCTGGCCCACCTTGAAGTCCGAGCCGAGCAAGGAATGCGACTTGACCTTCGCTGCCGTGACAGCGCCGTTCTTCAGCTGTGCCGTCCCGACGCTGTTCTTCGGCAGCCGCATCGCCGCGTAGCCGGTGCCGCCGAGCGCGATGAAGAGCGCGAGGTAGGCGATGGCGTTGCCCCGCATGTGTCCGATCAGCCTGCTCACGGCGCCTCCTTGTAGTTGACGCGCGCCAAGCTAACGCCGAGCCCGGTCGGCTCTGCGAGGCTCAGCGTCCGAGGCGCGCGCGGATCAGGTTGCCGACCTGGTGGGCCTCGGGGACGCGCATCGCGAGCACCGCCCGCCCGTAGACCGCCACCCCGGCGAGCCCCGCGGCGCCCACGCTCACGATCTCGGCGGGGAGCGAGCGCCCCAGGAGCGCGTCGAGCAGGTACCAGACGACCCACGACACGCCCGCCAGCAGCGCCGAGGCGACCGCGATCCGGGCGGTGATCATCGTCGTCTGGGCGCCTTCCAGCCGTCCATTCAGCCCCTCCCTGAGGCGGACGAGCTGTAGCCACGTCATCACGACGTTCGCCGCGACGGTGCCGATCACGAGCCCGGCGATCCCGAACGGCTTGTAGAGGCCGATCGAGACGATCACGTCGACCACGATGTTCATCGCGGCCAGCCGCGTGGGGATCCACGGCCGCTGGACGGCGAAGAACGTTCTCGTCAGCAGCAGGTTGAGCCCTCCGAACGGGAGGCTGAAGGCGAACCAGAACAGCGCGATCGAGACCAAGTGCGTCGATTCCGGGTTGAAGTGGCCGCGCTGGAACAGGAGCCGGACGATCGGGCTGGGCAGCACCAGCATGAACGCCGCCGCCGGGATCAGCAGCAGGTTTATCTGGCGCATGCCGTTGCCGACGGCCTTTCGCATCGCGTCGGCGTCGCGGCTCGCCGCCATCCGGCTCAGCGTCGGGAACAGGACGGTGGCGACCGCGACGCTGAACATGCCCTGCGGGAGCATGTAGACGCGGAAGGCGTTGTCGATCGCCCGCGGTGCCTGTTCGGAGACGAGGCTCCCGAAGGCCGAGTTGATCAGCTGGTCGAGGTTGACGATGCCGAGGCCGATCGTGACCGGCAGCATCAGCATGAAGACCTGCTTGATGCGGGGGTCGTGCCAGTCGATCCTGACGCTGAGACGGAAGTCGATCCGGGCGAGCGCCGCGAACGCCATCAGCAGCTGCACGACGGTGGCGGCGAGGATCCCGATCGCGTACGCGTAGACCTCGTTGTTGCCTTGGAAGTGCGGCGCGAGCACGACCAGCAGAACGATGATCACGGCGTTCCAGATCGCCGGCGAGATCGCGGGGATCGTGAAGTGGTCGTAGGACTGCAGGATCCCCACGAGCAGCCCGTTCAGCCCGAGCAGCAGGATCACCGGGAACAACACCTGCGAGAGGCCGATCGTCAGCACGTTCAGGCCGTGACCGAACTTCGGCCCGATGAACACGGGCATGATCAGCCCCGCCGCGAGGATGAACACGGCGGTGATCGCGCCGAGACCGATCAACAGGATCCAGAACAGCGTCGAGGCGAGGCGCAGCGCCTCCGCGCGACGCTTGCGCGCCAGCAGTTCGGTGAAGACGGGGACGAACGCCGCCGAGAGGGCCGACTGGGCGAACAGGTTCGCGATCAGGTTCGGGACGAGCGAGGCGATCGTGTAAGCGGAGGCGCGCCCGCTCGTGCCGAAGTATTTGGCGAAGACGATTTCGCGCAGCAGGCCGACGATGCGCGAGATTCCCGTGCCGATCGAGAAGATCGCGGTGTTGCGAGCGACGCGGCCGCTTCCCGCGACCGGGGGTGCGGCCGCCTCCTCGGCTGGGACGTCGGCGCCGACGGTCAAGGCCGCTATAGTACGGCGCTCCGCGGCGCGCCCGGGACGTACTCGGGCGGCCTGCGGGAATCGACAGATGGCGAACATCCACTCACAGAAGAAGCGGATCCTGCGGACCGAGCGCGAGCGCCTCGAGAACCGCCGCTACACCTCCGCGATCAAGACGCACTTCCGGCGTCTGGCCGAGCAGCAGGAGGCCGGCGAGACCGACGCGGCCGCGGTCACCCACCGCGAGCTAGTCTCGACGATCGACAAGGCCGTCAAGCGCGGCGCGCTGCACCGCAACACCGGCGCCCGCAAGAAGTCCCGCGCGGCTCGCATCGTCGCCGGCTCCTGATCCGGCCCATCTGAAACGCGTCCTTTTGGACGCTCAGCCCGCGCGGGCTCGGACGCTGCCTCTTACCGACCCGAGCAGCGCCAGGCGCTCGGCTTGCGAGTTCCCGCCTTCCACGAGCAGCCACCCGCCGGGGATGCGCCTGCCTACGATCCGCAGCGCGCCCGGCTCGCGTACGACCCCGGGATGCCCTGCGACCGGTTTCGCTTCGGTCAACCCGGCGGGTGGGCGACCCGGCCGGTCCGCGTCGAGCACGATCGCGGCGAACACACCGAAGCTCCCGCGCCGGTAGAAGGCGGTCGCGCAGGCCAGGAACGGCCGCCCGATCAGGTTCATCAGCGGCCGCAGTCGCGGCACGTACTCGACGCCCCTGAAGGCGAACCCGGGCACGTGGAGACTCGACAGCGCGCAGGGTGCGGAGACGGGAACGACACCGGAGCCCGAGGAGGCTGTCGCGAGCGTGTACGCCGCAGGTACGCGGGGAGTGCCGAGCGTCGTCAGCGGAGCACCGTCGGAACCGAGAGCGCGAAACAGCCGCGGCCCACCGGCGAGTAGATCTCGGAGCGTTCCCGGCCCGTTCATCGCCACGCCGCGAAAGCCATAGGGCAGCGAGGGCTCAGCCACGGTCGGGACAGGCGGGCCGCCGAGCAGGGAGACCTCAGGGACTTCCGCCGTCGTCAGGGCGAACGCTTCGACTTCGGAGGGCGGGCCGGAGCCTCCCCACTCTTCGTCGAAGATCGGCCTCCCCTCCGTTGCGAGCACGGGACAAGACCACGAGCCGCCGTCGCCACTTCGGACCGACAGGCACCACCCCGCCTCGCCTGCGTAGATCGGCGGCGAGAGGGACGCGTTGAACGGTCTCGGCGTGAGCTGAAGACCAGAGGCCGGGACGGCCCAGGCGAGCGCCACCACGATTGCCGGCACCAGTCGAAGGACGCTCAGCATCGCCCTAGGCGCAGATCTCCTCGAACGCCCGCTGCGCGATCGTGTCCTCGCCAAGGTTCGCCATCGGCCCGCGCTCGGCGCTGAGCAGCGCGCCGCCGCGCGAGTCGAGCTCGAGCTTGGCCATCGTCGCGAGCGCGCGGCGGAAGCGCTCGGGATCCGCGCGCGAGACGTCCGCGATCAGACGGTCGGCCGCGCGCGAGGGCATGCGCAGGCCCCGCTTGACCTCCGCGGCAGACTCGCCCGCGGCGAGGCGCAGCGAGATCGCGAGCGATTCCCGCAGGCGCGAGGCGATCAGGTAGGTGAGGCCCGACAGCCGCTCGCCCTGCTCCCGCAGCCGCAGGTAGGTGACGGTGACCGCGGCGCCGTCGCCGGCGACCAGCGCGTCCGCGAGGGCGTACGCGCGCCACTCCGCGGAGTGCGCCGAGCGGCGCTCGATCTCCTCCGCGCCGACCGCGCGCGGCCCCTCCCCTTCGAGCGCCAGCTTCTCGAGCTCGCGCAGCAGACGCTGCTGACGCTCGCCGACCTGGGCGACGAGCGCTTTCGCCGCGGCCGGGTCGAGCGTCAGGCCGAGCTTGGCCGCCTGCTCGCGCGCCCACTTCGGGAGCTCCCACGGCTTGACGGTCATCTGCGCGACGATCTGGCCGCCCGCCTTCTTGACCGCGTCGTGCAGCGCCGCCGGCGCCTTCGCGCGGGCCTCCTCGCGGGCGAACACGGCGAGCGTCGTGTCGGGCGGCATCTGCGCGAGCGCGGGCGCGAGGTGAGCTTCCACGTCCGCCTGGCGCCAGCGCTCGGCGCCTTCGACGACGATCACCCGCCGCCCGACCGCGAGCGTCATCGCCGCGAGCGCCGCGGCCGCGCCCGCCGGCGTCGCGTCCTCCCCCTCGAGCACCTCCGCGCCGGCCGCGCCTCCCTCTCCGCGCTCGGCCAGCGCGCGAAGCCCGGCCCTGCGCTCGGCGACCGCGCCGTGGTCGTCGCCGTGGATCAGATAGGCGGGCTTCAGCTCGGCCACGGCGCGCCTAGCGCACGACCAGGTTGACGAGCTTCCCGGGCACGACGATCTCCTTGACGAGCTCCTTGCCGTCGAGGTGCGCGATCACGTTCGGGGCGGCCCGGCAGAGCTCCTTGAGCTGCTCGGGGGTGGCGTCGGCGCCCGCCTGGACGCGGTCGCGGACCTTGCCGTTGACCTGGCAGACGAGCTCGTATTCGTCGCTCTCGAGCATCGACTCCTCGGCTTCCGGCCACGGCTGCTCCCAGACCCGCTCGCCGGTCAGCCGGTCGTAGATGTCGGCGCTCGTGTGGGGCGCGAACGGGAACAGCAGCGAGGCGGCGGTGCCGAGCGCGAAGCGCATGCTCTCGATCGAGACGCTCTCGCGCAGGCGCGAGCACTCGTTGAGCAGCTCCATCACGGCGGCGATCGCGGTGTTGAACGCGAACCGCCGCAGATCCCCCGAGACCTTGTCGATCGCCCAGTGGGCCTTGCGCACCAGGACGAGCTCGTCGCCCTCGGCGAAGTCCGGCGAGTCGAGCTCCGGCGAAGGGCCGCCCGCGCGCTCGGCCGTCTCGGCGGCCAGGCGCCAGAGCCGGCCGAGGAAGCGGTGCACGCCCTCGACGCCCTCGTCCGACCAGTCGGCGTCCTGGTCGGGCGGGCCGACGAACAGGATGTAGCAGCGGGCCGTGTCCGCCCCGACCCGCTCCACGATCGACGCGGGCGAGACGACGTTGCCCTTGGACTTGCTCATCTTCGAGCCGTCCTTCGTGACCATCCCCTGCGTGAAGAGCGCCTGGAAGGGCTCCTGAAAGTCGAGGTGGCCGAGGTCGGCCAGGGCCTTGCAGAAGAAGCGCGCGTAGAGCAGGTGCAGGATCGCGTGCTCGACGCCCCCGATGTACTGGTCGACGGGCATCCACTCGCGCAGCGCGGCGGGGTCCCAGGCGGCTTCGGAGTTGCGCGCGTCGCAGTAGCGCAGGAAGTACCAGGAGGAGTCGACGAACGTGTCCATCGTGTCGGTCTCCCGCCGCGCGGGCCCGTCGCAGCTCGGGCAGGTGGTCCTGACCCACTCCTCGGCGGCGGCCAGCGGCGAGCGGCCCTTCGGCTGGTAGTCGTCGATGTCGGGCAGCTCGACCGGCAGGTCCTCCTCCGGCACGGGCACCATCCCGCAGCGCTCGCAGTAGACGATCGGGATCGGGCAGCCCCAGTAGCGCTGCCGCGAGACGAGCCAGTCGCGCAGGCGGTAGTTGACCGAGGCGTGGCCCTTGCCCTCGCGGTCGAGCCACGCGACGATCGCCGCGAGCGCCTCGCGGTTGCCGAGCCCGTCGAACTCGGCGTGGGAGTTGACGAGCGTGCCGTCGCCGGCGTACGGGAGATCGCCGTCCTGTCCCTCCGGCGCCGCGATCACCCGCTTGATCGGCAGTCCGAACGTGCGTGCGAAGTCGTAGTCGCGCTCGTCGTGGCCGGGCACCGCCATGATCGCCCCGGTGCCGTACTCCATCAGCACGTAGTCGGCCACGTACATCGGGATCCGCTCGCCGTTGACGGGATTGGTGACGGTCCGTCCGAGCGGCACCCCGGTCTTGGTCCTCTCGGCGTTGCCGCGTTCCTCGTTGGTCTCGTTGAGCGCCCGGTTGACGTAATCGCGGGCGGCCTGCTCGTGCTCGGTGCCGGCGGCGAGCCGCAGCACGTCGGGATGCTCGGGCGCCATCACGAAGAACGTCGCCCCGAACAGCGTGTCCGGGCGGGTCGTGAAGACGGGGTAGTCGACGGGGTGGGCGGGATCGAAATCCTCGCAGCGGAACGTCACCTCGGCGCCCTCGCTGCGGCCTATCCAGTTGCGCTGCATCGTCTTGACGTGCTCGGGCCAGTCGATCCCGTCGAGGTCGCCGAGCAGGCGCTCGGCGTAGTCGGTGATGCGCAGGAACCACTGCTCGAGCTGGCGCACCTCGACGAGCGCGCCGCAGCGCTCGCAGTGGCCCTCCGCGTCGACCTGCTCGTTGGCCAGCACCGTCTGGTCGTTCGGGCACCACTTCACCGCCGCCTCGCGCCGGTAGGCGAGACCCGCCCTGAACAGCTCTAGGAAGATCCACTGGGTCCAGCGGTAATAGGATGGTTCGGAGGTAGACAGCTCGCGCGACCAGTCGATCGAGATCCCCCAGGAGCGGAACTGGCGCTGGAAGGAGGCGATCGATTCGGCGATCGAGACGCGCGGGTGGACCCCGGTGCGGATCGCGTGGTTCTCGGCGGGCAGGCCGAAGGAGTCGTAGCCCATCGGATGCAGCACCCGCTGCCCGAGCCGGCGCTGGAAGTGGGCGATCGCGTCGCCCAGCGCGTAGCACTTCAGGTGGCCGATGTGCGGCTCCCCGCTCGGGTAGGGGAGCATCTCGAGGACGTAGGCGGCGGGGTGCTCGGCGCCGCCGCGGACGTTCGCGAGCGGTTCCCCCGCGCTCTCCTCCTCGTCGAGGTTCGCGACCTCCCAGGTGCGCTCCTCGGCCCACAGGGCCTGCCAGCGCGGCTCGATCTCCTGCGGTTCGTAGCGCTGCTCGCTCATCGGGTGAGCAGGTTATCGGGGCCATGAGCGAGAACGGCCCTGCGTGGCGGCCCCGCCGCCGCCCGGCGCTATCCGGCGGCCGGCTCGCGGAAGCGGCTCGCCCCTTCGAGCATCTCGCGCACGCGCGCGGGGGCCTTCTCGGGCGAGCCCGCGTCGAACGGCGGCTGCGGGTCGTACTCGATCCCGAGCTGGATCGCCTCGGCGATCTCCCGGCCCGCGATCCGCTCGGCGAGGGTCAGCGCCATGTCGATCCCGGCCGAGACGCCGGCCGCCGTCACGACCTTGCCGTCGAAGACGACCCGCTCGGACACGGGCGTCGCGCCGAGCCGGCCGAGCGTGTCCATCGCCAGCCAGTGGCTCGTCGCGCGGCGCCCGTCGAGCAGCCCCGCGGCGGCGAGCACGAGCGAGCCGGTGCAGACGGACGTCGTCCAGGTGCTCGTCCGGTCGGCCTCGCGCAGCCACCCCAGCATCTCCTCCCCCGCGCGCGCCGCGACCTCGCCCGGGCCGCCGGGCACGAGCACGATCTCCGGCGGCTCCGCGTCGGCCAGCGCGCACTCGGCCGTGACGGTCAGCATCCCGTTGTCGGTCCGCACCGGGCCGGCCTCGGCGGCGAGGAACGTGACGCGCCCGCCGGGGAGCCTGCTGAGGACCTCGTAGGGGCCGATCGCGTCGAGTGCGGTGAAGCGGTCATACAGCAGGATCGCGGTGTTCACCTTGGTCTCCTTTGTCGTGGCGTTCATGCGGCTTGCGGGGCGATCGCCTCGTGCTCGCCCGTCGCGGGGCCGCGAAAGCGGCGGCGGTACTCCGACGGGCCGACCTTCAGAGCGCGCAGGAAGCTCCGCCGCATCGTCTCGGCCGTCCCGAACCCGCACGCGCGGGCGACCGACGAGACGGGCTCGGCGGTCTCCTCCAGGCGGCGACGCGCCGCCTCCAGACGGACGCTCTCGACGTAGCGGGCGGGCGTCACGCCGGTCTGGGCGCGGAACGCCCGCGCGAAGTTGCGCTGGCTCATGTGCACGCGAGCGGCCATCGCCTCGACGGTGTGCTCGCCCGCGACGTCCTCGAGCACGAGCCGCTGTATCTCCCGCAGCGGCTCGGCGCTCGGCAGCTGGGCGTGAAGCGTGGCGCTGAACTGGGATTGGTTGGCGGGACGGCGCAGGAACATCACGAGGTGGCGGGCGATCAGCAGCGCGATCTCGCGATCGAGGTCCTCCTCGACCATCGCCAGGGCGAGGTCCATCCCGGCCGTCACTCCCGCCGAGGTCCAGAGGGCGCCGTCGCGTACGAAGATCGGGTCGGGGTCGACCGCCACCGCCGGGTACTCCTCCGCCAGCCGCCGAGCGTAGGCCCAGTGGGTGGTCGCGCGGCGTCCGTCGAGCAGGCCCGCGGCCGCCAGCAGGAACGATCCCGTGCAGACCGCCGCGACGCGACGGCAAGAGCGGGGAGCTTGGGCGAGCCAGCGGATCAGCGTCTCGTCGCTGGCCGCGAGCTCGCGACCGCTGCCGCCGGGCACGATCAGCGTGTCGATCCCGCCCCCGCCGCGCGGCAGCGGGCCGTCGGGGACGAGCCGCAGGCCGCTCGAGCTGCGCACGGGCTCGCGCGAGCGGGCGATCGTCACGACCTCGTATCCCCCGTCCTCGGCCCCGCGCGCCGTGAGTGCGGCGCGGGCCGCCGAGAAGACCTCGAGCGGCCCCGTCACGTCGAGGCTCTGCACTCCGGGATAGAGGAGGATCGCGATTCTCCTCGGCTTTCCGTTCGCTCCCACGGTGCGATCTTGGCGCACCCTGCCGCTGTCCGCAAGGACAGATCTCCCACCTTTCCTGCCATCGCCTTGGAGCGCTCCAGCCGCCTCTCGAGGTCCCTGCAACACGATCCAGAGACCCCGGCGGCACCGTTCGGGCACGGGGAATACGATGCGTTCGTGGAGGACCCGAGCTTCACCGCCCCGCCGGGGGCCGAAGACTTCCAGCCCGACTCGCTCGCCTCTGCGCCGGGCCGGGTGGCAAGCATCGTCGCGGCCGCCGAAACCGCCGCCCGGGACCTGCGCGAGACCGCCGAGCGGCGCACCCGCGAGCGGATCGAGGAGGCGGACCGCGCCGCCGAGATCCGGGTCGCGGCCGCCGAGGAGGAGGCGGAGGAGATCCTCGCGGGCGCCCGCGAGGACGCCGAGCGGACGCTGAGCAAGGCGCGCGCGGAGGCCGAGGCGACGAAAGCCGAGGCGAGCGCGACCGCCACGCGACTCAGCGCGGAGGCGGAGACGGCCCGCGACCAGGCCGCCGAGCGGCTCGCCGAAGCCCAGCAGGAGGCCGAGCGGGTCCTCGGCGAGGCGCGGGCGACGGCCGAACAGCAGCGCCTCGCGGCCGCGGCGGAGTCCGAAAAGGCGCGCGCGAAAGCCGAGAAGGAGGCCGCGAAAATGCTCGAGGCGGCCCGCACGGAGTCCGAGCGGATCGCCGCCGAGACGCGCGAGCAGACCGAGCGCCTGCTGCTCGCCCGCCGCGAGGAGCTGGCCCGCCTGCTCGAGGAGGCGGAGGTCCAGGCCCGCGAGATCAAGGCCCAGGCCCGCGCGGAGGCGCGCGACATCACCTCCGACGCCCACGCCGTCTCCAACGAGGTGCTCGCCGACGGCACCGAGATGGCCCGCAACCTCCGCGACCTCTCCGTCTCGCTGCGCAACAACGCCGAGCGCCTACTGCGCGACGTGCGCCTCGCCCACGGCGGCCTCACCGCGTCGCTGGATCAGGTCGCGCCGTCCGATCGGCCTGGCGGCTCCCCCCGGGGAGCGGGACGAGGGCGCGAGACCGAACGCTTCGACGAGGGCGGCTCCGGCGAGGACCTCGACGTGCCCGAGTTCATCCCGCGCAGCTGACCCCGCCGGGCCCGCGGCGAGCGCCGCCGGCACGCCGTGCGAGCTCCTCGGCGCGCGATAGCATTCAGTCTCTCGGGGCTATAGCTCAGCTGGGAGAGCGCCGCCATGGCATGGCGGAGGTCGAGGGTTCGAGCCCCTCTAGCTCCACTTCACAAAAGGGCCTGCTACTGCCTGCTGGGCTGATCTAGGGACAGCGTCGGCGTGAAACCCCCCGAGGCACCTCGGAGCCGCTATTGCGTGATGCGGCTACTTCGACGGCCCCTGGAGTGTCGCCGGAGCGCCCGAGCCGTTGAGAGTCGTGCCGTGACCTCAAAAGCCCTAGTGGCCGAGCGGGCCCATATGCTGCGTCGATGTCCGTTGCCCTAGCCGACGCGCTACTCGCTCCCCTAGGTTCCGTGGCCGAGGCGCGTGACCGTGCCGCCGCGTCACTGAAGTTCCTCGCCCAGCTCACGTCCACTGACATCGCGGTGGGACAGAGCGGACTGATCCTTCGTACTGTGCAGCTAGGAGGCGTGGACGTATCTCTCCGTCCTCTCAACCCGGCGCTGCTGATCGAAAATCCGGCCGACTATCTGGCCGCCATGACGGAATTTGAGGAATTGATCAGCGAGGTTGCGGAACAGCATGAACCGATGACCGCATCACGCGTCGCGGAAGTGCGCGCCACAAACGCGATCAGTCGCGCGCTCTATACGACAATCCAAGCCCAGGGCTTTGCGATGGATTGTCTCCTCCCCGCCAACCAATCGCGCAAGAACTTCGGAATGCGGTTCGAGGAGTTGATGGAGCACCTCCTTGCATCACTCGGCATCGGATGCAAGCCCATCACCTTCGGATTGACGTACCAGACAGCGGCTGGTTCTGAAGCCAAGTTCTCCAACCAGGTTGATCTTGTGATCGCCAAGGGAATCGTGAAGTCGACCCCCAAACAGCTGGACCCGAGCGAGGTGGTCGTATCGCTGAAGACGTCGAGCAAGGACCGTTTCGCCAAGATATTCTTGGACCAAGAGATGCTGCGTTTTGTGACCGGCCAGCCGGTCAAGGTCATCGCCATGTTCCACAACGATGTCCAGCGAGCCGGGACGACGAAAACCGGATGGACCTTCGTCGCTGGCAACTTTGCGGCTTACGTGGAGCGATTCGGGCCCCTCACAGGTGTTTACTACGTAGATCCGCCTCCGCACATCAACCGCGAGCCGTGGAGCAAATACCTGCGGACGTTCGATGACCTGCTGCTATGCGATCTCTGGACTCAGGTCTTCTAGCCCAATGAGTTCAACCTGATCGACGCGATCACCTTCGACCTTCGATGACGCTATGCGTTTGCCTGATCGCACAGATGCCTTGTTGCCAAGCGAAGCGCTCAGCCCGTCTCGGTAGGAACGCGTGTGTGCCTCCTCATCCGGTTCGATCTCTTCGAGGCGAGCCCTCATCAACTCGACGTACTCCTTCTCCAGCTCGGTCCCAGCCCAACGCCGCTCTAGCTTCTCGCAGACCGCGAAAGTAGTTCCAGCGCCGCCGAACGGATCAATGACGAGGTCGCCCTTCACGGAACAGGCCTGTACTAGGCGACGAATCAACTCCTCCGGCTTCTGAGTGGGATGCGGGGTGCTCTCAGACATTCCGTTGTTCAGGATGGATATCTCGAACACGTCCTTGGGCTTCGCGCCGAGTGGATGCGGTTGCCATACGTGACCGCTCTTCCCCCCATTCTTGACTCCGAAGACGGATGAAGCTGCTTGGGTGTGCTGCGGATAGCGCTGGGTGTGCGCGTTGTACGGCACCCGAACAGCATCTTGGTTGAAAGCAAAGCTCTTTGCCTTACGGAAGTGGAGGATGCTCTCATGTGCTCGACCCCAGTCCGTCCTCCATGCGGCCTGCTTGTTCCGGTAGAACCAAATCAACCACCGGCAGCCGTGGAAGTACTTGTCGCCTAGCACCTTGAGGTACGCCAGGTTCTCGGACCAGCCGCAGATAAAGGCGGTGCCGTCCGGCTTGAGTACCCGATGACACTCCGCGATCCAGATATCACACCATTGGGCGTATTCATCGAGAGAAGCGAACTTGTCCCAGTGCACGGCGTTGCCACCGTAGGGAGGATCCGCGACCACGAGATCAACCGAGTCTGCGGGTAAGGACTGAAGCCAGGTAACGGCGTCGCCTTGGTAGAGCTGACCTAGGGTCGTCTCGAAACTCAGGGAAGGTTCGGTCATTGTGCGGAGGGCTCAAGGCGCATCGGCGAAAATCTAGCGGCCTTTGCGGCAGCAAAGCTATCCATGGCATGGCGGAAGTCGGGGGTTCGGGCCCCTCTAGCTCTGTCGCCCGTCTATCGAACCGCCCCGTCGAGGAGCGGGCACATCCATGCGACGATCAGGGCACGACCTAGGCCGAGCTACACGAGTTGGTGGCCCGTCTGCCCGGATGGTTTAGCGCGACAATGACTTCGCCGACGCGAGAGCCTTCGCCTCAACAATCGGCCCGCCTCAGCCCCGCAGCGCTTCGATCGCCTCGATCGCGCCCGCCGACCCGAGGAAGGGCGCGATCGCCACATAGGCGAGCTGCGGAAGCCGCCGCGGCAGCTCCGCGGTCCGGCCGGTCGCGACGTCGTGCTGGACGATCTCGATGATCCCTCCGGCGATCAGCTGCGACCACAGCCGCGGCAGGTCCGCCGCCTCCGGGCGCTGCCGGTAGCCCTCCTCGAGGAAGATCGTGAACGAGCGGGTCGCTTCCTCGGCCCGATGCACGGCCGTCGGCCCCGCCGTGTAGCACTCGACCAGGCGCAGATGGGCCATCACGGGGTTCGCGACGATCAGCTCGAGCAGCGTCCCGAGCCCGCGCCAGATCCGCTCGGGCCACTCGTCGGCCGAGAAGTACGCCGTCACGAGCGTGTCGAGGATCTGCCGGGAGGGATGGTCCTGGGCCTCGAGGAAGACCTCTTCGCGGTCCGCGAAGTGCCGGTAGAACGCCTCTTTGGCGACGCCCGCCGCCGCGACGATGTCCGCGACGGTCGTGTTGGCGTAGCCCTTCTCCATCGTCACCGCCGCGGTCGCCTGGAGGATCCGGCCTCGTTGGTTGCGCGCGACGGCGCCCGGCGACAGGCCGTGGCGCCCGCGCGGCAGGCGCTCCGGCTCGGCAGGCGGCGCGACCGGCGGCTCGGCGACGGGCGCCTGCGCGAGCAGCGCTCCCGGTTTCGTGCTCCAGCGACCCTCGGCCGCCGGCACCGCGTAGCTGCCCATCCAGGCGAGGATCTCGTCGGTCAGCGCCGGCAGCTTGTCCTCCGCGTGGGTTCGCAGGTGGCGCGAGACGACGTGCCTGACCGCCCCGATCAGCGCCCGGCCCGGGATGTCGAGCGTCGCTCCCCCCTCCGGCGCGCTCTCGAGCAGCATTTCGGCGCTCTGCTCCATCCCGTCGAGCACCGCCCGCAGCTCCGCCCGCAGGCGCGGCCCCCCCGCGAGCGCCTCGACGAACATCACGCGGCCCGCGTCGGGATCGTCGGTCAGCGTCCGCAGCAGCTCCGTGAAGGCCGGCCGCGCCGCGCTCGCCCACTCGCCCTCCCGCAGCGAGCTCGCCATCCGGGCGAGGGTCCTCTCGGTGACGTCCTTGTAGGCGGCTAGCAGGCACTCTTCTCGATCGGCGAACTGCTCGTAGAAGGTCGCGCTCGACACGCCCGCGCGCGAGCTGATCTGCGCGATGCTCAGGCTCTGGTAGCCGTTGCGACCCGCGAGCTCGACGATCGCGTCGATCAGCCGCTCGCGCTGCGTCGCGCGCTGCGGCGTGCTGCGGCTTACGACCACGCCCCGGCGCGACCCGGCGGCGCTCCTCGACGTGGCCCTGCGGGCTGGCTGGGGCATGTCTCTCCGCCCGAAGATAGCGAACGCCAGCCGCGTCCGCCAACGTTCGCGATCGAGGTCCGCGAGCTTTTCCGGGGCCCCGTCGATCACCATCAGGACAGGCCGGTCAACCCGTGTAAACCAGGCAAAGCCCAATGATCTCGGGCTTTCTCCCCGTCATCGGATGCCCGGCGTGTCCGAGGGGTTGACACGAACGCACAGCTGTGCTTAGCTACCCTCGCCGTTCAGAAATACGGCCTGACAGTTTCAGATTTTATGTTTGAAACTGGTTTGGACGGGGAAACAGACACTCAAATGGCCGGATCGACCATTTGGGAGTTGCGGGGGCGGGGAATGACGTGGCCCGCGGCAGCTTCGTGGAGTGGCAGACCGGCCGGGCAGTTCGGGACAGACGAGACAGAGCTTGTGCGAGCGTCGCGACACACCCCTCCTCCGTGGCGCTCGCAGAGGCTCTGCCTCGACTTCCCGGTCGGCCGTTGACGGGCCTGGAGAGGACCACACGCACGCAGAGGGGGCCGGGAACGGCTCCGTTCCTAGACAAGGGAGACGACTGGAGAGATGAGACCGCACTCGATCGGGGCACGGGCGAATCGCCGTTTGGCGGCGGGGCTGCTCGGCGCCTGCCTTGCGCTCGGCGCCCTCGCGGCGTCAGCCGGCGCCACGCCGGACCCGCTCAACAAACTCAACAAGGCCGAATTCGCGAAATTCGTCAACTGCCCGATCAACCTGGGCAAAGGCTGCCTGTACGGCGAAACGCTCGAAGGTGAATTCGTGCTCGGGTCGATGCACAAGCAGACGCCGATCGTCAACCCGCAGTACCTGCAGGGCGGCCTCGCCTACATCGGCACCACCACCCTGCCGATGATCCCGCCGCGCTTCGGCGCCGAACAGCTGTCGAAGACCTCGCAGACGATCCCGGGCGGTCTGACGGGGCTGAACGAATCGATCGGCGGCGAAGTCAAAGCGACCGCCGAACTCGCGGGAACGCCGATCGTGACCGCCGTGTTCCTCGGTTTCGGCCACGACACCGCGGTCGAACTCCCGATCAAGGTCCACCTCGAAAACGAAAACCTCGGGCCCAACTGCTACATCGGCTCCGACGAAGAACCGATCGTGCTGAAACTCACCGACGGCACGACCAACCCGCCGGAAGGCGTGGAACCGATCTCGGGCAAAATCGGGAAGAACGAAGGCCGCGACAAAGGCCGCCTGATCGCGTTCATCGACAACACGCTGGTCGACAACACGTTCGCGGTGCCGGCGGCGAAGAACTGCGGCACGAACGCGCTGCTCGAACCGGTCATCACCGCCATCGTCAACCAGGGCGTCGGGCTTCCCGCCAAAGCCGGCGAAAGCAAGGCGATCCTGACCGGCAACCAGTTCACGACCTTCTCGAACTGGGTCGAAAAGTACGACAAGAAGCTGCTGAAGGAAAAAGAACACCCGAAAAAATGAGCGCGATGTGGGCGCTCACGTGAGCTCCTGAGTCAGCCTTTTCCCTGGGACGGCGGGTCTTCGGATCCGCCGTCCCGTATTTTGATCCGAAGGAACACGAGAGAGGGGCACGAGGGATGAAGCGCAAGAGGCACGATCTGAGGCGGCACCGCCGCGGCAGGCTCCTGACGTCGTTGGTTGGGGCCTGCGCGCTCCTCGCCGCCGCGGCGATACCCGCGGGCGCGGCGGAAAAGCTCAACAAGGCCGACTTCGCGCGGTTCATCAACTGCCCGATCGAAGTCGCCAAAGGCTGCACCTACGGGGAAACGCTGTCCGGGGAATTCAAGATGGGCACCAAGCAGGTGCCGATCACCACGCCCGTCGTCCTCCAGGGCGGGCTCGCGTATCTCGGCACCGAAACCCTGCCCCTGATCCCGCCGCGCTTCGGCGCCGAAGCGATGTCGAAATCCTCGCAGTCGATCCCCGGCGGGCTGACCGGCCTGACCGAAATCATCGGCGGCCCCGTCAACGCGACCGCGGAAATCGCGGGCTCGCCGAGCGACGTGCTGATCACCGCCGTCTTCCTCGGCTTCGGCCACGACACGGCCGTCCAGCTGCCCGTCAAGGTGCACCTGGAAAACCCGATCCTCGGGGAAAACTGCTACATCGGCTCGGACGCCAACCCGATCGTCCTGCACCTCACCGACGGGACCACCAAACCGCCCGCGGGCACCGAACCGATCAGCGGCAAAATCGGGAAAAACGAAGGCCGCGACCACGGCCGGCTGCTGACCTTCATCGAAAACACGCTGGTCGACAACGCGTTCCCGGTCCCGGCCGCGACCGGCTGCGGGAGCGGGTTGCTCGAACCGGTGATCACCGCCGCGGTGAACCTCGACGCGGGGCTCCCCTCGGCGGAGGGCAAGAACGTCGCGATCCTCAACGGCAACTTCTACACGGCCCTCTCCACGTGGGTCGCGAAGTACGACAAGAAGCTGCTGAAGGAAAAAGAACACCCGAAAAAATGAGCCGACGGGGGCGCTCCCTCTAGCCCCCACCGTGCCGGCGGCGACCCCTCGACCGCCGCCGGCACGGTCCCGCCGGCTCAGGTCCCCCGCGCGCGGGCCACTCGTGCGCAATCATCAAGCGGTGACGCAACTGCTCGTCAAGCTGCTGCTCGCACCGTCCTTCGTGGTCGGCGCGTCGCTCGCCGCGCGCCGGTACGGCCCTCGCATCGGCGGGCTCGTCGCCGGGCTGCCCGTCGTCGCCGGACCGATCCTGCTCGCCTACGCGCTCGCCCACGGACCCGGGTTCGCCGCCGGCGCGGCCGCCGGAACGCTGCTCGGCCTGGTCTCCCTGATCGCCTTCTCGGTCGTCTACGGCCGCCTCGCCGGCCGCCTGTCGTGGGGGCCCTGCATGCTCGCCGGCTGGATCGCCTTCGCCGTCTGCACCGCCGTCTTCAGCGCCTTCTCGATCGCCGACGGCCTCGCCCTCGGCCTCGCCGCGCTCGCGATCGCCGGGGGCCTCGCGCTGCTCCCCCGCCCCGCCCCGCCCGGGCCGCCCGGCGACCCGTTGCCCGGCTGGGACCTGCCCCTGCGAGCCGCCTGCGCGCTCACGCTCGTCCTCACCCTGACCGCCATCGCGGGCTGGCTCGGGCCGCAGCTCAGCGGGCTGCTCGCCCCGTTCCCGATCATCGCGACCGTGCTCGCCACCTTCACCCACGGCCAGCGCGGCGTCGACGAGATGCTCCGCCTCGTGCGCGGGATGGTCTCCGGCTTCGCGGCCTTCGCGCTGTTCTTCTTCACGCTCGCCACGTCGCTGCGCCCGCTCGGCACCGCCGGCGGCTTCGCGCTCGCCACATCGGTCGCGCTTCTCACCCAGTCGCTCGCCTTCGCCCTCACCGGCCGCCGCGAGACGGCCGCGCTCGCCCCCGCGGACGCCACGCTGCCCGCGCCCCTGCGCTGAGCCCCGGGCGCTCAGGCTCGCTCGAGTGAGCGGTGGCGCACCCGGTCGCGGACCTCGGCGTAGCGGATGGCCTCGTAGACGATCATCGCGACCAGCAGGCCCGTCGCGACCGCCAGCAGCGCCAGCGCGGAGATCTCGGCGTGCAGCGCGAGCGCGGCGAGCAGCGCGAGCGCGGTCAGCAGGCGGCGCACGGCCATCGTGTGCATCACCCGCAGCCGGAACGCGACCTGCGCGAGCAGGAACAGAGCGGCTCCCCCAAGCAAGGCGAACGAGGAGACGATCCCCAGGTCGCCGGGCACGTCCGCGAGCGTCCGCTTGAGGCCGACCGCGAGCAGCGCGACGCCGGCGATCATCGGGAAGTGCAGGTAGGAGTACGAGTCCCGCGCGATCCGGTTCTGCTCCCGGCCCGGCTCGGCGCGCTCGAGGAAGCGGCCCGCGACGATCGCGGCGACGTCGAAGTAGGCCCACCACAGGCACGCCGCCAGCACGAGCGCCAGCACCGCCGCGGCGACGATCCCCCAGTCGACGTGCTCGTGCGCGCCCACGCCGATCGCGACGATCGACTCGCCGAGGGCGATGATCACGATCGCCCCGTGGCGCTCGGCGAAGTGGCGCGGGACGAGCCGCCACCCGGCCGGCTCGATCACGAGCGGGCCGCCGACGTCGAGCACCAGCGCGATCCCCCAGATCGCCGGCCGCGCGCCGGCGCTCGCGAACGCTGCTACCAGCAGCAGGCCCGCTCCGATCGCGGTGCTGAGCGCGAGGCCCACGACCGAGTGACGCAGCTCCGGATCGTCGCGGCTCGCGAGCAGGAACAGCAGGATGTGGGCCACGCGGACGACCGCGTAGGCGACGGCGAAGGCCAGCGCGTCGCCCCCGAAGGCTCCCGGCACGCACAGGGCCGCGATCAGGAACGCGGCCATCGCCCCGAACATGACGATCCGCACCAGCCCCTCCTCGGGGTTGACGACGCTCGTCAGCCACGCGTAGCCGACCCACGACCACCACAGCATGCCCAGCACGAGCACGCCCTTCAGCAGCCCTTCCCAGCTGCCCTCCTGGCTCATCAACGCCGTGCACTGCGTCAGCGCGAGCACGAACACGAGATCGAAGAACAGCTCCAGGGGAGTGACCTGCTCCTCCCCTTCGCGCATCACCGCCCCGAGACGCGCGCGCCGCCCCGGCGGCGACCCCTCGGCGCTCACGAGCCCCCGCCCGGTTGAGCGGCCGCGCCATCGAGACGCGACCGCCCACCGCGCGGGCCGGGCGCCGGGGACGGGCATCGCCCGTCGCCCCGGCGCCGCCTGCAGATCAGTGCAGGGACATGTTCGGCTCGCCCGCTGAGTTCAGTCCAGATGCGGAGATCGTACACGTGCCGCCTTTCGGCGTTCCGCCGTTGTACGCCTGCGTGAGGCAGTTCCGCAGCGCCAGCTGACCCCAGTAGTTCGGGTGAATGCTCTCTTGGATTTCGTAGGGACCGAACACCGTCGAGACCGTCCTGATCTCGTTGATCCACTCGGTCTTGTCGACCGCGCCCGCCTGTTTCCAAGAGGTCAGACCCTCTTCCTCGAGCAGGCCCACGCCTTTCTCGCACAGCCGCCGGCCGTTGAACGCCGAGCCGAGTTCGAGCGTCTTGACGTTGCTGAGACCCGTGGCCACCGCGGCGCCGAACACCGTGCTGTCGATCGTCGGCAGCATTTTTTCGTTGGCGTAGTTGGCGTCCGCGTTCCAGAAGCCGCAGCCGCCGGTGCTCTGGCGGGTGTAGCCGCTCTGGGAGTAGCGGAAGCCCGACCCGAGCGGGATCGGCGACGGGTAGTCCTGAACGAGGATCGTGTACTGCGAGGAGCTGTAGCCCGCGTTCGTCATCGCCTGCGCGACGTTGTTGATCGCGGTCGTGACTTCGCTTTTCACTTTCGAGACGTAGCTCGAGGTGAAGTTGCTCGTCACCGACGAGTCGTCGTTGCAGTAGTTGGGCCACCACGACGGCGAGAACAGGAAGTCTTCGACGCAGTCCTGCACGATGCTCGCGAAGTTGAAGTTGTTGCCGCCGATCGAGACGGCCACGAGCTTCACGTTGTGGGAAGCGGCGAAGTGCTGGAGCATCAGCGCCTGGCCTTCTTTGCCGCCCGAGTTGTAGAAGTCCAGACCGGGCTTCCACGTTTCGCCTTCGCTGAAGCTGTACGTCTTGGCACCCGAGCACGCGAGGTTCTCGCCGCTTACGCCGCTGCCGATGTAGACCTCGGCCGACTTCGAGCGGTGGCAGTGGGCGATCAGTTCCGCGTTGCCGGCCGCGTTGTCGTCGTACGCGGTGGAGCCGAGCGCGTCGACCCAGGACGAGCTTTCGTTCGTGCTGCCCGCCCAGCGGCCGGCCTCGCCGGATATGTAGGAGTCACCTACGGTCGCGGTCCACGGCGCGCCCGAGCCGGGCCCGTCGGCGCGTGCGGGCGCGGCCAGCGCCCCGAGACATACGACCAGCGCGCACGCGGCCAGCGCCGCGGCGGCCAAGAGCATCGATACCCGACGAGATGCGATCGGGTGATTCATATGGTTTCCCTCTCTCCTAGCGCGTCGCCCTCCAAGCGACGCTGTCCGGCCGACCCTAACCGCTGCTCCGGCCGGAGGTCAACTGGTCGGAGACGCCCCGCTCAGGCGGACCCGGCGACCCGCGCGGGCGCCTCGCCCCAGAGCTGCTCGAGCCGGTAGAACTCGCGCGCCTGGGGGGTGAAGACGTGGGCCACCACGTCGATGCAGTCGATCAGGATCCAGCCGCCCTCGGCGGTTCCCTCGACGCGCCGCGGGAGGATCTCGTGCTCGCGCTTGAGCCCCTCGAGGATCGAGTCCTGAATCGCCTTCGCCTGACGGGCCGTGTTGCCCGTGCAGACGAGGAAGTAGTCGGTGTAGCCGACGACGCCGCGCAGGTCGAGCTCGACGATCTCGAGCGCCTTCTTGTCGGCCGCGTAGCGCGCGATCTCCGCGATCAGCTGCTCTGACTCGATCATCCGCGCCCCCCGTAGAGGCCGTGCTCGACGACGTAGGCGGCGACCACCGGGGCGAGCAGATCGCCCGTCTCCCGGCCTTCCGCGATCCGCTCGCGCGCAAGCGAGGAGGAGGCCTCGACCGGGGCCATCGTGAGAAACACGACGTCGGGGCGCTCGTGCGGCAGCGCTCCCCCGGCCATCGGGATCCCCTCGAGCGCGTCGAGGACCTGCGCCCCGTCGCTGCCCTGCCGCCCGGCGACGGCCAGGCGCGCGAGGCCGAGAACCTGCTCGGGCCTGCGCCAGCCCGGCAGCGTCAGGGCGGTGTCCGCTCCGACGATGAAGGTCAGCTCCGCTTCGGGATCGTCTGCATGGATCTGCTCCAAGGTATCGGCCGTGTAGGACGGGCCGCCCCGCTCGATCTCCAGAGCGCTCGCCTCGACCCCGGGCTCCCCCGCCACGGCCAGCCGGCACATCTCCAGGCGATGCTCGGGGCCGGGGTCCTCTCCCCCGGGCTTGTGCGCCGAGGTGTGCAGCGGCATCAGCACGACCCGCTCCAGGCCGAGCTCCTCGAGCGCGGCGCGCGCGAGCGCGACGTGTCCGATGTGGGGCGGGTTGAAGCTGCCCCCGAGGATGCCGAGCGAACCCACCTCAAAGCTCAAGCGCGGATCTGCCCGTCGCCTTCGACGAGATACTTGAACGTGCACAGCTCGCGCAGCCCGATCGGCCCGCGCGCGTGCAGCTTCTGGGTGGAGTTGCCGATCTCGGCGCCCATCCCGAACTCGCCCCCGTCGGTGAAGCGGGTCGACGCGTTGACGTACACGCAGGCGGCGTCGACGCCGAGCTGGAAGGCCCGCGCCGAGGCGGCGTCGCTCGTCACGATCGCCTCCGAGTGGCCGCTGCCGTAGCGCCCGACGTGCTCGATCGCCTCCTCCACCGAGTCGACGATCCCGACCGCCAGCGTCGGGCCGAGGTACTCGGTCGCGAAGTCCTCCTCGCTCGCGGGCTCCGCGAGGGCCCCCGCGACCGGCGCCGCCAGCTCGAGCGCGGCGGGGTCGGCTCGCAGCAGCACGCCCTGGGCGCTCAGCGCCGAGGCGATCCGCGGCACGAACTCCGTGGCGGCGTCGGCGTGGACGAGCAGCGTCTCGGCCGCGTTGCAGACGCCGGGCCGCTGGGTCTTGGCGTTGATCACGATCCGCTCGGCCATCTCGAGGTCCGCGCCCGCGTCGACGTAGACGTGGCAGTTGCCCGACGCCGCGTAGATCACCGGCACCGTCGCGACCGCCTGGAGGGCCTCCTTCAGCGACTCCCCGCCGCGCGGGATGATCAGGTCGACGTTCTCGCGCTGGGTCGCGAGCTCGGCAAGCTCCTCGCGCCCGCCGCCCGCGACGAGGCTCACGCTGCCCTCGGGCAGGCCCGCCGAGACCGCCGCCTCGGCCGCGATCCGGGCCAGCGCCTCGTTCGAGTGCGCGGCCGTCGAGGAGCCGCGCAACACGATCGCGTTGCCCGACTTCACGCACAGGGCGGCCGCGTCGATCGTCACGTTCGGCCGCGCCTCGTAGACGACAGCGACGACTCCCAGCGGCACTCTCACCTTGCGCACGTCCAGGCCGTTGGGCAGGCGGTGCCCGTCGATCACCTCGCCGACGGGATCCCCGAGCGCCGCGATCTTACGGACGGCGCCCGCGATCGCCCGAACCCGCCCCTCGTCGAGGGCGAGACGATCGAGCAGCGCCTCGCCGATCTCGGCCTCACGGCCGGCCTGCATGTCGAGCTCGTTGGCCCGGAGGATCTCGGCCATGCGCTCTTCCAGGGCGAGCGCGATCGCCTCCAGCGCCGCGTCCTTGACGGACGTCGGCGTGCTCGCGAGCGTCCGCGAAGCCCGTCGCGCCTCGCGGCACACCTCGCCCACTGATCTGACCGCCACTGCCATCACTACAGGGTAGGGACGATCAGTCGAGCACGAGGTAGTCGCGGTGCACGGCCTCCTCGGTCGCCCGCGGCAGGACCTCGCGGGCGCGGGCCGACTTCAGCCCCTGCACCCGGCGCAGCTCCTCGGCGGAGTAGTTGGAGATCCCCTTCGCGAGAGGCCGCAGCCGTCCCCCCTCCTCCCCGTCGCGCTCGAGGATCTCGACCGCGTCGCCCGCGTCGAACTCGCCCTTGACGTCGGTGATGCCGACCGGGAGCAGGCTCGCGCTGCCCTCGCGCACGGCACGCGCCGCGCCCGCGTCGACGACGACCTCGCCGCGCGAGGGCTTGGCGTACTTCAGCCACAGCTTGAAGCTCGAGTAGCGGGCTTCGCGCGGCGGGAAGCGCGTGCCAAGAGGGTCGCCGTCGAGGACCGCGCCGAGCGTCCCCGGCGTCAGGCCGTTGCAGATCGTCGTCCCGATCCCCGCCGCCGTCGCCATCTCGGCGGCGACCACCTTCGAACGCATCCCGCCCGAGCCCAGCGGCGAGGTCGTGTGACCGATCTCGAGGTCGTCGAGGGCCGCGAAGTCGCTCATCTCGCGCACCACCCGCGCGTCGGGGTGGAGCCTCGGGTCGGCCGTGTAGAGGCCGTCGATGTCGGTCATCAACACGAGCTCCTCGGCGCCGACCAGGACCGCCACCTGGGCGGCGAGGAAGTCGTTGTCCCCGAAGGAGATCTCGTCGGTCGCGGTCGTGTCGTTCTCGTTGATGACCGGCAAGACCCGCCACTCGAGCAGCGTCGTCAGCGTCTGACGGGCGTTCAGATAGTGGGTCCGGGCGCTCATGTCGAAGAACGTCAGCAGCACCTGAGCGCTCGTCACGCCCCGCTCGCGCAGCAGCTCGTCGTAGACGCGGTAGAGCTTGCCCTGGCCGACGGCGCTCGCGGCCTGCAGCTCGCCGACCGTGCTGGGGCGCTGGGGCAGGGCCATCTCGCGCATGCCGCGCGCGATCGCGCCGCTGGTGACGACGATCATCTCCTCGCCCCGGGCGTGGCGGGCCGCCAGCTCGTCGGCGAGCCCCGCGAGCACGTCCATGCGCAGCTCGCCGTCGCTGTCCGCGACGACGCTCGAACCGAGCTTGACGACGATCCTCCGCATCGGAGAAGAGCTTATTTGCGCCGCCGCGGCGCGGGCGGGGCGACCTGGGGCTCGGCCGGGTCGAGCTCGAAGGTGACGCCGCCGATCTCGATCTCATCGCCCGACTCGAAGCCCGCCTCCTCGAGGGCGCGGATCACGCCGATCTTGCGCAGCCGGCCCTCCAGGTAGGCGAGCGCGTCCTCGTTCTCGGTGTCGTGGCGCGCGAGCAGCATCTCGATGCCTCGGCCCTTTACGGCGAAGACGCCGGGCCGGACCTGCTCGACGGTGAAGCCGCCCGCGCCCACGGGCCTGAAGACCATGTGCTCGAGCAGCTCCTCCTCGCCCTCGGCCGCGCTCACCCCCTCCAGGGGCTCGCCGTCTGCTCCCTCCCCCGGCCCCCGCGCCGGCACGGCCCGGAACAGCTCGGCGGCCAGCTCGCGCAACCCGAGGCCGGTGGCGCTCGAGGTGACGATCACGGGCACCTCCTCGCCGAGCCGCTCGCGCCAGGCGGCCGCGGCGCGCTCGCGCAGCTCCTCGTCGACGAGGTCGCCCTTGGAGAGCGCGAGCACGCGCGGAAGGGCCGCCAGGCGCGGATCGTGGGCGGCGAGCTCGCGCTCGATCGTCTCATGGTTGACGACGGCGTCGGCGCCCTCGCCCTGCGTCAGCTCGGGCGCCAGATCGAGCACGTGGACGAGAACCCGCGTGCGCTCGACGTGGGCGAGGAAGTCGTGGCCGAGCCCGGCGCCGTCGCTGGCTCCCTCGATCAGCCCGGGGATGTCCGCCACGATCAGCTGGCGCTCCCCGGAGTCGAGCACGCCGAGCACCGGCTCGAGCGTCGTGAAGGGGTAGTCGGCGATCTTCGGGGCGGCCCGCGTCAGGCGGCTCAGCAGCGAGGACTTGCCCGCGTTCGGCAGCCCGACGAGCCCGACGTCGGCGAGCAGCTTCAGCTGCAGCTCGATCCAGCCCCCCTCGCCCGGCAGGCCGCGCTCGGCGAAGCGGGGAGCCTGCCGGGTCGGCGTCGCGAAGCGCTTGTTGCCCTTGCCCCCCGACCCGCCCCGCGCGGCGAGCGTCCGCTGGCCGTCGGCGAGCAGCTCCCAGCGCCGCCCCGCGAGGTCCTCGCCGTCGGCCTCGGAGGCCCGCACCTGCGTCCCGGGCGGGACCCTGATCTCGAGCGTCTCACCGTCGGCCCCGTGGCGCTGTGAGCCGCCGCCGTGCCCGCCGCGACCCGCGCGGAAGCTGCTCGAGCTGCGAAACGCCTGCAGGTCGCGCAGCGAGGAGTCGCAGATGAGCACGACGTCGCCGCCGCGCCCCCCGTCGCCGCCGTCGGGCCCGCCCCGCGGCACGTGGGCTTCGCGACGGAAGCTCGCCGAGCCGTCGCCGCCGCCGCCGGCCTCGATCCTGATCCTCGCCTTGTCGTGGAGCATCAGCCCATCTTGCCCGATCCGCCGCTCGCTCCCGGGCGGCCGCGCGGGCGTGATATGGGTAGGCGCGTCCCCGCAACCCGAGCCAGGAGCCGACGATGAGCACCGCAGCCAGCGACCCGACCGAGCCCGTCCTGCTGATCACCGGCGCCTCTTCGGGCATCGGCGCCGCGACCGCCCGCGCGGCCCGCGCCGCCGGCTGGCGCCTCGTCCTCGCGGCGCGCTCGCTCGACCGCCTCGAGCAGCTCGCGAGCGAGCTCGGCGGCCCCGAGGCGGCGATCGCCGTGCAGTGCGACGTGACCGACTGGGACGAGCAGCAGCGCATGGTGCAGAGCGCCCTCGACGCCTTCGAGGGGATCGACGCCGCCTTCGCCAACGCCGGCTTCGGCGGCGCGCGGGGCTTCTTGAAGGACACCCCCGAGCACTGGCGCGAGATGATCCTCACGAACGTCTACGGCGCCGCGCTCACGATCCGCGCGACGGTCCCGGCCCTGACGGCCTCCAGGGGGCACCTGCTGCTGACCTCGAGCGTCGCCGGGCGGCGCGTGCTGCCCGGCTCGATCTACTCCTGCACCAAGCACGCCGTCACCGCGATGGGCGAGGCCGCCCGCCAGGATCTCCACGACGCCGGCATCCGCGTCACGCTGATCGAGCCCGGGATGGTCGACACGCCGTTCTTCGAGAACCGCCCGACCGACGCCCTGCAGGACGAGGACATCGCCCGCGCGGTGATGTTCGCGCTCGAGCAGCCCGCTCACGTCAGCGTCAACGAGATCCTCGTCAGGCCGACCGCGCAGGCGGGGTAGAGGGTTCGACGGCGGCTCAGCCCCGCCGGTCGCTTCCCGTCGTCCGGTGTACGCGTGAGAGAAAGCTGAACCTGCCGGTTCAGTATTCACCGCGGGCACGGGACCGCGAGCGCCGGAGCAAGCGAAGGAGCGCCGCCCGGCCCGCGAGCAAGCGCAGGAGCGCCGCCCGGCCCGCGGCGCGCTAGCCCTCGTGAGCGAGGCGGTGTGAGAAGTAGAACCCCGCGACGGCGGCGCCCCCGGCAACGGCGACCGTGCCGATCACGCCTTTCAGCGGTAGCGAGCGCCGCGCCAGCAGGGTCGCGACGGCGTCGGTCAGGTCCGCGGCCGCGCAGGCGGCCTGCACGCGCGGGCCGATCACCGGGTCGTCGAGCGTCTGGAGCGTCGCGAGAGCGAGCCCGAGGTCGCGGGCGGCCAATCCTCGGCCGAGGTCCTTGACGGCCGGGTTGGCGGCGTTCTCGGCGCCGAGCCAGCGCGACATGACCGGCTCGGGCGCCGCGAGCACCGCGGCGCCGATCGCGACGCGGCCGAAGGCGATCAGCCGGGCGCCGCGCCGGGGGCTCACGGCCGGGGACCTACTCGCCGTCGGGCAGGACGCTGACCATGCGGCCGCGGCGGCCGCTGGTGAAGGTCACCCGTCCGGCGGCGCGCGCGTACAGCGTGTCGTCCTTGCCGATGCCCACGCCCGGGCCCGGCTTGAATTTGGTGCCTCGCTGGCGCACGATGATCTCGCCGCCCGTCACTGCCTGCCCCGCGAACGTCTTCACGCCCAGGCGCTGGGCGTTTGAGTCGCGGCCGTTGCGGCTCGAGCCGAGCCCCTTCTTATGAGCCATCTGCCTCGGTCTCCTTGGCTTTGGGAGCTTTCACCGCCGCCGGCTCGCCGTCCGCGGCCGCTTTGGCTTTCGCTTTGGCTTTGCCGGCCGTGATCTCGGTGACCTCGATCCGGGTCAGCTCCTGGCGGTGGCCGGTGCGCCGCTTGTAGCCGCGCTTGGGCTTGAACTTGAAGACGCGAAGCTTCTCGCCGCGCTCGTGGGCGAGGATCTTCGCGGTCACCTTCACCTGCTCGAGGGCCGCCTTGTCGAGGACGGCTTCCTCGGAGCGGTAGAAGAGCGGCTCGAGCGAGACGCTCGCGCCCTCCTCGGCGGGGAGCCGCTCGACGAGCAGGGTCTGGCCCCGCTCGACGCGGTACTGCTTTCCGCCTGTCTTGACGATCGCGTACATGGCTCTTGCTCTCGGATCCGGGGTCTGGTTGGGGTGGAGCTACTCGGCGGCCTTGGCCTTGGCAGCGGAACGGCGTCGCCCGCCTCTGCGGCCACGACGCCGAGGTTTGGATTGTAGGCCATCCTCGGCGGCCTCGCCGGGCTCGCTCGCCTCGCCCTCGGCCGAGGGCTGCTCGGGCTCGTCGTCGATCGCCTCGACGGGACCGGCCAGGCCGGCTTCGCGGCGGGCCTCCTCGCCCTCCCCGTCGGCCTGCGCGCGGTTGCGCCGCCCGCGTCCGCCCCGCCCGGAGCCCGATCCCGAGCGGCGACTCGCGGGGCGCTCAGCAGTGGCGGCGCGCGCGGGGGCCTCCACGACGTTGCCCTCCTCGTCGAGCAGCAGGGCGCTGGCCGCCGTGCGGCCGACCTCGGCGATCCGCACCATCCGGTTCTCGCCCACGTGGCGCGCGGCGCCCGCGATCGAGACGATGTAGCCGTCGATTTTCGCTACCGCGTCGTCGACGTCGTACATGTGCGGCTCGACGATCTCCACCAGGACCTCGTCGCCCGGGCGGAACGGCAGCGCTCGCTCCTCGACTTCCTCGCGCGTCCCCGTGAAGGTGATCGCGAAGTGATCGAGCGCGAGCCCCTCCGAGCCCTCGAACAGGAACGACTTGCCGGTCTCAGCCTCCAGGGCGTGCAGCACCCGCGAGCCGTTGCCCGTGAACTGGGTCGAGACGCGGGGGTTGATCTGCAGCAGGAACGCCTCCGCGTCGGGGTGCTCGGTCGCGACGTCGCGCAGACGGCGCTCGAACTGGATCGCGATCGTCTCCTCGGAGCGGATCACGCCCTCGCCGTCGCAGGTCGGGCACTCGCGGGTCATGATCTCGCGCACGCCCTCCGTGACGTTCTGGCGCGTCATCTCGACCAGCCCGAGCTTCGAGATCTCGGCCGTGAAGGTCTTCGTGCGGTCCTCGTCGAGCGTCTTGCGCAGCGTCTTCATGACCGCGTCGCGGTTGCGCGCCCGCGCCATGTCGATGAAGTCGATCACGATGATCCCGCCGATGTCGCGCAGCCGCAGCTGGTTGACGACCTCCTCGGCGGCCTCGAGGTTGGTGCGGGTGATCGTGTCCTCCAGGCCCGCGCCCTTGCCGCGCCCGATGAAGCTGCCCGAGTTGACGTCGATCACCGTCAGCGCCTCGGCGTAGTCGATGATCAGATAGCCCCCGCTGGGCAGGTCGACGCGGCGCTTGAGCAGGCCGCTGATCACCTTCTCGACCTCGAATGCCTCGAACAGCGGCTGATCCTCGGTCCACAGCTCGACCCGCTCGACGAGCTCGGGGGCGGTGCGGGTGAAGAACGAGACGAGCCGGTGGTACTGCTGCTCGTCGTCGACGACCGCGCGCTCGAAGTGGGCGGAGAAGATGTCCCGCACGACCCGCACCGATAGGTCCGCCTCTTGGAAGACGAGGTCGGGGGCGGCGGTGTCGGCGACGCGTTTCTCGAGCACCTCGTGGAGCTTGTTGAGGTACTTCAGCTCGCGTTCGAAGTCCTCGCGCTTGGCGCCGTGGGCGGCAGTCCTGATGATCACCCCGCCCCCCTCCAGGGGCAGTTTCGCGGTCTGGCGGCGCAGCCGTTCGCGCTCCTTGTCCTCGAGCCGGCGCGAGACGCCGATGCCCTCGCCGGTCGGCGCGTAGACCATGTAGCGCCCGGCGATCGTGAGCTCCATCGAGAGGCGCGCGCCCTTCGTCTTGAGCGGGTCCTTGACGACCTGCACGACGATCTCCTGGCCCGGTTTGAGCAGGTCGGAGATCTTGCGCCCGCTTCCCCCGCGCCCGCGGCGGACCGTCTCGACGCCCGGCAGCACGATCTCGTCGACGTGCAGGAAGCCGTTCTTCTCAAGGCCGATGTCGACGAACGCCGCCTCCAGGCCCGGCAGGACGTTGTCGACCTTGCCCTTGTAGATGTTGCCGACGATCGAGCGCTCGCCGCGGCGCTCGGTGTAGAGCTCAGCTACGCGGTAGCCGTCCTGGGGACGGGGAGCGCTCTTGGCCGCGGCGCCTTTGGTCGTGCGGCCCGAGGCCGTTTTGCCGCCGCCGGCTTTCGAGGCCGCGGCGGAACGCGAGGCCGACGGGTTGCCGGCGGCCTCCAGAAGCGCGACGCGCGTCTCCGCGCGGTCGACGCTGACAAGCACTTGCTTTTTCAATGTGTTCCAGTCTTTCGTTATTGGGGTGCGCCGAGCCGGTGCGGGGCGGACGCATCGCACGGCGGCCGTCGAGCAGACCGCGAAGCGGCCCGCGGACGGCGCGGCGAAGCGCGCCTGCACGCATGTTGAGCGTCGTGGTGGACGCGACCGCCGTCGTCACTGTGGCGCCCGTTGCGGGCTGCCGGTGCGATGGCGTGTGCTCGGGAGACATCTTGTTACGGCGGAAATGCCTAGAAGCGCGGTACGCGACCCTTCAGCGCTGCCGAGTCGCGCGCCCGCACGTATATCGATTGCAGCAGGCCCACAGCCAACATGGTCGTGATGACCGACGACCCGCCGTAGCTCAGAAGCGGAAGCGTGACGCCGGTGATCGGCATGATGCCGATCGTCATCCCAACGTTGACAAAGACCTGAAACATGAGCATAGCCGCTACGCCCGCCGCGATCAGCGAGCCGAACAGGTCCTTCGCCATCACGAGCACCCTCAGGGCTCGCGATATGAGCAGCCCGTAGAGCAGCAGGACCAGCCCCGCGCCGAGGAACCCGTAGCGCTCGCCGACCGCCGCGAAGATGAAATCGGTGTGGCTCTCGGGCACGAACCCGTTGGCCGTCTGGTTGCTGTTCAGGCCGCGCCCGGTCTTCTGCCCGGAGCCGATCGCGATCTTCGACTCCTGCTGCTGGTAGCCCTGTTTCTGGGGGTTGGAGGTGGGATGCAGGAAGGCCGTGAGGCGTTCGACCTGGTAGGGCTTCAGCACGTTCACGCCGGCCGCGGGCGCCGCGACGAGGACGAACACGAGCGCCACCGAGACGAGCGCGGCGAGCGCCGCCAGGTGCCGCCAGGAGGTGCCCGCGATGAACAGCAGCATGTAGGCGATCACCATGTAGACCATCCCCGAGCCGAGGTCGGGCTGGGCGATCACGAACATCGCGGGGACGAGCGCCGCGATCATCACCCGCACGGTCGTGTCGCGGTCGCGCAGCTGGCGCGCGCGGTCGACGACGAACGCGGACAGCGCGACGATCAGCAGCACCTTGCCGAGCTCGGAGGCCTGGAAGGAGAAGAGCGGGAAGTTGATCGCTCGCTGCGAGCCGCGCGCGGTGTGACCCAGCCCGAGGACCGCGAGGATCGAGACCAGCAGGGCGACGTAGATCGCGTTGCGGTGGCGCTGTAGCAGCGCGTAGTCGAGCCGGCTCACGAGCACCATCGCGAGCAGCCCGACGCCGAGGTAGATCGCCTGGCGGTCGACGTAGTAGTGGGGGCTGCCGGGCACGAGGTTCTTCGTCGCCGCGCCGAGCGTGACGATCGAGCAGGCCGCGAGGCCGAGCACGGCGAGCGTCAGCAGCGGGTCGAACGGCAGGCGCAGCGGGCGCGGGGGCGGCGCCGGAGGCGTCTCTTCGGCGGCTTTGATCGGGCTCAGCGGCATCAGAAGGTCTTCGAGCTCCCGGCCACGAACTTGCCCTTCACGCCGTAGTACTCAGAGGCCATCAGGCGCGCGATCGGCGCGGCCGTTTCGGCGCCGAAGCCGCCTTCCTCGACGGTCACGGCGATCACGAGCGGCCGCTTCGGGTCGCCGATGTAGGCCATGTACCAGGACTGGTCTTCCTTCAGGGCGTGCTGCGCGGTGCCCGTCTTGCCGTAGACCGGGCGGGCGGCCTGGTTCCAGCCCGACCACACTTCCGCGGAGGTGCCGCCGGCCTGGCTTGCCGCCTGGTGGATGCCTTCCATCACGAGCGCGAGGTCGGAGTAGTTCAGGTGCACGGTCCGCCGCGGCGGGAAGCTCAGGCTCTGAAGCTCCGCGCCGGTCGATTCGTCGACCTCCATGCCGAGGTGGGGCGTCGGCACGGCGCCCGTGCCCCCGTCGTTGAAGGCGTTGGCGAGCGTCGAGTAGGCGACCGCCATCTGCAGCGGGTCGGTCAGCAGTTCGCCCTGGCCGACGGCGAGGTGCATGTTGTCGCCGACCGTCCAGACGCCGGTCGGTTCGAGCACGATGCCGCAGTTCGAGACGTGCCTGCGCTTCTCGCAGGCGAGCTCGAGCCTGTTCTCTTTTTCGCGCCAGCGTTTGTCCGGCACGACGCCTCCGAACTCGCTCGGCAGGTCGATCCCGGTCGGCGCGCCGATGCCGAGTTCGCGCGCCTTGCGCTGGATGATGTTGCCGTGGCTGTTGGCCCGCTCGCCGACTTCGAAGAAGTAGGTGTCCGATGAGACCTTCAGCGCTTCGACGAGGCCGACCGCGCCGAAGTCGGCCTTCCCGGCGTTGCAGAATTCCTGCGCGCCGACGTGGATGCACTGACCGGCCCCGAGGCCTTCGCCGGGCGAGAGGATGCCCGCTTCGAGCGCCGCCATCGCTGTGATCGGCTTGAACGTCGAGCCGGTCGGATAAGCCCCGTTGACGGCGCGGTCGGTCAGCGGTCCGCCCGTCGAGCGGTTGCCGATCAGCTGGTCGAGTTCGCCCTGCGTCAGGGGTTTGGCGAAGCGGTTGGGGTCGAAGCTCGGCTGCGAGCCGATCGCGAGGATCTGCCCGTTGCGCGGGTCCATCGCGACGAACGCTCCCGCGGGGGCCGGTTTGCCGCTCGCCCGCGCTCGTTCCTCGCCTTCGCTCAGAGCCTTTTCGGCCTCCTTCTGGAGTCCCAGCGAGATCGTCAGCTTGACGCTGTGACCGGCGGTCGGCTGGGTCGGGGCGATCCGCGCCGGCACCGGCAGCCCTTCGGCGTTGACCTCGACGCGGCGCACCCCGGGGCGGCCCCGGAGGTAGCGGTCGTAGTAGTACTCGAGCCCTTCCTGGCCGACGATCGTGCCCGCCAGCACGCCTCGGAAGGCCTTCATCTTGAGCTCGTCTTCGTTGACCTGGTCGACGTGGCCGATCACCTGGGCGGCCATCTCCCCGTAGGGATAGGAGCGGATCGAGACCGGCTGCTGCACGACGCCCGGGTATTCGTCCTGGCGCTCGCCGAGCACGGTCAGCACGCCCGCCCCGGCGTCGGTCTTGATCGTCACCGGCGCGTACGGGACCGCCGAGCGCTTCTGCACGACGATCGCCTCGATGTGGGCCGCGCTCATGCCGAGCAGCCTCCCGAGCTTTCGGTAGAGCGCCCGCCGCGGCGCCCCCGCGGGGGGCAGCGCGGACGGCACGATCTGCACGGCGTTGGTCGTCGTGCTGGTCACGATCGGCTTGCCTTCGCGGTCGAGCAGCTCCCCGCGCGGCGCCGGTATCGGCAGGTCGCGGACGCGGTTCACGTTCGCCTCGTGGACGTACTGTTCGCCCGAGAGCACCTGCAGGTACCAGAGCCGGAAGAAGATCACGCTGAACATCGCGATCGCGAGCGCGCTGATGATCGCGACCCGCATCGCCAGGCCCGGCGCCACGGGGATGTTCGGCCCGCGCCGTTTGACCGGCTCGATCGCGCTCATCAGGCTTTGCTGAGCGGGGACAGCCCGCCGGTCGTGTAGGCGCGGCGCCGCCGGCGCCGGCGGGGATCCTCGGGCAGCGCCCCCTCGAGGGTCCGCCGCACGACCGCCCACATCGGCACGGCGACGAGCGTGTCGACGACGATCCCGAGCACGATCTGGCGCAGCAGCTCGAGGCTGACGGGCGCGTCGACGCCGAGCAGGAACTCCATCGTCGAGTAGCCGACGAGCGCCGTCGCGGCGCCCGCGGCGCCGACGAGCAGTGGGGTGAGCGCGGCCTGCGGGTCGCGCAGTTCGCGCAGCCTGCCGGCCCAGTAGCCGACGAGCGTGAAGACGAGCGAGGTCACCCCGAGCGTCTGCAGCAGCGTCAGGTCGACGAGCAGGCCGACCGCGAACCCGCACGCGGCGCCGAGCGTCGCGCCGCCGAGCAGCCCCACGAAGGCGACCAGCAGCGGCGTCAGGTCGGCGTTGACCCCGAACACGGGCACCTCCGAGACGACGCCGATCTGGAAGAAGACGATCGCGACCGCGAGCGCGCAGACGCGCAGGACGAGCGCCGAGGAGGGCGTGCCGGTCATCCCCCCGCTCCGGTCGACGCGAGCTGTTCGCCCTGCGCCGTCGTTTCCTGGTTCTGGCCGGGGGGCAGCGAGGCGATCAGCGATTTCAGCCCCGACGCGGTCCCGTTGGCGGGAGCCGTGAGGACCTCGACGACGTCAAGGTTGTGGAGGTTCGCGATCGGCCGCACGTTGACCGACGTGTAGGCGCTTTCTTCGTTTTCGGAGATCACCTGGCCGATCAGCAGGCCCGACGGGTAGAGCGAGTCGCCCGATCCCGAGACGGTTCCCGAGGTGACGACGTATTCGCCCTTGTTGACCTTCGTGTTGGCGGGCAGGTACTGCAGCAGCAGGTCGTTGGGGTCTCCCACCTTCGGCTGCACGATGCCCGTCGCGTTGCTCGTGCCGATCCGCGCGGAGACGCCCATCGAGCTGTCGGTGATGAGGTCGACCTGGGCGCCGTCGGACTCGACGGCCACCACCTTTCCGACGAGGCCTTCGCCATTGACGACCGGGTCGTTGACGCGCACGCCGTCGGGCGAGCCTTTGTCGATCGTCACGGTCGAGTACCAGAACGTGGGGCTTTTCCCGACCACGGTCGCGGGCACGGGGTGGTAGGCGCTGACGCCGAGCTGGTTGAGGTGATAGAGCGCGAGCAGCTGCTGGTAGTTGCGTTTTTCGGCTTGCGCGGCGATCAGCTCGGGGCGGAGCTTGTCGATCTGCTTGCGCAGTTCGTCGCGCTGGCCTTTGGCGTGGAACGTGTCGCCGAACCACCCGAACAGGTCACGGACCGGCTTCAGCGCCTTGTTCGCGCCGTCCTGAATCGGCGAGACGACGCTCAGGAACGTGCGCTGCACGCCGTGCAGGCCGCCGCCGCTGGACTCGCCGAAGTAGGCCGTCAGCAGCAGCAGCGAGAGGACGACGAGCAGCGCGAGCACCGCGCGACGACGCCGGACAGTCTTGTCATACACCTGGGGGACTACCTTCCGTCCTCATCGGAGGAAAACCGCCCCACAGAGTACCCGCGGGGCGAGGAGACGTGGCTCGTTGCGATCCCCCGCGCGGGCCCGTCACCGGCGCCGGCGGTTGCGGGAGGTGCGGTTGGAGCGGTGGATCGCCTCGAACTCCTCCAGCGAGCGGCCCGAGCCGACCGCGACGCAGGTCAGCGGGGACTCGGCGAGATGCGCGGGCATCTGCGTCTCCTCGCGCAGGCGCTCGTCGAGGCCCTGAAGCAGCGAGCCCCCGCCGGCCAGCATGATGCCGCGGTCCATGATGTCGGAGGCGAGCTCCGGCGGCGTGCGGTCGAGCGTCTCCTTGACCGCGTCGACGATCTGGCTGAGGGGCTCCTCGAGCGCCTGGCGGATCTCCTCGCTGGTCAGCACGACCGTCTTCGGCAGCCCCGCGACCATGTCGCGGCCGCGGATCTCGGCCTGCAGCTCCTCGGCCATCGGGCACGCCGAGCCGATCTCGAGCTTCAGCTCCTCGGCCGTCTGCTGGCCGATCAGCAGCTTGTACTCTTTCTTGGCGTAGTTGATGATCGCCTCGTCCATCTCGTCCCCGCCGACGCGGATCGACTGCGAGACGACGATCCCGCCGAGCGAGATCACGGCGACCTCGGAGGTGCCGCCGCCGATGTCGACGACCATCGAGCCGGTCGGCTCGCCCACCGGCAGCCCGGCGCCGATCGCCGCGGCCATCGGCTCCTCGATCAGGTAGGCGGTGCGGGCTCCGGCCGACAGGCACGCCTCCTCGACGGCGCGCTTCTCGACGCCGGTCACGCCCGAGGGCACGCACACGACGACGCGCGGGTGGGCCCAGCGGTTCTGGTGGACCTTCTGGATGAAGTGGCGGAGCATCTGCTCGGTCACGTCGAAGTCGGCGATCACGCCGTCCTTCAGCGGCCGAATCGCCTGAATCGTCCCGGGTGTGCGGCCGAGCATGCGCTTGGCCTCGATCCCGACAGCGTGAACTTCGCCGGAGCGCGAGTCGATCGCGACGACGCTCGGCTCGGACAGAACGATGCCGCGGCCGCGCACGTAGACGAGCGTGTTGGCGGTGCCGAGGTCGACCGCCATGTCGCGGCCGCCGAATCCGGTCAGGTAGCTGAAGATGCTCATGTTCGAGGAGGTGGCCCGGCCTGGACCTCTCGAGGCGCCCTGTGCGCCGCGGCACCGGGCGGACGGCGCTCGAGGGGGGCCCACCGGTCGGCGCAGTCTAGCGGACCCCCGCCGGCCTCCCGCAAGCGTTGCGAGGCGAATTGCGCTCGATCAGGGCTCTTTGCGCAGCTCCGGGCATAGCTCGAGCAGCGGCCCGAGCGGCAGGCCGACGACGTTCTCGACTTCCCCGTCGATCCGCTCAACGAGCCGCGATCCGGTGCCTTGAACGGCATAGCCTCCCGAGCGCTCGCGCCACTCGCCGGTCTCCACGTAGGCCGCGACAGCCTGCTCATCGAGCGATCGGAAGGTGACCTCGGTGACCGCGAGCGCCGTCCGCTCCTCCTGCCCGAGCAGCACCGCCAGGCCGCTGATCACGCGCTGGGTCCGGCCCGCCAGCGCCGCGATCGTCGCGGCCGCCTCGCGCTCGTCGGCGGGCTTGCCGTAGATGTGGCCGTCGAGGGCGACGATCGTGTCGCAGCCGACGACGATCTCCTCCCGCTCGCGCAGGCGTGCCGCCCGCGCCTTGCGCAGCGCGTTCTCGAGCGCCACGGCCTCGGGATCGCCCTGCTCGAGCTCCTCGACGTCCGAAACCCTAACGCTGAAGTCGAGGCCGAGGGAGGCGAGCAGGTCCCGCCGCTGGGGCGAGCGCGAGGCGAGGACGACGGGGAGCGGCGGCGTGATCAGCTCTCGCCGAAGAACAGCGCGGCCTCGCGGGCGGCGGACTCCGGCGAGTCCGAGCCGTGGACCATGTTCGTTCCGGTCTCGATCGCGAAGTCGCCTCGGATGCTGCCCGGGGCGGCCTCGAGCGGGTTCGTCGCGCCGATCACCTGGCGGGCCGCCTTGACGGCCTCGGGCCCCTCGAGCACCATCGCCACGATCGGGCCCGAGGTGATGAAGTCGACGAGCTCGCCGAAGAACGGCCGCTCGGAGTGCTCGGCGTAGTGCTCTTCGGCCAGCTCACGGGTGACCGTCATGTGGCGGAGGGCGACGATCTGAAGGCCCTTGCGCTCGAAGCGGGCGATGATCTCGCCGGACAGGCCGCGGGCGAAGGCGTCGGGCTTTACGAGGATCAGCGTGCGGTCCATGGGTTCCTTTGTTCGGTGTTGAATCCCGCCCACCCGGGATCAGGTGGGCCGCGGACGGCCGCCGGAGCGCGGCGTGCGGCCCGTGGTCTGCCGTTTGGCCGCCCGGGCGCGAGCCGTCGCGGGCTCGACCGCCGCGACCGGCGCGGCGGGCTCGACCTCGAGCTCCTCGCCCTCGATCGGCGAGTCGAGCTCGATCTCCTGCTCCTCCTCGGCCTTCGCCGCGCCGCGCCGGCGGCGCGTGCGTGTGCGCGTCCCGACGCCGGGCACGTCGGCCTCGCAGTAGGGGCAGATCGTCCAGGCCTGGTCGAGCGGGCGGTTGCAGTTCACGCAGCGCTCCTTGAGCTTGCGCAGGCAGCTCGGGCAGCGCACGAAGTCGCTCTCGATCCGGTAGTCGCAGTGGGGGCACAGCGTCTGGTCGAGCTGGTGCAGGCGCGCTTCGGCGGCCTGGGTCTCCAGTTCGCGCTCGTGCACGTCCTCCAAGTACTCGGGCGGGCGCAGCACCATGTAGACGACCGGCCCGACGAACGGGAAGACGGCGGCGGCGGTGGCGCAGTAGACGAGGATCGGATCTTCGATCCGGCGGCGCGCGTCGCTGAAGGTCCAGTAGATCGTCGAGACGTACAGGACCGCGACGAACAGGAACAGGAGGTCGACGGCCAGGTTCAGACCGCTGCTTTCTATTCCGAAGTACGCGATCGGGATCATCGGCCGGTCGAGTTTAGAGAAAGAGGCGGCCGAAGCCGTAACCAGCAGCGAAGAAGACGAGGATCACGAGCGCCACGATCAGCGCCACCGCGCCGATCATCGTGAGCACCGACGGGCCCTCCCCGTTCATCGCCCCGCGCCTCCCGCGCGCAGCCCGGCGACCGCATCCCCGTCCTGCTCGGCGGTCTCCCCGGAGAGCTGGGCGAGCAGCTCTCCGACCAGGTAGACCGAGCCGGTCGCGAGCACGGCGGCGCCGTGCTCGGAAGCCCATTCCCGCGCCGCCTCGAGCGCCCGCGCGGGACGCGGCTCGCAGCGGGTGTCGGTGAAGCCGAGCTGGCGGGCCTGGGACTCGAGCGCGGCCGGGGACAGGGCCCGCTCGCTCGGGGGCGCGGTGAACCAGGTGCGCGCGCAGACCGGCAGCAGCAGCTTGAGCATCTCCGCCGCGTCCTTGTCCTCGAGCACCCCGAGCACCAGCGCCGGCGGCGTCGAGCCGAAGATGCCGGGCATCGCCTCCACGAGGGCGGCGACCGCGTCGGGGTTGTGCGCCCCGTCGAGCACCGTCAGCGGATCCTCCGCGACGGTCTGCACGCGACCCGCGACGACCGTCGCCGCGGCGGCCTCGCGCACCGCCTCCGCGTCGAGCTCGATCCCCTTGTGGGCCAGGTAGGCGGCCGCGGCCGCGCGCGCGACCGCGAAGTTGCGCCGCTGGAACGGGCCCCGCGAGGCGAGCGGCACCGAGGCCGGGAGCGGCTCGGCGTGCACGATCCGCGCGCCTCGCTCCTCGGCCACGCGCTCGGCGACGGCGAGCGCGTCGGGGGCGAGGCCCTCGCCGAGCACGAGCGTCCCCCGCGGGCGGACGACGGCGAGCTTCTCCTCGGCGATGTCGGTGATCGTGGGGCCGAGCCAGCGGGTGTGCTCGAGGCCCACGTTCGTCAGCACCGTGACGGCGGCCTCGACGACGCTGGTCGCGTCGTAGCGGCCGCCGAGGCCCGCCTCGATCACGGCCACCTCGACGCCCTGCTCGGCGAGCTCCCACAGCGCGGCCGCGGTGAGCAGTTCGAACTGGGTCACGTGGTCGTCCTCGGCGAGGGTCCGGTTGACCTGCTCGGCGGCCCGGTCGGCGCGCGCGATCGCCGCGCTGAAGTCGGCCGCCGCGAGCTCGCGCTCGCCGAGCTGGACCCGTTCGCGGTAGGCGGTCAGGTGCGGGGAGGTGTAGGCGCCGGTGCGCAGGCCGTGGCGCTCGAGGATCGCCGCCGTCATGCGCGTCGTCGAGGTCTTGCCGTTGGTGCCGAGGACCTGGATCGTCTCGTAGCTCCGCTCGGGCGATCCCAGCGCGGTCATCATGCGCCGCATCCGGTCCAGGCCGAAGCGCATCCCGAACAGCTCCAGCGAGCGCAGCCGGCCCTCGGCGCGAGCCTCGCTCCATCCCCCCTGCGTGCGCGTCCGGTCGCTCAAGCCCGCCCCCGGTCCCCGCCCGTCAGGCGTCGGGGTGCTTGCGCAGGTAGTCGATGAACAGCGGGCGCAGCGCCTCCCCGAGCCGGCCCTCGCCGCTGTGCAGCGCGTCCCAGATCAGCCCTTTGGAGGATTGGATGTCGTACTTGCCCTCGCCCTCGTCGCCGCTCGCCGCCTCCGCGGCCGGGATCACCTCGAGCAGCGACCAGAAGAACCGCACGTCGAGGTGCCGCTCGGCGTGGCCGACCGCGCGATCGTGGAGCTCCTCGGTGGAGAGCGTCTCCAGCGACTCGTCGGCCATCACAGTTACGGGAGCCGCCGGGCGCTACCTGCGCCGGCGTCCCCGCCCGCGCAGCGCCATCAGCTCCCGGCCCATCCCGGCCAGGTCGAGCTTGCCCGTGAGCTTCTTCAGCTCCTTGCGCTGCTTGGAGCTGAGGCTCGAGATGTGCCCGCCGGACTCGGCCAGCAGCGCTTTGATCCGTTCCCGGTCCTTCACCGAGAGCGCCTTCCAGCGCCGGCCGACGACGACGGCGCCCTGCAGGAGCGCCGCCCAGGGCAGCTCCTTCGCGGCGTCGACGCGCGAGGTCTTCTTCTTGGGGGTGCGTGCCATGAGCCGATCCTAGCGGCTGCACGGGCGCGCGGGGACCGCGCCGCGCCCTTGCGAGGGCGGCGCGAGGCCCTCAGATCAGGCGGACTCCTGCTGCGGGGAGGAGTCGGCGGCCTCTTCCGGGGCCGCTTCGGTGACGAGCGTCGGCGTGAGGCCCTTCTCGACGGTCTCCTTGGTGACGACGCACTTCTTGACGTCGCGGCGCGAGGGCAGCTCGAACTGCACCTCGAGCAGGATCTCCTCGATGATCGAGCGCAGCCCGCGAGCGCCGGTTTCGCGTTCGAGGCCCTTGTCGGCGACGGCCGTCAGCGAGTCCTCGCTGAACACGAGCTCGATGCCGTCGAAGGCGAAGAAGCGCTGGAACTGCTTGACGAGCGCGTTGCGCGGCTCGACGAGGATCGAGACGAGGTCGTCGCGCGTCAGCTGGTGGACCGCGCTCATCACGGGCAGGCGGCCGATGAACTCGGGGATCAGGCCGTACTCGATCAGGTCCTCGGGCAGGCAGTGCTCGAAGATCTCGCCCGTGTCGCGCTCGGCCTTCTTTTCGATCGCGGCCGCGAAGCCGACGCCTTTGTGGCCGATCCGGCGCTCGATCACCTTGTCGAGGTTCGCGAACGCCCCGCCGCAGATGAACAGGACGTTCGTGGTGTCGAGCGTGAGGAACTCCTGGTGGGGGTGCTTGCGCCCGCCCTGGGGCGGCACCGAGGCCTGCGTCCCCTCGAGGATCTTCAGCAGCGCCTGCTGGACGCCCTCCCCGGAGACGTCGCGGGTGATCGACGGGTTGTCGGCCTTGCGCGCGATCTTGTCGACCTCGTCGATGTAGATGATCCCCGTTTCCGCCTTCTTGACGTCGTAGTCGGCGGCCTGGATCAGCTTCAGGAGGATGTTCTCGACGTCCTCGCCGACGTATCCGGCCTCGGTCAGCGCGGTCGCGTCGGCGATCGCGAAGGGCACGTTGAGGATCCGGGCGAGCGTCTGCGCGAGCAGCGTCTTGCCGCACCCGGTCGGGCCGAGCAGCAGGATGTTGGACTTCTGCAGCTCGATGTCGGAGTCGGGCGACATCATCATCTGGACGCGCTTGTAGTGGTTGTAGACCGCTACCGAGAGGGTGCGCTTGGAGGGGTCCTGTCCGACGACGTACTCGTCGAGGACGTCGTAGATTTCCTTCGGCTTCGGCAGGTTCTCGATGTCGAAGGCGGGCGGGGCGGCGAGCTCCTCGTCGATGATCTCGTTGCAGAGATCGATGCACTCGTCGCAGATGTAGACGCCCGGGCCTGCGATCAGCTTCTTGACCTGCCGCTGGGACTTGCCGCAGAAGCTGCAGAGAAGCTGCTCGTTGGAGTCTGTCGGTCTGGCCATATCCCTTGCGTCCCGCCTCGACCCTGTGCGCCCCGGAGCTAGTGCTCCGAGATCACACGATCGATTATTCCGTACTCCTTGGCCTCCTCCGAGCTCATGAAGTAATCGCGCTCGGTGTCCTTGCCGACCTGCTCGAGGTCTTTGCCGGTGTGCTTGGCGATGATCTCGTCCAGCCGGCGGCGCACGTCGATGATCTCTTTGGCGTGGATCTCGATGTCCGTGGCCTGGCCCTGGAAGCTCGAGGAGACCTGGTGGATCAGGATCTTCGCGTTCGGCAGCGCCATGCGCTTGCCCGCGGCCCCGCCCGCCAGCAGCAGCGCGCCCATCGACATCGCGATGCCGACGCAGATCGTCTGCACGTCGGGCTTGATGAACTGCATCGTGTCGTAGATCGCGAGGCCCGCGTAGACGGAGCCTCCCGGCGAGTTGATGTAGAGCGAGACGTCCTTTTCGGGATCCTCTGACTCCAGGTGCAGCAGCTGGGCCACGATCAGGTTCGCGATCTGGTCGTCGACGGGCGTGCCGAGGAAGATGATGCGCTCGTTGAGCAGGCGGCTGTAGATGTCGAAGGCACGCTCACCGCGTGAGGTCTGCTCGACGACCATCGGAACAAGTGGGCTCATGGTCTCGCTTTGTTTGCCAACGCTTGACGGATTCCTCTAGAGGCTAGCGATCTGGCGTCCACAGCTTGCCCGCCTCTCCGGCGGTCTCGGCGGTAACTGCGGGCTCGCCGGTGGGCGGGCTCTCCTTCTCGGGCGTCCACAGCTTCTCGCGCGCCTCGGCGCGGGCCAGCGGGATCGGCTTGGCGGCCTCGGCGATCGCGTCGATCGCCTGGCGGGCCGCGAGGTCCTCGCGGACGTCGTCCAGCCGCCCGGCGCCGCGCAGGTCCTCGAGCAGGGTCTGCGGCTCGACGTCCTCGCGCTCGGCGGTCGGCGCGAGCGCCTCGATCAGCTCCTCGTCGCTCGGGCTGATGCCCTCGGCCGCGACGACCGCGGTGATGACCGCCTCGCGCCGCAGCCCGAGCTCGGCTTCGGGCTGCATCTCGGCGAGGATCTCCTCCTCGCTGCGCCCGCTGATCTGCAGGTAGGCCTCGCGGGAGATGCCGCGGTGACCGAGCGAGTGGATCATCCGCTCCCACATCTCGCGGGCTCGCGCCGTCGTGAGCTCGGGCGTGACCGGGACCTTCGCGTTCTCGACCGCCGCGTCGAGCGCGGCCTGGCGGAACTCGGCCTCGATCCGGCTCTCCTCCGCGGCGAGCAGGCGCTCGCGGATGTCGCCGCGCAGCTCCTCGAGATCGTCGAAGCCCGCCTCGGCGGCGAAGTCGTCGTCGAGCTCGGGCAGGTGCTTGGCCTTGATCTCCTTGACGCTGACCTCGAAGTTCGCCTCGCGGCCGGCGAGGTCGGTGTTGCCGTAGTCCTCGGGGAAGGTGACCTTGACGATCCGCTCTTCGCCCGCGGAGGCGCCGAGCAGTCCCTCCTCGAAGCCGGGGATCAGGTTGCCCGAGCCGAGCTCGATCAGCTGGTCGCGGCCCTCGCCGCCGGCGAAGGGCTCCTCCTCACCGACGAGCGTGCCGCGGTAGTCCATCACCACGAAGTCGCCCTGCGCGGCGGCGCGCTCGGCCGTCTCCAGGCGCGCGAGACGGTCGCGCATCGACTCGATCTCGGCCTCGACGCGCTGCTCGTCGGCCTCGGGCTCGGCGCGGCCGACCTCCAGTCCCTTGTACTCGCCGAGCTCGGCCTTCGGCAGCACGCCGATCTCGATCGAGAACTCGAGCGCCTGGCCCTCCTCCGGCAGGTGCGCCATGTCGATGTCGAGCTTCGGGTCGCCGACGGTGACGATCCCGGCGCCCGCGATCGCGTCGGAGTACCAGCTCGAGAGCGTGTCGCGGACGGCTTCCTCGAGGATCACCTCGCGACCGATCCGCTGGATCACGAGCGGAGCGGGAACCTTGCCCTTGCGGAAGCCCGGGAGCTTCAGCTGACCGCCGAGCTGGCGGGCGCGGCGCGCGACGCGGCCCTCGACCTCGGAGGGCTCGACCTCGACCTGCAGACGGACGCGCGAGTCGCCCAGCTCGGTAACGGTCGTCTTCAGCGCGCCTGCCACGGTCGCCACGATACCGTGCGGCCGTGAGCACGCGCCGCCGGATCCTGCCGCTGCGACACCTCGAGGCGCGCTTCTGGACCGGCCCGCTGGCCCATCTGCTGGGCGGCGGGATGGACCTCGCGGGGGCGCTCGCCCGCGCGGCGCGGTTGCGCCGCCGCGGCTGAGGTCCTGCAACGACGACGGGGCGCGGCCCTTCGGCCACGCCCCGCTCGTACGACTGGGTGCCTGCTGCTTCGCTACGCGGCCGAAGGCTGGTGCACGCCGCCGCCGAAGGACGGCTGGGCGTCGCGGGGCAGCACGAGCACCGCGCCGGAGGCGATTTCGATCAGGTGCTCGGCGGAGGAGCTCAGCGAGACCTGGCCGAGCTGGGCCTCGGCGCGCGAGTCGATCACCAGCAGGTCGGTGTCCTCTCCGGCCACCGGGGCGACCTCGGCGCCGAGCGCGCCGGCGAGCGTCTGGGCGGTCTGGCGGGCGCCGCCGTCCCCGTCGCCGACGGCGACGATGCGGCGGATCTGCGCCTGCTCGGCGAAGTCGACCGGGGCGATCGCGACGGCCGTGCGGCCGCCCTGCAGCAGGCGCTGGGCGGAGTTGCCGATCGAGACGTGGCCCTTGGCGGTGTGCGAGTCCGAGCAGAACACGATCACGTCGGCGTTCTCGCGCTCGGCCAGCGCGGCGAGGCCCTCCGGGGTCGAGCGGTCGGTGACGACGTGGGTCGCGGCGTTCGCGTCGCCGAGTAGCGAGAGGCCCCGGTTGAGGATCCCCTGCGTGTCGCCGACCGACTCGGGGTTGTGGTTGACGTAGGCGAGGGAGACCTCGCCGCCGGCCTGGCCGAGCAGGCGGCCGAGCGCGACGGCGTCGTCCTCGTTGGCGGTCCCGTCGTAGGAAACGATGATCTTTGCAGGCATTTCGTTCTCTCCTTGAGTTGGCCGGGAGACCCGGCCGAAAGTTGGTGTCGCTCTCTTCTTCGGTTCATAGTGGCATCGACCCGCTATCAGTTCCAATGATCTTTGTGATTGCTAGTATTAGCTGGACTAATGCTTAATGTGGCCCGTTTGAGGATCCTGCGCGAGGTCGCCCACCGCGGCTCGGTCTCGGCCGCCGCGGAGGAGCTCGCCTACACGCAGTCCGCCGTCTCCCAGCAGATCGCCGCGCTCGAGTCCGAGACCGGCCTCGCGCTGCTCGAGCGCCACCCGCGCGGCGTGAGCCTGACCGCGGCGGGCCAGACGCTCGTCGGCCACGCCGAAGCGATCCTGATCCGCATCGAGGCCGCCGAAGAGGCGCTCGCGGCGATCGCGGGGCTGCGGGGCGGGCGCCTGCGGATGGCCTCCTTCCCGACCGCCGGCGCGACCCTGATGCCGCGCGCGATCGCTCGCTTCCGCGCCGCCTACCCGGAGGTCGAGCTGAGCCTCGCCGAGGGCGAGCCGCAGGACGTCGCGCCGCGCCTGCGGGCCGGGGAGCTGGACCTCGCGCTGCTGTTCGAGTTCGAGGGCGAGACGCTCGAGGGCGAGCGCCTGACGCGGGCCGAGCTGCTCGAGGACCCGATGTTCCTCGCGCTGCCCAAGGCGCACCGCCTGGCGACGCGCGAGCGTCTGCGACTGGAGGACCTGAGCGGCGAGGCGTGGGTGCAGACCTCCGAGCAGAGCCCGTGCGCGCGCCACGTCGTGCGCCGCTGCCACGCCGCGGGCTTCGAGCCGAACGTCGCCTTCGAGAGCGACGACTACCAGACCGTCCAGGGTCTCGTCGCGGCCGGCGTCGGGGTCGCGCTGATCCCGCACATGGCCCTGTCGGCCGTCCGCGACGACGTCGCGATCCGCTCCCTCGGGGGCGGGCCCAGCAGAAGCGTGATCGCCGCGATGCCCGCCAGCGCGCGCCTGGTGCCGGCGGCGACGGCGATGCTCGGGATCCTCGAAGAGGTCGGGGCCGAGGAGCGGGCCGCGAGCGCCGACCCCGCGGCGGCTTCCTGACCCTCGAACGGGGGCGACGAAGAGCCCGACGGCGCCCGTTGACGCGGGCGGGGCGCCCGCCTTGCGGCGGACGCCCCGTGGGCCGCTCCAACCGAGAGGGTTAGGCCTTCTTCAGCGCTGCGCCGACCAGTTTGGCGAACAGTTCGTCGCCGGCCGGGGTCGGGTGGATGTCACCTTCGAGGAACGCCCCGCCAGGTTTGCCCTGTTCGAATTTTTCGTTCAGGGGAGCTTCGAACGCGGCCCATTCTTCTGCCGTGAACGTGACTTCGTGCTTTTTTTCGTAGTTGAGCTTGCGGTCGAACGGGTTGCACTCTTCGGTGTAGGTGCAGATCGCTTTCAGCTCGGTGTCGAGTTTTTCAAGCGAAGTGGCCGACTTCTTGCCCGTCGCGTTGGTCTTCTTGAACGGGTCCGCAACCGTCACGGCCGGGCCGAAGCCACCGCCGGAGACGGTCGCGTCAAGCGCTTCGTCGAGCGCTTTCTGGAGTCCGTCGCTGCCGCCGACGAGGAACGCCTGCGGGTTGTAGAAGCCGAGGATCGAGATCGGTCCCGTGTACCCACCGCCGCCTTCTGCGATCGGCGTGCGGAGCACGTGGACGGTCAGGCCGAGGTTGTTGATGATCATCGGGAACAGCGTGTTTTTCGCTTCGACCGTCACGCATTCGATGAAGCTCGTGAAGCCGTGCGCGGCGAGGTACGCTTCGTTGGCGCATTCGCCGAGCTTGTGGAGCTCGTCGTTGGAGCCGATCTGCAGCGTGATGTCCTTGATTTCAGGACCTTCTTTTTTGGCTGCGGACTGCAGGATCCCGACAGCTGCTTCCAGCTGCGAGACCGAGCCGAATTCGACGTGGCGCGGCAGGCCGGAGCTGTTGTGCCAGCCACAGGGAGCTTCGCCACCGGTGAATTTGGTGGTTTCTTTGGCGGCTTCCAGACCTTCCGCGATCGGGCCGTTTCCGATCAGGCCTTTGCTCGACTCACCCGGGCAGGCCAGGTTGAGTAGGGACAGTTTGTTGCCGAGCTTGGCTTCCTTCTTCGCGAGCTTCGCCGCCACCAGGTTCGGGTAGCCGCCTTCGAACGCGCTCGGCGGCTCGGCCGGGTAGTTCAGGACGAATTTTTCGTTCGTGTAGCCGAACGAGACCGAGTCGCCCATGTTGATGTAGGCGGTCGGGTTCGTCGGTTCGGCTTTTTTCGCGCTCGCGACCGACGCGAACAGCGCCGAGGCCAGCATCGCGACCGCCATCAGGCAGCCGAGCAGTCTGAACGACCGCATCCAGCCATTCTTGGCTGTCATTCTCACCCTCCTCTTTGTCTCTGCGGACCATGCCCGCAGAAACCCTCCGCCACGGCACGACCCCTCATCGCATGGGCAGCAGGCCCACCGGCGCGCCGCCATCGGCGACTCCGCAACACCCGAAAATAGACAGGGGTCCTAGATATGTCAAGCCGCTGCCGCTCGGCGAGCGAGCCGTTCTGCCGCCTGGGAAGCCGCGTTCATCCCGTCCGGGCGCGCTGCGATCTTGGACAGCCGCCCAACGATGGAGTGACGCGATGACGATCCTCATGCTGGTCCTTGGAATCCTGCTCGGCGCCGTGGTCGCGGCGCTGCTCGCGCGGCCCGCGCGCGACCGCACCCGCGAGGCGATGCGCGAGGAGATGAAGGCGCTGACGCTCGACCTGATGACCCAGACCGGCGCCACGCTCGCGCAGACGGTCGCCGAGTCGCGCGGCGCCGATCATGAGCGCGCCGCCGGCGAGATGGCGCTGCGCACCGAGGAGATCAAGGGCCTCGTCGCGCCCGTGCAGGAGAAGCTCGGGCGGATGGAGAGCGAGATCGGGCGCCTGGAGCGCGAGCGCCGCCAGGCCCAGGGGGAGCTCGCCCAGATGCTCCGCCAGCTCGGCGAAGGCGTCGGCACTCTGCGCCGCGAGACCGGCAACCTCGTGACGGCGCTGAAGCGACCGGCGACGCGTGGCTCGTGGGGCGAGATCCAGCTGCGCAACGTCGTGGAGATGGCGGGGATGGTCAGCCACTGCGACTTCGTCGAGCAGGGCACGATCGACACCGGCGAAGGGACGCTGCGTCCCGACATGCTCGTCAAGCTCCCCGGCGGCAAGCTCGTCGTGGTCGACTCGAAGGTCCCCCTCGACGCCTACCTCTCCGCCCTGGAGGCCGAGCGGGAGGACGAGCGCGAGGCCCATACGGCGCGCCACGCCCGCCAGACCCGCGAGCACATCGTCAAGCTCGCCTCCAAGGGCTACCAGCGCCAGTTCGACGCGACGCCCGAGTTCGTCGTGATGTTCGTGCCCTCCGACGGCATCTACCAGGCGGCCCTCGCCCAGGACCCCGGGCTGATCGAGTACAGCGTCTCCCAGCAGGTCCTGATCGCGACGCCGACGACGCTGATCGGGCTGCTCTGGGCGGTCCACTACGGCTGGCGCCAGGAGCTGATCGCCGAGTCCGCCCGCGAGATCGCGGCCGACGCGCGTGAGCTTCACCAGCGCCTCGCGCGCTTCGTCGCGCCGTTCGCGAAGGCGGGACGCCAGCTGTCCTCGGCGGTCTCCGCCTACAACGAAGCGGTCGGCTCGTTCGACACCCGCGTGGTGCCGCAGGTGCGCCGCATCGAGGCGGCGGGGGCCTCCTCCGAGCGCGAGGTCTCCGCGCCGCCGGCGCTCGAGGTCACGGCGCGGGAGATCGCGACGCAGGCCGAGCTCGAGGACCGTCTGCGCGAGGGCGCTGCTGAGGTGCGGGCGGAGCGGCTCGGGCCGCCCCGGATCGCCTCCGGTGGCTGAAGCGCCGCGCCCTCCGCATCAGCGACAACCGTGCGGGGCGCCTTGCGACGCCCCGCACGGCGAGTCCCTCAGATCACGGTGTTGATCTCGAGTTCTTCTTCGCCTGTCTGGATCGCTTCGAGGCTCACCCCGGTCTGAACCGAAGAGCCTTTGTTGATGCTCATGCGCAGCGTCTGGGCTTCTTCGCCTTCGAACGCTTCGACCGCCTGCACGCCTTTGCTCTGTTTGAGCTTGAGCGAGAAGGACAGGGTCATGTTGTTCGCCGGCGTGATCTGCCCGATCGCGGAACCGGTGACCGCCACGGTCGCGGTACCGCAGGTCGCTTCGAACAGCGGCCCGCTTTCGCTCGACGGCGCGAGGCTCTCACCGACCAGGTTGCCGGCTTTTTCACGCCAGCCGAGCGAGCCGCCGACCGGTTCGGTCACGATTTCCCCGGACACCGCGCCCGAGGAGCATTTGCTTCCCGACATTTCGCAGCCCGTGAACTTGAGCGACGCACCGGTGAGGATGCTGGTGCCCGAGTAGTTGCCGGTCCCCGAGAGGCCCGTGCAGAGGAGCTGCGTTTTGCCCGTCGTTTCGAAGAGCACCTTGTGCGGTTTTTCGACTTTTTCGACGGTTTCCGTGCCGTTGGTGAACGTGATGCCCGTTTTCGCCACACCGGGGTACCACTGATACCGGCCTTCGGCGAGCGGGCTGCCGCAGGTGCCCGTTTTGTAGGCGCCGGCACCCGGCCCCACGTTGACGCACCGGCCCAGACCGAGCACTTCGGGGATGAATGTGAACGTGTCCGCCGAGGATGTCGCGCTCGTCGCACCCGACGCCACGACCGTCACGTCCAAGCTCGCCGGCCTGTGGCTCGGCGTGGTCGCCGTGATCGACGTCGACGAGTTGACCGTGATGTGCGGCGCGGCGGTCTGGCCGAACTTGACCGCAGTCGCGGCGGTGAGATTCGTGCCCGTGACGGTCACCGTTTCACCTCCCGTCCCGTAGCCGGTGCCCGGTGAGACACCCGTGACCGTCGGCAGCGGCGGACCGATCGTGAAGCTGTCCCCCCCGCCCGCTGCGACGCTCTGCACTTCGCCGACCCCCGGCACCGGGCTCGGCGCGTAGCGGAAGGACGATTTGGTGCCCGTGATGTTGGGACCCCAACCGTCCACTTGCCCGCCGCTGAGCAGCGCCAGCGTGTGGTCGTGGCCCGCGGCGAGCGCCGTGACGCCTGACAGTTCCGGCACGGTCACCGGGCTCGTCGCGCACGCCGCCGGCCAGACGTACCAGCCTTCGTAGCCGAATTCGGTGACGTAGAATTCGAGCAGGCATTCGTCGGGGCCTTTGTTGGTTCCGATCCCGAGCTCGCCGTTCGCGTTTTCTCCCCACGCCTTCACGGTTCCCCCTTCGAGGCGGGCGAAGGCGTTGTTCCCGTAGGCAGCGATCTGCGTCGCCGTCGAGATGCCGCTCACTTCCAGCGGGGTGTCGCTGCACCGGAACGGCCATTCGGCGCTGTGTTTGCATTTGCCCGAGGTTTCGGTCGAGCCGATACCGAGGCCGCCCCACTCATCGTCACCCCACGAGTCGATCTTGCCGCTCGTCAGCAGCGCCAGGCTGAAGATTTCTCCCGCCGCGACCGACTTCGCTTCGGTGATGCCGCTGACTTCGACCGGTTCGGACGCCCCTTCGGTGTAGGAGCCGTTGCCGAGGTCGCCGGAGTTGTTCGTGCCCCACGCGTAGACGTGGCCGCCTTCGGTCACGGCCAGCACGTGCCTGCCGCCCGCCGCAATCGAGACCACCGACGAAAGGCCGCTGACGGCGCCCGGCGTGGTCCGATTCGCGGTGCTGCCGTCGCCGAGCACGTTGCCCGCACCGCACCCCCACGACTTGACCGCTCCCGATTTGAGAACCGCGAAGCTGTATCCCGATTCGGCCGCGACGGATGCGACTTCTGTGAGTCCTTCGACCGTCACCGGCGTGCTGCTCGAGGTGGTCGTCCCGTTACCGAGCTGACCGCATCCGTTGGCACCCCACGCCTTGACCGTTCCGTTTTCCATCAGCGCCAGCGTGTGATCGCCGCCGGCCGCTACCTGCTTGACTTCGCTCAGCCCGGCGACGTTCACCGGCACGCTTTTTTCGGCCGTCGTGCCGTCGCCGAGCTGCCCAGATCCGTTGCTGCCCCAGCCCGCGGCGGCGTTTGCCGCATAGGCGGACACGCTCGTCGCCGTCAGCGCAGCGACTGTTGCGGCTGCGCACAGCGCAGCCAAGGCCCATCGCCTCAACATCATGCCCCTCTCGTCGATGTGACGGCATCCAGCCGATTGATGAGCCGCGCGCCCTCCAAGCGCCGGCGGCGGCCGCGAGCCCGATCCCCACGACCGTGGAAGCCACTATGCACTCACGGCGATGGTCCTGTCAACCCTTTGCGAGAATCCTCATATTTGGGACAGCCGGTCTCCGTCGCTGTTCTCCCGTATCGCGACCGAACGCGTTTCCTCCCGGGTGCGAGGACCACGATCATGGCCATGGCGACCGGCACCGTAGCCGGCAGCTCGTGGACCGCGAAGAACAGCAGGTCAAAGCCGATCGCGAGGATCGCCGCGAGCGCCGCCGCGGGACGCTGAGCTTCATCTGACGCCGCGAGCAGCCCTCCCAGCACGGCCGCCACGAACAGATCCCCGTAGCCCATCACCGCCGAGCCGAACGTCTCGCTCTGAAGCCGCGGCAGGCCCGCCGCGGGACGGGCGGCGTTGAGCGCGTCGTTCGGCGCCTGCAGCAGGTCGGAGACGACGAGCGCGGTGTCCGCGAGCGCCATCGCGACGATCCCGAGCGCCAGCCAGCGCCGTGGTGTGATCGCCCCGAGCAGCGACCCGAGCGCGACGCAGCTCAATCCCGAGAGCACCGTCGCCGCCCCGTCGCCCGCGAGCCCGCCGCGGTCGGCCCAGGCGAGCCCGAACAGCGCCGCCGCCAGCAGCGACGCGCGTGGGCGACCGCCGCGCGCGAGACCGGCCAGCGCGAGCGCGGCCAGAGGCGGCACCGCAACCAGCGCCAGGTACGTCAGCCCGTGGGCGCTCGCCTGTTCGGCGCCGCGGGCGATCAGCACGAACGCGACGATCGAGACGGGCAGCACGAGCGCCCAGCCCCCCGCCCGCAGACGCCGAAGGAGCGGATGATCGAGCGGCACCGGGAGCGCGACGAGCAGGCCCTGGAAGGCCGACAGGCAGGCGATCGAGATCCAGAACGGCATGGCTCGCAGCGACCATAGTCGCGCGTCGGGGCGTGAGCGCCGGGGGCTCGGCGTAGGATTGAGGCCGTGAACGCGCCCGCCACCCAGGCGCCGCCGATCCTCCATCTCTCGACGGTCGTCGGCAGCCCGTTGCGCGACTCCGACGGCGAGCGGCTCGGCAAGGTCGAGGATCTGATCGTCCGCCTCGGCGGCGTCGGCTATCCGCCGATCACGGGCGTGCTCGTGACCGTCGCCGGGCGGCGGTCCTACCTCGGCATGGAGCGCGTCTCGGACATCGGCGCGGGCGGGGTCGTGCTGCGCAAGGCGAAGCTCGACCTGCGCCACTTCGAGCGGCGCCCCGAGGAGGTCCTGCTCAAGCGCGACCTGCTCGACCGTCAGCTGATCAACGTCGAGGGCGCGCGCCTCGTTCGCGCCAACGAGATCGAGCTCGCCCTCGTCGGCGGCTCCTGGCGGGTCGTCGGCGTCGACACCGGCCCCCGCGGCGGCCTGCGGCGCCTGCTGCCCAAGCCGCTCGGCGCCCACATCGCGACCGGCGAGTTCCTCGACTGGGCGGGCGTCGAGCCGTTCGTCGGCCACGTCCCGACCGTCCGCCTGCGCGTGCCCCACCCGAAGCTCGCCAAGCTCCACCCCGCCCAGATCGCCGACCTCGTCGAGGCCGCCTCCCGACAGGAGGGCGAGGAGATCATCCAGGCCGTCGGCGACGACGACCGGGAGCTCGAGGCCGACGTCTTCGAGGAGCTCGACGACCAGCACCAGCGCGAGTTCCTCGAGGATCGCAGCGACGAGCAGGTCGCCCAGATCCTCTCCCGCATGGCTCCCGACGACGCCGTCGACGTGATCGGCGAGCTCGAGGAGGACCGCCGCGAGAGCGTCCTCACGCTCCTGCCCGTCAGCCACCGCGTGAAGGTGCGCGCGCTGCTCGGCTACGACCCCGCCGAGGCGGGCGGCCTGATGAGCCCCGACTTCGTCCTGCTGCCCGGATCGAGCACCGCAGAGGACGCCCTGCGCGCCGTCCGCCACAGCCGCGTCGCCCCCGAGCTGCTGAGCGCCGTGTTCGTCTCCGGCGCCGACGGCGGCGTCGCCGGGCTCGTGCCGGTCACCGCCCTCGTACGCGCCGAGCCCGACCGGCGGCTCGGCGACGAGCTCAAGCACGAGGTGCCGTGCCTGGCGCCGGACGCCCCGTTCGAGGAGGTCGCCCGGCTGATGGCCGACTACAACCTGCTCTCGATCCCCGTCGTCGACGAGGACCGCCGGATGGTCGGCGTGGTGACCGTCGACGACGTGCTCGAGGCGATGCTCCCGCGCGGCTGGCGGCGACGCTTCGGGCTGCTCGGCGAGGACTGACCGCCGAAGGAAAGATTCCGTGCCCCGCCCGCCGGGCGGCCGCGAGCCGAATACACTCGTCGTCGTGAGCATCGTGAGCGGACAGTTCGATGGCGGTCCGAGTACCGTCCGTCATGCGCCGTGTCCGGTCGGCCACCCGTGGCCGACCGCGTCTGCCTGCCCGGCTTAACCACCGCCGCGCCCGCATCTTCGCCCTCTTCGGGCTGCTCGGCCCG
>DATNBM010000104.1:0-42033 GCA_035571915.1 Solirubrobacteraceae bacterium | reverse complement strand
CCCCGCGTGCTGGCCTCGCTGAAGACCAAGGAACCCTCCTACATGCATTCCTTCGGGCTGACCGAGCGCTGGTTCGTGCTCGGCGAGTTCCCGCTCGTCGTGAACCCCCTCGCACTCGCCCTCTCGGGCCGTCCCTACATCGAGAACTACCGCTGGAAGCCCGAGCGCGGCACGCGCTTCACGCTCGTCGACCGCACGAGCGGCGAGACGAAGGGCCCGTTCACGACCGACGCGTGCTTCGCGTTCCATCACGTCAACGCCTACGAGCACGACGGCGAGGTGCTCGTCGACCTCTGCGCGTTCGAGGACGCGGGCATCGTCGAGGACCTCTACCTCGACCGGCTGCGCGCGAGCAAGCCCGTGCGCGGCGCGACGCTGACGCGCTTCACGCTGAACCCGGAGAAGGGCTCGGTGGGACGCGAGAGCCTCGCCGATCAGGAGCTCGAGCTGCCGCGCATCAACTACAAGCGCTGCAACGAGCGCCCGTACCGCTACGTGTGGGGCGTCGGCGACGGCCCGAGCGGGTGGCTCGAGCGGGTGCTAAAGGTCGACGTGAGCGACGGCTCGACGCTGGCCTGGTCGGAGTCGGGCTGCTACCCGGGCGAGCCCGTGTTCGTGGCCGAGCCTGGCGCCGCCGAGGAGGACCGGGGCATGCTGCTGTCGGTCGTGCTCGACGAGCGCAGCGAGCGCTCGTTCCTGCTCGTGCTCGACGCCTCGGACCTCAGCGAGCTGGGGCGCGCGCAGGTGCCCCATCACATCCCGTTCTCCTTCCACGGGCAGTTCGCCCGCGACTGACGCGCGGCGGCACCGGCTAGGCTCCCCGCGTGGTTCGGGGGCGTGGATGGCGAGGAATGCTGTTGCGGGCGCTCGGCGTGCTCGCGCTGCTGGTCGTCGTGCTCAACTGGACCTGGGGGAGGCTGCCCTCGGAGCCTCGGCCGCGGGGGGCGTTCGTCGTGGTGGACGGGCTGCTGATGCACTACCTCGAACGTCCCGGCCACGGTGTCCCGGTGCTGCTCGTTCATGGCCTGCCGGGCACGGCCGAAGACTGGAACGCCGTCACGGCGCTGCTTCCGGGTCGCCGTACGATCGCGGTCGACCGCCCGGGGTTCGGCTACTCCGGCGGCGGCTACGTGCCGTTCGACCGGCAGCTCTCCACGCTTGCCGCGCTGATGAGCCGGCTCGGCATCGCCCGGGCGGTGATCGCCGGGCACTCCTACGGCGGCACGCTCGCCCTGGGATTCGCCGAGCGCTACCCGAGCCGCGTCGCCGGGCTCGCGCTCGTCGACGCCGCCGGCGGCGGGATGAAGATCGGCTTCTCCAACAAGCTGCAGGCGCATCTGGTCCAGGTCATGCAGGCGCCGGTCATCCGCCAGGTGGCGAACGCGACGTTCGGTCAGCTCATGCTCACGTTCACCGCCTCCTCAGGGGATGACCGCGCGTTCTCCCCGCAGCGGGTCGACCCCGCCCACCGGCACCGCCTGCTGGCGATCAACATGACGCACGGCAACCTCGAGGCGTTCGCCGGCGAGCAGCTGGCCGCTACGGGCGTCATCCGGCAGATCGGCGCCGGGATGGGCGCGATCCACACCCCGGCGATCGTCCTTCAGGGCGATCGCGACAAGCTCGTGGATCCCCGCTTCGGACGCCGGATCGCCGCCACCCTCCCCGGCGCGAAGCTGCACCTGCTCCACGGCGGCCACATGCAGCCGTACACCCACCCGTTCGCCGTCGCCGCGGCGATCTCCGAGCTCGCGCATCGAGCCGAAGCGCCCACCCGAGCCAACACCTCGAAGCAGCGTCGCTAGGCCGCGAGGCGCTCGCGCAGGAACGGCAGGACGGCCTCGGCGGCCGCCTGGGGATCGTCTCGGAAGGCCCAGTGGCCGCTCTCGGGCAGTACGACCACGCGCTCGACGTCGAAGAACTCGCGTTGGCGCTCGGCGTAGTCGGGCGATACGTAGGGGTCCTTCGCGCCCCACACGACGAGCGCCGGCCTGCGCAGCTCGGCGAGTCTCGGGCCGACCTCCGCCGCGGTGGAGGCGGGGTCGGGCGTCGCGCGATAGAGGGCGAGCACGGTACGGCGGGTCTTGCGGTCGTACTCGTCGTACATCTTGTCGACGAAGCCGGCCGGAAGCCCCTTCGGGTTGGCGGCCGCCATCGCTCGCCGCCATGCGAAGCGCGGGATCCACGCCTGGACGAGCTCACCGAGCACCGGCGTCCGCCAGCGCCGGGCCATCGAGTGCCAGCGGTAGCCGGGCATGACGCCGATGTTGAAGAGCACGACCGAGGCCCACGCGTCGGGATGGTCGAGACCCCAGGCCATCCCGAACGGGCCGCCGAAGTCGTGCAGCACGAGGTGGGCCCGTTCGATCCCGAGCGCGGCCAGCGCCTCGGCGATGAAGGACGCGTAGGCGGCGATGTCATAGGCGAAGCCGGCGGGCGCCTGGGTGGCGCCGAAGCCGGGCATGTCGAAGGCGACCGCGCGGGCGAACTCGCCGGTTGCCGCGACGAGGCCCTCCCAGTCGGTGCACGAGCCGGGGTTGCCGTGCACGAAGACGACGGCCTCTGCGCGCTCGCGCGGGCCCGCTTCGATCAGCCGTGAGGAGGCCCCGCCCGCGTCGACCGACCCGCGCCGAAGCTCGCTCATACCGCGACGGCCGCCGCCATCGACCACTCGCCGCCCTCCTCGGCGAGCGGGTAGCGGCGACGGACCTCGTAGAGCGTCGAGCGCTCGGCGGCAGGGCGGCCGGCGGCGTGGGCCGCGGCGATCAGCTCGGGCGGGTCGAGGCGCGTCCCGTGGTAGCTGCCCGCGAGCCGGCTGATCGACTCCTCCATCAGCGTCCCACCGAGGTCGTTGACCCCCCAGCTCAAGGCCTCGGTGGCCGCGTCGAGGCCCATCTTCACCCAGCTGGCCTGCACGTTGCGGATCGTCCGGCCGAGCGCGAGGCGGAAGATCGCGGTGTGCTTGAGGTTCTCCTCACGTGAGATCTCCTGCACGCCGTGCGTGCGCCCGAGCAGCGTCTGGAAGGGGATGAAGGAGAGGGGGACGAACTCCGTGATGCCGCCGGTCCGTTCCTGAAGCTCGCGCACGACTCGCATGTGCTCGGCGAGCTCCCAGGGCTCCTCGATGTGGCCGAACATGACCGTCGAGGTCGAACGCAGCCCGGCGGCGTGGCTGGCCTCGATGATCTCGACCCAGCGCGCGACCGGCAGCTTGTTCGGCGAGATCCGTTCGCGGACCCCGTCGTGGAGCACCTCCGCGGCCGTCCCCGGCGTCGAGCCGAGCCCCGCCTCGCGCAGCGCCGCGAAGACCTCGCTCGGGGGCAGCGCGGAGATGTCGCACATGTGCGCGATCTCCATCGGGCTGTAGGCGTGCAGGTGAAGCTCCGCGCCGGCCGCGCGGGCCGTGTCCTTGGCAAGCCGCAGCCACCCGAGGTAGTCCTCGAGCGCCCAGTCGGGGTGGATGCCCGACTGGATGCAGAGCTCGGTGGCGCCGTAGTCGAGCGCTTCGTGGATGCGTCCGACGAAGTCCTCGCGGTCGTGTTCGTAGGCGTCCGGCGAGCGCTTGCCCTGGCCGAACCCGCAGAACGCGCAGCCGACGGTGCAGACGTTCGAGATGTTGATGTTGCGGTTGACGACGAACGTGACCGTCTCCCCCGCGAGCTCGGAGCGCAGCTCGTCGGCGGCGAGGCGGATCTCCTCGATCGCATCCGGGCGCGTCTCGGCGAACAGGGCGGTCAGCTCCTGCGGCGTCAGCGCCTCGCCGCGGCGCCCGCGCTCGATCGCCCCCGGGACCAGGCTCGGCGCGATCGGGGTCGGCGGCTCGGTGCGGCCCGAGCCGCGGCGGGGGATGAACGACCAGTAGCGCGCCTTGATCGTGTCGAGCACGCCCTGGGCGACCCACTCGGGGTCGATGTAGTCGGAGTAGACGCAGAGGCGCTCGGTGAGGGCGTAGCCGTCGGCCTGGAGCTCCTTGCGGACCTGGTGCGGGGAGGGGAACGGATGCTCTGGTGAGATGTGATCGCCGTTGGCGGAGAGACCGCCGAGGTCGGTCGCGCCGGCGGCGACGAGCTCGCCCCACCAGTCGGCGAGGTTGGGCGGGATCTGGATGCCGACATCCGGCATCAGCCTGCGCGCCTCGGCGATCAGCCTCTTCATGTCCTCGATGTCGACCGGACACGCCCACTCGGGCAGCGGCAGCTCGGGCCGGCCGTCAGCCACCCCTGTCCGCCAGTACTCGCGTGCGGCCTCGTCGGCGATCTCGGCCGGCTCCTGTCCGTAGTAGCGCTGGTGGGGGACGAAGTTCTGGAGGATCACCTCCTGAATGTGCCCGTGGCGGTCGTGCAGCTCGGCGATCGCCGCGAGCGATTCCATCCGCTCCTGCTCGGTCTCGCCGATGCCGACGAGGATCCCGCTCGTGAACGGGATCTTCAGCTCGCCCGCGTCGGAGATCGTCTGTAGGCGCCGTGCCGGGTGCTTGGTCGGGGAGCCCGCGTGGACGGTCTCCATCAGCCGCTCGGAGACCGACTCGAGCATCAGGCCCTGCGAGGCCGAGACCTCACGCAGCCGGCCCAGGTCCTCGCGGGACAGGACGCCGAGGTTCGTGTGCGGGAGGATGCCGCGCTCGAGCGCCCGCTCGCACGCCCAGACCACGTAGGCCGTGAAGTCCTCGTGGCCGTACTCATCGAGCTTCGCGCGTACCCCCGCGTTGACCTCGGGCCGCTCGCCGGTCAGCACGAGCAGCTCCTTGACGCGCCGCCGCGCGGCCCCGTCGAGCAGCTCGATCACCTCATCCGGGGAGTGCAGGTGCGCCCGGTGGGTCGCGAAGGCGCAGTACTTGCAGTAGCAGCGGCAGGTCCTCGACAGCGACAGCGTCAGGTTGCGCGAGAAGGTGACCCTGCGACGCATGTGCGGATTCTATGACGCAACCGACCGGGGCCCGCGACGATCGGGTATACCGCTGCCATGGCCGAGAAGCGCGCCGCGATCGACCACGTCACGATCGGCGTCAGCGACCTCGCGCGCAGCCGCGCCTTCTACGAACGGGCGCTCGCGCCGCTCGGGATCGCCGAGACGCTGACGAGCGAAGTGCTGCCCGACGAGGTCGAGTTCGGCGACGGCGAGCAGTGGCCGTTCGCGATCTCGACCGCCTACCCCATCGCGGCCTCACACGTCGCCTTCGGCGCCGAGAGCGTCGAGCAGGTCCAGGCGTTTCACGAGGCCGCGCTCGCTGCGGGCGGCAGCGAACACGGCGCTCCCGGCCTTCGCCCCGAGTACTCCGATCGCTACTACGGCGCGTTCGTGCTCGACCCGGACGGCCACAACATCGAGGCCGTCACGCGGATCTAGGCGAAGACGTTCGTCACTCGCTCCCCTGGCGCCGACGCCGCGCGACGCGCAACCTCCACCAGATCGCCATCACGACCCCGCCATGCCGGCCTCGATACCCTCGATGCGCCCGGCAGGAGCGTCGAGAAGAAAGGGACCAGGAGCAGATGAGCGAGAGCGAGAACCCGGCCGTTGCCAGCCCGACCGCGGAGGTGCCGCGCCCCAGGACGAACCAGGACTGGTGGCCGGACCAGCTCGACCTGAGCCTGCTGCGCCGGAACTCGACGCTCTCCGACCCGCTGGGCGCGGACTTCGACTACGCGAAGGAGTTCGCGACCCTCGACCTCGACGCGCTCAAGCGCGACCTGATCGAGCTGATGACGAGCTCGCAGGAGTGGTGGCCGGCCGACTACGGCAACTACGGCCCGCTCTTCATCCGCATGAGCTGGCACGCGGCGGGCACCTACCGGATCGCCGACGGGCGAGGCGGAGGGGGCAGCGGCGCGCAGCGCTTCGCGCCGCTGAACAGCTGGCCCGACAACGCGAGCCTCGACAAGGCGCGGCGGCTGCTGTGGCCGATCAAGCAGAAGTACGGCCGCAAGCTGTCCTGGGCGGATCTGCTCGTCTTCACCGGCAACGTGGCGATGGAGTCGATGGGCTTTCAGACGTTCGGCTTCGGCTTCGGGCGCGAGGACATCTGGGAGCCCGAAGAGGTCTTCTGGGGCACCGAGGACACGTGGCTGGGCGACGCGCGCTACAGCGAGGACCGCAAGCTCTCGGGCCCCCTCGCGGCGGTCCAGATGGGGCTCATCTACGTGAACCCCGAGGGGCCGAACGGCAACCCCGACCCGCTCGCCGCCGCCCGCGACATCCGCGAGACGTTCGCCCGCATGGCGATGAACGACGAAGAGACCGTCGCCCTGATCGTCGGCGGTCACACGTTCGGCAAGACCCACGGCGCCGTCGACCCCAAGTACCTCGGCCCCGAGCCCGAGGCGGCGCCGATCGAGGAGCAGGGACTCGGCTGGCGCAACAGCTTCGAGAGCGGCAACGGCGTCAACACCCTCACCAGCGGCCTCGAGGGCGCGTGGACGAACGACCCCGCGAAATGGGACAACGGGTTCCTCGAGAACCTCTTCTCGTATGAGTGGGAGCTGACCAAGAGCCCCGCGGGCGCGCAGCAGTGGACGCCCAAGAACCACGAGGCCCAGGACACGGTCCCCGACGCCCACGATCCGTCCAAGCGCCACGCGCCGATGATGCTCACGACCGATCTCGCGCTGCGACTGGACCCCGACTACGAGCCGATCTCCCGGCGCTTCTACGAGCACCCAGAGCAGCTCGCCGAAACGTTCGCGAAGGCCTGGTACAAGCTCCTGCATCGCGACATGGGGCCGGTCTCGCGCTACCTCGGCCCGTGGGTCCCCGAGCCGCAGCTCTGGCAGGACCCGGTGCCCGCGGCCGAGGGCGAGCCGATCGACGGGGCCGACGTCGACGCGCTGAAGGAGAAGATCCTCGCCTCGGGGCTGTCCGTCTCGCGCCTCGTCGCGACGGCCTGGGCGGCCGCGTCCACGTTCCGCGGCACCGACATGCGCGGCGGCGCCAACGGGGCGCGGATCCGTCTCGCGCCGCAGAAGGACTGGGAGGTCAACGAACCCGCCGAGCTCGCCGCCGCGCTCGAGAAGCTCGAGCAGATCCAGCGGGAGTTCAACGACGCCCAGGCCGGCGGCAAGCGCGTCTCGCTCGCGGACGTGATCGTCCTCGGCGGCTGCGCCGCCGTCGAGCAGGCCGCCCGGAAGGCCGGGCACGAGGTCTCGGTCGCGTTCTCGCCCGGGCGGACCGACGCCACCCAGGAGCAGACCGACGTCGACGCCTTCGCCGTGCTCGAGCCGGGCGCGGACGGGTTCCGCAACTACGCGCACGCGGGCGAGGAGATCCCGCTCGAGGAGTGGCTGCTGGAGCGCTCCTTCATGCTCAACCTGACCCCGCCCGAGATGACCGTCCTGGTGGGCGGCATGCGGGCCCTGAACGCCAACTTCGGGCAGGCCGCGCACGGCGTCCTCACCGACCGGCCGGGGACGCTCAGCAACGACTTCTTCGTGAACCTGCTCGACATGGGCACGGTCTGGTCGAAGTCGGGCGAGAACCTCTACGAGGGACGCGACCGCCGCACCGGCGAGCCGCGCTGGACCGCCACGACGGTCGACCTCATCTTCGGCTCGAACTCCGAGCTGCGGGCGCTGGCGGAGGTCTTCGCGGCCGACGACGCGGGCGAGAAGCTCGCGCGCGACTTCGCGGCCGCGTGGGCGAAGGTCATGAACCTCGACCGCTTCGACCTCTCCTGACCGGCGGGCCGGCGGGCGGCGTCTACCTGGCCCGGCACGGGCAGACCGCCTACAACCACGAGGGCCGCTTCCAGGGGCAGCAGCAGATCCCGCTCGACGCGACCGGGCGTGCGCAGGCGCTCGAGCTGGCCGAGCGGGCCGTCCCCTACGGCTTCGCCGCGCTGTGGTGCAGCCCGCTGCTGCGGGCGCGGGAAACGGCCGACGCGGTGGCGGCGAGGATCGGCCTGCAGCCGGTCGAGGACGCCCGCCTGATGGAGACCGACGCGGGCGACTGGACCGACCGCTTCTTCGCCGACGTCCGCGCCGAGGACGAGGCCCGCTTCGACGCCTTCGCGGCCGCCCACCCCGACTTCGGCTTCCCCGGCGGCGAGTCCTTCGCCGAGCAGGAGGTGCGAGTCGAGGCGGCGCTCGCCGACATCCTCGCGGGCGCCCTCCCGGCGCTCGTCGTCTGCCACGGCATGGTGATCCGCGCCGCCATGCACCGGCGCGCCCGGCCGGGCGACCCCGCCTTCACGCGCGTCGCCAACGCCGCGATCGTCCCGCTCGATCCTGAGCTGGCCGCGCACGCCGAGCTCGGCGGCGGCGAGGCGACCCAGCCCAGCTAGCCGGGTCGAGCCCGCGCTAGGCGGGCAGGCCGAGGAAGCGCCGCAGCGAGCGGCGCGCGGCGGGGAGCTTGCGCCCGGCCTCGAGCTCGCGGATCGCGATCTCCGAGGTCATCGCCGCGAGCAGCTGCGAGGCCGAGGCGGCCTCGGGCCAGCCCATCGCGCGGATCGAGGGGATCGCGCTCGCCGCGAAGCGCTCGTGGCGAGCCGACATCGTCTCCGTCAGCGTGCTGTCGGTTCTCGCCTCCAGGGCCAGCGCCTTGATCGCGCGTTCGCGCAGGCACACGTCGAGGTATGCCTCCGCGCCGAGCCAGATCCGCTCGGCGCCGGGCGGGGTGTCCGCCGTGGCCTCCTCGACCGCGGCGAGAACACGCTCGTGGAAAGCCGCGTGGAGAGCGTCGACGAACGCCTCGCGATCGGAGAAGTGGACGTAGAAGGTCCCCTTCGCGACGCCCGCCTCGGCCACCACGCCGTTGACCGACAGGCCCGCCAGGCCGTCGCGCGCGGCCACCGCGACACCGGCCGCGAGCAGCGCCTCGCGGGTCCGCCCCGCCGAGCGCTCGCCCGCGCCGGCGCGCCGCCCGTCTCTGCGCGCCGTCGCGCTCGCCCCTGTCGACTTCGCCTGTGCCATCCACCCCATCCTAGATGACCAGTCGGTCGGTCAAGATGACCGACCGGTCAGTCACTATGGTACGGTGCGCGCATGAGCTCCTTCATCGACACCTCCACGGGCCCGATCGCATACGACCTGGCGGGCCCCGACCCGCGGCCGGGCGGACCCCCGCCGCTGGTCCTGCTCTCGAGCGGCGCCCACGACCGCCACGACTGGGACGAGCTCCGCGCGGAGCTCGCCGAGATGCGAACGATCGCGATCGACTGGCCAGCCCACGGCGAGTCGCCCGCCGGCTCGGCGCCGGGATCGGCGATGCACCTCGCGGACGTCGCCGAGGAGGCCGTCGCGCAGCTCGCCCCGGGCGGCGCGATCGTCGCCGGCAACTCCGTCGGCGGGTTCGCCGCCGCACGCATGGCGATCCGGCGCCCGGACCTCGTCCGCGGCCTCGCGATCGTCGACGGCGGCGGGTTCGCGGGCCGCTCGCCGATCGTACGGCTGTTCTGCGCGCTGATGGCCCGGCCCGCGTTCCTGCGAGCGATCTACCCGGCCTTCAGCGGCGCCTACATGCGGTCCCGCACTCCCGCCGATGAGCGAGCGCGCCAGACCGGCATTGCCACCACACGCGAGGACCCCGGGCTGCGCGCGGTCGCCGAGCTTTGGCGCAGCTTCGCCTCGCCCGAGCACGATCTCAGGCGGGACGCCCCCTCGATCGCCGCGCCGACGCTCCTGCTGTGGGGCAAGCGCGACCCGGTCATCCCGGTGCGGGTCGGCCGCCGGGCCGCGCGGCTGATCGGCGGCTCGCGCCTGGTCGTGCTCGACACCGGCCACGTCCCCCACACGACCGAGCCGGCCGCGGTCGCCGCCGAGCTGCGGACGCTGGCGGCGAGCGTGGTCGAGCGCTCCTCTCGGCACGGGCACGCCTCGCCGGCCAAGGACTCCTCAGGACAGGAACACGCAACGCCGGATGAGGCCGCACAACCGACGGCGGAGTCCGGGGCGCCCCGAGGATGAGCGACGTGGGAACACGCTCTCCGCTGCTCGGCGAGGCGTTGAGACTCGAGCTGGAGACGGGCCCGCTCGGCTGCTTCCGCCGCGGCGAGGGGCCCGCGCTCGTCTTCAGTCACGGCTGGCTCGCGAACGCGAACCTCTGGCGCGAGGTCGTCGAGAGGCTGGCGGGCGAGTTCACGTGCGTCTGCCTGGACCTACCGCTCGGCTCGCACCGCCTGCCGATGCCCGCCGGGGCGGACCTCTCGCCGCAGGGCTGCGGCGAGCTGATCGCCTCGGCGCTCGAGGTGCTGGACCTGCGGGAGGTCACGCTCGTCGGCAACGACTCCGGCGGCGCCTACTCGCAGATCGCGGCGGCCGCCCACCCCGAGCGGGTCTCGCGCCTGGTCCTGAACTCGTGCGAGACGCCGTACGACGAGTTCCCGCCCCCGCCCTTCGACGGCCTGCCGGCGGCCGCCCGCGACGAAGCGGGCCTCGGTGCCCTGCTGTCGGTGCTGCGCGAGCCCGAGGGGCGTCGCCTGGACGCCGCCTACGGGCTGCTCGTCAAGCGCCCGATCGATCCCGGGGTCTGGGACGGGTATGCCCTGCCGGCGCTGGAAGACGACGCGATCCTGCGCGACGTCGCGAAGGTCATGTCCTCGGCCTCCTCGGCGCCCGTCCACGCGGCCGGCGCGCAGCTGATCGAGAGCTTCGCCGGGCCCGTGCTGCTCGCCTGGAGCCCCGAAGATCGAGTCTTCCCGCCGGCCAACGCGGCCCGCTACGCCGAGGCCCTGCACGACGGCCGCGTCGAGCTGATCGAGGACGCCTACAGCTTCACCCCCGAGGACCAGCCCGTCGCCCTCGCCGCTGCTATCGCCGGCTTCGCGCGCAGCTAGGCGTCATTACAGGCGCCTGCCGCCAGATGAGCGCGCCTCCTCACGACGACGCGCGGATGCGCTCTCACCGACCCTTAGCGTCGGCAGGCTCACATCCGCCCTTCCCACCGAGGGAGGGGGCCGTCTCCCTGACGCGCCGCCGCTAACGCGCGAGCAGGTAGCTCTTGAAGCCCTGGCCGATCGCCTCGAACCCCAGGCTGCGGTAGAAGTCGTGCGCGCCGGTCCGCTCGTTGCCGGAGATCAGGTTGACCTTGTAGCAGCCGGCCTCGCGGGCGAGCTCGATCGCGCGCAGCATCAGCGCCCGGCCGACCCCGCGCCGGCGCGCGCTCTCGGCGACGACCACGTTCTCGACGAGCGCCCACGGCTGGGCGTGGTGGGTGAGGTTCGGGGCGATCAGCACGTCGACGGTGCCGACGAGCCGCCCGTCGAGCTCGGCGACGAGCAGGCTGCGAGCCGGGTCGGCGAGGATCCGGTCGAGCACCTCGCGCGGGTCGGGAGGCGGATCGGGCAGCGGCTCGTCGAGTGCTCCCGTCAGCTGCTCGTAGAGACCGCTCAGCGCGTCGAGATCGGTTGAGGTCGCCTCTCGAACGCGGATCTCGGTCATGCGCAGAGCTTCGCAAACCGGCGTGCTTCGCGGGACGCATCGGGGACGACTCCCGGGGCGCCGGGGCGTCTCAGCGCAGGATCACGCAGCCGGTCGAGCCGTGCGCGTAGAGGACGGTCTCGTCCTCCTCGAGGAACAGCCGTCCCTCGGCGGTCGCGGTGCGGCGCCCCGCGTGGACGACCCGGCCCTCGGCCAGGACGCGCCCTCCGCCCTCCCGCATCGCGCGCAGGTAGCGGACCTGCAGATCGGTCGTCGTGTAGCCGACGCCCGCCTCGAGCGTCGTGTGGACCGCGCAGCCCATGCACGAGTCGAGGATCGTCGCGGCGATGCCGCCGTGGACCGAGCCGATCGGGTTGTACATCCACTCGGCTGGTCGCAGCGCGAACACGGCGCGGCCGGCCCCGACCTCGACCAGCTCCATGTCGAGCAGCTTCGCGATCGGCGGCGGCGGGGCCTCGCCCGCGGCGATGCGACACATCGTCTCGAGGCCGCTCAGGCCGCTCGACCCGCTCACGAGCGCCGTCGGGTCCTCCCATTCGATCGTCCGCACGCGCCGCGCTCCCTCACGGATCGGGACCGGGCTCTCGGCGGGCTCCGAAACCGCGCTCACGTGCCGATCGCTCCAGAGGAGGTGCGCGCAGGGATCGGGTAGGCCGCCTGCTCGACGAGCGCGGCGGCGGGGAGCTCGGCGACGTCGACGGGATCGAGCACGAGCACCTCGTCGACCGGGACGCCGGCTTTGGCGGGGGGTCCGATCGCGATCATCGCCGCGAATGTCAGCACACCGCTGACGACGGTGATCAGCCAGGTCGCGTGGAAGTCCGAAGCGCTCGTGCCGCCGCTGCCCAGAACGGCGACCAGCAGCGCCACGCCGAGCGCAGCGCCGATCTGGCGTCCCATCGTCAGGACCGCCGCGCCCGTCGCGAAGCGCTCGGGGGCCAGCGAGGAGGCGCCCGCGCCGGTCAGGGTCGGGATCACGAGGCCGACGCCCGCGCCGGTCAGGATCCCGCCCGGCAGGTAGGCGGTGAGGAAGTGGGGGGTGTCGCCCGTCCGGGCGATGTACCAGAGCGAGCCCGACGCGAACAGCAGCGAGCCGACGGCGCCGGGCAGGCGGTAGCCGAAGCGGGCGCCGAGCCGCGCCGAGGGGATGCTGAACGCGGTCGCCATCGCGGGCCCCGGGAACAGCATCAGGCCCGCCGTCAGGACGTCCTCGTGCCAGACGCCCGTCAGGAACAGGACGCCGCCGAGCAACATCGCGCCGAAGCCCGAGAAGAAGATCACCGAGGCGCCGACGGCGAGCCCGAAGCGCCGGACGCGCAGCATCGACGGTTCGACGACCGGCGTGGCGTGGCGCTCGGAGCGCCGCCACAGCGCCGGCAGGAGCAGCAGCGTCGCGACGAAGAGCGCGATCACCCGCGCCGAGTCCCAGCCCCATTCCTGGCCCTTGACGATCGCCACGACGAGCGCGCCGACGGCCAGGATCAGCATCCCCGCGCCGGCCACGTCGGGGCGCGAGGCGCCCTGCTCGCGGTGCTCGCGAAGCGTGCGCAGCCCGAACGCGAGCGCCGCCAGGCCGACGGGGACGTTGACGAGGAACACGAGCCGCCAGTCGGCCTTCACGAGCAGGCCGCCGAGCGGCGGGCCCGCCGCCGCCGCGATGCCGCCGCTCGCGGCCCACAGGCCGATCGCGACGTGGCGCTTCTCCGGCTCGAACTCGGGCAGCATCAGGCCGAGCGAGGTCGGCAGCATCAGCGCCCCGCCGATCGCCTGGACGATCCGGGCGGCGACCAGCATCCCGACCGACGAGGCGCCCGCGCAGGCGGCGCTCGCCGCCACGAACACGCCGAGTCCCGCCAGGAAGACCCGCTTGCGCCCGAGCGCGTCGGCCCACCGGCCGGCCGGGACGAGCAGGGCGGCGAAGACGATCGCGTAGGCGCTCAGCACCCACGAGAGCGAGCTGACCGAGGCGCCCCCGAAGTGCCGCCCGATCGACGGGAACGCGATGTTGACGATGAACAGGTCGAGGCTCGACATGAACACCCCGGCCACGACGATGAGCGAGACGCGCCATTTGCGTTGCATGATGAAACGCACCCTAGCAGACCCGTTGCATGATGCAACTCTCCCCGCTATGCTCGTCTAGGAATGCTGCGCAACGACTATGAGAACCAGTCCTGCTCGATCGCCGGCGCGCTCGAGGTGGTCGGCGAGCGCTGGTCGCTTCTGATCGTGCGCGACGTCCTGCTCGGGCTGCGCCGCTTCGACGAGCTGCAGTCACACCTGGGGATCGCGCGCAACGTCCTGCAGACGCGCCTGACGCGCCTGCAGGAGCAGGGCGTGCTCGAGCGGGTCCCCTACCAGGAGCGCCCGCCGCGGTTCGAATACCGGCTGACCGAGAAGGGCCTCGACCTGTGGCCGACGATCGTCGCGCTGATGAAGTGGGGCGACCGCTACGCCCCGCCCGAGGGCGGGCCGGCGGTCGTGATCGAGCACCGCGGCTGCGGAGGAGCCGTTGACGAGCACCGCATCTGCGAGAAATGCGGCGCGCGACTGAAGGCGCGCGACGCGGTCGGGCGGCCGGGTCCCGGCGCGGCGCCGGACCATCCCCTGCTGAGCCGCGTCAACGCAGCCTGAAGCTACCGGCGCAGCGCGCCTGACCCCCACAGCGCGCACGGGCCCGCAGCGCGCATGGCAGCGGATGAGGGGGCCGGGCAAGACTCCGGCCCCCCATCCGCTGCTCGTGCTCAACTGGCGGGTCCAGCGCCCGCGCGGTTCACGACCCTATTTGGCGTTGATCGCGCCTTTGCCGGCGGCGGACATCGTGTCTTTGCCGATGATTTCGAGGGTGTTGGAGAACGGGTCGGTCAACGCACCGCTCCCGGGCCCGAAGACGAGTTTGTTTTTTTCGACTTCCGGCGTCAGCGACCCTTCGAATTCGTCCGGCGCCGTCCCCGCCAGGCATCTGATGATGATCCGCATCTTCTGGATTTCGTCACGGATCGGCGGCCCGGGGAGCAGGTGCGAGGGCCAGCTCAGGCCGTTCGACAGGACTTCGACGAAGCCTTTGGTCGGACACGCCGACGAGCCCGCGGTGATTTTGCATTTCGAGAAGTTGAACGACGTCATCAGGTCTTCGCCCGCGCCGCCGCCGACCGGGTTCCAGATTTCCTCCGTGTCGCTTACGACGCATTTGATCGTCGCTCCGGCCGCGATCAGCGTGAGGCCGCCGGCCGTCGTGACCGGGACCGGGACGCTCGTCAGTTCCACTTTGCCTTTGAACCAGTGCGGCGCCGCGCTGGCCGCCGCCGGCACGGCCGCCGCGACGGTGAGCGCCAGCAGCGCCGCTACGGCGCCAAAGAACTTCCTCATTGCACTACCCCCTGTCGTGTCTGAGGACGATGGGTGGTCTGCTCGCGTCCGGCGTCCCCCCATCCGGCGCGCCACCAGCTCCGCCGACCCTATGCCCACCGCCACGCGCGAGTCAACCGTGTTTCTCCCCGTCTACCGCCGCCGGTCGAGGAGCCGCGCCCGTTCTCGGGCCTCGGCAGCTCCAGAGCACCTAGTGGTGGCGCGCCTTCGGGTACGGAACGGCGACCGTCCCCGCGAGCTTCACGGCCGGGCCGCCGAGCGCGCTCGCGGTCCCGCTCAACGCGATCTTGAGCCGGTGGTGCTTCTTCAGCAGCGCCGCTCCCTTTGGAGTGAGGCGCAGCGTCAGCGCAAGCGACCTGCCGGGGGCAACGGTCGCGTGCAACGTGCCGATCGTGAGCGGGCGGTGCGCCGCGCCCGATGCGCTCGCGGCCTGGGCGCCGCTGACCGTCGCGATCAGCCGCACCGAGCAGGCCGGCCCGCCCGCCGGGCAGCCGACGGTCAGCCCGGTCTTCAGGAGGATGCGGCCCCCGGCCTTGACCGCCGAGGCGTGGCCGTGGCGGACCGTCGCGACGAAGGCCTTGGGCGGGGTCGGGGGCGCCGGTTTCGATTCCGGCGCCGGCGGCACGATCCCGCCGGGGCATCCGTTGAGCGCGCCCATGCCGTTGACGGCCGGGCAGAGATCGGAGGCCCCGTAGACGCCGTCGCCGTCGGGGTCGGTCTGGGCGGGCGGCATGCAGCCGTCGGCGAGCGTGCCCTTTTCGCTCGGGCAGGCGTCTGCGGCGTCGGGCACCCCGTCGCCGTCGCTGTCGGGACCGGAGAGCGTGTGGAAGGGAGCTTCGGCGGTGGCTTCTTTGCTGCCGCCGTAGGTGAAGCGCCAGACGATCTTGAAGTCCTTGTTCCAGAGTTCCGGCAGGAAGGCGACGGGCACGTACCCGCCGCCGGGGCCGGCGGCTGCGCCTTCGCCGAAGACCTGGCGAAGGTCGGGTTCGCCCGCCGGGACGGTGCCGTTCCAGCCTTCGGCTTCCGTGCACTTCTCGATCAGTTCACCGCTCGGCACGGCGCGGATTTCCCAGCACAGGTTGCCGGCCTGCTGGGCGGTGTAGAGGTTGGCGTTGAATTCGACGCGGTTGCGCAGGTCGAACGGTTTTTCCGGCGCTTTCGGTTCCCAGAACGGCGTCGCGGGTTCGTGCGCGAAGTAGATGAACGGGGAGCCGCTGCTCGGCGCCGAGAAGACGTTGGCCCACACGGTGCTGAGGCCGGGGTTGGCGTAGACGCCGGTCGCGTCGGTCAGCCAGTAGAAGCCGTCGGGCGGCGAGTGCCCGGCCCCGACGAGCGGCGCCGAGGAGATCACCGGGACGAAGATCTGAAACAGCTGGCCGGTCGCGAGCGGCCTGAAGCCGAACGACAGCCCGCCCGAGTGAAGCGAGGAGGGCGACGCGGCGGAGGGACAGTACGCGCCGCTATAGCCGTCGAACGACCACCCTTTCCCGGTCAGCTCTTCGAACGTGTGCGCTCCCGACGGCTGCCCGAAGCAGCGGATCGGGCGGCTGCCGTCGACTTCGGTGTTCGGCGGCAGCACCACGTCCGTCTCGACCGACGAGGAACCGGGGCCGCACGGGTCGCCGGGGATCGAGACGAGGAACGACGTCCAGTATTTCTGCCCGACGACCGGCACGCCTTTGACGCCCCCGTAGTTGGCGACGGCGGAGACCATCGTCTCCGTGTAGGGCGAGCCGATGACCGAGCAGTTCTCGCCGATCTGGGAATCGAGATCGCCGGAGAACCAGCTCGCCCCGGCACCCGCGACGGCTTCTTCGGGATCCACCGCGCCGGCACTCGATGGCATCGCGAGGACGGCGAGCACAAGCAGCACGGCGACGCTGACCCCCCGGCGCATGCCCGGAACATAGCTCCGCGGGAAGCGCTTGTCCACGGCCGCGAGCGCCCGCTCGACGACCGTACGAGGGCCGATTGGCTGCGGCGGCGGGAGAGCCCGCCTCGCCGGCGCGGCACGGCGTCGCGCTCGCCGGCGAGCTTCGTCAGGTCTTGACCAGCGAGGTGACGATCTCAGCGCCCTCGCGGGCCATCCGCGAGCGCGGGACGACCTGGTCGAAGTCCTCGGCGAGCGCGAGGTCGCGCACGCCGGGCTCGACGTGGGAGTAGTAGCCGAGCAGCTTCACGCCGGTCAGGAAGCCTTCGCCGCGCAGCTCGGCGATCGCCTGCACGCCCAGCAGGGGGTCGTGGGTGAGGTCGACGACGACCACGTCGGCCGGCCCGGCTACGAGCGCGTCACGAAGCGCCCCCTCGGCGCCCGCGAGCCGCACCTCGTGGCCCGCCGCGGAGAGCGCCCCCCGGACGTTCGAGCCGAACAGGAGGTCGGCCGTGAGCACGACGGCGCGGGCCACCGGCGGCTACTGGGCGCGGATCCGACGGAACTCTTCGCGGGCCGACTGCGGGCGGCCCCACTGCGGGACCACCTCGACCCGCCCCGAGCGCGTCTCGCGCACGACCATCTCGCCCTCGATGGCAGCGTCGTCGAGCAGCTTCAACGCTCCGTGGACGGTCTGCGCGGCGGCCGCGTGGCCGAAGTTGTGGGCGACGATCAGGCGCCAGTGCCAGTCGTTCTTCGAGTAGGGCCGGGCGTTGCACGTCGCCAGGTAGAGCGCCGCTTCGACGTAGCGGGACTCGTCGGCGATCCGCATGTCGAGCTCGAGATCCGTCCAGTCCTCCGGGAGCGAGTCGACGATGCACTGGAAGGTGTCGGCGAGGCCCATCGACCCGAAGCCTAGCGTGGCTATTCTCGAAGCAATGGCCGCGACCGCGATCGAGACGAGCGCCGAGGAGTACCGGGTGCTGAGGAAGGGCTGCGGCGTGCTCGACCGCTCCGAGCGGGGCAAGCTCGCCCTGACCGGACCGGACGCCGCCGAGTTCCTGAACGGCCAGGTGACGAACGAACTGTCCGACCTCCCCCCGGGCGAGGGACGCTACGCCGCCTTCCTGACCCACAAGGGAAAGATGCTCGGGGACCTCCGCGTGCTCGCGTTCGCCGGCGAGGACGGACAGGTCAAGCTGCTCCTCGACACCGAGCGCTCGACCCTGCAGGCGCTGTTCGACATGATCCGCCGCTTCAAGGTCGGCTACCGCGTCGAGCTCCACAAGCGCACGCTCGAGCGCGGCCTGATCTCGCTGATCGGCCCCCGCGCGGCCGAGGTGGCCGGCTGCGACCCCGGCTCCGCCGAGCACGCGCACGCGGTGACCGAGATCGACGACCACAGGGCGCTCGCGATCCGCACCGACGTCGGCATCGACCTGCTCTGCATCGCCGAGGAGACCGAGGCGCTGATCGCCGCGCTGAAGGCGCGCGGCGCCGCCCCGGTCGGCGAGGCCGCGGCCGAGGTCCTGCGCGTCGAGCTGGGCCGTCCCCGCTACGGCGTCGACATCGACGAGACGACGATCCCCCAGGAGGCCGGCCTCAACGACCGCGCCGTCAGCTTCACGAAGGGCTGCTACGTCGGCCAGGAGACCGTCGCCCGCCTGTTCTACAAGGGCAAGCCGAACCGACACCTGCGCGGGCTGACGCTCTCCGCGCCCGCCGAACCGGGGGCGGAGCTGCACCTCGGCGAGAAGCTCGTCGGGCACCTCGGCAGCGTCGTCGACTCCCCCCGCCTCGGCCCGATCGCGCTCGCTCTGGTACGGCGCGAGGCCGAGCCGGGCGCGACCCTCACCGTCGCGGGCGGGGCGAGCGCCGAGGTGCTCGAGCTGCCCTTCCCGCGCGGCGCCTGACCCGCCCCGCCACGCGCGTGCGTACATCCGGCTGCGCGAACGGCCCCAGAGGCAGTCCAAGTCATCTCCTTATTAGGGTCACCTAATTAGGGTGCCCTAACTTGTGATAGCTTGCTCGCCACGGATACCCGACTCCGGTGGTCGGGTTTGAGCGCAAGGAGTGAGATGAGCCAGTCGACGAGCACCAGGACCGTCCAATCGCGCGCGATGCGCCTGTGGGTGCTCGCCGCGCTCGCGGTCGCCGTCGTCGCCGTGATCCTCGGCTGGAACGCGCACGGCGGGACGCCCGACCCGACCGAAGCGGGCACGCACATGAGCCGGACCTCGGCGGTCGTCGACAGCGCCGTGCTGGTCTTCCGCGAGGGACTCGAGACGATCCTCGTGCTGGCCGCGATCACGGCCAGCTTCCTCGGCGGCAACCGCGCCTACCGCAAGCCGGTCGCGGTCGGCAGCGGCGTCGCGGTGCTCGCGTCGGTCGCGACGTGGTTCGTCGCGGTCTGGACGATCGGGGCGTTCGGCGACGGGGGGCTGACCGTGCAGGCGATCACCGGCATCCCGGCGATCCTCGTCCTGCTGCTCGTCATGAACTGGTTCTTCCACCGCGTCTACTGGACCGGCTGGATCTCCCACCACCACAAGCGCCGCCGGCGGCTGCTCGGCTCGCGCGAGGAGGTCGCGGTGCGCTCGACGATCCTCGGGCTCGGCCTGCTCGGGTTCACCTCCGTCTACCGCGAGGGCTTCGAGATCGTCCTGTTCCTGCAGGGCCTGCGCGTCTCCTTTGGCTCGGCCGTCGTCCTCGAGGGGGTCGTCCTCGGCCTGCTCTTCACCGCCGCCGTCGGCGTGATGACGTTCGGCCTGCACCAGCGCCTGCCCTACAAGCGCCTGCTGATCATCACCGGCGGGATGCTGCTCGTCGTGCTGTGGGTGATGGTCGGCGAGGAGGTCAACGAGATGCAGTTCGCCGGCTGGATCGGCACGACCGACATCGCCTGGATGCACGTCCCCGGGTGGGCCGGGACGTGGTTCTCGATCTTCCCGAACGTCGAGACGTGGGCCGCGCAGATCGTCTCCGTGGTCGCCGTCGTCGGGTCCTATGCGGGGGCGCAGTACCTGCGCGTGTGGCGGCCCCGCCGCCGCCACGAACGGGAGGCGCGGATCGCCGAGCGCCCGCCCGAGCGCCCCGCCGGGCTCGGCCTCTCCCCCGCGCCCGAGCTGCGCGCGGGGTAGGGCGCGCCGTCGGCGCTACTCGGCCGGTCCGCCGAGCTGCTGCAGGATCGTCTGTTCGGCCGCCCGCAGGTAGCCGATCGCCGCGTACGGGTCGGCGATGTTGTGCCGCATCCTGACCGTCGAGCTGTATTCGCCGTCCTCGTCGAGCTTTTTGAGGACCTGGACGATCGTGATGACCGCGCCGACCTCGGCCGACTCGTCGGTCCCGTAGTCGTTTTCGAGCGCCTCCATCTGTTCGGATGCGCAGTTGCCGAGGATCGTGCCGTCGAGGGTCATGGGGGTGAGTCTAGAGGGCTCGGTTCGAACCCTGAGAACACGCCGCGCGGCGTCAGGCAGCTTCACGGATCAGGCCGCTGCCTCTGCAGCGCGGACAACGCTCCTCTTTCGGCCCGTAGAACTTCCACGTCGACAGCCAGGCCCAGAGCGAGATCGGCACCTTGCCGGTGCCTTGGCAGCGCGGGCAGGCCGGTCACAGGGCGACATCCCGGTCCACGCTCCTCTTTCTACACACCTCGCCGGTAGTTGTGTGACCAACGACACACCGCAACCATTGCGCCCGTCATATCGTTGCGCCTATGCAAGCAATTGCCTCCGACCGCGACGCACTCGCCGGCGACCTCTACGCCCTCGCCGCCTACCTGATGCGCAACGCCAACCTCGGCACGTTCGAAGCGATCGCCGAGCTCGACCTCTCCTTCACCCAGATCAAGGCGCTCTGCGCCCTGGAGTCCGACGGCGTGGAGCGCTCCGTGAAGGCGCTCGCCGACTCGCTCGGCCTCTCCCTCGCGGCGATGAGCCGGGCCGTCGACGGGCTCTACGAGCGCGGCCTGGTCGAGCGCGAGGAGGACCCGGACGACCGCCGCATGAAGCGCGTCCGCCTCACCGCCGCCGGCCGGCGCGTGCCACAGGCGCTCAACGAGGCGCGCCTGTCGGCGCTCCACGGCTTCGTCGACTCGCTCGACGAGCAGGAGGCCGGGGCGCTCGGCGAGGCGCTCGCGCTGGTCGCGAACCGGCGCGAGGAGATCGCCGCCCACAGACCCGCAGGGAAAGGACCCGCCCGATGACAGAGAAGATCCGCGCGCTGCAGATGAACGCCGACAACAGGCGCTGGTGGGCCCTCGGGGCGATGTGCTTCGCCCTCTTCATGATCATGCTCGACAACACGGTGGTCAATGTCGCGCTGCCCTCGATCCAGCGCTCGCTGCACGCCTCGACCGCCTCGCTGGAGTGGACCGTCAACGCGTACACCCTCTCCTTCGCCGTCCTGCTCGTGACCGGGGGGCGACTCGGCGACCTGTTCGGGCGGCGCAAACTCTTCCTGACCGGCGTCGTCGTGTTCGCCGGCTCGAGCGCCGCGATCGGCTTCTCCCCGAACGACACCTGGCTCGTCGCCTGGCGCGCCGTGCAGGGCTCGGGCGCCGCGCTGATGATGCCCGCGACGCTCTCGATCATCACCAACGCCTTCCCCGCCGAGGAGCGCGGCCGCGCGATCGGGACCTGGGCCGGCGTGTCGGCGCTCGCGCTCGCGATCGGCCCCGTGCTCGGGGGGTTCCTGGTCGAAAGCGTGAGCTGGCAGTCGATCTTCTTCCTCAACCTCCCCGTCGCCGTCGCCGCCGTGTTCGTGACGATCTTCGCGGTCCGCGAGTCGCGCGATGAAACCGTCGCCCGGACCGTCGACGTGCCAGGGGTCGCGACCCTGACGATCGGCCTCGCCGCCCTCGTGCTCGCGCTGATCAAGGGCAACGGCTGGCACTGGGGCTCCGGGCGCGAGATCGCCCTCTACGCGACCGCCCTGATCGGCCTCGGCGCGTTCGCGATCGTCGAGGCGCGGCGGCGCGTGCCGATGGTCGACTTCGCCTTCTTCCGCTCGCGGAGCTTCCTCGGCGCGAACATCGTCGCCTTCATCGTCAGCTTCGCGATGCTCGCGATGTTCTTCTTCCTCGCCCTCTACATGCAGAACATCCGCGGCTACACCCCCCTGCAGGCGGGCGTCCGCTTCCTGCCCTCGACGCTGATGATCGTCCTGATCGCCCCGATCGCCGGGCGGTTGGCCGATCGCGTGGGGCCGCGCCCGCTGATGACCTTCGGGCTGCTCTGCGTGTCCGGCTCGCTGTTCTGGCAGTCCTCGCTGACGATCTCAAGCGCCTACTCCACACTGCTGCCCGGCTTCGTCCTGATGGGCATCGGGATGGCGTTCGTGATGTCGCCGATGAGCACCGCCGCGATGAACGCCGTCGAGCCCGCCAAGGCCGGCGTCGCCTCCGGGATCCTCTCGATGAGCCGGATGGTCGGCGGCACCTTCGGCGTCGCCGTCCTCGGCGCGCTCGTCTCGACGCTCGGCAGCAACAAGCTCGCCCAGCTGCTCCCCGGCGTCCCGAGCAGCGCGCGCGAAGCGATCAGCAACGGGCTCGGCTCCGGGGCTCCTACACACGCCCCGTCGGCGACCGTCGTCAAAGCGGCCCACGAAGCGTTCGTCTACGCGCTGCAGAACGGGCTGCGGCTCGGCGCGAGCGTCGCGTTCGTCGGCGCCCTCGTCGCCTGGTCGCTGATCGGCCGCGACCGGCCGACCCCCGCGCCGGCCGAGACACTCGCCGTGCCCGAGGGCTCGCCCGAAGCCTCGCGGCTGGCTGAGACCGTCGGCGTCTAGCTGCAGCGAGCGGCACCCGCGCCTGCGGCCCCGCCTGGATAATCGCCCGGTGGCCGGCTACTCGGGCACCCCGCTGTGGAAGAAGCTCGGCGTCAAGCCCGGCGGGCGACTGCTGCTGCTCGGCTCGCCCTCCGGCTGGTCGGCCGGGGAACTGCCCGAGGGCGCCGTCGAGAAGCGCGCGAGACCGGCCCCGACCGCCTCGGCCCCGGGCAAGGCCGGAGCCGCGCAGGACGTCACGATCGTGTTCGTGCGGGCGCTAGAGGAACTCGCGGGCGCGATCGAGCCGCTCGCGCAGCGGATCTTCCCCGAGGGCGCCCTGTGGGTCGCCTGGCCCCGCCGCGCCGCCGGTCACGAGAGCGACATCCGCGAGCAGGACATCCGCGACCTGGCCCTGCCGCTGGGGATCGTCGACGTGAAGGTCGCCGCGATCGACGAGGACTGGTCGGGCCTGCGTCTCGTCTGGCGCCGCGAGCTGCGCGATCCACCGTCGAGCGACTGAAGCGTCTCAGCGTACGATCGTGAAGTGCAGCGTCCGGGCCGCGCCTGAGAGGCCCGACGCGGTGGCCGTCGCCGTCATCGTGTACGCACCCGGTCGAAGGCGCCGGTGGCCCGAGAGGACGCCGTAGAAGCGGATCTTGTCGGTTCCGGCGTGGGCGTTGAAGCTCAGGACGCCCGCCGTGATCGTCCGCGAGCAACGCTTCTTGTGGCGGTTTCGCTTGCTCTGCTCGACGCAGCGCCGACCGACGCGCCGGCCGGGGACGACGGTCGTGAACCGCAGCGTCACGACCGCGGCCCTGTCGAGCGTGAAGGTGAAGGTTGTCCCGACCGGCGGGCGCTTGATGTGGGCTATCGGGCGCGAGCTGAGGTGGGCCGCCGCGCCGCCCACGCGCCACTTGCTCGCGCTCTGCTTCAGGTCGGAGATCACCGGACCCAGCGGCGCGGGAGGCACGCAGGGCGGCACCGGGTAGGCGTACTCGGCGGCGCCGATGTCGACGACCGCCGCCGGCCTCGCGCTGCAGCCGAGCGGTCCGAGGATGCGCGGGCCGCCGTAGGCGTCCGTGGCGAGGCCCCCGGGCACGAGCGCGTTGGAGCCGGCCTCGAGCGTCGGGCTCGCGGCCGTCTCGTGGACGTCCCCGCTGCCCGGCGCGGCGAGCTTCGGGTCGGCGCAGACGTTGCCCGTGCCGGCGAACGGAGCGGCGCCCGAGCAGACGTCGCTGTAGCTCGCCGTCACGCCCGCCAGCCCGTTGAAGCCGCCGAGCTCGGGACCCGAGTCTCCCGCGAGGATCGTGTTCGCGAGGCCGAGGGTGTCCCGGGGCCCGCCGCTGATCCCGGCCACCGGCCCCGCCGCCCCCGAGATGAGGTTGCCCGAGATCGTCGAGTCCGCGACCTGCAGGGCCGTGTAGGCGGTGGCGCAGACGAAGCCGACGTAGATGCCGGCCCCGTTGGCGCTCGGCCCGCTCAGGAGGGTGTTGTGAGCCACGACCGCGTCGGTCAGGGTCGAGACCACGCTCGGGGCGGTGGTGGACGCTTCGCTCGGATCGCCGCACTCGGTCACGGAAAGGCCCGCGCCCCAGCCCCAGACGTGTTCCGCTTTCGTGTTTTTCGCTTCGCTCGGCGACTGCAGGGTGTTGTTCGTGAAGCGGTCGCCCGTGCTCGTCAGCGCGACGTGCGTGGCGGACTCGCCGCCGCCCATCGCCGAGACCGGCGCCGCTTTGAAGCTCACGCTGTTGGAGTCGAACACGTTCCCGCTCTGCACCACGCTCGTCGGTTCGGCCGAGTCCTCGAACAGCGACAGACCTCCGCCGAGGTAGCCGCGCGAGTCTTTGCTTTCGCCGGCGGCGTCCGCGACGGTGTTGTGGCTGAACGTGTTGCCCGTGATGACGAAGCCGACGGGGAAGGCCTGGTTTTCGAGCACCGCGCCCCCGCCCCCGTCCGTCGCCGAGTTGCCGCTGAATTCCGAGGCCGAGAGCGAGATCGGTGCTCCGACCGCTGACACGACCAGCCCGCCCCCGCCCCCGGACGGGCCGCTCGCGGTGTTGCCGGTGAACGTGTCCGCGCTCAGCTTGGCTTCCCCGGCGTAGACCACGAGGCCTCCGCCCGGCCCGCCCGCGCTGTTGCCGCTGAACGTCGTGCCTGTGACCGTAACGAGCGCGGGGTCGGTGTTGATCCGCGCGCCGCCGCCTTCCCCGTTCGGAGCGTGGTCGTTGACGAACCTGTCGTTGAGGAGGGTCACGGTCGCCGGGGCGCCGACGACGTTCAGGGTCAGCGCGCCGCCGCTTTCCACGGCCGGGTTCGTCGCGTTCTCGAAGATCAGACCTTCGATCGTCGGCGTCGATTTGGTGCCTTCCAGCTGTGCCGTGGTGCCCCCGTCGAAGCCAGCCCCGGGCGTGCCGGCCAGCGTCACCGGGAGCGAGGGCAGTTTGTAGGGGAACCCGCTTTTGCAGAGTTCGTCGAGGACGATCCTGTCGCCCGCTTTCGCTCCGCTCAGCGCGCTCTGCAGTTCGGCGCAGTCGACGGTCGTTTCCGTCGCCCCGGCCGGAGCGACGATCAGCCCGAGCGCGAGCAGCGTTCCGAGCAGCACCCCCCGTCGCCTGGCCATGCGGGGCAAGCTACAGCACACCTCGGGCATCGCTCGGTCGAACGTCCGCCCCATCGGCCGCGCCCTGGAGCGCCCGGCCCGGGAGCGGCTCGCCCGCTCGACAACGGGCCGGGTAGGATGCTGCTCGCAACTTGTCCCCGAACACGCGAGGTTCATAGGCCCGTGGCAATCGATCTTCAGCAAGTGTCCTCCGTCGACGTCGAGCCCGGCGAGCTGCCCGCCACGATGGCCGCCTGGGTGATCCGCGAGGAGCGCTACGGGGAACCGAAGGACGCCTTCCAGGTCGAGGAGGTCGACGTCCCCGAGCCCGGCGCCTTCGAGGTGATCGTGCGCGTGATGGCCGCGGGCGTGAACTACAACAACGTCTGGGCGGCGCTCGGCAAGCCCGTGTCGGTCATGAAGTACGGCGACCACCCCGAGTACGGCCACCACATCGGCGGCTCGGACGCCTCGGGCGTAGTCTGGAAGGTCGGCGCGGGCGTGACCCGCTGGAAGCCCGGTGACGAGGTCGTCGTGCACTGCAACCAGGCCTCCTACGAGGACCCCGAGGTCCACGGCCTCGACCCGATGGCCGCCCCCTCGCAGAAGATCTGGGGCTACGAGACGACGTGGGGCTCCTTCGCCCAGTTCACGAAGGTCCAGGCCCAGCAGCTGCTTCCCAAGCCCCAGTCGCTGACCTGGGAGGAGGCCGCCTCCTACGGCCTCGTCTACTTCACCGCCTACCGGATGCTGATCACCCGCTGCAACCTGCAGGCCGGCTCGAACGTCCTGATCTGGGGCGCCGCGGGCGGCCTCGGAGTGTTCGCCACGCAGATCTGCAAGGCCGCCGGCGCCAACTGCGTCGGAGTCGTCTCCTCGGCGGAGAAGGGCGAGCTCGTCAAGCGCCTCGGCGCCGTCGACTACATCGACCGCGGCGAGTTCGCGGGGATGATGCGCAAGGGCGGCGAGACGGCCGACGAGGAGAAGGAACGCTCGAAGGTCGCGCTGGGCTTCGCCAAGCGGGTCAAAGAGATCCTCGGCGACGCCCCCGACATCGTCTTCGAGCACGTCGGCAAAGCGACCCTCCCGGTCTCCGTCTTCACCGCCAAGACGTTCGGCAAAGTCGTGATCTGCGCGGGCACCACGGGCATCGACGTGGATTTCAACGTCGCCGTCCTGTGGATGCGCCAGAAGGAGATCCTCGGCTCGCACTTCGCCAACGCGTACGAGTGCATGAAGGCCAACGAGCTGATCGAGAGCGGCCAGATCCGGCCCGTGCTGTGGCGCACGCTCGGCTTCGAGGGCGTCGCCGAAGCGCACCAGCTGATGCTCGAAAACAAGCACCTCGGCAAGATCTCGATCCTCGTCGGCGCCGACTCCGAGGGCCAGGGCAAGACGGCCGAGGGCCCCGGTGCGATCCACGCGGAGGTCGGTGCGTGATGGCCGGCGTGGTGATCGTCCCCTGGTACGCGACGGGCTTCCGCGGCGACGGCTTCGAGGAGGCGCTGAACGAGGCCGCCGCCGTGGCGCTCCGCTACGGCGCGAGCTCCTACGCGGTCTACCGCGCCCGCGACGACCGCTACAAGTTCCAGCAGTTCGCCGCCTTCGAGGACAAACTCGACTGGGAGCGCTACTGGGAGGGCGAGGAGATGACCTACTTCCGCGCTCGCCACTCCGGCTGGTACCAGGTGCCGGTCCTCTACGGCTGGTGGGACCAGACCGCGGCCGGCCAGGTCACGGCGAACGGCGCCGCCCCCGTCGCGGCCGGCAACGGCCACGGGCCGAACGGCCACGCCGTCGGCGACGCCGCCTGAGCAAAGCCCGGCGTCGCGCGTCAGCTCGCTAGGCGCCCGACAGCTCTCTGAGGATCTCCCCGGCGGGCGCCTCGCGTGCCGCGCGGAACCCCGTGCCCGCCCACAGGTGCAGCCTCTCCGGGTCCCCCGCGGCGGCCGCCGCACGGCGCAGCGGCGAGGTCAGGTGGTGGATCGCGGGATAGCCGAGCGGCGCGCCCGGCTCGTGGCGCTCGATGAAGCCGTTGCGCAGGCCCCGCGCCGGGCGCCCCGTGAACGCCCTCGTCACGACCGATTCCCGGCCGGCCTCCTTCAGCGCGGCGCGATGGGCGGCGACCGTGCCGGCCTCATCGGCGAGCAGCAGCGCCGTGCCGACCATGACGTTCGCGGCGCCCGCCGCGAGCAGGCCGGCGGCGTCGCGTGCCGTACCGACACCGCCCGCCGCGATCAGGGGTAGGCGCGAACGGCCCGCCAACGCGGCGAGGAGATCGCCTAGCGCCGGCGCGTCGGGCGGCTCGCCCGGTGTGAACGTGCCCCAGTGGCCGCCCGCGTCGGCGCCCTGCAGGATCAGGACGTCGACTCCGGCCCGCTCGGCCAGCTCGGCCTCCGCCATCGAGGTGACCGTCTGCGCGAGCGTCACACCGGCCGCACGCAGCGATCTCAGGTCGTCCGCCGGCGGGATCGCGAACGTGAAGCTGACCAGCGGCGGCGGGTCGGCGAGCAGAACCTCGATCTTCGCGCTCCACCCGTCGTCGTCCTCGCGCGGCGCCGCCGCCTCCAGCGAGACGCCCAGCCGCTCCGCCTCGGGGGCGATCTCGCCGGCGTAGCGCTCGAACTCCGCGCGATCGACCGGCAGCGGGGCGGGCGCGAACAGGTTGACGGCGAACGCGTGGCCGCCGGCGCGCAGGGCGGCCATCTCGGCGGCCAGCGTCGCGGCCGTCTCATAGCCGCCGCCGAGGAAGCCGAGGCTGCCCGCGCGGGCAGCCGCCGCCACGAGCTCGGTAGTGCCTGCGCCTCCCGCCAGCGGCGCCGCGAGCACCGGCAGCTCGGCGCCGAGCGAGGCGAGCAGCTCCGCGAGCCCGAGGCGGCTCAGCGCCAGCCGGAGGGCGTCTCGGCGCATTCGTGCGCGACCGCGGCGGCGACCGTGCGCGGCACCGCTAGGCCTGCTCGAGCGGGGCCATCGTCAGTCCCGCCCCCTTCAGCTGCTCCCAGTAGTGCTCGGCGGCCTCCTGGTGGCCGCTGTAGACGATCGCCTGGCCGGTCGAGTGGATCACGTTCGCGATCTCCATGCCGCGCTTGAGGCTGACGCCCGGGATGAAGCGGGCGAGGGTGTTGGCGACGTGCTCGAAGGTGTTGTGATCGTCGTTGCGAACGATCACCCGCCAGGCCCCGCCGAGGCCGCTCCCCGGGCCTTCCAAGCGCGGCGCCTCGACCGTCTGCTCCATGCCCGCCAGGATAGAGGCAGCCGCGCGACCGTACAATTACGGCCATGAGCTCCGACCATCAGACGCGCCTGCCCGAGCCGGACCGCCCGTGGATGATGCGCACCTACGCGGGCCACTCGACCGCCAAGGCCTCCAACGAGCTGTACCGCCGCAACCTCCAGAAGGGCCAGACCGGCCTCTCGGTCGCCTTCGACCTCCCCACCCAGACGGGTTACGACCCCGACGACGAGCTGGCGCGGGGAGAGGTCGGCAAGGTCGGCGTTCCCGTCTCCCACCGCGGCGACATGGCCGCGCTGATGGACGGCATCCCGCTCGGCGAGATGAACACCTCGATGACGATCAACGCGACGGCCGCCTGGCTGCTGGCGCTCTACATCGTCGCCGCCGAGGACCAGGAAGTCGCCCAGGAGCAGCTCCAGGGCACGACCCAGAACGACATCATCAAGGAGTTCCTGGCCCGCGGCACCTACGCGTTCCCCCCGGCCGCCTCGATGCGGCTGATCGCGGACATGATCGCCTACACCGTCGAGCACGTCCCGAAGTGGAACCCGATCAACATCTGCTCCTACCACCTGCAGGAGGCCGGCGCGACCCCCGTTCAGGAGATCGCCTACGCGATGAGCAACGCGATCGCGGTGCTCGACGCGGCCCGCGAACGGGTCCCGGCCGACCAGATGGAAAAGGTCTTCGGCCGCATCTCCTTCTTCGTCAACGCCGGGGTGCGCTTCGTCGAGGAGCACGCCAAGCTGCGCGCGATGTCGATCCTCTGGGAGGAGCTCGGCCGCGAGCGCTACGGGGTCACCGACGAGCGGCGCCTGCGCTTCCGCTACGGCGTGCAGGTCAACTCGCTCGGCCTGACCGAGGCCCAGCCCGAGAACAACGTCCAGCGGATCGTGCTCGAGGCGCTCGCCGTCACGCTCGGGCGCGACGCGCGCGCACGCGCGATCCAGCTGCCGGCCTGGAACGAGGCGCTCGGGCTGCCGCGCCCCTGGGATCAGCAGTGGTCGCTGCGCATCCAGCAGGTGCTCGCGTATGAGACCGACATCCTCGAGTACCCGGACATCTTCGAGGGCTCGAAGGTGATGGAAGGCCTCGTCGCCGAGCTCCTCGACGGCGCGAAGGCCGAGATGGCCGTCGTCGCCGAGCACGGCGGCGCGGTCGAGGCGGTCCCCTACATGAAGGCCGCGCTCGTCGACTCCCACCGCGAGCGGATCCGCCGGATCGAGTCGGGCGAGCAGACCGTCGTCGGCCAGAACCGCTTCGCCGAGACCGAGGAGTCCCCGCTGACGGCCGACGCCGAGGGCGGGATCCTCGTCGTCGATGAGGCCGTCGAGGCCGAGCAGATCGAGGCGATCCGCCGCTGGCGCTCCGAGCGCGACCAGGCCGCCGTCGACGCGGCGCTCGCGGCGCTGACCGAGGCCGCGCGCGAGACCGACGGCGCGACGAACCTGATGGAGCCGACGATCGCGGCCGCCCGGGCGGGCGCGACGACCGGCGAGTGGGCGCGGACCCTGCGCGAGGTGTTCGGCAGCTACCGGGCGCCGACCGGCGTCGGCGAGGCCGCCGCGGCCACGCCGGACGCCGATCTCGCCGGGCTGCAGTCCGAGGTCGCCCGCCTGGCCGAGAAGCTCGGGCGCCGCCCGAAGATCCTGGTCGGCAAGCCCGGCCTCGACGGGCACTCAAACGGCGCCGAGCAGATCGCCGTGCGGGCACGCGACGCCGGCATGGACGTCGTGTACGAGGGGATCCGGCTGACGCCCGCCCAGATCGCCGCCTCGGCGCTGCAGGAGGGCGTCCACGTGATCGGTCTCTCGATCCTCTCCGGCTCGCATCGCGAGCTGATCCCGGCCGTGATCGACGCGCTGCGGGAGGCGGGCGTGGACGTCCCCGTGATCGTCGGCGGGATCATCCCCGACCAGGACGTCGCGCCCTTGAAGGCCGCGGGAGTCGCGGCGGTCTACACCCCGAAGGACTTCGACATCACGCGCATCATGCGCGACATCCTCGCGATGCTCGCCGAGGAAGCCGAGCGCACCCCGGTCGCGGTGGCCGACGGCGCGGCGTGAGCGACGCCGGCTCGGCGCTCGGCGCGCGGCTGCGCGAGCGGGACTTGAGCGCGGCGCCCCCGGCGCTGAACCTGCTCGAGAGCACCGCCCCGGCCGACCGCGCGGCGGGCGCCGCGCTGCTGGCCGAGATCTCCCCCGCGGCGCTCGGCGGCGAGGCCCCGGGCCACGTCGTCGGCGTGACCGGGCCGCCCGGGGCGGGGAAGTCGACGCTGCTCTCGGCGCTGATCTCCGCCTGGCGGGCCCGCGGGCGGACCGTCGCCCTGCTCGCGGTCGACCCGAGCTCGCGCCGCTCGGGCGGCTCGCTGCTCGGGGACCGCGCGCGGATCGAGTTCGACCCCGCCGACCGCGGCGTGCTGATCCGCTCGACGGCCGCGGGCGAGCGGCTCGGCGGCCTCGCCCGGCCGACGCGTGACGCCGCGCGGGCGCTCGCCGCAGCATTCGACGTGGTCGTGATCGAGACCGTCGGCGTAGGACAGGCCGAGACCGAGATCGCGGACGTCGCCGACACGGTCGCGGTCGTCGTGCAGCCGGGCAGCGGCGACGCCCTGCAGTTCCTGAAGTCCGGGATCATGGAGATCCCCGACGTGCTCGTCGTGACGAAGGCCGACCTCGGGCAGCTGGCGATGAGCACGCGCCGCGACCTCAGCGCGGCGCTGCGCTCCCTGGGCAGCCGCTCGACCGCGGTCGTCGCCGTCTCCTCGCTGCCCCCCGCAAGCGGGATCGAGGAGCTGATCGACGCGCTCGACGCTCACCGCGCGGAGCTCGACCTCCCGGCGCACCGCCTGCGGGCGCGCCGCGCGGGGGCGCTCGCCGACTTCGCCGTCGAGTACGGCGAGCGCGGGGTGCGCGCCCTCGGCGGCCGGGCCGAGGCCGAACGGCTCCTCTCCGCCGAGGACCCGGGCCTGGACACCGCGGCGCTCGTCGGCGCGCTCGAGCGCGCGGCCGGGGAGACTGCCCGAGGATGACCCGCGACCTCTTGACCATCATCGGCGCCTTCGTGCTCGCGAGCGCGCTCGCGGGGGCGCTGGGGGCGACGAACCTCGGCACGGCGCTCGCGTTCGGCCAGATCGCCGTCGCGCTGAGCGTCGTCTACGTGATGCTGCGCCGCTGAGCGTCCCTCCGGGGGACGCCGAGCGCATATGCTGCGCGGCGTCATGGCGACCGGCTGCTTCATCTCCACCGGACGCTCGCTGCCCGAGGCTGTCGAGCGCGTCAAGCTCGCCGAGTCGCTCGGCTACGAGTCCGTCTACGTGACCCACGTCGCCGGCCGCGAGTCGCTGACCGTGCTGACGGTCTACGCGCTGGCGACGAGCAGGATCAGGGTCGGCACCGGCGTCGTGCCGATCTACACCCGCACGCCCGCGACGATGGCCCAGACGGCCGCGACGATCGACGAGCTCTCCGGGGGGCGCCTGACGCTCGGCCTCGGCGTCTCGCACCGCCCAGTCGTCGAGGGCTGGCACGGCCAGACGATCGACCGGCCGGTCGCGGAGATGCGCGAGTACGCCTCGATCGTCCGCGCGATCCTCCACGGCGAGCCCCCGCCCGCGGGCGAGAAGTGGCGGACTGGCTTCCAGCTGATGGGGATCGAAGCCCGCCCCGCCCTGCCGATCTACATCGCCGCCCTCTCCCCCGCGATGCTGCGCCTGGCCGGCGAGATCGCCGACGGCGTCGTGCTGTGGCTCTGCAACCCCCGCTACATCGCCGAGGTCGTCGTGCCCGAGGTGACGGCGGGCCGCGAGCGCGCCGGCAAGTCGATCGACGGCTTCGACATCGTCGCCGCCGTCCCCGGAGCGGCGACCGAGGATCGCGCGGGCGCCTACGCGGCGATGCGGAAAGACCTGATCCCCTACTTCGGGCTGCCCTTCTACCGCGCGATGATCGAGCGCACCGGCTTCGACGCCGACATCGCCGCCTACGACGCCGCCGCCGGGGACCTGGAGGGCATGCAGGCCGCTATCTCCGACGGGTTCCTCGACGAGCTGACGGCGGTCGGCTCCGAGCAGGACGTGCAGGGCGGGCTCGAGCGCTACCGCTCGGCCGGCGCGGCCTCGCCGTGCCTGGGGCCGATCCCCAAGACCGACTTCGAACGCACCCTGCGCGCCGGCGCCCCCGGCTGAGACCGCGCCGAAGCGGCGCCCACGCGACGGGGGCGTGTAACGGTTCACCGGCACGCGGGACTGAAGGCAAGAGCAGATGACCGTCCTGATCGGGTTCGCGATCCTCGCCGGAGCGGGCACGGCCCTGTCGCCGTGTGTCCTGCCCGTGCTCCCGGCGCTGCTCTCGGCCGGCGGCGTCGGCGGGCGGCGGCGGCCGCTCGGGATCGTGCTCGGGCTGTCGGTCACGTTCACGGTCACGATCGTCGGCCTCGCGAACGTCGTCGACGGCGTCGGGCTCGGCAGCGATCCGCTGCGCGACCTCGCGATCGCCGTGCTGCTCGCGTTCGGGGTGGTCCTGCTCGCACCCGGCCTGAGCGCGCGCCTGGAGGCTCCGCTGTCGCGCCTCGCGCGCTTCGGGCCGCGCGACGGCGGCGAGGGCTTCTGGTCGGGCCTGCTCGTCGGCGGCGCGCTCGGCTTCGTCTACACGCCCTGCGCGAGCCCGATCCTCGCCGCGGTGATCTCGGTCAGCGCGGCCTCGGGGCGCACCGTCGTGCTCGCGATCGCCTACGCGGGCGGCTCGGCCGTCGTGCTGCTGGCGCTGACACTCGGCGGGCGCTCGCTGTTCGAGCGGATCCGCCGCGCCGGCCGCGGGCCGGCCCTGCAGCGGGCGCTCGGCGTCGTGATGATCCTCACCGCCGTCGCGATCCTCACCAACCTCGACGTGAGCTTCGACAAGCTCGTCGCCGAAAAGATCCCCGACGTGAACCTCACGGCGGCGCTCGAGTGCTCGGGGGAAGTGACCGGGAGGCTGCACGAGATCACCGGCAGGCGGGCGAAGTTCGCGCCCGCCAACGGCGCCTCCTCCTGCCACGGCTCGGCGAGCACGGTGAAGGTCGCCGCCAGGGGGGCGCCGCAGTCGACGCTGCTTGCCGCCGCGCGCTCGCTGCGCGCGCTCGGGCCGGCGCCCGAGTTCACCGGCACCGAGCAGTGGTTCAACACGCCCGGCGACAAAGCGCTCTCGCTCGGGGGGCTGCGGGGCCGGGTCGTGCTGGTCGACTTCTGGACCTACACGTGCATCAACTGCATCCGCACGCTGCCCTACCTGAAGGCCTGGGACGCGGCCTACCGGCGCGACGGGCTGACGATCGTCGGCGTCGAGACGCCCGAGTTCGCGTTCGAGAAGGACGCCGCCAACGTGCGCGACGCGATCGGGCAGTTCGGGCTGCGCTACCCGGTCGCACAGGACAACGAAATGGGCACCTGGAACGCGTACGGGAACGAGTACTGGCCGGCCGACTACCTGATCGACGCCCGCGGGCAGGTCCGCTACGCGGCCTTCGGCGAGGGCGACTACGACAAGACGGAAACCGCGATCCGCGCGCTGCTGGCCGAAAAAGGGGCCCTGCTCGGCGGGCGGGGCCGGCCCTCCGGCGTCGTCGTCCCCTCGCAGCGGACGACGCCCGAGACCTACCTAGGCACGGCCCGCGCCGAAGGCTGGATGCGCGCGCCCGAGAACGGCCTGCACGACTACGGGGGCCCGTTCACGGGCGAACTGGCGCTCAACGAGTTCGCGCTCAGCGGCAGCTGGCGGATCGCCGAACAGCCCGCGACGGCGGTGGCTGGGGCGGGCGTCGACGTCGAGTTCCAGGCGCGCAACGTCTACCTCGTGCTGAGCTCCCCCGGCGAACGGCCGCTGCCGGTGCAGGTGCTGCTGAACGGCAGGCCGATCTCCCGAGCCGACGCGGGCGCCGACGTGCACGGCGGCGTCGTGACGGTCCGCCGCCAGCGCCTCTACTCGCTCGTCTCGCTGCCGAGCGAGCGCCGCGGCCATCTCTCGTTGCGCTTCGCCCCCGGCGTCAGCGCGTTCGCGTTCACGTTCGGCTGAGCCGCTCGGACGATCGTCCGCCCGGCGACGGGACGCCTGACCCCGCTATAGGCTGCTCGTTCACGTCCACTTCGCGCAACCGGGGGGTTCGCAGATGAAAGCCTTTGCCAGGATGTCCGCGGCCACGCTCGCCGCCGCTGCTCTCGTCGCAGCTCTGCTCGTCCCCGCCGGCAGCGCCGGGGCGCGCGCCCGCAGCGCGGCCGCCTGCACCGCCGCGACGAACATCGAGGCGATCGTCGACGACTCCGGCTCGATGGCGGTGACCGACCCGGGCACCCTGCGCGTGAAGGGCCTGAAGCTGCTGATCTCGACGCTGCCCGCGACGACGACGCTGGGGGCGCTCGAGTTCGGCGGGAACTTCTTCGCCGAAGCGTCCACCCCCGCCGCGGACCAGCTGTTCCCGCCGGAGGCCGTCGGCGCCAACTCGGCGGCGATGGCGAGCGCGATGGAAGCGAAGATCAAGGCCGACAACGGGGGCACCGACTACAACGCGGCGTTTGCCCTCTCGGACACCGAAAACCCGGGCGCCCAGGCGCGGATCTTCCTGACCGACGGGGGCCACGACATCGGGACCTACAACAACGGGCACCTCACCCACAAGGTCCCGACCTACGTGATCGGCTTCAGCGCCGGCGTCGGCACCTCCGAAGACCAGGCTCGGCTGCAGGCGATCGCGAGCGAAACGGGCGGGCGCTTCTTCCCCCTGACCGACTCGAGCGAACTGCAGTCGGTGATGAACGAAATCGGCGCCGCGATCACCTGCCAGACGCCGCCCCAGACGTTCAAGGACACGCTGAAGGCGGGCGCGAGCAAGACCCACGCGGTGGCGATCGGCGCGAACACGAAATCGCTTCAGATCGCGCTCACATGGGCCAGCCCGCTCGACAAGTTCACGATCGGCGGCCTGAAGCTGACGAGCCACGGCAAGCTGATCGCGAAGGCCTCCCGCCACGTGCGCAAGCTCTCCGTCAAATCGACGACGAGCGAAACGTTCACGATCCTCACGGTGAGCGGACTTCGCAAGGGCAAGCTGAGCTTCAAGGTGAAAGCGGCGACGATCGGCTCCGGCGCGCCCACCGTCACGCTCGTCACCCAGGTCGGCAAGCGGTCGCACTAGCGGCCCGCCGGCCACCGCCGCGCCGTTCCCGGCGGGTACGCCCGATCTACGTACGATCGGCCATCGGCGTGAGCCGGCGGCCGATCCGTCCCCTAGGATCGATCGCCTCAGAGGTCGGGTGAGGGCGGCCGAGAAACCGGACTGGAGGACTTGCTGATGCGACTGGGTGTGACTCGAAGTACAAGTGTGCGAATACGGGGCGCGATCGTGTTGGCGATCGTCGCGGCACTGACGGCGGGATCGATGACGCTCGCCGCCGGCAGCGCTTCGGCGGCGGCGCCTCCGTCCTCTACCGATGTGATGTTCGTGTTCGACACGAGCGGCTCGATGACGGGCGAGCTCGAAGAAGCGAAAGAAAAAATCTCCTCGGTGATGGCCGCGCTCGCGGCGTCGCTTCCGAACGTCGCGTTCGGCGTCTCCAGAGTCGAAGACGTGCCGGATTGGAACGGACAGGAATACCTCGGGGGCGAACCGACCGAAAAAGAATTTGAAGAAAACACCGAAAAGGCTTGGGAACTGCTCCAGCCGATGAGCACCGACCAAGGCGCGTCGCAGGCTGCCATCAACCGCCTGACGATCGGGTCCGGCGGGGACCTGCCCGAATCCTACGGTCGGGCCCTCTACGAGGCCGACACGAACCCAAACGTCGCTTGGCGCGCGGGGGCTCGCCACGAGATCGTCCTGATCGCCGACAACGTGCCTCACGACGAAAACCTCAACCAGGGTCTCGCGGAAGCGCTGTGGGGACCGAATGAGGAAACTGGCAACATCGAAAACCCGTTCAACACCGGCAAAGAAGCGCCCGGCAAACAGGGCATACCGGGAACGACGTGGGGAGCGAAAACGAACCTTCAGATCATTCCGATCGCCCAGATGCTCGCCGCCGACGGCAAGCCGCTCGAGGACGTCGAGTTCTTCGGCGGGGCCCACGGGTACCTGCACTACTGGGAATACTGGGCAGGCCTCTCGGGCGGCTCGGCGCTCGACGCCTCGAGCGGCGAACTCGCTTCCAAGCTCACAACCCTGATCGAAGGCGGCGCATGCGGCACGACGTGCCCGCACCCGACCGTCACCCAGGTGATCTGCAACCTCGTGATCGCGACCGCTTCGGACACGTGCACGGCGACCGTCGCGGACGCGGCCGGCATCGCCGCGAAAAACCCGACGGGCGCGGTTGGCTTCGGCAGCTCGAGCGGCGGCACGTTCCTCGGCAACAGCTGCACGCTGACGCCGACACCGGCATCGCCGAACACGTCGAGCTGCTCGGTGACCTATCTCCCACCCACCACCGCGAGCTCGCTCCCGTCGATCACGGCGACCTATGCCGGAGACGCGGCTCACAACGGGAGCGCCGGCAAAACGACCTACCCGCCGGCGAGCGAACTCGCGAAAGACGTCGACTTCTCCGAAGCCGGCACGATCCACGAAGGTGAAGTCGAAGTCCCGTTCGAATGCGGCTTCCCCTGCCTGATGGCGGGTGAACTGTTCACCGGACCGGACCTCGGGACGATCTCCTCGACCGGATCGGTGCAGATCGAAGTGGCCGAAGCGGCGGGCAGGAAAAAGAAGAAGCACACGCCGAAGCTGCTGGGCAAGGGCTCGGCGAAGCTCAAGACGGCGGGCAAGGGCAAGCTCGTGATCAAGATCTCGCGCAAGTACCGCAGCAAGCTCGCGCACATGAAGGGCACGCTGCACCTGACGATCAAGTTCACGACGAAGACCGCGAACGGAACGGTCGTCGGCCGCAAGACGGTGCACGTGAAGCTCAAGCCCAAGAAGGTCAAGAAGAAGAAGCACTGACGGGCCAGGTGGGAGCCGGGCGCGCAGGCGTCCGGCTCCCACCAACCCGGCGCAGCGTCCCGCGGCGCCTACAATGCTCCTCATGGAGGGCTCGATGGCAGAGACCAGTGCCCGCAGCTGGCTGCGCTGTTATCGCTGCTGGTCGCAGGATCTCGAGGTCCAGGTCCACTACGAGGGCATCCACAAGATCGACCCCGACACCGGCGAGCGGGCCGAAGTCGTCGACGAGCTTCAGGAGGCGGTCGTGCAGTGCCTGGACTGCATGCACGACCAACCCCACCTCGGCTTCAACAACGGTCGCGTCGAGCCGATCGAGGACCGCTGGGAACGGATGATCGCGGGCACCCCCTGGGTCGCCTCCTGCACCGTCGCGGTCGACTCCGAAGACGTCGAGAGCTGCTCCGGGCCCGAGGCCGGCGACTCGCTGTCCTACGCGGCGTTCGGCGACCACGGCGTGCGCGAGTTCTTCACCCACGTCCGCTTCCACAAGCACGAAGACGACGCCCGGATCATCGTCCACCTGCTCGTCGAGCTCTACGCCCGCTCGCTCGAGGAGGCGACGGAGGTGCTCGAGTCCTCGGCTCGTGGCGCCCTGACGATCACCTCGCTCGCAGAGGAGTCGCGGCCGCCCGCCGCGGCGGGCGAGACGCATCACGACTAGTCCGCCGGGACTTCAAGTCCCCGGCGCCTCGCGCCGATGCACCAGCAGCGGAACCTCCGCAGCGAGCGCAGCGTGGACCGGACAATCAAGGTACTGATCGCGGACGACCACCCCCTGATCCTCCAGGGGCTGCGACGCACGCTCGAGTCGTGCGAGGACATCGAGGTCGTCGGCGAGGCGCGCGAGGGTACCGAAGTGCCCCCGCTGGTCGAGCGCCGGGCGCCCGACGTCGTGCTGATGGACCTGCGCATGCCCGGGCTGGACGGCGTCGAGTGCATCCGCGCGATCAAGGCCGCCGCGCCGGAGGTCAAGGCCGTGCTCCTGACCGCTTCGGAGGAGCGCTCGGCGATCGACGCCGCGATCGCCGCGGGCGCCAGCGGCTACGTGCTCAAGAGCGTCAGCGCGCTCGACGTCCCGTCGGTCGTCCGTCAGGTCGCAGCCGGCTACACGATGTTCCACCGGCCCGCCGCGGAGGCCGCGGCGAGCGGCGCCGAGACGGCGGCGCTGACCGAGCGCGAGGCGACGATCCTGGCGGCCGTCGCCGACGGCAAGACGACGAGGACGATCAGCTCAGAGCTGTGGGTCAGCGAGCACACGGTGAAGTTCCACCTCACGAACATCTACCGCAAGCTCGGCGTCAGCAACCGCAGCGCCGCGGTCCGCTACGCCTTCGAGCACGGTCTCGCCGACGCCCGCGGCTGAGTCTCAGCCGGCCGAGCCCGCGACGTCCGAGCGCCCCTCCGCGGCCGGCGCCTCCCAGAGCGGCAGCACGAGCGTCACCTCGGTCGGGCCGCCGGGCGCGCTGTCCACGCGGCAGTGCCCGTCGAGCAGGCGCACCCGCTCGTGCATCCCCGCGAGGCCGAGATGACCGTTCCGCGCGGCCCTGAGCAGCTCCCGCTCGACGTCGAAGCCGCGGCCGTCGTCGCGCACGCGCGCGCGCAGGCCGTGCCGGCCGAGCTTGATCGAGACGCCGACCGCGCTCGCCTCCCCGTGCTCGCGGACGTTGTTGAGAGCCTCCCCGACGACGCTCAGGACCGCCAGGCGCTGCGAGGTCGAGATCGACTCCAGATCGCCCTCGCACTCGAGCTCCGGCTCGATGCCGCTGCGCGCGGCGAAGGCGTCCAGCAGGTCCCCGAGCGCATCCCCGAACGGGCGCGTGACGAGCACCGCCGAGTGGACCGAGGTCGAGATGCGGCGCAGGGCGGACTCGAGCGCGAGGAGCCGGGCATCGAGATCGTCCAGCCGCCCACCGAGTAGCTTCTCGCCGCGCCGGCCGTCGAGCACGACGGCGAGCTGGCGCCGGAACAGCGCGAGATCCTCGCCGAGCAGCAGGAGGTCCTGAAGGGGCCCGTCGTGCAGGTCGTACCCGAGCCGGGTCAGGCGACGCTCGCTGGCCTGGAGGAGCATCCGCTCGCTCGCCGCGTTGCCGGCCAGCAGCGCCTCGCGCTCCTCGATCGCCGCGAGCGGGCCCTCGGCCTCGGCCAGGAAGGCGCCCGCACGGAGGGCCCCTCCGCGCTTCGCGCGGGCGACGAGTGCCGCGACCGGCTCGCCGGCCCGGACGATCGCGAATGCGCGCATCTCTCCCCCCGGCTCCGGCGGGATTTCCGCCAGCACGGCCCGAGCCACCCGCCGCGCCGCCGCCGAGGGCCGCGCGCCGCCGGCCTGCGCCGAGCAGCGCACCCCTCCGACCCCGCTCCGCGACCACACGGAGACGTGGTGCAGGGGGGCGCACGCGAGCAGCACCCGTAGAACGGTCGCGCGCGCGAGCGCCGGGGGCAGCGCGGCGAGCGAGGGCGCCCGCAGCGCCTCGCGCGTCAGCTGCAGCGGCGCGAAGCCGAGCTCGGCCAGCTCGACCGTGACGGCGAGCAGAGCCTCGGGGGACGCGTCCCGCCGCGCGGCGAGCGCGTCCACCAGCATCGACCCCGCGAACGGCGCCGCGGCCAGACGCGGGGCGTCCGCCTCCCCGGCCAAGCCGGGCAGCGCGAGCGCCGCTCGTTCGCGCGCGGCCCGCACCGTCCCCGCACGATCGCGCGGATCGGCGAGACCGTGGGCCTCGAAGATGCCGGCTACCGCCGCCGGCAGCAGCTGCGCGTCGCGCTGGATGTGGTCCTCGCTCATCTCTCGACAGGCACGCGGCGCCGCGATCTCGCGCGCGGGCGGCCTTCGGCTCTATCGGCAGCGCTCCTCAGCGACTCAAACGGCGCGCCGGGAGAAGGCCGGAGGGGGCCATGCCCGCTCGTCCCCGCGCTCGGCCCTCACGAGCCGGCGGGCGCGGTCGCGGTCGCAGACCGCTTGGTAGAGGCGCTCGAAGGGCCCCCACTTGTCGAGCACGGGATAAGCCGTCCCCGCGTCAGCTTCGATCGACTCGCCGAGCTCGTCGGCCTCGCCGACCACGACGACGCCGATCGCGGCCACGCGCCGACCCGCTCCCGCTCCCGCCGCGTCGATCAGCCGGGCCGTCGCCGCGGCCCGCGCGTGCAGACCCGCCGGGGCATGCAGCCCCGCCGGGGCTTCCTCCTCCAGCTCCACGACGAGCACGTCGACGGGCTCCGCGGCGGCCCGCTCGAGCGCCTCCTCCGCGCTCGCCGCGCTCAGCACCGAGCAGCCGCGGCGGCTCAGCAGCATCGTCGAGGCGGCCCGGAAGGACCTGTCGGGCGAGAGCACCAGGACGGCCACCGGCAGCAGCCTGACCACCTCGCCCGACCCTTCCCCCGGTCCGTCCGTCTCGTGTATGCCCGCTCCGATGTCCATCCCTTTGAAAGCTTCTGGAGCGGATCTTCCCCGTTCGCGGCCCGTTCGCGTACTGGCCTTTGGTCTAGACCCGCGCCCCCGCGCGCACGACCTGCACGAACGTCTAGGCGCGTCTAGCCGAACGTCGGGCGAGAAACGGCGGGCGTGAGTCCACCATGCCTCTTGTGAGGCCGCGTCACAGCAACAGCAACAAGCAGAGCTTCGGAGCCCGCGCGGCCGCGGGGTCGGAGACGAGCGCCGGGAGCACGCCGTGGACGGTCGGCACGCTCCCAACGGGGGCGGCGCTCGTGGATGGTCCGCCCAGCGGCGCGCTGCTCGGCGCCGGCGCTACCGGGCACGGATGCCCGGAGCGGGGGGCGGATCTCCACGCGGGTCAGGAAGCCAGGCGCTCTTCGAGCGCTTTCAGCTGAGCGGTCAGCTCCTCGGGCAGGTTCTTGAACTGCGCGAAGTGCTGGTGGAACTGCGGCAGCTGCCCGCGCCAGCCCTCGACGTCGACCCGGAGCAGCTCTTCGATCGCGCCCTCCGAGATGTCCAGGCCGTTCGTGTCGATGCCCTCGGGGCCCGTCGGCGGGACGTAGCCGATCGGCGTCTCGATCGCCTCGCCGTGGCCGGCGCAGCGCGCGAACACCCAGGCCAGGACTCGGGAGTTCTCCCCGTAGCCCGGCCACAGGAAGCGGCCGTCGTCGTCCTTGCGGAACCAGTTGACGTAGAAGATCTTCGGCAGCTTCGCCCCGGAGGTGCGGCCGATCCGCAGCCAGTGGGCGAAGTACTCGGCCATGTCGTAGCCGCAGAAGGGCAGCATCGCGAACGGGTCGAAGCGCAGTTCGCCGACGGTCCCGGCGGCGGCGGCGGTCTTCTCCGATCCCATCACCGAGCCGAGGAAGACGCCGTGCTCCCAGTCGAAGGCCTCGGCGACCAGCGGGACGACGGTCGAGCGCCGCCCGCCGAACAGCATCGCGTCGATCGGGACGCCCGCCGGGTCCTCCCACTCGGGCGCGATCGCCGGGTCCTGCGCGGCCGGCACGGTGAAGCGCGCGTTCGGGTGCGCGGCGGTCGTGCCGGAGGCGGGCGTCCAGTCGTTGCCGTGCCAGTCGATCAGGTGGGCGGGCTTCTCCCGGGTGAGTCCCTCCCACCACACGTCGCCGTCGTCGGTCTTGGCCACGTTGGTGTAGATCGAGTTGGCGTCGAGCGTGCGGATGGCGTTGTAGTTCGTCTGCTCGGACGTGCCCGGGGCGACGCCGAAGAAGCCGGCCTCCGGGTTGACCGCACGCAGGCGACCGTCCGAGTCGAACTTCATCCAGGCGATGTCGTCGCCGACCGTCTCCGCCTTCCAGCCGGGCAGGGTCGGGATGAGCATCGCCAGGTTGGTCTTGCCCGAAGCCGAGGGGAACGCTCCGGTGACGTACCTCACATCGCCCTCGGGCGAGGTGAGCTTGAGGATCAGCA
>DATNBM010000103.1:0-21098 GCA_035571915.1 Solirubrobacteraceae bacterium | reverse complement strand
CGAGCCGGAGCGTCGCGGTGAAGGCGAAGATCAACGGGTGCCCCGGCTGAGCCGGGGACTGCGCGGCGTCTTAGCGGACATCGGGCGGCCACCCGCCCCGCGCGCCGCAGGCGCGCGCGCCCAGGCGATCAACTAGCCTCGGCGACCCCATGCCCGAGGCGAGCAAGACCACCCCCGAGGTGACCCTGGACGAGGTCGTGGCGCTCTGCAAGCGGCGCGGGTTCGTCTTCCAGGCCTCGGAGATCTACGGCGGGCTGGGGTCGAGCTACGACTACGGCCACTACGGGGTGCTGCTCAAGAACAACGTCAAGAACGAGTGGTGGCGCGCGATGCTGCTGGAGCGCGACGACATCGTCGCGCTGGATTCCGCGATCCTCCAGCACCCCCGCGTGTGGGAGGCCTCCGGCCACCTCGCCGGCTTCACCGACCCGCTCGTCGACTGCCGCACCTGCAAGCAGCGCTTCCGCGCCGACCACCTCGGCGATCTGCAGTGCGGGCTGAAACCGTCCAAGCACCCGGGCGAGGCCGAGGAGTGCGACCTGACCGAGGCGCGCGACTTCAACCTGATGTTCGAGACGACGATCGGCCCGGTCAAGGAGTCCGGCTCGACGGCCTACCTGCGCCCCGAGACCGCTCAGGGGATCTTCATCAACTTCAAGAACGTCCTGCAGTTCTCGCGCAAGAAGCCCCCCTTCGGGATCGCCCAGATCGGCAAGTCGTTCCGCAACGAGATCACCCCCGGGAACTTCATCTTCCGCACCCGCGAGTTCGAGCAGATGGAGATGGAGTTCTTCGTCCCCCCCGCCGACGCCCAGAAGTGGTTCGAGCACTGGCTCGCAGAGCGCGAGCGCTGGTACGTCGAGCTCGGGATCCGCGCCGACCACCTGCGCCTGCGGGCCCACGACCCCGACGAGCTCTCGCATTACTCCTCCGGCACGAGCGACGTCGAATACCTGTTCCCGATCGGCTGGTCGGAGCTCGAGGGGATCGCCAACCGCGGCGACTTCGACCTGACCCAGCACACCGAGTTCTCGGGCCAGAAGCTCGAGTACTTCGACCAGGGCTCGGGCGAGCGCTACGTCCCGCACGTGATCGAGCCGGCCGCCGGCGCCGACCGGGCGACGCTCGCGTTCCTCGTCGACGCCTACGACGAGGAAACCGTCGAGCGCGAGGGCGCCGGCGAGGGCGAGACGCGCACGGTCCTGCGCCTTCACCCGAGGCTCGCCCCGGTCAAGGCCGCGGTCCTGCCGCTCGTCAACAAGGACGGCCAGCCCGAGCTGGCGCACGAGGTGCACCGCGATCTCCGCCGCAAGGTGCAGGCCGAGTACGACGCGGGCGGAGCGATCGGCCGGCGCTACCGCCGTCAGGACGAAATCGGAACACCGTTCTGCTTTACGATTGACCACCAGAGTCTCGAGGACCGCACGGTGACCCTGCGCGACCGCGACTCGCTGTCCCAGGAGCGGCTGCCGATCGAGGGACTCGCCGAGGAGATCGAGCGGAGGATCGCCGCGCCCTGGAAGTCCCCCAAGCTGGAGCACTGAAAGGAAGCCCGATGGACTTCGACCTGACCGACGAGCAGCGCCTGATCAAGCAGACCGCGCGCGAGTTCACCGACAACGAGATCGTGATCCAGTCGCGCGAAAACGCGCGCAACCACCACTTCGACCTCGATCTCGTCAAGAAGGTCGCAGACCAGGGCTACCTCGGCGCGGTCGTGCCCACCGAGTACGGCGGCGCGGGCCTGGACTACCTCTCCTACGGGCTGATCGTCGAGGAGATCGGCCGCGGCGACAGCGCGATCCGCACGGTCATCTCGGTGCAGACCTCGCTCGTCTGCTCGGGCATCGTGAAGTGGGGCACCGAGGAGCAGAAGCGCAAGTACCTGCCGAAGCTCTGCTCGGGCGAGTGGCTCGGCTGCTTCGGCCTGACCGAGCCCGACACCGGCTCCGACGCCGCCAACCAGCGGACCCGCGCGACCAAGACCGACAACGGCTGGGTCATCAACGGGAACAAGATGTGGATCTCGATGGCTAACTACGCGAAGGTGGCGATGATCTTCGCCCAGACCGACCCCTCGCTGGGCACGAAGGGCCTGGCCTGCTTCATCGTCGACACCGACCAGCCCGGCTTCAAACCGCAGACGATCGAGCACAAGATGGGCCTGCACGGGTCCGACACCGGCTCGATCGCCCTCGAAGACGTCGAGGCCTCCGACGAGGACATGCTCGGCGGGGTCGGCGACGGCTTCAAGGTCGCGATGTCGAACCTCGACTCGGGCCGCTACTCGGTGGCCGCCGGATGCGTCGGCATCTGCCAGGGCTGCGTGGAGGAGTCGGTCAAGTACTCGACCGAGCGCCAGCAGTTCGGCCGCCCGATCGCGAGCTTCCAGCTCGTGCAGGCAATGATCGCCGACATGACGGTCAAAACGGAGGCCTCGCGGATGCTCGTGTGGCGGGCGGGCTTCCTCAAGGACCAGGGCAAGCCGAACACGCTCGAGACCTCGATCGCAAAGCTCCACGCGACCGAGTCCTCGCTGGAGTGCGCGAACATGGCGATCCAGGTGCACGGCGGGGCGGGCTACGTCGACGACCACCCGGTCGAGCGCTACCTGCGCGACGCCCGCGTGACGACGATCTACGAGGGCACCTCGCAGATCCAGAAACTCATCATCGGGCGCCAGATGACGGGCATCAGCGCGATGATCCCGTCCTAGCCGCGATGGCCGCCGACGCTTCCACCGGCGCCGGGCCGGCGCGCGTCATCGGGGTGCTCGGCGCCGGCACGATGGGCGCCGGGATCGCCCAGCTCGCGTGCCGCTCGGGCGCGGAGACGCTGCTCTTCGACCCGCTCGCGGAGGCGCTCGAGAAGAGTCGCGAGCGGGTGCTCGACGGCCTGCGCCGTGAAGCCGCAAAAGGGAAGCTGAGCAGCGAGGACGCCGAGCAGGCGGCCGCGCGGCTGCAGACGGTCTCCGAGCTCGGGGCGCTCGCGCCGTGCGAGCTCGTCATCGAGGCCGTCCCGGAGCGGCTCGAGCTCAAGCACAGCATCTACGGCGAGCTCTCAGGGATCGTCGCCGAGGACTGCGTGCTTGCGACGAACACCTCCTCGCTGCCGGTGACCGCGATCGCGGCGGGCGCGAGCAACCCCGAGCGCGTCGTCGGGATGCACTTCTTCAACCCCGCGCCGGTGATGGCGCTGCTCGAGGTGATCGCCGGGGTGCGCTCGGGCGAGGCGGCGCTGGCGACGGCGCGCGCGACGGGCCTCGCGATGGGCAAGACGGTGATCGACGCGACCGACGGCCCGGGCTTCCTCGTCAACCGCTGCAACCGCCCGTTCGGCCTCGAGGCGCTGCGGATGCTCGCCGAGCGGATCTCCGACATCGAGACGATCGACCGGATCTGCCGGATGGAGGGCGGCTTCAGGATGGGGCCCTTCGAGCTGATGGACCTGGTCGGCATCGACACGGGCCTCGAGGTCTCCAAGAGCTTCTACGAGCTGAGCTTCGGCGAGCCGCGCTGGCGGCCCTCCCCGATCTCCGCCCGCTACGCCGCGGCCGGGATGCACGGCAGGAAGACCGGCCTCGGCTACTACGACTACAGCGGGATCGCGGAGGGCGGGCGCTACCGCGAGGAAGACCCGCCGCCGCCCGAGCCACCGCCGGGCGCCGCCGAGGGCGTGCTCGTGATCTCGGGCGAGGGCGTGCTGGCCGACGAACTCCGCGAGGCCGCGGCGCGGGCGGGGTTCGAGCTGCGCGGACCTCACGAGCCGAGCGGGGGCGTGCTGCCGGCGCTCGCGATCGAATGCGACCGCGGGCCGGCCGATGAGGAGCCGGCGGGCGCCGCGGCCGAGTCGACCGAGCGTGGCGCTGCGCGGCTCGTGCTGTGCGCGCGGGGGTCGCTCAGCGCGCTCGACCCGGCGGGCAGCGCGGTCGGCTTCCACGTCCTGCCGAGCTTCGAGCGGGCGCGGCTCGTCGAGCTGACCCGCTCGGAGACCTCGTCGCCGCTCGCCGCCGAGCGCGCCGAGCGGCTGCTGCACGCGCTGGGCAAGCACGTCGCGTGGGTCGGCGACGCGCCGGGGCTCGTGCTGGGGCGGATCGTCTGCCAGGTGATCAACGAGTCGGCCTTCGCGCTCGGCGAAGGCGTCGGGGAGGCCGCCGACATCGACACCGGGATGCTGCTCGGCCTGAGCCACCCTCGAGGGCCGCTCGAGTGGGCGGACGCGATCGGGCTCGACCACGTCCTCGACGTCCTGCAGGCGCTGCACCGCGAGTACGGCGAGGAGCGCTACCGGTCCGCCCCGGCGCTCCGCCGGCTGGTCGCGGCGGGCCGCACCGGCCGGGTCGCGGGCGGCGGGTTCTTCGACTACCCCGCCTGAGGCGCAGCCGGTGAGCGCCCGCCCGCGCCGGTCTCACGTTCGGGCGAGTCGCGGCGTTTGACCTGAAGTGAGCGCCGCGCTGCCCCCATTTCAGAGCTTCCTCGACGAGCACCGCGAAGTCGTCTGGCGGTTCTTGGTCGCCTCGGTCGGACGCGAGGAGGCCGAGGACTGCTTTCAGGAGACGTTCATCGCGGCGCTGCGCGCCTATCCGCGACTGCGGAACGCGCGGCGCGAGCACAATCTGCGGGGATGGGTTCTCGCGATCGCCCACAACAAGGCCCTCGACGCGCACAGGGCGCGCGGCCGACGGGCCGTGCCGGTCGCCGACCCGGAGCCGAGCGCGAGGGCCGGCGACGCCGCGGCGGGCACCGGCCAGGCGCCCGCGCGCGATGAGGATCTGTGGGCGGCCGTCGCGGAGCTTCCACGCCGGCAGCGCTCGGCGGTCGTGCTGCGCTTCGTCGGCGATCTTCCCCATCGGGAGATCGCCGCGGCGATCGGATGCTCGGAGGACGCGGCGCGGCGCTCGCTGCACGAGGGACTGACCAAGCTCAGAAAGGCGGTGGCGGCATGAACCGGCGCGGCAGCGACGATTCGGACATCGGCAGGGCATTGCGGCGCGGCGATCCGGCGGGGGCCGGCGCGAGCGCGGCTGCTCGCCGGCAGGCGGGCGAGGACGCGGCCGCCGTGGCGGCGCGGCTGTCGGAGCGTCTCGCCGCCGAGGGCCTCGCGGACGTCTCCTACGCGCGGGTCGACTCGCCCCTCGGCCCGCTCACCGTGGCCGGGACACGCCGGGGCCTCGTGCGGGTCGCGTTCGCGGAGGAGACCCTGGTGCTGGAGCGGATCGCCGAGCGGCTCTCGCCGCGGATCGTCGAGGCGCCGGCGCGGCTGGATCCGGTTAGGCGCGAGCTGGACGAGTACTTCGCGGGCGCCCGCCGGGACTTCGCGACGCCGCTCGACTGGTCGCTGATCGAGGGCTTCTCGCGGCGGGTGCTGCGGGCGACCGCGGCGATCCCCTACGGCGGCGTGCGCAGCTACGGCGAGGTCGCGGGCGCGGCGGGCAGCCCCCGCGGCTCGCGCGCGGCGGGCAACGCGCTCGGGTCGAACCCGATCCCGATCGTGATCCCGTGCCACCGCGTGCTGCGCAGCGGCGGCGTGCTCGGCGGCTACGCGGGCGGCCCCGAGCGCAAGCGCCGGCTGCTCGAGCTCGAGGGGGCGCTTCAGGCGGTCAGGGCGTGAAGGCGACGCTGAGCGTCCGTGTCAGCCACGTTTCGCGGTCCGGGGCGCCAACGTATGAGCCTTCGCCTTCTTCGTCGAAGTAGAACCCCCACCACCAGTAGATCCCGGCGCCGTTGACGCGGCTGCCTTCCGCGAGCGCCCCTTCGATCGCGGTCGTGGCGGTGCCCAGGTTCTCGGCCGTCGGGTCGTGCCAGCGGTTGGGCCCGTAGGAGGGCAGGTCGGGGATGATCCGCGTGCCGGGGGCGGTGTGGGCGGAGTAGTAGGCGAGGCCTTCGCGGACCCACTGCTCGTAGGAGGCCGGCGTCTTCCGTTCGCTGTCGTAGAAGAGCGGGTCGACCTGGCCCAGCAGCGCGGTGATTTCTTCCATGTACTGCGGCGACCAGCGCCCGACCGAGGCGGGGGCCGCGACCGCGAGCCTCCCGGCGAAGCCGCGGCGGGCGAACATCGCGTCGATTTCGGCGAGCAGCGTCAGGTAGCCGCGCGAGGTCGGATAGGGCTCGAAGTCGAGCGAGAGCCCGCCGAGGCCGAGCGAGACGACCGTTTCAGCCGCGGCCACCACGTTGGCGCGCACGGCCGGGTCTTCGAGGTTCAGCGATTTGCCTTTGACCTTGCCCGAGAACGACCCGACCGCGAGGATCGAGGTGCCGTGTTCGGCGTTGTAGGCGGTAGTCCCGGAGACCCACAGGTGGAGGTTCGCGAGCTCGCGCTTGTTCAGTTTCAGCCGCCCGTCCGGCTTCAGCTTCGGGAGCGGCAGCAGGTTCTGCCCGACCCCGTAGTGCTGCAGCGGTTCGAGCGTTTCGGCGACGAGCGTCGACGTGGGCTGGTTGTGGACGAACCCGAACGGGATGTACGTCAGGGCTTCTTCGGGAGCGAGCGCGGCCGAGGCGGCGGACGACGTCCCGCCCGCGAGCACGCAAGCCGACACGGCGGCAGCGACCAAGAGCCCCCTGACCTTCCTCATGGAGCTCAATTTACAGTCATCAACCCGCTGGCACTAGGCGGGCACCGCACGAGCGGCCATGCGCCGTACGATCCGCACGCGCCACGCACCGGCCGGGCACGTGGACGAGACGAATTGATCTCCTACTCGGCCGCGGGCGCGTACTGCGCCTCGGCGGGGTCGCCGATCGGCATCCCCTTCGGCACCGGCACGCCCGGCGTGTCGCGCAGGTACCACTCGGCGTCCAGTGCCGCCTGGCAGCCGGAGCCGGCGGCGGTGATCGCCTGGCGGTACGTGTGGTCGACGAGATCGCCGGCGGCGAAGACGCCCGGCAGCTTGGTACGGGTCGAGCGGCCCTCGGTGACGACGTAGCCGTTCTCGTCGACGTCGACCTGGCCGCGGACGAGCGCCGACTGGGGCTCGTGCCCGATCGCGATGAACGTGCCTGCGACGAGCAGCTCGCGCTCCTCGCCGGTCTCGACGTTGACCAGCAGCGCGTGCCCGAGGGCGCCGTTCTCGCCGGCGACGAACTCCTTGACCGTGTAAGGGGTGAGGAACTCGATGTTCTCCTGGGCGCGGGCGCGCTCGAGCATGATCTTCGAGGCGCGGAACTCGTCGCGACGGTGGACGACCGTCACCTTCGAGGCGAACTTCGAGAGGAAGATCGCCTCCTCCATCGCCGAGTCGCCGCCGCCGACGATGATCGTCGTCGCCTGCTTGAAGAAGGCGGCGTCGCAGGTGGCGCAGTAGCTGACGCCGCGGCCCGAGAGCTCCTCCTCGCCGAGCGCGCCGAGCTTCTTGTGCTCGGCCCCCATCGCGAGGATCACGGTGCGGGCGCGGTGCTCGGTGTCGCCGACCCAGACGCTGTGGACCCCGCCCGGCTCGGTCGCGAGCTCGACGCGATCGGCCTGGTCGGTCTCCAGGCGCGCGCCGAAGCGCTCGGCCTGGTCGCGGAAGCGCTGCATCATCTCCGGCCCCATCACGCCCTCGGGGAAGCCGGGGTAGTTCTCCACGTCGGTCGTCTGCTGCAGCAGCCCGCCCCACGCGAAGCCCTCGATGACGAGCGGGTTGAGGTTGGCCCGCGCCGTGTAGAGGGCGGCCGTGTAGCCGGCCGGCCCGCTGCCGACGATGATCACGTTCTCGATCTCGCTCATCGCTTCTCCGTTCCTCGCCTCGAGGGCTTCCTCTCCACGTTCGGTCGCATTACTTTACTTTGTATAGTAGCAATTTCGAGGGGCGCCGGCAACCGCTCCGAGCCCTCGGGCACCCTGCCAAGGGCCCTCCTCGCCCTGCCAAGGGGCCTCCCGCACCCTGCCAAGTTAGCCGCTTCCTACACCGCGGCGGCGGACTCCGCGGCCGCCTCCCGCGCGGCCGGCGCGTCGCCGCGCTCGTCCTCGCGCCAGCGGGCGACCGTGCGGCGCAGCTGGAAGTACGCGATCGCGCCCGGGAGGGTCGGCAGCCAGAAGGAGATCGCGCGGTAGGAGAGGACGGCGACGACGGACAGTTCGAGGTTCACCCCGAAGGCCGCGAAGGCGCCGATCATGCCGCCCTCGACGCCGCCGAGGCCGCCCGGCAGCGGCAGCAGGTTGCCGAGCGTGCCGACGAAGTAGGCCATCCAGATCACCGTGAACGGCGGCGGCGACCCGAAGGCGTGGAACATCGCCCACAGCACGGCGATGTCGAATCCCCACCATGCGAGCGCCCCGAGCAGCCCGGCGTCGCGCGAGCGGATCACCTCGAAGGCGGTGCGCACGCCGCTCGCCGTAAGCGCCGGGACGGTCGTCGCGCGGGCGAGCCAGTGGGTCAGGCGCCCGGACCCCGACGCCGACCGTCCCATGCGCCGCTCGATGTCGCCGGGCAGGAGCGTCAGCGCGCCCGCGCAGGCGAACAGCACGGCGGCGACGATCGCGGGCACGTAGGTGATCGCGAACGACCCGCCGCCGGGGAACAGGCCCGTGCCCAGCCCGAGGCCGTCGATCAGCAGGGAACCCGCGTAGATCACGTAGAGGATCACGATGAAGGCGACCATCCGGCAGGCGACGAGCCGCGGTTCCATCCCCGAGCGGCGCAGCGCCCAGGCGGTCAGGGCGACGCCGCCGGCGCCCGCGGCGGCGAACAGGCGCGTCGCGACGAGGCCCGCCATCGTGATCTCGTAGCTCTCGAGCCAGCCGATCCGCTCGAGGTGGCTGTGCGGGTGCTCGCGCACGACGAAGACCGAGCGGAAGAGCAGGACATAGCCGCCGAAGGACAGCGACTCGAGCACGACGCCGAAGACGATCCACCAGGTGTTCCCCCGCTCGATGCGGTGGACCGTCTCCCCCGCGTCGGTGAGCTTCGGCAGGACGAAGTACAGGAAGGCGACGGCCGAGAAGACGAAGACCGCGAAGGCGACTACCTGGCGGCGGGTCAAGCGGACCCGCGGCATCTCCTCTTCGGGCGTCTCCGTCGGGCGCGGGGGGGCCTCCTCCGTCTCCCCCGCTTCGCTCCCCGTTCGCAAGCTCCCCGCCATATGCCTCTCTTACCCCGGTTACTCAGCCGGTCGGGTGCGCGATCCCCTCCAGCGCCCCGATGGCGCGTCCGATGCGGGCCACCGCGGGCCCGGCGAGCGGCTCGGCGCGGCGCACCGCGAGCGTCAGCGCGGCGCCCGCGAGCAGGTCGACGACGTAGTGCTCGCCCAGGTAGACGAGCGCGAAGCCGAGCGTGCCCGTGTAGGCGGCCCCGAGCGCGCCCGGCAACGGCCCCACCTCGGCGAGCAGGAGCGCGGCCATCAGGGATGTGGCGAAGTGCAGGGACGGCATCGCAGCCAGAGGGTTGCCTCCGAAGACACTGTAGAGCGAGCCCCAGCCGTCTCGCCAGAAGTGCTCCCCGTACTCGACCATCATGCGCCGCACCTCCAGCTGCTCGCCGCTCGCGCCGTCCTCGCGGGCCCCGGCGGCGTACCACGGCGGCGCCGTGGGGATCACCCAGTAGAAGCTCGCGCCGACGTCGAAGACCGCGTACGTCAGCACGGCCGCGCGGGAGAAGCGGCGCGGATGGCGCACGAGGATGTACAGCAGCGAGCCGTGGGGGATCAGGAACCAGCTCCAGTGGGCCCACACCAGGACCCTGTCCAGCGCGGAGAACTCAGGCCCGCCCGCCCCGTCGGGGCCGGTGCGGGCGAGCGCCCGCTGCAGGCGGGTGGTCGGGAGCTTGCCGAGGCCGAGGATCCGGTCGCCGACGATCGGGTATTTGATGTGGACGCGCGCGGCCTGACCGGAGGCGTCGTCGTGGGGCGCCTTGTAGGCGGCCAGGTAGGCCCACATCTGCAGCGCGCAGATCGCCACGTCGCGGCGCGGCGAGCGGCGCACCGCGATCGCGAGCCCGACCGGGGCTGAGAAGGCGACGGCCTGGGTGAGCAGCGGCGGGGCCTGCACCCGCTTGCGGATCAACGGCGCGGCGATCCCGGCCGCGACCATCCCCCACGCGGTCGCTCGGATCGCCTTCGACAGCCGCACGCGCGGGGAGTATAGGCGCGGGCCTGGCGCCTCCCGGGGAGGCGCGGCGGGCGCTATTGGCCGGCGCCGGCCAGCGCGGTGCGCGCGGCGGCTGCGACGAGCGCGCCGATCACGGTGCTCGTCTCGTCCGCCTCGGGGTGCCATTGCACGCCGAGCACGAAGCTCTTGCCGGGCACCTCGATCGCCTCCGCGAGGTCGTCGTCGAGGGCCGAGACGCCGCTGACGACGAGCCCCGAGCCGAGGCAGTCGACGCCCTGGTGGTGGTGGGACTTGGTCGCGTGCAGCGAGGCGCCGGCGGCCGCCGCGGCGAGCGTGCCCTCGGTCAGCCTGACCTCGTGGTCGGCGCCGTCGAAGGAGCCGATCACGCGGCGGTGGTCGCCGTGCCCGACGTGGTCGGGGAGGTGCTGGATCAGGGTGCCGCCGCAGGCGACGTTGATCAGCTGCATCCCGCGGCAGATGCCGAGCAGCGGCAGGTCGCGCTCGATCGCGCCGCGCGCGAGCGCGATTTCGAAGCGGTCTCGAGCGGGGACGGTGTCGACCGTCTCGGGGTCCGGCTCGGCGCCGTAGCTAGAGGGGTCGATGTCTGCGCCCCCGGCCAGGATCAGCCCGTCGAGCATCGCGAGGATCTCCTCGGGATCCTCGACCAGCTGCTCGTCGGGGGGCAGCATCACGGCCATGCCTCCGGCGCGCTGGATCGCCTGGATGTAGTTCATCGGCAGCAGCGCGGCTTCGAGCTCCCAGACGCTCCAGCGGGCCGTCTCCAGGGTGGTGCAGATGCCGATCACGGGCCGTGCCATCGAATACACCATAGGATCATGCCGCGCGGACCGCCGCCCGGCGTGCGGCGGCCGTAGAAAGCGGCGCAGCGCACCGAACCAGAGGAGGCCCGATGAGCGAGACCGAGACGCAGCTTGAGACCGTGAACCTGTCGATCGCCGAGGGCGTCGCGACGGTCGAGCTCAACCGGCCCCAGACGCTGAACGCGTGGAACGCCCAGTTCGGCGCCGACCTGATGGCGGCCCTGGAGCGCTGCCGCGAGGACGAGGAGATCCGCGCGGTGCTGATCACCGGGGCGGGCCGCGGCTTCTCATCCGGGGCGGACCTGCGCGAACTCGGCGGCGGCGCGGCCACGCCCGAGGAGCGGCCCGACGCGGTCTACAAGCAGCTGACCGAGATCTACCACCCGATCATGGTCGGGATCCGGGAGCTTCCCAAGCCGGTCGTCGCGGCCGTCAACGGCCCCGCGGTCGGGATCGGATGCTCGCTGGCGCTGTGCTGCGACTTGATCGTCGCGGCGGAGAGCTCCTACTTCCTGCTCGCGTTCGTGAACATCGGCCTCGTCCCCGACGGCGGCTCCTCGCTGTGGCTGCCGACGCGAATCGGCCTCGCGCGTGCGACCGAGCTGTGCATGCTCGGCGAACGGCTGCCGGCGCCGAAGGCGCTGGAGTGGGGCCTGATCAACCGCGTCGTGCCGGACGCGTCGCTGCGCGAGGAGGCGGGCGGCCTTGCCGCCAAGCTCGCCGCCGGGCCGACCCTCTCCTACGCGGGGACCAAGCGCCAGCTCAACAACTGGCTCTACACGCGGATGGGGGAGCAGCTCGACCTCGAGGCGCAGATCCAGCGCGAGATGGCCGGAAGCGAGGACTCCCTGGAGGGCGCGATCGCGTTCGTCGAAAAGCGCCAGGCCGCCTTCAAGGGCCGCTGAGCGGTGGCTCTCGCCCCCGCCGGGACGCCCTTCGGAGGCCTCGTGGCAAACGTCATCAAGCGTCTCCGGTCCGGGCCTGAATAGAATCCCCGCCGCCTTGGGCCAGCTGCTCTCAACAACGCTCGCGTTCTTCACCCCCGAGTCGGGCGGATCGCCGAACGCGAACCAGATCGACAGCCTCTACAAGATCCTGCTCGTGATCGCGCTGGTGATCTTCGTCGCCGTGCTCGGCGCGATGGCCTACGCGCTCGTCAAGTTCCGCGCCCGCAAGGGCGCCGTCCCCGCCCAGATCCGCGGCAACACGCGCCTGGAGGTCGGCTGGACGGTCGCCGCTGCGGTGATCCTCGTGGCGCTCGCGATCGTCACCTTCGCGAAGCTCTCCTCGATCCAGAACCCGCCGAACTCCGGCCTCGAAGGGGACCGCCTGGCGAGCGAGCACGGGCTGCTGTTCGCGAGCTCCGAGCGCAAGCTCCCGCCGAACGGCAAAGCCCTCGACATCACCGTGATCGGACGCCAGTACATCTGGCAGTTCGTCTACCCCGGCGCGAGCGAACCCGACGGCCTGGGCGCGCCCTACTCCTACGAGGAGATGGTCGTCCCGACCGAAACGACGGTCTCGCTCGACATCGTCTCCTCCGACGTCGTGCACTCGTGGTGGATCCCAGAACTGGGCGGCAAGTTCCAGGCCGTGCCCGGCTACCACAACTACACGTGGTTCAAGATCCCCAAGCCGGGCGTCTACCGCGGCCAGTGCGCGGTGCTGTGCGGCCGCGGCCACGCGCGGATGATCGCGACGGTGCGAGCGGTGCCGCCGGCGGTGTTCGACGAATGGCTGGCGGGACGCAAGAAGCAGCTCGACGAAGCCAACGCGGCAGCCAAGGAAGCGCGCGCGAAGCTCAGCAAGGAAACCGGCGCCGGCCAGGTTGAAAACCCCTGAGACAGCAAGGACTGACGCGATCGACATGGCGACCTACGTAGCCCCCGTCCCCCAGATAGCCGCGCACGAGGCACAGCGCGAGGCGAAGGGCTGGACCAGCTGGATCACGACCACCGATCACAAGCGGATCGGGATCATGTACATCGTCACGACCTTCGCGTTCTTCCTGCTGGGAGGCGTCGAGGCGCTGATGCTGCGGCTGCAGCTCGGCGCGCCCGACAACACACTCGTCACGCCGACGACCTACAACCAGCTCTTCACGATGCACGGGACGACAATGGTCTTCCTGTTCGTCGTGCCGATGATGGCGGGCCTTGCGAACTACTTCGTGCCGCTGATGATCGGCGCTCGCGACATGGCCTTCCCGCGCCTGAACGCGCTGTCCTACTGGCTGCTGCTGGCCGGAGGGCTGGTCTTCTACTCCTCGATCTTCTGGAACCCGCCGGAAGCGGGCTGGGTCAGCTTCATCCCGCTCGCCAACTCGACGTTCTCGCCGAGCGGCGGCGAGGACGCGTGGATCTACCTGATCCACCTGACCGGCCTCTCCTCCCTGCTCGGCGCGATCAACTTCTACGCGACGATCGCGAACATGCGCGCGAAAGGGATGAGCTGGGGCCGCCTGCCCCTGTTCGTCTGGACGATCCTCGTCTACGCGGTGCTGCTGATCTTCGCCCTGCCGGTGATTGCCGCGGCCGTCACGCTGCTGCTGACCGAACGGCACTTCGGGACCCACTTCTTCGACCCCGCGACGGGCGGCTCGCCGATCCTCTGGCAGCACCTGTTCTGGTTCTTCGGCCACCCCGAGGTCTACATCATGGTCCTGCCCGGCTTCGGGATCATCTCGGAGGTCCTGCCGGTGTTCGCGCGCAAGCCGATCTTCGGCTACAAGGCGATCGCGGCCTCGACGGTGGCGATCGCGTTCCTCGGCTTCCTGACGTGGGCGCACCACATGTTCACGGCCCCCGTGCCGGGGGCGATCCTCGTCTTCGTGATGATCTCGAGCTACTTCATCGCGGTGCCGACGGGGGTGAAGATCCTCAACTGGGTGGCGACGCTGTGGCGGGGCTCGATCGAGTTCCGCACGCCGCTGCTGTTCTGCGTCGGCGCGATCGCGATCTTCCTGATCGGGGGCATCTCGGGGATCTTCCTGGCGACCTTCCCGATCGACTGGCAGGTCAACGAAACGTACTTCGTCGTCGCCCACCTGCACTTCGTGCTGCTCGGCGGCGCGGTGATGCCGATCTTCGGGGCGATCTACTACTGGTTCCCGAAGATGAGCGGGCGCCGGCTGAGCGAGGGCCTCGGCCGGCTCAGCTTCGCGCTGATCTTCCTCGGCATCCTGACCACCTTCCTGATCCAGCACGTGATGGGGCTTGACGGGATGCCACGGCGGGTCTATGAGTACGACAACGTGGGCCACCTGCAGCTCTACAACGTGATCTCGACGGTCGGCTCGTTCATCCTCGCGGCGGGCGTGCTCGCGACCGTCGTGAACGTCGCGATGAGCCTCAAGAACGGCCCCGTCGCGGGGCCCGACCCGTGGGAAGCGAACACGCTCGAGTGGTTCACCTCCTCGCCGCCCCCGGTCAACAACTTCGACGTCGTGCCGCTCGTGCGCTCGGCCGAACCGATGAAGGACATTCGCCGCGAGGTCGCGCGCCGCTCGGGCGGCGACGGGCCGGGCAGCGGGGCGACCGTTCCGGCGGGCGCCCGGCAGGTAGGCGTCTGATGGCCTCGGCGGGCGCCGGCGGCGCGCAGCAGGCGCTCGACGTCCCTCGGCTCGGCCTCGCCCCCCGGACGCGCCAGCTGCTCTCCGACTACCTGGAGCTGACCAAGCCGAAGGTCCAGTCGCTGCTGCTGCTGACGACGATCGCGACGATGTACGTCGCGGGCGATCCGTCCCCCGGGCTGGTCGCCCTCACGTGCCTCGGCGGCTACCTCTCGGCGGGCGGCGCGGGCGCGGTCAACCACTGGTTCGACCGGGACATCGACAAGCTGATGTCGCGAACCTCGACGCGGCCGATCCCCGCGGGGCGCGTGCGGCCTCGCTCGGCGCTGCTGTTCGGCTGCCTGCTCGCGGCGCTCTCGCTGCTTGAGCTCTCGCTGACGGTCAACCCGCTGGCCGCGGCCCTCTCGTTCAGCGGCTTCCTCGGCTACGTCTTCGTCTACACCGTCTGGCTGAAGCGGCGCACCCCGCAGAACATCGTGATCGGGGGAGCCGCGGGCGCGGTCCCCCCGCTCGTCGGCTGGGCCGCCGTCAGGGGCTCCGTCGGGGGCACGGCGGTGATCCTCTTCTTCATCGTCTTCTTCTGGACCCCGCCGCACTTCTGGGCGCTGTCGCTGCTGATGAAGAGCGAGTACGAGAAGGTCGGGGTGCCGATGCTGCCCGTGGTGCGCGGCGAGGCCGAGACGCGCCGCCAGATCCTCCTCTACTCGGTCCTCCTCTACGCGGTCACCCAGCTGCCGTTCTGCGCGGGCGGCTTCGGGACGATCTACCTCGTCGCCTCGCTCGCGCTCGGCCTCGGCTTCATCGCCGGTGCCGTGCGCCTGTACCGGCGAGCCGACAGGCGCAGCGCGCTGCGGCTCTACCTCTACTCGCTCGCGTACCTCGCGGCGCTGTTCTGCGCGATGGTCGCGGACGCGCATCTATAGGATTGGGAGGGCAAACGCGATGATGACCCGACGCCTGGCACGCAAGAACATCCGCACCGGCCTGATCGTGGCCGGCATCTGCATGTTCATGTTCGGCATCACCTTCGTGGTCGCGGCGGTCTACGTCGCATGAGCCGCCTGGAGCCCGAGGCGCCGCCCGCCGGAGAGGAGATCCACCTCCCCGGCCCGTCGATCCTCCCCTTCCTGACCGCGATCGGGATCACCCTCGCGCTGGTCGGCGTGACGACCTTCATCGAGTTCACGATCATCGGGGTCGTGCTGACGCTCTGGTGCCTCGTGCGCTGGATCAAAGACACCCGCCACGAAATCGACGAGCTCCCACTCGAAGCCCACCAGGACTGACGCTTGGCGCCGCGAGGCGCCCCAACAACAGACTCATAATCCGGTCTTCTCGTCGAGCAGGACGCGCGGCGGAACCCGCGAAACGACACAAAAGCGTCGCATCCGCTCGTTTTGCAGGCGAGTTTCAAGAGAAGTTGGCAGTTTCCAGATACGCCCAACTTTTTTCGCTTATAGTTGGGACGGCTGCACTTGCGCGCCTCGACGGCGCAGCACGTCTCATCCCGAGTCCGGGTCTCCTTCGCCGCCCGACCCTTCGACGCGAGGCGCAAAGCACAAGTGCCCTGGAGGGAACGTACGCGCCCTTTACGGATGTCCTCGCTGCCGATCAAACCGACCCACGGCAGCGATCGCCCGAGCTTCGCGAGGTGCTCAACTACGAGGCGATCGCTGAGATTGCCTTCGCATGGCCGGAGGACCGGCCCATCACCCTGGGGATGTTGGGCGAACTCCAGCAGCTGCTTGTTCGACGAACAGCGGGGGAGCTGAGCGATGCGGGGGGTCTACGCGACCGGATCGTCGTTGTGGGCAGCAGAGGTAGCGGCTTCGCTGAGGCTCGCTATGTGCCACCCCCGCCGGGAGACCAACTGCGAGCCGGGATGGAGGACCTGCTTGGCTGGCTCGCGAGTCCGCCGGACCTTCCGACCGTCGTACAGGCTGCGATGTTTCACTACCAGTTCGAGACGCTCCACCCCTTCTCCGACGGGAACGGCCCCATCGGACGTCTGATCGTGATCGTCCAATTGCTTCGAGGCGTTGTCATCCGGGAGCCGCTTCTCGTTGTGTCGCCTTGGTTCGAGCAGCGCCGGTCTCAATATCAGGACTCGCTCCTCGAATTGAGCTGCACCGGCGACTGGAACCAATGGGTGCGCTTCTTCGCTGCTGGCGTTGCCGCCTCCGCTACAGAATCGCGCGAGAAGGTGGAGCGGCTCGTCGCCCTCCGGGAGGAGTTGCGTGGAACCGTACAGACGGCCGGCAAGCGAGGAACCGCTGAGCGACTCGCGGCCGACCTTGTCGGCGAACCGTACGTTACAAATCGCAGCGTCAAAGAGGGCTACAGCTTGAGCGGACAAGGCGCCACCAACGCCATACGCACGCTCGTCGAGCTCGACATCCTCGAGCCGGCTTTCAGAGGCGCCGGTGGCGCCCAGGTCTATGCGGCGCCGGCGGTAATTCGGGCAGTTTCCCTATAACGGCGTCCTACCGTCACATACCGCCGAATCGACTCCAAGCGAGGCCACCGACCTGGGCTACGTGCTACGATACATCGCTCCACGTACTAAGGAGCTTCCGTGCGCTCGAAGAACGACGAGCTGGGCAGGTGGTCGGACCCCTCGCTGCTGGTCCTGGCGAGCCTCGCTGAGGGCGAGAAGCACGGCTACGCGATGGTCGCGGACATCGAGGCGATGGCGGGCGTGCACCTCGGCCCGGGGACCCTCTACGGGGCGCTCTCGCGCCTGGAGTCCCAGGGATTGATCGAGCCCGTCGAGGCGGACGGTCGGCGGCGGCCCTACCGGATCACGGGCGCGGGCGCGGAGCTGTTGCGCGAGCGCCTGCGGACGATCGCCGCGGTCGCGGAGACGGGCCTGACGCGACTCCGTGCGGCCGGAGCCTCGGCATGAGGCGCGGCATGTCGAGGGCGCGACTGGGCGGGGCTCTCGTGGCGCTCTACCCCGAGCCCTGGCGGGATCGCTACAGCGAGGAGATGAGGGCGCTGCTCGAGGACGACCCGCCCGGCGCGCGCGGGCTGGCCTCGCTGCTCGCGGGCGCGGCGCGGGCTCACGTGCGGCCGCAGCGGTGCTGGCGGGCCGATCTCGCCCCGGCGACGGCGATGCGCCTGTCGGTCGGGGCCCTGTTCGCGTGCTGGATGCTGGTGTCGCTCGCCGGCTCGGCCTTCGCGAAGCTGACCGAGCACATGGACCCGGTCGAGCACGTCCACCCGCTGCTGAGCGCCGCGCGGGGGATGGTCACGGCGGGCGCGGCGCTGGGGGCTGCGGCGGTCGCGATCGGGGGCCTGCCGCTCCTCTGGCAGGCTCTCTCGACCGCGGTCCGCCGCCGCGATCGACGCCTCGTCGGGCTGCTTGCCTCCCCGGCCCTCGCGGGCTGCCTGCTGTTCGCGCTCGCCGCGGTCCTAGCGACGGCCGCGCCCTCGCGTCACGGGGGCTTCCCGGCCGGCTTCGTGCTCGGGCTGCTCGTCCCGCTCGCGCTCGGCACGTGCGCCTGCGCGCTGGTCGGCGCGCTCGCCCCCAAAGCGGTGATGCGACGCGCCGAACCGCCCCTCGCGCTGCTGCGGCTGGCGGCGTGGGCGGGCCAGGCGCTGACCGTCGCGATCGCGCTCGTCGCGCTCGGCCTGAGCGTGTACGTCCCGGCCCTTTGGAGCGCCGTCGGCGCGGGCCGTGCCCCTTCGGGACCGCTCGGCCTGAGCACCGGGGTGACGCTGGTCCTTGCGCTCGGCGCCGCGCTGACGGCCGTCGGGCCCGCCCTGCTCGCGGCCGGCCGCGCGCGGCGCGCCGCCGTCGCGGCCGGCTGAGAGCGCCCCACATTCGAGGCGAGAGCTCCGATCCGTGGAGCGCCGGGCGCGGTCCCTCAGCCGCGCCCGGCCGCTGTGGCGAGTGCGCGCCCGCCCCCCGGCGGGCGCGCGTCCCCTCTCACCCCACGGCCACCCGGGCTGGCACCGGACAGATCGCGCCGTCTCCCGTCCAGCAGCGCACGATGTCGCGCACGGACAGGATCCCGACCGTCTCTCCCCCGTCGAGGACGATCAGATGGCGGAAGCTTCCTTGGACCATCGCCGCGGCCGCCTCCTCCAGCGACCACTCCGGCGAGGCGTAGACGACGTCTCTGGTGAGGTGATCGGCGACGGTCTCCTCGTCGACCGACTGGCCGTCGCCGACCGCGACGAGGACGTCCCGCTCGGTGATGATGGCCGGCCCGTGGCCGTCCGGGTCCATCACGACCGCCGCGCCGACGCGCCGTTCGGCCATCAGCCTCGCGACCGCCCTGAGGGTGTGTCCGGGCCCGACGGTGAGGACCGTACGGCTCATGCCTTCGTGTACTTGCATGTCCTCGCGCTCTCCTCGGTGAAGCTCGACCGACAACAGGACACCTACCCGGCGACTCCTCCACGCAAGCGCTCGAGGACCGCCTTGCAACTATTGCCTCAATCTACTCGCCCTCCCGCGAGGCGTCAACCTCGACCCGCCGGGCCACGGAGCGGTCCGTGGGCGGAGGCATTAGGATCCGGCTCCCGATGAGGAGGAGCACCGGAAAAACGAGCGGAGCGGACGACCTCCGTGCCTAGGCAGCGCTCTCTCACGATCGCCGCGGTCTGCGCGGTGATCGCGACTGCGATCGGGATCGTGATCAGCTACCTGATCCACTGGTTCCCGGTCGCGGCCTCCACGCAGGCCAAGAACACGGACACCTTCTACCACGTGCTCGTGATCTGCTCGATCCCGATCTTCGTGCTCGTCGTGACCGTGATCCTCTACTCCGTCTGGCAGTTCCGCATGCGGCCCGGCGAGGAGAGCAAGGACGGCCCGCCGATCCACGGCAACACGCGCCTGGAGGTCTTCTGGACCGCGATCCCGACCGTGCTGCTCCTGAGCCTCGTCGGCTACTCGTTCGCGGTGCTCAAAGAAAACGAGAAGAAACCCGCGAAAGAGATCCAGATCGAGGTCTACGGCCAGCAGTTCGCGTGGAGCTACGAATACCCGAAGGAGATCACCGGCGGCGCGCCGCTGAAGAGCGACGAGCTGTACGTGCCGAAGGGCGAATCGGTCGAGTTCAACATCCACTCCAAGGACGTGATCCACGCCTTCTGGATCCCCGCCTTCCGCATTCAGGAGGACGCCGTCCCGGGCATCACGACCCACTGGCGCGCGACCCCCGACCGGCTCGGCAGCTACCCGGTCGTCTGCAACCTGCTCTGCGGCCTCGGCCACTCGCTGATGCGCTCGACGATCCACGTCGTCAGCCAGGAAAACTTCAAATCGTGGGTCGCCGGCCAGGCCGCCTCCTCGACCTCGACCGCCGGGAGTTCGGGATAATGTGCGCGACCGCGATCATGATCAAGGCCCAACCCGACCACAGGACACGCTGATGGCAGCCAGGCTCAAAGCGCCCGGCTTCTACCGGGGAGGCATCGGGATCATCCTCGGCGCGGCGATCGCGACCGGGTTGACGTGGGTCGTCCGCTCCTCGACCGGGCACGCGACGTTCCACCACTTCCTCTCCTGGGAAGCGATCCTGACCGTCTCGCTGCTCGCCAGCCCGATCGCGTTCCTGATCGGCTTCGGCGGCTTCGACTACTGGTTCTACTGGGCGGCCGGCCGCAAGACCCGCCCCGAGGACCACTCGGGCCACGGGGCGTACTCGTGGAAGGACTACTTCAGGATCAATACCGACCACAAGGTGATCGGGATCCAGTACACGGTCAACTCGTTCTTCTTCCTGCTGATCGGCGGGCTGATCGCGATGCTGATGCGGGCCCAGCTGGCGCAGCCGGGCAGCCACTTCGTCGACGCGAACACGTTCAACGGCCTGTTCTCGGTGCACGCGTCGCTGCTGATCTTCCTGTTCATCATCCCCGTCTTCGCGGGCCTCGGGAACTTCGTGATCCCGCTGATGATCGGCGCGCCCGACATGGCCTTCCCGCGCCTGAACGCGCTGTCGTTCTGGCTGCTGCCGATCGCGGGCCTGATGATGCTCGGCAGCTTCCTCGTGCCGGGCGGGGCCTTCGCCGACGGGTGGACCGCCTACGCTCCGCTGTCGGACAGCGCGCCGGTCGGCCAGACGTTCTTCTCGATCGCCGTCCAGTTCGCGGGCGCCTCCTCGATCATGACGGCGCTGAACTTCCTGGTCACGATCATCACGATGCGCGCGCCCGGAATGAGCTTCTTCCGCATGCCGCTGCTCGTGTGGGCGAACTTCGCGACCTCGCTGCTGGTCGTGATCGCGACGCCGTTCATCGCCGCCTCGCAGTTCTTCATCCTGCTCGACCGCGGCCTCGGCTTCAACTTCTTCAACGCCGGCAAGGGCGGGGACGTGCTGATGTACCAGCACGTCTTCTGGTTCTACTCGCATCCGGCCGTCTACATCATGATGTTGCCCGGCTTCGGGATCATCAGCGAAGTGATCGCCGTGAAGGCGCGCAAGCCGATCTTCGGCTACCGGATGATGGCCTTCTCGCTGCTCGCGATCGTCGGGCTCGGCTTCACGGTCTGGGCCCACCACATGTTCACCTCGGGCATGGCGGCCTGGATCCGCATCCCGATGGCGATCACCACGGCGATCATCGCCGTCCCGACCGGCATCAAGATCTTCTCGTGGCTGGCGACGCTGTGGCGGGGGATCCTGCACCTCGACACGCCGATGCTGTTCGCGCTCGGCTTCCTGACG
>DATNBM010000102.1:0-28089 GCA_035571915.1 Solirubrobacteraceae bacterium | reverse complement strand
CTCGTTGCTCGGCCCGCCCTTGCCGACGTGCAGCGTGCCCGCCTCGAGGTCGAGCACCGCGGCCAGGGTCTTGGTCGCGCCGCCGTCGATCCCCAGCAGGTAGCGCGCGTCGGCGCGCCGGACCGGCTCGGTCAGCGCGGGGGGAAGCGAGACGAGGGGGACTCGTTTCATCGGGGGTTCCTCTCAGGGTGGCGGGACGTGGTTAGGATCGCAGCGATGGAGGCGACGGCGGTGTTCACGGGGGCGCGACCGGCCGAGGGAATGTACGAGTCCTTCTACCTGCGCGCCGTCTCGCCGCGCGAGCCGGTCGGCGTGTGGATCCGCCACACGGTCCACAAGCGGCCGGGCAGCCCCCCCTCCGGGTCTCTCTGGTGCACCGTCTTCGACGCCGCCCGGGGCGCGCCGTTCATGCACAAGGTCACGGCGCCCGGACCGACGGTGCCGACGGCCGGCTGGATCGAGGTCGCCGGCGGGGCGCGGATCGGCCCGGACGGCGCGGACGGCTCGTGCGGCCCGGCGCGCTGGTCGCTGCGCTTCTCCGCCGCGCGGCCCGAGCTCAGGCATCTGCGCCCCGGGTTCCTCTACCGGGCGCCGCTGCCGCGCACGAAGCTGACGAGCCCGGCGCCGCTGGTGCACCTCGACGGCGTGCTCGAGCTCCCTGACCGGCCCCCGCTCGAGCTCGACTCCTGGCCCGGGATGGTCGGCCACAACTGGGGGCGCGAGCACGCCGAGCGCTGGATCTGGCTTCACGGCTGCGCGTTCGAGGGGCGGCCCGACGCCTGGATCGACCTCGCCGTGGGCAGGCTCGCCGTCGCCGGGAGGATGACTCCCTGGGTCGCCAACGGGATGCTCGACGCCGGCGGCGAGCGGCGGCGACTCGGGGGGCTGATCGGAGCGCGCCCGCAGGTCGCAGAGACGCCGCAGGGCTGCGAGCTGAGTGTCCGCGCCGAGGGCGGCGCCACGGTCCGCGTTCGGGCGACCGTGCCCGCGGGCGCGGCGGCCGGATGGCGCTACGCCGACCCGGACGGCGGCGAGCACGACGTCGTGAACTGCTCGGTCTCGGCGCTGCGCGTCGAGCTTGCCGGCGGGGCCGGGGGTGGGCTCGTGCTCGAGAGCCCCCACGGGGGCGCCTACGAGCTCGGCATGCGCGAGCACGACCACGGCGTTCCGCTCGCGCCCTTCGCCGACGGCTGAACCGGGCGCCCGTCCACGCCGCGGTGCGGCGCTCATGCGATCCCCGCCGCCCGCCGATGGACCTGAGAAGGGGCAGGAATCGATGAAGGGAATCAGGGCAAAGACAGACGGCCCGCGCGGTGCGCGGCCGCCCGCGAGCGACGGGAGCAGCCGATGGCGAGCCTAGAGCAGGACGGTCACTCGATCGCGACTGCCGCCGAAGCTCTGCTGCGCGAGCACCCGACCGCCCAGGTCTGCGCGCTCGCCTCCAACGGCCTGATCGTCCCGGTTCCGCAGACCGTCGGCCTGTGGGGACAGGGGCTGATCGAGGGGCGTGCGCTGATCGACAACGTCGTCGCCGGCGACCGCACCGCGGTCGTGCGGCTGTGGATCAGCGCCCAGCAGGAGGGCGCCGCCGCAACGAAAGTTCGGATGCTCGCGACGCCGACGAAGTGGTCGACGCTGCACTTCCTCGACCTGCGCGAAGTCCACGGCATCTTCCTCGGCGTGATCCTGCCGAGCGAGGAGGACGCCGACAGCGCGCCCGCCGAGCCCGACAGCGCGCCGGCCGCGCCGCGTTTCTGCACGCTGACCGAGGACGAGGGCGCCCGCGTGCTCGCCGCCGACCCTGCCTTCACGGAGATGTTCGGCTACACCGAGGAGGAGCTGCTGGGCAAGTCCGTGCTCGACCAGATCCACCCCGACGACCAGGGCCGCGCGGTCGAGGGCTGGCTGGCGGTGATCTCGAGCAACCGCGCCCAGCAGACGCGGCTGCGGCGGCAGCGCAAGGACGGCTCCTACATGTGGGTCGACACGACGCTGCACAACTTCCTCAACCAGCCGGGCCGCAACTGCGTGGTCGTCGAGATCATCGACATCTCGGCCGAGATGGCGGCGCAGGAGAAGCTGCACGAACACGAGGAGCTGCTGCGCCGCCTGACCGACGCGATGCCGGTCGGGTTGCTCCAGATCGACACCGAGCGCGACGTCGTCTACAACAACGCGTGCCTGCTGGAGATCCTCTACGGAAGCGAGCAGGTCCTCAGCGCCGACGGCGCCGAGCCGCAGGCGACCCACGGCGAGGCGCCCGCGCCCGGCGCTCGGGGCGACGCCGACGCGCCGCCGGTGACGACGCTGCTGCAGACGCTGACCGCGGAGAGCATGGCGACCTTCGACGAGGTGCTCGACGAGGTGCTCGACGAGGGCGTCGACCGCGACGTCGAGGTCGACATCGCGCTGCCCGGCGGGGGATGGCGGCGCGCGCTGATGAACCTGCGCGCCCTCTCGCGCACGAGCGGCGAGGTCAGCGGCGCGATCACCTGCGTGCTCGACATCACCGACAGCGCCCGCGTGCGACAGGAGCTCGAGCACCGCGCGACCTACGACACCCTGACGCACACCTACAACCGCTCCTCGATCCTCGCCGTGCTGCACGAGGAGCTCGCCCGGGACGACGGCGCCCACACCGGCGTCATCTACGTCGACCTCGACGCCTTCAAGCCGGTCAACGATCGGCTCGGCCACGCGGCCGGCGACGAGCTGCTGACGCAGGTCGCCGAGCGCATGAAGCTGGCGAGCCGCGAGAGCGACGTGCTCGGGCGCCTGGGCGGCGACGAGTTCCTGATCGTGCTGCGCGACGTGCACTCAGAAGAGACCGCGATGAGAGTCGCCGAGCGGATCAGCATGGCGGTCTGCGGCCACTTCGAGCTGACCGCCGGCGAGGCCGACATCCGCGTCTCGATCGGCGTCGCCTGCGGGCACGCCGGGACGCTCAGCCCCGAGGAGCTCGTCAGGCGAGCCGACTCGGCGATGTACCGCTCCAAGGGAGAGGGCCGGGCAGCGCCGGTTCTCTCCCGGGCCTGAGCGGCGGAACCGCCCCTGCGCCCGAACCTCTCCGCAGCGGAACGGGGCCCTACGACGCGGCCGGTCCGCGCGAGAAGTCGGCCGTCAAAGACGAACGCGGAGCCCGGCTGTCGCCGGAGCTCCGCGCTCGAAACTCCGCGGTGCGCGGGGACCGAGGTCCCCGCGAGCCGCTTCAGAACGGGTGTCGGCTAGCCGACGAAGTTGAGCTCCCCGTTCTTGATTTCGAGACCTTCGATGTCCATGAAGATGTGGCCGCTGTGGTATTCCAGCCACCCGTTGTATTTCCCACCGTTGGGGCCTTCGGGGCCTTCTTCGATGAGGTTCGGGTTGTCTTCGCCTTTGGCGGGGAAGCACGGCGGGTTCGCGTTCACGTACGTGACGATGCCCTTGAACTTTTCTTCGAATTCGACTTCGAGACGGTTCTTCAGGCCCGAGGGGAACAGTTCTTTGAGTTTTTTGCTGTGTTCCCAGCCTTCGATTTTTTCGGGCGGTTCTTCGTTGTACGAGACGACTTCTTCGTATTCGTGTTCTTCTTTCTCTTTCGGCGGGATCGTCTGCTGGGGGATCACCACCGCGCACTTGCTGAGCGCGCCCTTGAACTTGATTTCGGTCTTGTTCGGGATTTCGACTTCAGCGATTTTCGGACCGATTTCAGACGAGTGGTTCTGCTTGAGCAGCACCGGCAGCGTGAAGGACACGTACTTGACCCCGCCGATGCCGATCGCCTTGGCGGACGCGCCGCACTTTTTGAAGGCGATGTCGAGCGGGAGCGTCTCGCTTTTGTTGACCTTGCCTTCTTCGGCTTTGAAGGAGCCCGTGATCTTGGGCGACTTCGCGCACGGTTCGTTTTCGTTGAATTCTTGTTTCCCGTTGATCGTCCCGAACTTGTACGGACCGAGCCTCATGCTTTCGACGGTGAGTTCCTTGTCTTCCTTCCAGACCTGGACGACGCCCGGGGTCGTTTCCATGTTCTGCCCGGTGACGCTGCCTTCGAATTCACCGAAGATCAGTTTTTCTTTCGCGAATGTCGGTGCAGCGAAAGCGCCGAGCGCCATCAGCGCCACCGCCATCGCCAACGCGATCCTCTTGATCCTCATTCTCCTAAGTCCTCGCTTTCGCCTTGCTGGAAAGGCTGATTCGACGGTTGGTGTCAACGCGCCCCTGACCCAGGTTTTGCTCTCTGGGCACCCCCTGTGGCCCCCCGAGACCGAGACTCGATGGCCGCGAGCATACCATGAACAGGGACGTCCAGCATCATCAAACCGCGACCGGATCCGTTCGCGATGATGGAACATGTGGGCGGGCCGGGGCGGGGCTCCCCGGGGCCGTTTCGCTTGCTCGGGTGGCGGCGTGTCGCACCCGGCGTATGGACTGCAGACCGACTCTACCATTTGACAACTCTTTGACGTCAGCAGCCGGACAACCCTCTCGACGTGCCAGGCGTCGCACCGCGATGCTCGCGGTGGCCGCCGTCGCCGTGGCGGCGGCGATCCTGATCATCGCCCTCGACGGCCATGGCGACTCCGGCTCCAGGCACGGCGGCGGCGCGACGCGCGACGGCCGCGGCACCGTCGTCCAGTTGGCCGCAGGCTACCTCGGCGTGCCTGTCGCCGAGGTGCGCGCGCGCCTGCGCCGAGGCGAGACCCTCGGTCAGATCGCCGCGTCCGGCAAGGGCGCCTCGCGCATCGGCTTGATCGAGTCGCTCTACTCGGCGAGAGCCGCCGCGGTCAAGGCACGAGGGTTGTCGCCGGCCGCCGAAGCGGCCGAGCTGCGAACCGTGCGCCGCACGTTGATCGCCCAGGTCGACCACGCCCGTCGACGGGCCGGGCTGGTCCGCGGGGCCGCCTCGTATCTCGGCCTGGACGAAGCCGAGCTGACGGGGAAGCTCGCGGGCGGGCACACGCTCGCGCAGGTCGCGGCGGCAACGCCGGGCCGCTCGTGGGCAGGCCTGCTGCAAGCGCTGCTCGCCACGAGACGCCAGGCGATCGAACGCGCGGTGAGCGAGAAGGCCGTCTCGGCCGGCGCGGCGCACCGGGCGCTGAGCCGGCTGAGAAGCCGCCTGGAACGGCAGATCGAGCGCCCCGGCGGCTGATCCGAGCGTTGTCAGCGGCCTGACCGCCCGTGAACCGAGTCCTGCAGGTGTAAAGGGCCCTCGGACCGGGGCCGATGGCGCTCACGGACACAGGGAGTGTCTGCATCGGTCACCGCGTGTGCCCGGTGCTCACAAGGGAACAGAAGGGGGCCCGACCGTGGGCATTCATCTAGGTAGGCGAAGGACGGCCGGTGGACGCCGGATGGCCGGGCTTCTCGTATTCGTGGTGGCGAGCGTGATCGGTGTGGGCGTGTACGCGTTCACGGCGAGCAACACGGTCGCGAGCCACTCGGCAGGTGCAGGTTCGGCGACGGTCAGCGGCTACACCGTCACCTCGCCGACGAACTACTCGTTCAGCGCGGACGGTCTGACGATGACCAACGTCACGTTCGACCTCGACAAGGCGGCAACGGACGTGGCCGTCGCGCTGACCGCGGGGCTTCCGGAAAAGGCCAACTGGACTGACTGCGGTGCGTCCGAAGGTGCCTCGCCGTTCGCGGTGACGTGCACGTTCCCGACGCCCGTCCCCAACGCGGAAGGCCTGAAGCTGTCGGTCGCGGCCGTCAGCAGCGGCACCGTGACGATCGAATAAGCCGCAACCTCGCGCGGAGCCGCCCCGGGACGGTGGCGGCTCCGCTCGTGGCGGCCGAGCGACCGCGGCAGCGCCGATGCGTCCACCACGCCACATAACCAGAGCGGTCTCCACCGCCGTCGCAATCGCCGCCGTCGCGTGCGCGTGGTTCCTCTTCGCGCCCGCCGCGCTCGGCGGATCGACGACCTACGTCGTCACCGACGGGGTGAGCATGCAGCCGCGGTTCCACTCCGGGGACCTGGCGCTCGTGCGGGCGCAGGGGGATTACCGCGTCGGGCAGATCGTCGCCTACCACAACAGGCAGCTCGGGACGATCGTCCTGCACAGGATCGTCGCACGGGCCGGCTCTCGGTACGTCTTCAAGGGCGACAACAACAACTTCGTGGACTTCGAACACCCCGCCCGCAGCCAGCTGATCGGGGCGCTCTGGATGCACCTGCCCGGTCTCGGGGCGGACCTGGGCTCGGTCCGCTCGCCGGCCCTGATCGGCGGCCTCTTCGCGCTCGGCACGCTGCTGCTCGGCGGGGCGGCTTTCACCCGGCACAAGCGCCGGCGCCGCCGGGAGCGCCGCGCGGGCGAACCGTCCGGCGCGCCGGTTCCGTCAGCGCCTCTCGCGGCGACGATGGGCGGCGGCGGCGTTCCCGTGATGCTCTCGATCGGCCTCGCGGCGCTGAGCCCGTTCGTCCTGCTCGCGCTGCTCGCCTTCACGCGGCCCTCCTCGGCGGCGATCTCGGTCAACGTGCCGTACGCGCAGCACGGCCGCCTGGCCTACGAAGCGGAGCCTTCGCCGGGACCGGCCTATCCCGCCGGGCGGGTGCGCACGGGCGACCCGATCTTCACCCGCGTCGTCCCCTCGATCGACTTCCGCTACAGCTACCGCTTCTCCAGCGCCGACAGCCACCGGGTCGCGGGAAGCGCCGCGCTGAGCGCGACGATCGCATCGACGAGCGGCTGGCGGACGACGATCCCGCTCGGGCGCCCCACGCCGTTTCACGGCGACCTGGCGACGGTCGCCGCGCCGCTCGACGTCGGCTCGCTGCTGGCTTTGACCTCGCGGGTCGAGGCGATCACGGCGGTCCACGGCACCTACACGCTCACGATCGCGCCCCACGTGCAGGTGCGCGGACGCGTGGGCGGCGCGCCGCTCCACGAGGTGTTCGCTCCCGCGAGCAGGTTCTCGCTGAACAAGCTCGAGATCCGCCCGGTCACCGCCAACGGCTCGAGCGCCTCGGAAACGATCGACCCGGCGAGCCTGTTCGCCAACTCCGCGCAGGGCACGGCGACCGCGCGCCAGAGCCGCCCCGCGCACCTCTCGCTTGGCGCGCTCGCGCTGAGCGTCTCCGCCGCGCGGGCGATCGCGCTCGTCGGCATCGCGCTCGTCGCCTTCGCCCTGGCGGCCGCGCTGACGTTGATGCGGCCCCGTCGCAGGCGCGATGAGACGGCTTCGATCCTGGCTCGCTACGGCTCGCTGATCGTCCCCGTCGAGCGCGTCTGGCAGCTGCCCGGCGTGTCGGTGATCGACGTCGCCGACATGGACGCGCTGGCACGGATCGCGGGCCACTACGAGCGCTCGATCCTGCACGAGCGGACCGAGTACGGGGACGCCTTCTGGGTCAGCGACGAGAGCGGCCAGTTCCGCCACGCCGTCTGGGCCGAGGAGGAGGTCGAGGAGTGGGAGGAGGAGCCCGCGGGCGGCTACGACGCCGAGAGCTCGGACGCGCCCGATTTCTATGGCGAGGCTCAGGGATGGGACCGGAACGGCGACGCGGAGCCGGTCGCGGTGGGCCTTCGTCAAGGTCTCTCCGGCGACACGCTTCAGTACGGAGCCGTGTCGGCGCGGCTACTGCCGCAGGGGTAGCGCTCTCAATACGGCGCGACCGCCGCGCCTTCGTAGGTCCGCCCGGCGGGGCTGCGCCAGCGGACCCGCCAGACCGCGGCCGACGTGGGCGTTTCGAGCGTCCAGTAGCCGAGCGGGTCGGTTCTCACGTGGGTGAGGATCCGCAGCCGCGAGGAGCTCGGGCCGGCGAGGACGGACACGGTGGTGGGGGCGCTCGACGGGCGGACGAGCCCCCACAGCGAGGAGCCGCCCGAGCGGGGATAGACGGCGAGCGGAAGCCGCCAGCCTTCGTAGAGGGGCTTGTGCCCACCGCTTGCGTATTCGAGGCCGGTCTGGAAGCCGACGGTGCCACCGTGAACGCTCGCCCCGGGGGCTCCGCCGAGCGGGTCGTCGCGGAGCAGGTACTGCGAGAAGCCCGCGACGCGGGGGTTGTCGTAGGCGATCCGCTCGGCGACGGCGTCGTACTCGGCCTGCGTCGCGACGGGCACGCCGAGGCGGCGGTTCGGGTAGCTCTGCACACCGAACTCGGTCAGGTAGATCGGCGTCGCCGCCGGGATCGCGCCCGCGGCGGCCGCTCCGTCGAGCGCGCTAGACAGTCGCGAGAGCGAGCCGATCGTGACGTCATCGCCCCCGGGCGGGACCCAGGTGGGCCCGACGGCCTTGGAGTAGGGATGGTCGGCGAAGCCCGCGATCTGCAGCTTCGCGCACGAGCCCGCGCGACGGTAGCCCGAGTCCAGGCAGAACGCGGAGCGCAGGAAGGCGAGCGGCGCGACGGCGTGGAGCAGCCCTTCGCGGCTCGGCGTCACGCGCGTGTAGCCGGCGGGCGCGGTCTCGCCGAACAGGACCTTCGGGTGGCGCAGGCCGGCCGCGAGCAGGCCGTCGTAGCCGTGCTGGTAGAGGTGCCTGTAGATCGCGGGCGAAGCGGGATTCCCGGAGGCCGTCCACTGCGGCATCAGGAAGGCCGGGTGGTTCGGCTCGTTCCAGATCGAGTAGAGCGCCACCTTGGTGGAGAACTCGCGGCCGACCGCCGTCATGAACCGTTCGAAGGCGAGGCCGTCAGGGCGGGTGACGTAGGGAGCGCGGCGGTTGGAGGTGGCCCAGCGCGGGGCGGGTCCGGTCACGGTCAGCAGCACCGGCCAGCCGAGCGCCTTCGCGCGCGCCACGACCGAGACGTACGCGCCCCACGCGTAGCGGGAGGGGTCGGTCGCGTCGAAGCGCGGCGCCCTCGCGCTCGTCGGGGCCGGCGCCACCGCCGACCAGCGCAGCTCGAGGCGCAGGGCGTGCACGCCGAGGTCTTTGAGCTGCGCGAAGGTCGCCGACTCGTGGCGAGGTTCGAGCAGCCTGCTGCCGGCCTCGAAGAAGGTCAGCTGGGCGGGCGAGGCCGCCGCGGGCGCGGCGCAGGCGGCCGCGAGGAGCGCGATCAGTGGAGCGGCGAGGAGGCGGCGCACCGGGCGCATGCTCGCAGCCGGGAGGCGGCGAGCCAAGCGGGAACCGGCCAGGACGCCGCAGCCCGGTTCGTGAGTTCCTTCGAGCAAGCCGATGACGCCGGCTTCGCGACGCGCACCCCCGGTGGCGTTTATGGCGGGCGGAGAAATGCCGGGGCGGACTCCGACCTGCCTCCCATGCACGGGGGATGATGAAACGCCGCAGCTGCCGGACAGACAAACCACGGCGCCTGACAAAATTGCCAATTGTGTACGTCTATCGACTAGATAGACAGGACATCTGTCGAGTCGGCTACGGTCCGCCTCCGGCGACGTCGCGATCGGCGTCGCGGGGCGAACGATGACGCAAAAGGCACGAAAGCACACCCAACGGGCTCGGCTGCTCGCCGGCATGATCGATAGCGCCAACCGCGCCGGCTACGCGGGGGCGAGCGTCTCTGTGGTGATCGCCGCAGCCGGCGTCTCACGTCCGACCTTCTACGACTACTTCGAGGATCGCGAGGACTGCTTCCTGGCGACGGTGACCGACGTCCACAGCAATCTGCTCTCGCAGCTGGAAGAGGCGCTTCGCGACGTGTCGCCCGAACAGGCGACCGAGGCGGCAATCGGAGCGCTCGTCACGTTCGCCGTGAACGATCCCCCCGCGGCACGCTTCCTGATGGCCGAGTCGACGAGCGGCGGAGCGGCGGCCCTCGCGCTGCGCGACGACGGCATCGCGCGACTCGCGGAGGCGCTCGAAACGGCCTGCGAGGGCGCGGCGAACGACGCGAGGCTGGTCGACCTCGACGCGCGCCTCGTGATCGGCGCTGTCTACCGCACGCTCGCGAGGAGGCTTCGTCGCGCCGAAACTGCCCTGAAAGCGACCGCGGATGAGCTCGGAGCCTGGTGCGGCTCCTATGCCCGCCCGGCCACGGAGCGTCGCTGGACCACGTTGCGGCCGGGGAGGCGTCCCGCCCGCTCCCGACATGTCCCGAAGCTCCCCACCCAGGAGATGCCGGACCCGATCCCGGCCGGACGCCCGCGCCTATCCGGATCGGAGGTCGCCGAAAACCATCGCCGACGGATCCTCTACGCGGTCGCGAAGCTCGCCGCCGAAGAGGGCTATGCGGCGATGACCGTCGCGGACATCACCCGCGCCGCGGGCGTCGACGGCCGCGTGTTCTACCGCCTTTTCTCCGACAAGGAGGACGCGTTCGCCGCCGCCCACGAGCTCGGCTTTCAGCAGGTCATGGACGCGACCTCGAAAGCCTTCTTCGCCGCGAGGAGCTGGCCGGAGCGCTGCTGGGAGGCGGGCCAAGCGCTGACCGGCCTACTTCAGGAGAACCCGATGGTCGCCGTCGCCGGGTTCGTCGAGGCGTACTCGGCCGGCCCCGCGGCCGTGCAGCGAATCGAAAACATCCACGCCGCGTTCCTGTTCTTCATGCAGGAAGGCTTGATGCAATCCCCCGGCGCCGCGAACGTCTCGCGAACCGGCATGGAGGCGATCGTCGACGCGATCTTCGAGGTGATCTACCTACAGGCCCGTCAGGGCGAGAAGCTCAAGGTGGCGGCGATGCTCGGCCCGATCGCCCACGTGTGGCTCACACCGTTCATGGGCGTGACCGCGGCCGATGCGTTCATCGACGCACAGGGGTCCGGGAGGAACCCGAGGGGCCGCTAGAGCCACTGCCGGCCGCCAGCTCGCGGCTGGAGGCCTCGACACCGAGGTAGGGCATCACGATCATCGCCATCAATGGCCCGCACAAAGGCGCGAGATCCGGAGTCGGCGTCGTCCGCAGCCGTCCGCGCACGACCGCAGCCGCCGTGCCGACGATCGCGCAGGCATCGATCGGCGCGGAGGACGCAACAGGCGCAGGGGGCAGAACACTCGCAAGCGCAGCCGCGAGACGTTTGTGCGTACGGGCCCGTCGCGCGGTCAGCGCCGGTTCCTCTCCACGCGCCGGCAGCACCAGGATCCTCGCCAGCGCCGGGTTGCGTTCAAGCGTCTGAAGGGCGTGGACGAGGACCGCGCGCAGGCCGTCCTGCCAGTCCTCGTGAGCACGATAGGCAGTGGCGATCAGCTGGGCCTGCTCCTTCTCCAGCTCGTCGTAGAGCGCGAACAGACAGTCGGCCCGGCCCGCGAACAGGCCCCCGAACACCGCTCTGGTCGTGCAGGCGCGCGCGCACAGCGCAGCGACCGTGATGTCCCGAGGCTGCTGCTCGACGAGCATCCGCTCGGCCGCGCGCAACAACGCCGTGCGGGCGTCCGGCGGAGCCACCTTGCTCTCATGATGCCGGGGCTGTGCGGACCGCCTCCGCACGCGATCTTCATGTGTGCCAGCGCCGCTGGTCATGTCTCCATCCTCCAGATCACCGACGTGCCCCGCGACGGTGATAAACGCCTCCGTTTCACCGTACCGCGACGGCACGTCGGCTGTCAAGACGAGGCGACCGTTCCCCTGGGAGCACCGTCACTGCCGGCAAACCCGGGCGCCAGTTGCCTGTAACGCGTCTGTTGCAGAGGAGTCAACCCCGTCGAGCCCCCGATCTCGATCCACGCGACGCCGTTTTTTCCCTGCAATCCGCGCTGCATCACATCAGCAACATTCGCGCGATTCCGACACGGATAAACGTCAGCAGTACACCATCGCTCCCGCGCCCTGCAGCGTGATCTGAGACCGACCCGCGCCGACCCCGTGGAACACACGACCTCAACCTCAGCCGAAAGCCTCTCCACATTCGCGACAGCGCAGGACGCGACCCCGGGCACCGATGTGCGGCTGCTCGGCATGGAGCTGCAGCGTCAGACCGCGGAGGTCGTCGCCCGGACCGCGGCGCGCAGCGCGTCGGGCCGGCTGAACGACGCCGTCGAGGAGCGCTTCATGAGGATGGGCGAGGTCTCGACGACCGCTGTCGCGAGCTGGATCGCCGGCGAGAGCCCCACCGCCGCGCGCGAGGTCGGCCAGGAGGTATGGGGGATCTTCGGCCAGCTGGCGGCGCAGCGCGCAGCGCCCCTCGCCGAGGTCACGCGCCGTGTCTGGCGCTGGCGCGATGCGACACGCGACGTGCTGGGCGAGACCGCGGGGCGCCTCTCGCTCCCCGAGTCCGCGCTGGACGAGGCGCTTTCGATGCTCGAGCTGATCCTCCGCCTCACGCTCGTCCAGATGTGCGAGAGCTTCGACGCGGAGCGCACCCGCGCGGACGAAGAGCTAGAGCGCCGGCAGACCGAGCTCACCTTCATAGCCACTCACGACGCCCTCACCGGACTCCCGAACCGAGCCCTGATCGTCGATCGGCTGGAACAGATGCTGCTCCGTGCGCGTCGCTCGCAGACACGCGTCGCGGCGCTGTTCATCGACCTCGACAACTTCAAGGCGATCAACGACACCCTCGGCCACGCCGCCGGCGACGAGCTGCTGTGTGCAGTCGCGGCCCGCCTCGACGGCGTCGTTCGAGACGTCGACGCCGTCGGTCGCCTCGGCGGCGACGAGTTCGTCGTCGTCGCCGGCGACATCTCGCTCACCTCAGGCCCCGAGCTGGTCGCCCGGCGAGCGTTGGACGCGCTGGCAGAGCCGATCCGCGTCGGCGAGGACGAGACCCCGGTGACCGTCACCGCGAGCGTCGGCATCGCCACCGGCGAACGAGCGAGCGCAGCGGACCTGCTCCGCGACGCCGACATCGCGATGTACCAGGCGAAGCTCAACGGCCGCGGGGACGTCGTGGTCTTCGAGTCGGGCATGGCCGAGCGGCTCCAGAACCGGATGGAGCTCGAGCGCGACCTTCGCGGAGCCCTCGCCAAGAGCGAGTTCTTCCTCGTCTTCCAGCCGACTTTCAACCTCAGCGACATGGCGCCGACCGGGGTGGAGGCGCTGATCCGGTGGCAGTGTCCGACCCGCGGACTCGTCCAGCCCGACGCGTTCATCCCCCTGCTGGAGGAGACCGGCATGATCACGGACATCGGCCGCTGGGTCCTGCTCGAGGCCTGCCGCCAGGCTGCCCTCTGGCACGCGGAGGGACATCCGATCGGGATCTCCGTAAACGTCTCCGCGCGCCAGCTCGACTGTGACGAGATCTGCGAGCACGTACAGGAGGCGCTTCGGGCCAGCGGCCTCGATGCGCGCCACCTGACACTCGAGATCACCGAGACGACGCTGATGCGAGACGCCGAGGAGACGGTCCGCCGGCTCGGTGAGATCAAGCGCCTCGGCGTGCGGGTCGCGATCGACGACTTCGGCACGGGCTACTCCTCGCTCGGGCACCTGCGCCAATTCCCCGTGGATGCACTGAAGATCGACCGCTCTTTCATCACCGGCCTGGCCCACAACCCGGAGGGAGCGAGCCTGATCCACACCCTCGTCGAACTCGGCAAGGCGCTGCGCATCGAGACCGTCGCCGAGGGGATCGAGGATCACGGCGAGCTCTCGCTCCTGCGCGAGAAGCAGTGCGACATCGGTCAGGGCTTCCTGTTCGCCCGACCGCTGGACGCCGAGGCCACCCGCGAGTTTCTCGCGCGCTGCGTCGAGAGGAAGAGCGCGGACGAGCGGCAAAGCGGCTCTGCCGAGCGTCCCGACGACGAACCCGCCTAGTTCTGAGGCCGGCGCACGAGGTATAACTCGATGACAGCGTTTATCGCTGGGACCGTGGCCCGTGCCTCGCTGCGGGCTTCGGCCGGAGCGCCCCGGTCCCTCTCCGTGGTGATCCTGGCGCCGTGGCTCACCCCTCAGGGCCGCGGCGCCCCTATTTTCCGGAAGCGCGAGACCGTCCGGTCGACTTCTTTGAAGCTTCGCTCGAAGACGTTTACGCGCGGTGGGCATGGCTGAGGTTGCACGCCTGCGAGATCCCGATGAGCCGACATCGGCAGCTGGAGTCACCGCAGGTTCGTATAGAAAGCCCTCACTGCTGCGCCGTAGGGAGTCGGAGCGCCTTCGTAGCCGGCAATCAGGGACGGTCCTGGCATGCACGCACCCGCGTGAGCGTTCCAGCTCCACGCCAGCATCCCGATCCGATGCGCCACCGCGAAGGACATCCATTCCTGCAGCCAGCCGAGAGCGGCCGATTCTCCGCACTGCATCTCGCCGAACTCATCCGCCACGACCGGGACGCGCTCGGCCAGCGGGAGGAGCGTGTGTTGCCAGCACGCTCGAACCGTGCAGCCTGCGTGATATCGATAGACGTGGATGGCCGCTGCAAGCTGATGCAGCGAATCCGTGGGCTCGTAGGCGAGCCAACGTGAGTCGTCGGAAGCCCACCCGACCCCCGCCAGCAGAAGCACGTTGCGGGCCCCCGTCGAGCGCACCGCCGCCACCAACCCGTTCATCCCCGCATAGCGACCACAGCCTCGCGCCCAGCACCGCCAATCCGAAGGACCCCTCGCGGCGAGACCGTGCGGCTCGTTGTAGAGGTCGAACATCACGGCACGGTCTTGCCTGAACGCCCTCGCGATGCTCCGCCACAGGCGGTAGCCGTGGCTGGAGTCGAGCATGTTCTGCTGCCCGCGTGCGAGTTCGCTTCCCGGCGCGCTCCAGTGCACCTCGACGACCGCGTAGATCCCCTGGTCGTTCAGCGCCCGCACATACGAGCTGATCGCGGTCCTGTAGGCCTGCCCCGCAAAACGCCACGCGACGCCGTTTATCCCGAGCCAGCAGTCCTCGTTGACCGGCACCCGCACCACGTTCACGTGCCATGCCGCCATCGCCGCAATCGAGGCCTCGTCGTGTGGCCCGTCGAAGATGCCCTGTCCGAGCACGCACATGTACTGCGACCCCGAGCGACTCACGCCGAGCAGCCGCAGCGGTCGCCCTCGACCATCCACCAGTTCGTTGCCGCGTACCCGTACCTCGAGAAGAGGGCCCGACTTGACATCCGGTGCGTGCGGGGCACCGACGTGAGCACCGGTCGACGCCGCGAGCGCCAGCCAAGCCGCCAGACGAACGAGCATCCCGTGATCTTCACCGATCACGCCGTCGAACCTTCTGCCCGCCATCGTCGCGCTTTGATTCCGAGGAGCCATTCCTTGACGTAGACGGCGCCTTTGACGTAATCTCCAGTATGAACGTTTAGGAACGCGCGCACGGTTGCATCGGCGCACCAGTCACGCATGACAGGCGACGAGCCACAGGCCCTAACCGACTGCCTCGTCGGAGAAGTTCCGATTGCGGTGCGTGCGATCGACCTCGAGCGACTTGCGCCCAGCATCGAGGTACATACCGACGGCCGGTACCGACATCTCGCGGCACTAATCCGCATGGCGGGCCGTCCGCTCGGATGGGTCTCGCTCCCGGTCACGCCCGACGGAAGAGCGCCGACCGGCAGCACGCTCGCAGCGCTCGCCGATCGGCAGCAGCGTCAGGAGTGGAAGACCCAGCTACCCGATGAACGAGGGCCGCACATCAGCGTCGTCGTCGCGACCTGCCGCCACGCCACCGCCGCCACCGGCTGTGTCGAGGCGATCCTCGACGCAGCCGGCGAGCGCTGCGAGGCGATCGTCGTCGAGAACCGGCCCGGCCATTCGACCGTCGAGTCTGCACTTCGACTGCGCTTCGGCCCGGACCCTCGCGTCCGGTACCTCGAGGAGGCGCGTCCCGGCCTCTCCAGCGCTCGCAACGCCGGCCTGCGCGCGGCCCGCGGGGAGATCGTCGCATTCACCGACGACGACGTCACCGTCGACCGCAACTGGATCGACTTCCTACTCGCCGCCTTCGCCGAGGATGACGTCGACTGCGTCACCGGCCTGATCGCGCCGCTCGAGCTGGAGACCCCTGCGCAGCTCTTGATCGAGCGCTTCGCCGGTTACGGCAAGGGCTTTCAGCGCCGCGCCTATTCGCTCGCCGAGCCCCCCATCGACCAGCCGCTGTTCCCCTACGCCGCCGGGCACTTCGTCTCCGGCGCCAACATCGCCTTCCGCACCGAGGCGCTGCGCGCGCTCGGCGGCTTTGATGAGGCGCTCGGCACCGGCACCCCCGCCCGCGGCTGTGAGGATCTCGATGTCGCCATCCGTCTGCTGCTCGCAGGCGGACGCCTGCTCTACGAGCCCGCCGCCACCGTCTGGCATCGCCACCCCCGCTTGCCGGGCGGCGCTCACCGGCGCGTGTTCGACTACGGCGCTGCGCTCGGCGCGATGCTCACCAAGCACATCCTCGGGTCAGACCGCCGCAACATCCTCACGAAAGCCCCACGCGCCGTTGCCTATTGGTTCGACCCATCCGCACGCAAGAACGCCGGGCGAGGCAGCCTTCCTCGGCGGCTGCTCGCGCTCGAGCTCGCCGGTCTGCTCTACGGGCCGCTCGCCTACGCGATCAGCCGCGCCCGATGACGCGAGCGCTCAACCAGCGAGGCCGCGCCGCGCTCGACCTCGCGTTGCTCGGGCTCGCGCTGCTTGCTCTTGCGAGCGCCACGGTCGGGCCCGGCGGAGCACCGCGCCTGCTGATCGTCCTCGCCGCGGCCTGCCTGCTTCCCGGAGGCGCTCTGCTGACCCTGCTGCCCGTCGAGGACCCTCTGCTCGGTCCTGCGCTGGCGGTCGGTCTCAGCCTCACCGTCGAGGCGCTCGGCACCCTTGCCATGGCCTGGAGCGGCTTCTGGCACCCAGCCGGCTGGGCGGTCGCGCTCGGCGCCCTCGCCTGCGGACTGCTTCTGCGCGACCTCGCGCGGACCACGGATCGGCGGACCGGGGGCCCGTGAGCGCTGCCATCTCAGAGGTCGGCGGGTCCTCGACGAGCCAAGCGACAGCTGCTCGCCGCGTTCCCGCGGTGGTGGCGTTCGGCGCACTGGCCGTCGTTGTCGTCGCGCTGTGGCGTATCTCGCTCGCAGGCGTCAACCCGTATCGCCTCGGCGAATACGGCCTCCCGGCTGCCTTGCCCATGAGCTGGTATCTCGCGCTCGCCGTGTGCGTGCTCGGCGCGGTCCTCGCAAGCACGCGTGCCGAGCGGCGCCCGCTGCTCGCGGTCTTCTTCATAGGCCTCGTCGCGCTGATCCTGTTCGGGACCGTGCCCGCACTCTCCGGGCAGCCTCACTACGCCTGGACCTACAAGCACATCGGCGTCGTCCGCTACCTCGAGATCCGGGGCCATGTCAACCCCGCCATCGACATCTATAACCGCTGGCCCGGCTTCTTCGCCCTCGCTGCGGCTTTCTCGCAGCTGACCGGTGTTCACGACCCGGCGAGCTACGCCGCCTGGGCCGACCTGTTCTTCGTCCTCGCCGCTGCCGTGATGGTCATCGCCGCCGTGACCACCGTCACCCGTGATCGTCGCGTTGCGTGCGCCGCCGCGCTGCTGTTCGTGCTCAGCAACTGGGTCGGGCAGACCTACTTCTCACCCCAGGCTTTTGGCTATGTGCTTGGTCTCGGGATGCTCGTCGTCGTCCTCGACCAGATGCGCACCACGCGCGTCGCGCCCTGGGTCGAGCGCTCGATAACACGCGTCGTCCGACGACCACAGCTCCCACCCGTCACGACGCCCACAAGATGGCCGCGCGGTAGCGCCGTCGGTGCCGTCCTCGCGCTCGACGCGGTCGTCGTCGCCAGCCACCAGCTCACCCCCTACATGCTGCTCGTCGGGATCGCCCTGCTCGTGATCCTCGGCGCCGTGCAACCGCGATGGATGCTGGCCGCGATCGCCGCGATGACGCTGGGCTACCTAGCCGCGAACTTCCACTTCATCCAGCACAACTACGGGCTGTTCACGAGCATCGACCCATTCAACAACGTACAGGGTCCGAAGATCACCCAGCACCCTTCCGCGGGCAAGGTCCTCAACACCGACGTGGAGCTTCTGTTCATCGCACTGGTGTTCGCGCTCGCGCTTGGCTCCGTGATACGGCTTGCTCGGCGCGGGCTGCTCGTGCGGGCGCTGCCGCTCGCCGTGCTCGCGTTCTCTCCAGCGGCGATCGTCTTCGGTCAGAACTACGGTGGCGAGGCCTCCTTGCGAGTGATCCTGTTCTCGAGCCCGTGGTGCGCTGCGCTGATCGCCTGGGCGCTATTCACATTGCCGAGCCCGCGCAGCCGTCCCGTCGTGTTGGGGCTCGTGGCTGGACTGTTCGCCCCGCTGTTCGTCGTCTCTTATCTGGGCCAGGAAGAGCTCAACATCGTCTCTCCCGCCGAAGTCCACGCCGGCGCCTGGTTCTACTCCCACGCCGCCCCCGGCTCGGTCCTGGTCCTCGCTGCTCCGGGCTTCCCGTACCGTTACGGCGCCGACTACCCCGCCTTCCGGGGACCCGAAGGCGACGCCAATCCCAACCTCATGACCGAGCCCGCGTTCCAGGGTCGGCCGCTCGGCGCCGCCCAGGTTCCGGCTGTGGCGGCGCGCATCCGTCTGTACTCGACCCACGGCTACATCGCCTTCAGCCGCGACGAGACCGCGTTTGCGGAAGTGTTCAGGATCACCCCTCCCGGCGCGCTCGCAGATCTGCGCCGGGCAGTCGCAAGCTCGGCCCTGTTCCGACCCTGGTACCAGAATCGCGACGTCGCGATATACGAACTTGCGGGGGCGATCAGCAGTCCGACGTCGCCACCGATTCTGCCGGCGCCGCGGGGAGGTCGTCGGCAGCGATGAGCGCTCCGGGTCTCGTCGCCCCCAGCGCCGTGGCTACAGAGGAGCACCTGCTCCGAGGGGCCTACAGCCTGCTGGCGAATGGCGCTGTCGGCTCGCTGCTCGGCGTCGCGTTCTGGGTGGTCGCCGCGCGTCTCTATCCGGCCGCGACCGTCGGTCGCGACACCGTCCTGCTGGCCATCATGGTCGAGCTCTCCGCGATCTGCCAGCTGAACCTCACCACTGCCACCGCCCGTTTCCTTCCCGGCCTCGGGGCACGAGGCGCTCCGGCGCTCCGGCGCGCCTACACCGCGACCTTCGTCGCTTCCTTGGTCGCAGGGAGCGCCTTCGTCCTGGCGGCTCCGGCCGTCCTCGGCCAGTTTCGCTTCTTGACCGCCGAGCCATGGCTCGCCGTAGCGTTCGTGTCCGCGCTCGCCGCCTGGGGTGTCTTCGTCCTCCAAGACGCGGCGCTCGCGGCCCTGCGCCGGGCAAGCCTCGTGCCCGTCGAGACCGCCCTTTTCGGCGTCCTCAAGCTCGCCGCGCTGCCGGCGCTGCTCGTGTTCGGCAGAAGCGACGGCGTCTTCCTCGCTTGGGTGCTGGCGATGCCGCCTCTGATCGTCGTCGTCAATCTGCTCATCTTCAGGAGCGCGATCCCGGCAGCCGGACCGGACGGCGCTGTCCCGCCGCCTGGCGCGGCGCGTTTCCTCGCTGCCGATTACCTCGGTTCCGTGCTTTCACAGGCCTCGATGACCATGCTGCCGCTGGCGGTTCTCGCCACCCTCGGCAGCCGGCAGAGCGCCTACTTCGCGATCCCGTTCGCGATCGTCACCGCCTTCGACACGCTCGCCGCCGGGGCTTCGGTCGCACTGATCGTCGAGGGAGGCCGCAACCCGGATCGGCTGCCATCGCTGGCGCGTGCGTTCGGGAGGCGTGTCGGGCTGCCGCTGATCCCCGCCGCTGCGGCGCTCGCACTCGGCGCGCCAGCCCTGCTCACCGCCTTCGGCGCGAGCTACGCTCGCCACGGCACCGGCGCTTTGCGACTGCTGCTCGCCGCCAGCGTCGCACGCATCGTGCTCGCCCTCTTCACGGCTGTCGCGCGTGCGAAGAAGCAAGGGGCAAGGCTCGCGCTGCTGAACGGAGCGACCCTCGTCCTGCTCGCCGCCGCCTTCCCGGTCGCTCGATCACACGGCATCACGGGCATCGCAGCCGCGTGGCTTGCGGCCAACGCCGTCGTCTGCCTGCCGGTCGTCTGGCAACTCGGTGGGCTGTTGCGAGGCAGCCCGTCGTGAGCGACCGCCTGACACCGGGGGGGTTCGTCCCCGGCCCCTTCGAACACGACGCGCCGAGCGCGGTCGGCGTGATCGACCTCGACTCCTCGCTGCATCCACGCACACCCGATGGTGAGCCGTTCGGCGAGCCGGAGACGGACGCCCTCGTGCTGGTGAGACTGCACGGCGATCCACTCGGAACCATTCACCTGCACCGTGCCGCGAGCATCGAGGGGAATCGGCTGCCTGCGTCCCTGCGCGGCCCGATCGCGGCGCATCGCGCGCGCCACGGCTGTGCTCCTGGCAGCACTGGCTGCCCCGGGAACCTGCCGAGGGAGCCAGTGGAGCCTGCCGGCGTGATCGTCTGCACCGCCGGACGTCCGGCTCAGCTCGGGTGCTGCCTGCGCTCGCTGCTGAGAGACCAGCGAGACTTCGAGCTGCTCGTAGTGGACAACCGCCCTTCCGAACCAGCGACACGTCGGGTCGTAAGCGAGCTAGCCAGAGACGACGCGCGACTTCGCTACGTCGCCGAGACCCGCCCGGGCCTCTCCGCGGCGCGAAACCGGGGCTTGGCCGAGAGCACCGCCGAGCTGGTCGCCTTCACCGACGACGACGTCATCGTGGAGCCCTGCTGGCTCAGCTGGCTGCTCGACGCGTTCGCCGAGCCGGGAGTTCTCATCAGCTGCGGGCTCGTGCTCCCGCTCGAGCTGCAGACCCCCGCGCAGAAGCGCTTCGAGCGCTACGACGGATTCTCCAAGGGCTTCGTGCGCAGAGAGTTCCATGCCGCCACCGGCCAGGCCCGCGGCCGCCTGCTCTACCCCTTCATCAACGGCGTCATCGGCACCGGCAACAGCATGGCGTTTCGTCGCCGCGAGCTGCTCGCGCTGGGCGGCTTCGACCCCGCGCTCGGCGCCGGTACACGCGCCCGGGCCGGCGAGGAGACCTGCGCTTTCGCTGCCCTCTTGCTGTCCGGGGGACGTGCCGTCTATCAACCACGCGCTCTCTGCTGGCACGAGCACCGCCGCGACGAGCAGGCGTTGCGCAGCCAGGTGCAGGCCTACGGCATCAGCGTGGGTGCGATCATCGCGCGTGCAGTGCGCACCGAGCCGCGTCTCCTGCGAACGGCGATGGCCGCGCTGCCGATCGCTCTTGGGCTGAGCGCTGCTCCGAGCGACCCACGGATGGGTCCCGCGAGCGGGCTACGACCGACCGAGCTCGACCGCCTGCGCCGCCGCGCGATGCTGGTCGGTCCGCTGCGATACGCACAGGCGCTGCGCGAGGCCCGCGCTCACGAGCAACGTCACAGCCAGGCCGAGCGGGCAGAACAGCCAGGGGATCGAATCGGGAGCTCGCAGGGGGTATAGCCAGCGCTCGCCGCCGCCCGCCGCGTCGGGAAGGAGATGCGCGAGCAGCACCGCCAGAACGCACCAACCGACGAGCAGGTTGCGCGATAGGACGGCGATGAGCGCTGCGGCTAGGACAGCGGCGAGCAAGCTGTGCGTGCCGGGCCGGCCGCCCGCAAGGTGCTCGAGCGCGCTCGGGGCGAGGCTGCCAGCGGCGACCACGTGGTCGAGATCGAGCGCGATCCCACCGAACGCTGCCAGAGCCCCGAACAGCAACGGGCGGCTGCTCGCCGACAGCAGCGGGTAGATCACAAGCACGCTCAGCGCACCGTGCCACACGATCGCCCACAACGCGGAGAGGAGCGGGTAACGGGGGTCCGAGAGGAACGGCCAGCCACGATATGGGTGCACGACGAAGGGAAGGCTAGGCGACAGCCCGACCGGCCGTGCGCAACTCGTAGCCGTAGGCGAGCAGCAGGGGCCAGGTGAGCGCCGTGACGCGCCTGTGCGCCGCCGGCTCGAGGTGCTCGCGCCACTCCTCGTCGCGACGGATCGCTACGCGTCCGCCCTTCGCGCGCATCGGGTTGCCCGAGAACATGTGGTGAGCGCCCAGCTCGACCTCGCCGTCGGTGAGCCGCCCGCCGGGTGGCAACAGAGGCTCGCCGGCGAAGGCGCTCAACTGCTCGAGCGCTCCGCGGGGATCTTCGACGAAGCGCTCGTACGGCAGCTTCATGTACGGGAAGCCGGCCGCGCGCAGCGCATGAAAACCTGCGTTCCACGCGCTCCAGCGAACCGCGGTCTGCGTCGGCGTGGAGCGCGGCATGAACTCCTGCTTGCCGATCGGGCTCGGCATCCGTCGCCGCCGCGTCCATGAATAAGCCACCGCGCGGCTGTCTCGCACCAGATGAACGACGCGGACCTCGGCGCCCGGTATGCGCCGCAGCAAGCACGCGAACGTCGGGTCCTTGCTCATCTCGACGACCACCCGCGCGCCCGCCACCGTCCTGATCGCCTCGTACAGCCGCGCGAGCACCGGCACGTACTCGTCGAACATCCGCCCCATTGCCCGCCCGGCGCGCGGAGCGAGATGCAGCGGCAACGTCTGCGGCAGGTTCGTGCGCCGGTCGAGCTCGGTCAATACGGCCGCGTCGACTCGCTCCCAGCCACCGAAGGCGCGCTCGCCCACCTCACCCCACAGCGGGCACGCCGCGAACGGAACGCCGCAGCCGCAGTCCACGCCATGCATGAGAGCCCGTTCCCACAGGTAACGCGTCTCTCCTGCGCAGAACGACCCTGGGTGCTCGCCGAGCACACGGCTCAGGAGCGTGCTGCCACTGCGCGGATAGCCGCCGACGTACAGGATCTTCACTTGATCGCTCCCACGACCGAGGCGTCGATGCCGAGCCTGCGGCGGACAAGCGCCCACATCCAAATGTTCCACACCGCGAAGCCAAGCGCTGAGCCGACCGCGGCACCCGTGAGGGCGAACGTGGCCGCACCCAAGGCCGTCAACGCCACGAACAGGATCGCGCTGATGCCCAGCACGCGCGCAGCATCACGGTGGTGACCGCTCATCGTCAGCAGATAGCCGACCGAGCCCGCACCCGCGTTGACGAGTTGGCCCACGAGCAGCACCATCAACGCCGATCGCCCGCTCTGGAAGCCGGCGCCGAAGATACTCAGCAGCGGACCCGCCAGCGCAGCAAGACCGAGCGCGATCGCCAACGACGGCCAGAAGATCATGCCGGCGAGCCGCGCAGTCAGTCGCTGCAGCTCCAGCTTGCGTCCCTGCGCCCACAACGAGGCGAACTGGGGGGCCGCGATCGCGTTGACCGCGAACAGGACGAACGAGACGAGCGTCGCCGTCTTCGCCGCCGCCGCATAGATGCCGGCCTCGCGACTGCCGCGAATCGCGCCCACGACCAAAACGTCGAGTTGCATCAGCACAACAACGAAAGCGCTCACCGCCAGCAGCGACCCCCCCACGCCGAGCCACTCGCTCAGCTCGCCCGGCGTGCGCGAAATCGGCTCGGCTTCCCGATAGAGCGGACGCGTCAGCAACCGCTGACCGACAAGCACCAGGTAGGCCGCCACGAGTGTCGCCGCCATCGCCACGTCAGCGGAGCGCGCACCCGCGACTGCGGCGATTGCGGCCACGAGTGCGATCAGCGCCGGGCGCAACGCCTGGGGGAGCGCGTATGCGACCCCGACACGATCACGAGCTCGCGCGAGTTCGCTCCAGAGGATCGAGCCCGCCAGCGCCGGCACCAGCAGACCGCCAAGCACGAGCGGTGTGGGGTCGCCGAGCACGCTTGCGGCGTGAAGCACAAGAGCGAGCACATCCGCAACGAGCATCGCCAGCAGGGCCGTGCCGCAGCTCAGTCGCCACGCGGCGCGCCTGAACGCCCGCACGCGCCCCTGCTCGCCGGCTGCCAGGTAGGCCGGGATGAAGCGCAGGCTCGCCGCCGGCAGACCGAGCCCGGAGAGCAACGCGACGAGAGTCGCCCCCAACCAGACGTAGCTGTAGAGCCCAAACGCCGCCGCGCCCAGCAGCCGCGCCAGCAGCACCTGTTGGACGTAGGTGAAGCCGGCCCCGGCGAACTGGATCGCGAACGCGAGCGTACCCGCGCGCCTGACGAGCGCGAGCATCCCCGGCAGCCGCTCCTCCCCGACCCTCGTGACCGGGACGGCAGGGCTAGACACCGAGGAGCACCGGCTGGGACGCACCGTCCTCGATGGCGGGATCGCCCAGCAGCTCGAGCACGGCCCGTGCGTTCTCGCGCCAAGACGTCGGGTCGGGATGGGAGGTGCCCATGAGGGCGATCGCCTCGCGCAAGCCTGTGCACAGCGCAGGCGGATCCGCGGGCGCGACCAGCACCGCGCCCGTATAGCCCTCGGCCGCCTCGCGCAGCCCGCCGACGTCGCCGAGCACGACCGGCAGGCCGGCGTCCATGCTCAGGTGCAGCGGTCCGCTCGCCGAGGAGCGCCGGTAGGGCAACGCCACGACGTCGGCGCCCGCGAACCATTCGCTGGCCTCTGTGTCGGACACGTAGCGGTTGACCAGCGTGATCCTGTCCTTGAATCGCGAGGCCGCGATCAGACGGCTCGGCTCGTTCCAGTCTTCCCAGGTCTCCCCGACGACGGTCAACCAGACCTCATCGTCCTCCGCAGCCAGCAACTCGAACGCCCGCACTAGATCCTCGAGTCCCTTGTAGGGTCGGATCGTCCCGAAGAAGAGGATGTTCTTGGCATTGGTCGGGGCTTCCCGGCGCGGCGCCGCCTCAGCGACCGCGTAGTGGGAGTAAGGACCGTGGCGTACGACGCGAACCTCGCGTCGGCCGAGTGGGTAAGAGCCCGCGAGTGCCTCGCGGTCGAACTCCGAGTGCACCACGAACCCATCCGCCAACGCCATCAGCCGGCCGCCGAAGCGACGCACGTAACCGCGCGCCGGCGCCATCCCCGCCTCGCCGGTGTCCTGCAGCTCGTGGATCTCCACCAGCACCGTCGCGCCCAGCATGCGCGCGAGCAGGGCCAGCGCCAGATAGGTGTGCAGCACCGAGCCGGTCCACCACTGAAACAGCACCGCTCGCGGACGCTCGCGGCGCAGGAACCGCAGCGCGGTCACGATCGACGGCAGCCAATACCAGTCCACGCCGTCGAACACCGGCATCGAGGCCGGATAACGCTCATCGGTCAGTGTGTCGTCACCGACCCGTGCACGCCCCGGGTAGAACGCGCGCGGGATCAACCGCCGCATCAGGATCACCGCCACACGCTCCCTCTCCTCCAGCGCACAGGCCACATAGCGCGTGTAGTGCGAGACGCCGCTGATGAAGCGCGTTCCCGAGCCGACGACGACGATCCCACCGCCGCGCTCGCCGTCGGCTTCGGACTGCTCGGACTGCTCGGACTGCGAACCACCGACCGCCAGGCGCCCGAGCGCGTACCCGCTGGCCGTAGCCATCAGGCCGAGCAGGATCGAGGCACTACGAGCCACTCCCGCTCCGGACGCCCGACCTCGCAGACGGAACCCTGTCACGAAGCCATTCGGAAGCGTGCGTCGGGCATACTCCCGCTCGGCGGCGAGGCCGTCGCGGGCACCGACAAACGCGACGATCGATGCCTTTGCGACACCCTCGTCGTAGCAGCGAGAGAGGAAGTAGCGCAGACGCGCCCTTGCGCGCGGCACGCGGTGCATGACTGCGACGCTCGGATCGTGCAGCCACCGGCGCTCGGGCCACCGTTGCCCGCCACGGATGCAAAGCTCGGTCTCCTCGGTGCCCGAGCGTGCCCCTGTCTTGCCGAAGCCCGCCCGGAAGCCGCCGAGCGCCAAGAACTGCTCGCGCCGCACGAACATGTTCGTTGCGATCAGATTGCGCACGGGTGCCGGGCTCGTCGGCAGCCCCGCGTAGGTGCAGCCCACGGTCCAGTAGAACTCGGGCGCCATCCATGCCGGCGGACGGCCCTCCCAGGCTGGCTCGATCGTGCCCCCCACGCCGAGCACGCAGGGATCCTCGAATGCGCGCAGCGCCTTCTCCACCCAGTCGGGGGCAGCGATCGCATCATCGTCGAGGAACGCGACGATCTCACCTGATGCCTCCTGCACGCCGCGGTTACGCGACTGGCCGGCCCCTCGCGGGCCGTGGTTCTCGATCGTGGTGACCCCGCGTAGATGCTCGCGAGCGTGTCGCGCCAGCACCGGGTTGTTGTCGATCACCACGATCACCTCGCGAACACCGACGGTTTGCAGATGGACCGATTCGATTGCCTCGCGCAGCTGCCCGGCACGCTGCTCGGTGTACGCGCAGAGCACGACCGAGACGTCCGCCCTCGCCCGCATCAGCATGATTGCCGCGCTCGCTCGAAGTGCCGGCGCGCGCGCCGTGCGACCCTGTAGCCGCGCGTGCGCAGACGCTCGCGCCGCCACGCCAGCGGCACGCCCTCGCCCTCCAGAACGCGAGCGACTTCGGCAGAGGAGGTCTTCGCCGACACCGTCCACCGCGCGATCGCGAGTGGGTCGTCCTGCGTGTGCGACAGCGCGTTCTTGACGGCAGCCGCCGAGCTGAAGCCGGCGTCGGCGACGGCCTGCTTGACCGCCCGGTCGTATGCGCCATAGGGGTAGGCGAAGCTGCCGACGCGGCGACCGCACAGCTGCTCGATCCGATCCCTGCTGTGCGTGATCTCGGTTCTCAGGCGCATCGGGTCGAGCTCGTCCAGCCGCGGGTGCGTGACGCTGTGCGCGCCGATCTCGAACGGGCCCGCTTGTGCGAGCGCGGCGAGCTGTGCGCTCGTCAGCATCCCCGGGCGCCCGAGGAAGCCGGACGTCATGTAGAGCGTTGCCCTCAAGCCCTCGCAGGCGAGGGCGTCGAGGGCCGCCTCGTTGTCGGCATGGCCGTCGTCGAACGTGACCGCCAACGGGCGCGCCGGCATCGGAACCTCGGCGCGCAGGCCGGCGGCAAGCTCCCCGATCGTGACCGGCGTGCGTCCCGCGCAGACCATTGCACGCAGGTGCGAACGGAACAGCTCGAACGTCACCGACAGCCTGTCATCGCTCCGCCCGCGCGGTGTGCCGTGGTAGAGCAACACCGGGATCGGCTCAGACGTCATCGATGCGCTCCGCGCGTCAGCTGCTTGGAACGCGGGCGCCGAGCCCCTCGAGCACAAGCTCCGGCGCGAGCGCAGGACGCCGGGTTGAGCGCCGCAGCCGTTCGCGGATGATGGTGCGCAGCACACGGCCGCCGTCGCGCACTGCGTTGAGGTTGCTCTCGCCGTGAATCCGCGGGCGCTCGAAGCTGGGCACCTCTGCCACGACGAGGCCGGCGCGCGCGGCGCGAATGTTGATCAGCGTCTCGACCTCGAAGCCGTCGCAGTCGATATCGAGCGCCGGCAGGCAGTGACGCCAGAACGCGTTGTAGCCGTAGCAGAGGTCTGAGTAGCGGGTACCGAACAGCACGTTGACGAGACCGCTGAGGAATCGGTTGCCGGCACCGCGCACGGGCGTGATGTCGCTGCTCCCGCCATCTCTGTGGAAACGGGTGCCCTTGGCGAAATCCGCTCCGTCGGTCAGGGCGCGAACGAAGCGCGGGATCTCCGCCGGGTCGGCCGATCCGTCCGCGTCGAGCATCACCAGCACTTCGCCCGTCGCCGCCTGAAAGCCGCAGCGTAGGGCGTCGCCCTTGCCCCGACGCTCCTGGTCGACGATCCTGACGTCCGGGCGCAAGCGCCGGCTGATTTCCTTCGTGTCGTCGACCGAGAATCCGTCGACGACGATCACCTCGTACAGGTCCTCGGGCAACTCCGCGAAGACGTGCGGCAGGTTCTCGGCCTCGTTCAGCGTCGGGATGATGACGCTCACCGTCGGCGCCGCTCCGATTGTGCTCTCCATGTCCCCTCCCTGGTCCTGCGCGGTCAAGTTGCGCGGGAGTGAAGCCAGAGGGCGACACGACAGAGTTACATGTGAGTTTCACTTGCGGATTTCATCCGCGTTACCAGGCGCGAGCTCCGACAGCGTGAAACGCGGCGGATAGCCGAGCGACTCACGCATCATCCGTGCGAGTCTGTCGTGGCGGCGCTTGGCGTCGCCGTGGCGGCCGTCGGCGATGTCGAGGGACACGAGCTGGCGGCAGACCCGTTCGTCGAGCGGCTGCAGCTCAGCCAAGCGCTCGAGCGCTTGTCGCGCCAGCTCCGGCTGGCCCTCCTCGCAGCGAAGCTGTGCGAGCCGATCGAGCGCATCGCAAGCCAGCTGGTGCAGGCGCCCGCGCTCGAGCAGGGCCCATTCGGCGAACGGGCAGTCGGCAAACAGCTCGCCGCCGTACAGAGCGAGCGCCTGTTCGAGACGCTCGGCGGCGACTTCAGGCTGCTTACCGACCAGCTCCCGGGCACCGCGCAGGCCGGCCTCGAACTCGTCCGCGTCGATCTGCACCATCTCTTGATTCAGGCGGTAGCTGCCGCCCCGCGTCAGGAGGTACGCGTT
>DATNBM010000101.1:0-84213 GCA_035571915.1 Solirubrobacteraceae bacterium | reverse complement strand
CTGCGCGATCCTGACCTGCATCTCGCTCGAGGACCGCGCGACCGGCCACCAGCAGGTCGTCACCTCGCTGTGGGACTACGCGGTCACCGCGGGGATCGACGCGAAGCTCGCGATCCTGATCGACCCGCTGAGCATCTTCATGGCGCTCGTCGTGACGGGCGTGTCGATGCTGATCCACCTGTACGCGGTCTCGTACATGGCCTCCGACCGCGGCTACGTGCGCTTCTTCGCGTACCTGAACTTCTTCGTCTTCTCGATGCTGCTGCTCGTCCTGGCCGGCAACTTCCTGGTGCTGATCGTCGGCTGGGCGTTCGTCGGCGCCGCCTCGTACATGCTGATCAGCTTCTGGTACCGGCGCACGACCGCGACGAACGCCGGCATCAAGGCGTTCGTCATCAACGTCCTCGGCGACGTCGGGCTCGTGCTCGGGACGTACTTCATCTTCAAGCACAGCGGGAGCCTCGACCTGCTGCGGACCTTCCACGCGGCCGACGCCGGCACGCTCGGCCACAGCGGCAACGGCGACCTCGTCGCGGGCTGCGTCTTGTTGCTCGTCGGGGCGTTCGCGAAGTCCGCGCAGATCCCGCTGCACACGTGGCTGCCGGACGCGATGGAGGGCCCGACTCCGGTCAGCTCGCTGATCCACGCCGCGACGATGGTGACGGCGGGCGTGTACCTGATCGCGCGCATGCACCCGCTCTTCCAGCTCGCCCCCGCCGCCCAGGACGTCGGCGCGATCGCGGGCGCGACGACTCTGTTCGTGGCGGGCACGATCGGCCTCGCCCAGACGGACATCAAGCGCGTGATCGCCTACTCGACGATGTCGCAGATCGGCTACATGATCATGGGCGTCTCGATCGGCGCCTACGCCGCCGGCCTCTTCCACCTGATGACCCACGCCTTCTTCAAGGCGCTGCTGTTCATGGCCGCCGGCTCGATCATCGGCGCGATGGGCGGCGAGCAGTCGCTTCAGAAGATGGGCGGCTTCAAGAGGGCCCTCCCCTTCACCTACGCCGCGTTCGTGATCGGCGGTCTCGCGCTCTCTGGGGTTCCCCCCTTCTCGGGCTTCTTCTCCAAGGACGAGATCCTGCTCGTCACGGGCGAGCAGGGCGGCTGGCACTGGGTCCTCTACGTGGTCGGCTACGCGGGCGCCTTCCTGACCGCGATCTACACGTTCCGAATGATCTTCCGCGCCTTCCACGGCGAGCCGGTCGCCGAGGCGCGCGAGCTCGAAGCCGGCCACCTGCACCACGCCGAGCACCCGACCAACCCCGCTACGGGCGAGGTCGAGGACACCGACGTCGGCTTCCCCGGCCCCCACCACACGACGGCCGAGCGGGCGATGCCGATGAAGGTCGCGATGGGCATCCTCGCGGTCGGCGCGGTCGGCGCGGGCCTGCTGCAGATACCGAAGACCGACTTCGTGGTCGACGACTTCCTCGCCCCGACGTTCAAGGACGCGGCAGCCTACGAACCGCACACCCGCAACGGCCTGCTGTGGTTCGGCCTCGCGCTCGGCACCGTGATCGCGCTCGGCGGGATCGCGCTCGCGTACCGGATCTGGGTGCAGCGGCCCGCGATCGCCGAGACCGCGCGTGCGAGGTTCCGCCCGCTGTATGAGCTGTTCGTCAACAAGTGGTACTTCGACGAGCTGATCGACGCGCTCGTCGTCCGCCCCTTCGCCGCCGCGGGCTCGTTCGCGCGCGACGTGTTCGAGCGCCGCGTGATCGACGAGACGATCGTCGGCGGCACGACCGGCGTCGTGCGGGCCGGCTCGGCGGCCGTGCGCGCGGTGCAGAGCGGCTTCGTCCGCTACTACGCGGCCCTGCTCATCCTCGGCGTCGCGGGCGTCGGCTTCTACTTCCTGCTCCAGAGCTGATGCCCGCCCTCTCGATCCTGATCTGGCTCCCCGCCGCCTGCGGCCTGATCGGCGCGCTGATCCCCGCCGGCGCCGGCCGCGTCGCGACGCCCGCGACCGCGCCCGGCGGCGAGGTGCGCAGGCCCGCGAGCCCCGCCGGGCTGATGGCGGTGCTCGGCTCGCTCGCGGCGCTCGGCCTGGCGATCGCCTACATCGCCGACTACAAAGCCGGCGGTGGCGCACAGCACCTGACCGACACGATGTGGATCTCCTCGCTCGGCATCCACTACAAGCTCGCGGTCACGGGCCTGAACGTGATCCTCGTCGGGATGACCACGCTGCTGTTCGCGGCCTCGATCGTCGCGACCAACGTACGCGCCGCCGGACCGCCCGAGCGTCCGCGTCTCTTCTACTTCCAGCTGCTGCTCGCCGAGTCGGCCGTGATGGGCGCGTTCTTCGCCCAGGACCTGATCCTGTTCGTCGCCTTCTTCGACCTGATGCTGATCCCCTTCTACTTCCTGATCGGAGGGTGGGGCCGCGACCCGGAGGGATCGACGCGGATCAAAGCGACGATCAAGCTCGTCATCTACACGCTCGTCGGCTCGCTGCTGATGCTCGCGGGCGCGGTCGCCGCCGGGGTGATCAGCGCTAAAGCCGGCGGCGGGCACGTCGACTTCGCGTTCACCGCTATCGAGCGCGCCGGGCTTCCCACCGGCTCGCAGGAGTGGATCTTCCTGCTGTTCGCGGCCGCCTTCCTGGTCAAGATGCCCGCCTTCCCGCTACACGGCTGGATGCCCGACGGGTACCGGGCGATGCCGACCGAGGTCCTGATGGTCTTCTCGGGGGTGCTCTCGAAGGTCGGCGCCTACGGCTTCCTCGCGGTCGTGCTGCCGCTGTTCCCACGCGCGGCCGTGCACTTCCAGACGCTGATGCTGCTGGTCGGCCTGGTCTCGATCCTCTACGGCTCGCTGCAGGCATTCACGCAGACCGACGCGCGGCTGATCGCCGGCTACTCCTCGGTCGCCCAGCTCGGCTTCATCACGCTCGGCATCTTCTCGCTCAACGCCCAGGGCGCCCAGGGGGCGCTGCTGCAGATGGTCAACCACGGGCTCGTCGTCGCGCCGCTGCTGTTCATCGCCGCGCTGCTCGGCCGGCGCGCGGGCGGCTCGGAAGACATCCGCGACATGGGCGGGATCGCGTTCCGCGCCCCGGTGCTCGCGAGCATCTTCCTGATCGTCGCGCTGGCGACCCTGGCGATCCCCGGCTCCTCCAACTTCGTCGGCGAGTTCCTGATCCTGCTCGGCGTATTCAAAGCCAAGCTCGCGATCGCGATCGTCGCCTTCACGGGCGTCGTGCTGGCGAGCGTCTACGCGCTGCGACTGTTCATCCGGGCGATGCACAACCGCGTCGGCCCAAAGGTCACATCGCGTGAGATCACGATCCGTGACGGGCTCGTGCTCGTGCCGATCGTGGCCGTGATCCTGTTCATGGCGCTGTACCCGCAGCTGGCGCTGAAGCGCAGCGAAGGGTCGGTGAAGACGGCCGTCTACTCGGCAGACGTGCTGACGGCCTCCCCCGCCGAGCTCGCGAGCCTCGAACGTCAGCTCGAGGTCGCCGTCTGCGGCCGCGCGGTTCGCTGCCATCCCGGCGGGGGCAAGCTCGGCGGAGCCGAAGTGGCGGGGCGTGAACAATGACCGCCCTCCTCGCCACCGCCCACCTCAAAGGCCCCCACATCGACTTCGGCGGCCTCTCGCCGCTGATCGCGCTGCTCGGCGGCGCGACGCTCGTGCTGATGCTCGGCCTGCTCGGCTCGAAGTGGGTGCGCTCCCAGCTCGTCCCGGCCGTCTCGATCGGCGCGTTCGGCGCGGCGCTGGGCCTGACGATCTGGCAGTGGGGCTCTGAGAAGTCGATCGTCTCCGGGGCGCTACGGATCGATCCGCTGTCGCTGACGCTGAACCTGATCGTGATCGCGGGCGGGATCTGCACGGTCCTGCTCGCGTGGCGCTCGCTGGCGGCGCGCGAAGCGGCCCACGGCGAGTTCCACGCGCTGCTGCTGACCTCGGTCGCCGGGATGTCGCTGCTCGCCTCCGCGCAGAACACGGTCGCCCTGTTCGTCGGCCTCGAGCTTCTGTCGATCCCGCTCTATGTCCTGTGCGCGACCGAGATGCGCCGCGAGCACTCGCTCGAGTCGGGGCTGAAGTACCTGATCGTCGGCTCGGTCGGCTCGGCGACGCTGCTCTACGGCCTCGCGATGATCTACGGCGCGACCGGCACGACCGACTTCTCAGGCATCGCCGCGAAGCTCTCAGAAGGCGGGCTCTCGACCGACGTCCTGACGCTGACGGGGATCGCGCTGAGCGTCGCGGGGCTCTGCTTCAAGGCCTCGGTCGCGCCCTTCCACCAGTGGACGCCCGATGTCTACGAGGGCGCGCCGACGCCGATCACCGCGTTCATGGCCGTGACGACGAAGGTCGCCGCGCTGGGCGCGTTCATCCGCTTCTTCGACGTCGCCCTGATCGAAGCCCAGCACAGCTGGGGCCCGGCGCTCGCGGCGCTCGCGACGATCACGATCGTGGTCGGCAACGTCGGCGCGCTCGGACAGTCCTCGCTGAAGCGGATGCTCGCCTACTCATCGGTCGCTCAGGCGGGCTACATGCTCGCCGGGATCGTCGTCTCCTCGAAGCTCGGGGTGCAGGCCACCGTGCTCTACCTGATCGTCTACCTGATGATGAACATGGCCGCTTTCGCGACGATCGTCGCGCGCGAGCGCGAAACGGGAGAAGGCGACTCGATCGCCTCGCTGGCGGGACTCGGCCGCGAGCGCCCGTGGCTGGCCTGGCCGATGACGCTCTCGATGCTCGGCCTCGCCGGGATCCCAGCGACGGCGGGCCTGATCGGCAAGATCTACCTGATCGAGGCCGCCGTCGAAGGCGGCTACGCATGGCTCGGCGTCGTGATCGTGATCGGCTCGATGATCTCGCTCGGCTACTACCTCCCGGTGATCGCCGCGATGTGGATGCGCGAGGGCCCCTCCCCCCGTCGCCTCGGCGCGGCCGGCGCGGGCGAGAGCGCCCTGCCCGCCCTCGCCGGCGGCTCGCACGAGCTCGACGAGGAGTCCGACGCTGCCTCGCCGGGCTCTATGCAACCGGAGGTGCTGCTCGTCGCGGTCCTCTCGGGAGCCGCCACGCTGTTCTTCGGGATCGTCCCCCAGCCCCTGTTCGAGCTCGTCCGGCACACCGGCTCGGCGCTCGGCCTGCTCTGAGCGCCGACGGGGACCCGCGCGAGCCGTCACCGCGCCGCCGCGACCATACGTCGCGACGACGTACGAGCGAGCGGGCCGGGGAACGGCCCCTCTGAGAAGATCAGCGCCAAGGTTCAGGCGGTGAAGAGGACCGCGGTGGCGGGGGCCAACGCGCCGGAGGCAAACGGAGGGGGCGGCGATGCATCGCGCAACACGGATAGAGCTCCGCGGAGACTCGTGCCGGCCGAGACGCGCCGGAAGCAAGATCGGCGTAGCCGCCCTGGCGGCTGTGACGTGGGCATGCACGATCGCGCTCGCCGCGCCCCCACCCGCGGTCGCCATCTCGGTGACCGACGCAGGCGTCGGTTTCCCGCTGTCGGTCAACCCCTCCGATCACATCCTGATCGGCAAGCTGGTGCTCGAAGAAGAAGAAGGCACGAAGGAAGAAGATCTCGCGGGGCCGTGGTCGATCTGGGCCGACGGCAGCTCGACGCCGCTCGAGCCCCTCAACGGCGGGCCGGAAACCACGGGAACGGCGCTCGGCGAACCAGAACACACCCTGTTCCTCTACCGGCTCAACGCCGCGGGGGTCGCCGGGGGGACGAGCACGATCTCCTACCTCAAGGAAGGCAAAGAGAAGACCGTCCACCGCGCGGTCTTCTACACGCCGGACGGCGTCGGCCACGAAGTACCTCCGCTGAGCGAAACGATCCTGAACGACAAAGGCGAACCGGTCGTCGTCGGGGCCTTCGGCACGGGCATCGACGAAGCGGGCGACGTCGCAGGGCTCGGGGTCGTGAAGGCCGGCGAACACCCGCGCGCGCGAGGGTTCTTCTCGGCGGGCGGCACCGCCCACCCGAGCGTCGTCGGCGAAGCCGACGGCCCGTGGACGGAGGTCCTCTCGATGAACGAAGCCGGAACGATGTTCGGCACGGTCTCCGAAATGAAGATCACCGAAACCGAAGAAGGCAAGACCGAAGAGGAACCGATCAACCCGAAATACGTGCTCTGGAAAACGCCCGGCGGGTCGGCGACGGTCTTGAACTTCGACTCGGCGCTCGTCGGCTTCCCGCTGGCGAACGACGGCAGCGCGATCGGCTACGTCTCCGGCAAGCTGATGCTGCGCGCTCCCGGGGGGAGCGAGACGGAAGTCGCCGGGCTGAGCAAGCCGTTCGCCGTCAACGCCTCGCATCAGGTCGTCGGCTCCAAGCGCGTCGGCGGGGTCGAACACGCGGCCGTCTGGCAGGCAGGCACGGTCACCGACCTCAACACGCTGCTGCCGAAAGGCTCGGGCTGGGTGCTCTCGCGAGCGGTCGCGATCAACGACCGCGGCGACGTCGCGGGCGTCGGACTCCACGAAGGCAAAGAACGCGTCTTCCTGATCAGGCCCGAAGTCGGCGAGGAAAGCTCGATCAGCGGTGCGCCGAGCGTCGCGCTGCCCGAAGAAGGCACGACGACCGAGGAGTTCACCGTCAGCCTCTCCGAACCGAGCGCCGAAACCGTCACGGTCGGCTACGAGACCGAAGACGGGACCGCGACGGTCGAACACGACGACTACACCGAAGAGTCGGGCACGCTTACGTTCGCGCCGGGCGAAACGAGCAAGCCGATCGACGTGCAGATCAACGACGGCGACGGCGAAGACGAAGAAGCGAGCGAGACCTACAAGGTGAGGTTGACGGGAACCGCCACGACCACGCCCGCCGTCGGCACGGGCACCGCCACCGGAACGGTCGGCCTGCCCGGGATCGCCGGCAAGCTGGTCAGCGGTCCCGCGTCGGGGGCGGCCAGCCCCCTCTCCCCCGCCGCCGGGATCTCGGTGCAGATCAAGGGCAAAACAGCGACCGGGGGCAGCGTCGAACAGACCGTCACGAGCGACGCCGCGGGCAACTACAAAGCGTCGGTCGACGCGGGCACCTACTCGGTCACCGCGACAGGGGTGCCCGCGGGTCAGCCCGCCGGCTTCACCTGGTCGCCCACGGCCAAGTGCCCGGGCAAGCGCAAAGAAGCCACCTGTGAAGCGGTTCCGGTCAAAGCGGCGAACGCGACCACCGTGCAGCCGGAGGTCGGCTTCGGCTACGGCCAGCGCGACCCTCAGGTCGAGAACGTCGAAGTCCTGCAGGCGGTGCAGCTGAAGAAATGGGACAAGACGGGCCCCGACGTCACGCTGCCGACGATCGGCAAGGCAAGCTCCTTCGAATACGACGGCGTCGGCCTCGCCGGGAACTCGAGCACCGTCGTCCGCGTCTACGTGAGCAACAACGGCGCCGGCTCCGCGCAGGAACTGACCGCCCGGCTGAACGGCTACTCGGTCGACTCTGCAGGCACGTTCACGGCCCTCCCCGGCGGCCCCCTGACTCCACTGGACGGTCCCCTCGATGGCGTGCCGACGCCGGCGGTCGAAGAAGAGCGCACCGACGCCGGGGCCACGTTCAACTTCCAGCTGCCCCTGAGCTGGACGAAGGGCAAGATCGTGCTCGCCGCGACCGTCGACCCGGAACAGAAGTTCCCGGAATGCGCGGGCTGCCGGGCCAACGACAACCTCGCCCTGACCGGGATCTCCTTCACCGAAGTCCCGGCCCTCAAGTTCACACCGGCGGCGATCGAATGGAAAGAAGGGACGACGACCATCGCGCCCGCCAACCCGACCGCCGCCGTGACGCGGACCTGGCCCTACTGGCCGTTGCCCACGGGCGGGCTGGAAGCCTCCGGTCCGCTGCTCCACGTCGACATCACCGAAGCGCTTGCCCAGGTCGCAAAACAGCTGAAAAGGATGCCCGCCTACAGAACCGGCCCGCTCGGCTACAAAACCGAAAGCCTGGTCGGGTGCCTGGGCTGGGGGAACGGCAACAACGAAGGCTGTGTGAACCTGCTCGAGGCGAAGCTATACGCGGCGGAGAAAACCGCCAACGGCACCGGCACCGCCCCCGTCGTGGGCGTCTACAACGACACCGGCTTCACCTACGGCGTGCTCGGGGCGGCGAACAACATCCCCGGCAAGTTCTCCTACGTCCCCGACAGCCCCGGGCGATCGGAAGTCGTCGTGCACGAGATGCTCCACCAGCTCGGTTTCAAACACTCCGGCTGCACCGGGCCCGAAGACGAAGAGCCATGGCCGGCCAACGCGATGGGCCAGGCCTCCCTGATCGGCTTCGGCGAGGACCGCAGCCTGAAATCGGTGGGCGGGATCGGCCCGATCCTCTCCACCACCGGGAAAGGACAGGCTCAGGGCAGCCACGACATCATGTCCTACTGCTTCCCCGACTGGCCCTCGACGTTCAACTGGGACCGGTTGCTCGAAAAGCTCGCCAAAGGGACCGAACCGCAGCCCTTCGCCTCGATCCCGCGCTACAAAGGCCTCACGGCCACCACCGCGTCGGCCGGCCCCGCGGGCGGCGCGACGGTCACGGTGGACGCGATCGACATCAAAGGCTCGCCCGTGATCGCAAGCGTTGAGCCGGGCGCGCAGGCCGAAGCCGGCGAAAGCCCGACCCCCTACACCGCCGAGGCGCTCGACGCCCGCGGGCACGTGATCACGAAGGTCGCCGTGCGCGCGGTCCACACCCACGCCGACGTCTTCTCCCCGAACCCGATGCCCGACGAGCAGACGATCATGCACATCCAGCTCCCCGCCCGCGGCCTGGCCGGGATCGCGATCCTCCAGGGCAAGCACGTGCTAACGACCGCGCGGGCGCCGAAGGGACGGCTGCGGATGAGCGTGGCGCCGATCTCCCGTGCAGCCTGCCGCCGCCGCGGCCCGCTGAAGCTTCGCTACCGCGTGCAGCCGCGCGGCGGGCTGTACTCGAGCGTGCGTGTGCTGGCCGTGACGGGCCATCGCTCGAAGACGATCGAGATCGGCGCCGGGCGCTCCGTCGTCTCGCTTCCCGCCGGCGCCCGGCCGAAGCGGGCGACGAAGCTGCTGGTCGAGTTCACCAACGGCTTCGCCGCGGTCAGCAGGACGGTGAAGATCCCGAAGGGCTGCCGGGCGGGCTGAGCCGGGGCGGCTGGCGCCCCGGCTCGCAGGAGCGATCCGGTCAGAGCGCCTAGCGGGCCCTTTGAGCCTTCTGGAAGACGCCGAAGGAGCTGACGCCGGCGAAGCGGAGCGCCTTCAGCTGGGCTCGGGTCAGCAGCAGCGGCTTGCCATAGGTCCGCGGCGCCCCCTTGCCGATGCGGTAGCGGATCGATGATCCGGCGCTGTGCCTGCCGGTCAACAGCAGCCGCACGAGAAAGCGCTTGCCATGGCGGCGGACCCGGGCGACAGCGTGAGGCGCGCCGGAGCTCTTCACGGGCTTCAGCTTGTGCGAGCCCCGAGCGACCGTGCTGCCGGCGATCGTGATCCCGCCGCTGACGGGCCCGTAGTAGACAGGTGCGCCGCCGCCGTTGTTGTCGATCGAGCGGACCCGCAGGGAGAGGTTCTTCCCCGACAGCGTCAGCGTCACGGGCTTCCGTTCGTTCGTGACGATAACCGTGCGCCCGCCGAGTTCGAGGAACTGGATCAGACCCTCGGAGACCGCTTCCTGCACGCTCATCGCCGCGCCGGAAGGTGCGCTCACCGTGCTGGCTTTGCCGAAGGCGAGGATCTTCGTCTTGTAGACGACGATTTCATCGCCGCCGTAGCGGCAGTCTTCGTCGGGGCCGCCGATTTCTCCGCCCGCGAGGACGAAGTCTTCGATTTTGCCCTTGAAGTTGGAGCTCCCCGGCTCGCTGGCGTGCCCGATGCCGCAGATGTAGTGGATCTTCACCGGCCCGGACTCGTGGCCGGGGAAGGCCCCCTGCGTCTGGCTGCGCGCGGGCACCGTCCCGTCACCCGAGGCGTACGTCGCCGACACCCACTGTTCCGGTTCGAGTTCGTTGACGTCGACCTTCATTTTCACGATCGTCGGCACGCCGGTGCCGACGACGATCTGGTAATCCACATCGCCCGGCTTGAAGCCGTCGAGTGAGGCGTGACCCGCCTCGGCCTTGTCGAGCAGGGCCGCGTTGCCGCCCAGCGCCGTCACCCATGAACCGACCCCGCTGCCCCCGACTTCTCCGCTCGGGACGCCTTTGGCGCCTGAGACCCGCAGCCACGGGCCGAACGCCGCGGACGGATACAGCCAGTACAGGCCCGTGAAGTTGCGCGCCGCCAGCTGAAGTTCTTTCGTGTCGAACAAGATGTGGTCCGCGGTTTCGGCGACGAAAGCGTTGCTGAGCCCGTTCATCAGCGAGATGTTGGCTTTCGGCGCGCCCCAATAGGGCGTCCCGACCGTCACCACACGACTCACCTTCTCGCCCCCGCTTTCGACCAGGTACTGCTCGGTGACGAGTCCCCCCATCGAGTGCGCCACGATCACGACGTGCTTGGCGCCCGTCTGTTCGAGCGCTTCGTCGACGAGCGAGGCGAGGCCCTTCGACGCGACCGGCACGCCCCGACGCCAGTCGTAGGGGAAGGCGTAGATGCCATTCTTCGCAATCGATTTCAGGTAGTCGTAGATGCCGCCGTAGAAGTCTTCTTTGCCCACTGTTTTCAGGAGGCCTTCTTCCCCCTTCGGCACGTAGGCCGTCGCGCCGCAGGAGCCCGGCGGGCCGTGGTTCGTTTCGCCGTCGGCCTCGAGCTGCATCAGTTCGAAGTAGCCGCCGAGCCCTTTGATGCTCAGGAACAGTTCGCCCGCGTTGCAGAACACCCGCGAGCCAAGGATGCCCGGTACGAAGATGATCGGGCAGCCCGTCGGCTCCTTGCCTTCCGTCGTGCGTGCGGGCGCCGCGCACTGCGTGTAGGTGAAGTTGGGATGCGCGCTTTCGCCGCCCTCGAGGTGCTTGAGCGTGCAGGTCGCTTCCTTGGCCGTGCCGGGGCATTCCGGTTCGTGCGCGCCGACTGGCGACTTGCGCACCGACAGCACGCCGCCGTGCTGGTCGGTCGGTTCGCCGCTGACGGTCACCGAGTAGTTGCCCGGTTCGACTTCGAAGCTGTAGTTGCCGGCGGAGTTCGTCGTGGCATTGAGGCTGACCGCTTTTTCTTCGGTGTCGCTCGTGCCGGTCAGCTTCACAGTCACCCCCGGTGCCGCCTTGTCGTTCTGGTCCTCGACGGCGCCGCTGACGCTCGCTTCTTCGGGGCCCGAGACCTTCACACCCGTGTCCGTGCCGCTCGTTTCGTGGCTGTCGGTGAGCGAGCCCGACCAGGACTTGCCGTCGGGCGCGAAGGTGAGCACCTCGTGGTAGGTGTAGGAGCCTTCTTCGCCGTCGATCGTCAGCACGTTCCCGGAGACGGTGCCTTTGATGCAGCCGCACGGAGACGTGACGACGCTCGAGCCTTTCGCCTGTTCGAAGACGACTCCCGGCGCGGGGAAGTCCTGCCCCGCGCACCAGCCGACTTCACAGTGGTAGTTGGCGTTCCACGTGCCGCTGACGTTGAGGGCCGAGGCGGCCGCAGGTGCTACGAGCGAGAGCAGCGAACAGCAGAGAACCGTCAAGAAAGCCCTATTGAGCGACACGCCCACCCCCGGCGGCAGATGACAAGAAGCGGACAACGTACCCGAGCGTCATACCCCCGGCCCTCGCCGATCGGGGGGCCGCTACGTCGTCGCTACGTACTCAAAGGGCGCCCGGCTCAGAGCCGCCCGGAGGCCTCAGCCGCCGCTTCGGCCTCCTGAAGCTGGCGCTCGACGAGGTCCAGCCCCGCCTCCCAGAATCCCGGGTCGGCGAGGTCGATGCCGACGATCGCGCCGAGCTCCTCGGGGCTCTTCGAGCCGCCCGCGGCGAGCAGCTCGAGGTAGCGCGGCACCATCTCCTCGCCCAGCTGCTCGTAGCGCTCGTAGACCGACAGCGCCAGCAGCTGCCCGTAGGCGTAGGCGTAGACGTATCCGGGGCTGCCGATGAAGTGCGGGATGTAGGACCACCAGGTCCGGTAGCCCTCGGTCACCTCCACGGAGTCGCCGAACAGCTCCTCCTGGCTCTCCGCCCACAGCTCGCCGAAGCGCTCGACCGAGATCTCCCCCTGCTCGCGGCGGTTGGTGTGGACGAGGTGCTCGAAGCGGTTCATCGCGACCTGGCGGAAGACCGTGGCGATCGTGTCCTCGAGGTTCTCGGCCAGCAGCGCTAGGCGCGAGGCGGGCGAGGAGTCCTCCTCGAGCAGTTTCCCGAACACGATCGTCTCGCCGAACACGGACGCGGTCTCGGCCAGCGTCAACGGCGTGTGCTGCTGGAAGATCCCCTGCTTGGCGGCCAGCGCGAAGTGCACGCCGTGCCCCAGCTCGTGCGCGAGCGTCAGGACGTCGCGCCGCCGGGAGGTGTAGTTGAGCAGCACGTAGGGGAACTCGGAGGGCACCGTGCCGGCGCAGAACGCCCCGCCCCGCTTCGCCGGGCGCACCGGCGCGTCGATCCGGCGCTCGTCGAAGAAGCGCTTCGCCAGATCGCCGAGCTCGGGGGAGAAGGTCGAGTAGCAGTCGAGCACGAGCTCCCGAGCCTGGCCGTAGGAGAAGGAGACCTCGTCCTCGGTGACGGAGGCCATCCGGTCGTAGTCGGCCAGGCGGTCCAGGCCGAGCAGCCGCGCCTTCAGGCGGTACCAGCGCCGGGGGATCTCGTAGCGGCCGCGGACGGCCTCGATCAGGGCGCCGACGGACTCGTCGCTGGCCTCGTTGGCGAGGTTGCGGGCCGCGAGCCAGTGCTCGTAGCCGCGCAGGCGGTCTTCGGTCGCCTTGTCCGCGAGCAGCGTGTTGAAGAGGAAGGCCCGCGTGCGCAGCCCCGGCGCGAGCGCCGCCGTGACCGCCTCGGCGCTCGTCCGGCGCACCTCCCGGTCCGGGTCCTGAATCCGGCTGAGCGCGACGTCGAGCGGAACCCTCTCGGTGCGCTCGCCCTCGCCCTCGCCCTCGCCGACGGGGACCTCGACCTCGATCACCGAGGTGAGCTCCTCGAACAGGCGCGTCCACGCGCTCGAGCCGGTCAGCGACTTCTCTGTGACGATCCGCTCCTCGGGCTCGGAGAGCAGGTGATCGCGGTAGCGGCGCACGTTGCGCAGGTGGTGGCGGGCGAAGTCCAACCCCTCCCCGGCGAGCATCGCCTCCGCGTCCTCGTCCGGCAGCGCGGCCCACTCGAGCTCGAAGAACAGGAGCGTCGTCTGGATCTGCGTCTCCTGCTCCTGAACCCATTGCATCAGGGCGCCGGTCGCCGGGTCGGCGGTGTCGGTGGAGAAGCGGAGCGCCGCGTAGTAGCCGGCGCGCCCGACGAGCTCTTGAATCGCGGCAAGCTCGCGCATCGCCGCGGCGAGGCCGTCGCCGTCGAGCGAGCCGAGCTTGCCGGCGTGCTCGGCGGCGAACGCCCGCGCGCGCTCCAACGCCTCCGCCATGCGCCGCTCGACGCCCTCCCTGCCCTCCCCCGCGACCAGCGGCTCGAGGTCCCAGGCGGCGGCCTGCAGCTCCTCGTCGGTGTCGGTCGGGGCCGCCATCGCGGCCAGCTTACCTACTCGGTGGCGATCGCCCGGAGCATGTCCAGGCGTGCCGCGCGGCGCGCCGGAAGCTGGGCGGCGAGGATGCCGGCGAGCGCCGCGACGACGAGCAGGACGACGAGCGTGCCCGCCGGGATCGACTGCACGTAGCCCGTCCCCGACAGCGCGAAGGTGGTGGTGAGGACCGCCCCGATCACGCCGACGAGCAGCCCGAGGACGCCGCCGATCATCGCCGTGATCACCGACTCGTAGCGGATCATCTGGCGGATCTGGCGGCGGCTCGTGCCGATCGCCCGCATCATGCCGAGCTCCTTCGTGCGCTCGTAGATCGAGAGGATCAGGGTGTTGACGATGCCGAACAGCGAGACGATCACCGACAGCGCGAGCAGCACGTAGATCAACGTCAGGAGCTGGTTGATCTGCCCGGCCAGATCCTGCTTGAACTGCGCGGCTGTGCGCGAGCGCGTCTGCGGGTAGCGCGCGTTCAGCACGCGGTCCACCGCGGGCTGGACCTGGGCGTTGCCCGCCCCCGGGGCGTAGCCCACGAAGTCGACCGCGTCTTCGCGCTGCCCGAACGAGCTCGCCGCGAGGCTGCGGGCGATCGTGATGCCCTTCAGCAGCCCGGCGTTTTCGTGGATGATGCCCCGCACCTGCAGCGTGACGTGCCGCGCGGTCGGGGTGAGCAGCGTGAAGCGACCGCCGAGCTTGACTTTCTGCTTTTTGGCGAAGCCTTCGGTCACGATCGCGCCGCTTTCGTCGAGCTTGCCGAGCACGGCGTCGGAGCCGTGCTTCCATTCGATGCGGAACTCCCGCGAGAACGTCGCCGGGTCGATCGCGGTCACGGTTTCGTTGCCGCTCTTGCCCTGCAGACGCCCGACCGTGAAGGCGACCGCCGTGACGTTTGCGACTCCGGGCACGCCGCTCACCGCGCTCGCGACGCCGGGCGGGATGCCCTGTTCGGTGCCCGACTGGGAGTTCTCCACGATCAGGTTGCCGGCGAACGACTGGTCCACCGAATGGTCGATCGTCGCCTTGAAGCCTGCCGCGAGCACCGCCACGAAAGCGACGAGGGCGAGCCCGACGGTCAGCGCCATCGCGGTCACGAGCGTACGCCCGGGCTGGCGGATCGAGTTCTCCTCGGCGAGACGGCCCATGATCCCGCGCCAGCGGACCAGAGCGCCGAGGCCGTGGCCGAGGGCGGGCACGATCCGGTGGCGCTTGGGCGGGCGCTCCCCCCCGCGGCGCAGCCGCGCGATCAGCCGCCCGGCGCGGACCGCCCAGATCGCGAGCAGCACGACGCCGAGCCCCTTCCCGACGGTCAGGCTGAGCACGACGACCGCGAGCAGCAGGACGGCGAAGCGTGCGATCAGCATGCGCCGCGTCGGCAGCGGCCGCGGCGGGATCTGCACGCCCTCGCGCATCGCCGCGATCGGCGGCACGCGGGTGGCGCGCAGCGCCGGCGGCAACCCCGCGAGCAGCGTCACGAACACGCCTACGAGCAGCGAGATCATCACGGTCCGCGTCTCGAGAACGGTCCCCGAGGCGGGCAGTTCCGCCCCGAACGCCTTGAACAGGCCGTTGAGCGCCGGCGCCATGCCGATCCCGGCCAGCAGCCCGAGGCCCCCGCCCAGCACGCCGAGCAGCAGGCCTTCGTAGACGACCGAGCTCATGATCTGCGAGCGCTTGGCGCCGAGCGTGCGCAGCAGGCCGAACTCGCGGGTCCGCTGGGCGACGGTGATCGAGAAGGTGTTGAAGATGATGAACGCCCCGACGAACAGGGCGACGTAGGCGAAGATCAACAGGAACGTACGCAGGAAGCTCAGGTTTTCTTCGAGGTCGGAGGTGTTCTTCTTGGCCTGTTCGGCGCCGGTGCGCACGTCGACTGCCGACGGCAGCTCGGCGCGAATCCTGTTGCGCAGTTCGGCCGGTGTCACGCCGGCCTTGGCCGCGACGTCGATCTGGTCGAAGCGACCCGTCTCGCCGAGCAGGCGCTGCGCCTCCGCGGGCACCAGCAGGGCGGCCCCGGCGCCGCCGAACGATTCGCCGCCGCCGAACTGCAGGATCCCGACGATCGTGTAGCGACCGGTCGCGCCGGTGCCGGCGACGATCATCTGCTGGCCGATGTGAAGGCCGCCGCGTTTCGCGGTCGTCTCGTCGATCGCGACCTGCGAGGCGCTCTGCGGGTAGGTCCCCCGCACCGGCTTGAAGGACTCGAAGCGCGCCGGCACCGTCGCCGCGATGAACGCGGGCGCGCCGCCCGAGGTGAGCCGTTTGCGGTGCGTGTCGAGCAGCGTCCCGGGCGTGAAGATCGCACCGGAGGCTTCGTCGACGCCGGGCGTGCGGCGCACGGTTTCGAGCATCGACTGCGTCACCGGCGAGACTTCGGCGCGCACTTTGCTGCCAAGGATCTGCGCCGGCGTGACGACCACGTCGTGACCCTTGCTCGCGGTCTGGAAGATAGCCGCGAACGAGTTGTTGATCGTGTCCGTGAGGATGTAGGTGCCGGCCATCAGCGCGACGCCGAGCACGATCGCGATCGCGGTCAGCGCCACGCGCAGCTTGCGCTGCAGGAAGCCGCGCAGCACCAGGCGCAGCATCAGCCCAGCGCCTTCATCAGGTCGAGCGTCTGCTCGGTGCTGACCGCCTCCCCGTCGTGGACGATGCGCCCGTCGGCCAGCACCAGCAGGCGGTCGGCGTAGGACGCGGCGTGGGCATCGTGGGTGACCATCACGACGGTCTGCTCGAACTCGTCGACGGCCTGGCGAAGCAAGCCGAGGACGCCGTTGCTCGACTTCGAGTCGAGGTTGCCGGAGGGCTCGTCGGCGAACACCACGGCGGGACGCGACACGAGCGCCCGCGCGACCGCGACCCGCTGCTGCTGGCCGCCGGACAGCTCGGCCGGGCGATGGCTGAGTCGGTCGGTGATCCCGACCGTCTGTACGAGCGTGTCGAACCATTCCCGGTCGGGCTTGCGGCCCGCGATCGAGAGCGGCAGCAGGATGTTCTCTTCGGCGTTCAGCACCGGCAGCAGGTTGAACGTCTGGAAGATGAAGCCGATCTTGTCGCGGCGCAGGTTGGTGAGCGCGCGATCGTCGAGCCCGGTCAGCTCGACCCCGTCGACGGAGACCGTGCCGGAGGTGGGCCGGTCGAGGCCCGCGAGGATGTGCATCAGCGTCGACTTGCCCGAGCCGGAGGGCCCCATGATCGCCGCGAAGCGCTGCGCGGGGAACGCGACGGTGACGTCGGTCAGGGCATCCACGGCGGCTTCGCCCTCGCCGTAACGGCGCCGCAGCCCGTTCGCCTCGACGAGCTCTGCGCCTGCGTTGTCCGCATTCGCGACTGCCACTGCCCCCGAGACTACCGAGCCGCCCGCCGGAGCAACGTCAGGACGCCGGTCCACCTCGCTCATGCGTCCATCGTCCGCGTCCGCCAGGCGCCCAACGCGCCGAACACGAGCACCCAGCAGGCCATCACGATCACCGCCGTGCCAGTGCCGAGCGTGACCGCGGAGCCGCTGCGACCGCCTCGGTCGCCGAGGCCGACGGGGCTGAAATGATCGATCGCTTCGCGCAGCACGAGCTCGCGCGCGCTGCCCAGCGAGGAGATGTTGGTGAGGATCGGGCTCGCGACCAGCTGCCAGCCGATCAGCACCGTCAGCGCCGCCGGCTTGGAGGTGGTGAGCGAGGAAAAGCCGACCGCGACCGCGCACGTCACGGCGCTCGAGAGCAGCGTGAAGCCGAGCCCGTCGAGGACCATCGCGCCGCTCGGAGTCGGACCGCCGCCGGCGGAGAAGGCGAAGGTGCCGAGCACCACGAGCGCATAGCCGAGCGCAGCGACCAGCCAGCTGAGCGCGATCGCCGCGGGCACGCGCGTGGCGAACAGCGCCAGCCGCGAGCGCCCCGTGACGACCAGATCGCGGAACACGCCCGCCGAGGAGTCCCCCGCGCCCGCGTCGGCGCCGATCAGGATCGCGGCGAGCGGGCCGAAGAAGACGGCGAGGATGCGCAGCGCGTCGATGTAGCTGTCGGTGCCGCCTGGCGGCGCGTGCGTCGCCGGGGCCGAGGAGTACTGGCCGGCGCGCACCGCGAAGAAGATCACGAGTGGCGCGGCCGCCAGCAGCAGCGCCCATGCGAGCGTGCCGCGCCTCCGGCGCAGCTTCAGGAAGTCCGCGCCGATCATCTGCGCCGCAACGGTGGCGCTCATGCCGGCACCCCCTCCTCCGCCGACTCCAGGCGGGTCGTGATCTCCAGAAAACGCTGCTCGAGGCTGTGGCGCACGGGCTCGAGGCGCATCACGCCGATGCCGGCTCCGACGAGCGCGGCGTTCAGCCGCGCGGCGGCGGCGGCGGGCTCCGAGCCCGCCGCGAGCACCGCCCGCAGACCCTCGTCCGAACGGCGCACGGTCGCGATCAGCTCGCTGCCGTCGAGCATCCGCAACGCACGATCCGGGTCATCGACGCCGAGGATCAGCTCACCGGGCGCGCCGCCCCCCGCCAGCTCCGCGACCGGCCCCTGCGTGACGACCCTGCCACGGTCGACGATCGCCGCCGCGTCGCACGTCTTCTCGACCTCGTCGAGCAGGTGCGAGGAGACGAACACCGTCCGCCCCTCCTGCTCGACCATCGCGCGGATCATCTGCCGGAACTCCAGAATCCCGCCGGGGTCGAGGCCGTTCGTCGGCTCGTCGAGGATCAGCAGCAGCGGGTCGGCGAGCAGGCAGCGCGCGACGCCGAGGCGCTGGCGCATGCCCATCGAGTACTTCGCGACGCGGTCGTCCCCGCGCGCGGTGAGGCCGACCCGCGCCAGCGCCGGCTCGATCCGCGAGCGGACCTCCGGGCCGCGGGCGGCCGCCACCACGCGCAGGTTCTCCCGGCCTGAGAGGTGCAGGTGGAAACGGGGCTCCTCGACGATCGCGCCGACGCGGCGCAGCGCCGTCACGCGCTGCTCGGGGACGGGCACGCCGAGCATCCGCATCGAGCCGGAGCTCGCCCGCGTCAAGCCGAGCAGGGTGCGGATCATCGTCGTCTTGCCCGCCCCGTTCGGCCCGAGGAAGCCGAACGCGCAGCCTCGCGGCACGAGCAGGTCCACGCCGTCGATCGCGGCGCGCGCGCCGAAGCGCTTGGTCAGGCCCCGCGTCTCGATCGCGGGCGCGCCGTCGTCCGGGCGCGGCTCTGCTTGGGGGGGCATCGGACTCCTTCCGGGGGTGGGGGTGAGCTCACTCTCGCCGAGGGCACGCCCGCGCACAATCGGGGATTGCCCCTAGTGGGCGGCGGCGGTTCCGCGTTTATTACGCGCACCGTTATATCGTATCACGTAGTAACTAGTCGAAGCTGACGAGCCGCCGCTGGACGGCCCAGCGGCTCAGCTCGTGGCGGCTGGAGAGCTGGAGCTTGCGCAGCACCGCCGAGACGTGCGCCTCGACGGTCTTGACCGAGATGCCCAGGGTCTGGGCGATCTCCTTGTACATGTAGCCGCGCGCGATGTGGCGCAGCACCTCGCGCTCGCGGGGGGTGAGCTGGTCGAGCTCGGCGTCGGCGCCGGGCGCGCTGGGCGGGGCCGGCTCGGCGTCCTCGGCGAAGGCGTCGAGCACGAAGCCCGCCAGGCGCGGCGAGAAGACGGCGTCCCCCTCGGCGACGCGCTCGACGGCGTCGGCCAGCTCGGCGCCGGAGATCGACTTCGTGACGTAGCCGCGCGCTCCGGCGCGGATCACGGCGATCACGTCCTCGGCGGCGTCGGAGACCGAGAGCGCGAGGAAGCGGGGCGGGCGATCGTCCTCCCCGCGGGCCTCGCAGCAGCGCCGGATCACCTCCCGCCCGCCGCCGTCGGGCATGTGGACGTCGAGCAGGACGACGTCCGGGCCGGCGGCGTCGATCACCCGAACCGCGTCCTCGACGCTGCCGGCGTCGCCGACGACCTCGACCCGTTCCCCGAGCTCGGCGCGCACGCCGGCCCTGAACAGGCGGTGGTCGTCGACGATCACGACGCGAACCGGCCCGCTCATCCGCCCGCCCTGCCGGCGCCCCGCGACGGGGCGCGCGCCATCTGCAGCTCCACCTCGGTGCCTTCGCCGGGCCGGCTCCGCACCGTCGCGAGGCCGTTATGACGTTCGATCCGACCGACGATCGAGTCGCGGAGCCCGCGGCGGTCCTCGGGCACGGCCTGCGTGTCGAAGCCGGCGCCGCGGTCGCGGACGAACACCTCGACGCGGTCGGGACGGACCTCCGCGAACAGGTCGATGCGATCGGCCCCCGAGAACTTCGCGGCGTTGGTGAGCGCCTCGCGGGCGGCTTGGACGACGGCCTGCAGCGAAGCGTCGAGCGGGCCGTCCCCGACCGTGACGACCTCGACGGGGACGCCGTGGAGCTCCTCGATCTCGGCGGCCGCGCCGGCGAGGGCCGCGGCCACGGTGTCCTCGCCCGGCTCGGCCCGGTCGGCCCGGTCCATCCGCAGCCAGCTGCGCAGCTCGCGCTCCTGGCGGCGGGCGAGGCCCGCGACCTCGCGCGGGTCGGCGGCGCGCTTCTGGATCAGGGCCAGGGTCTGCAGCACGGAGTCGTGCAGGTGCGCGGCGACCTCGGCCCGCTCCTGCTCGCGGATGCGCGCGGCGCGTTCGAAGGCGAGACTGCGCCAGAGGCGCATGAACCAGGGGGCTCCGAGCGCGACCGCGATCACCGTCAGCAGCGCGACGGCGCCGATCGCCTTACCGAGGCTGCGCATGACCGCGTAGTGGTGCAGCAGCGCGGCCGACGCGAAGGAGACCATCAGCACGCCGAGCAGCACACGGGTGCCGTCGATGCGCCCGGGAAAGCGCATACGGCCGCGTACGGCGGCGAGACGGCCGGCAGGGGGCGGAGCGCCTGCGGTCGACGCACCGAGATCCCCGGCGATCGGGCGCCAGACGAGCGCGAGCCCGGCGACGCCGATGACGACGGGCCACAGCACGTCCCCCTGCAGCGCCACCCCGACGCGGCGCAGCGCCCACAGCACCACGACGACCCCGGCCACGGTCAGCATCGCCTCGCGCCATGCACCCGGCCTGCGCCCGAGGCCGCGGCTCTCCGGCGCGACCGGGATGACGGCCCACAGCAGCGCGTACAGGACAACGCCGACGCCCCCCGCGCCAGCGATCAGGGCGCCGAAGACGCGAAGCCACCTCACGTCGACGTCGAGCCGGTGCGCGAAGCCAGCGCAGACTCCGCCGATCAGACCCTCATCGGGGCGCCGGCGAAGCGGCTCCCTCCTGCTCGCCGTGGGCGGCGCGCTCGCTGCCTGCGAGGACATGTGGAGATGATCGCACCGGCCGATCGCGGCGCGATAGGGGATCTCCCCTAGGTGTCGCGGGGTCAGAGAGGGCGCTGGGTCAACCGTCCAAGTCGCCCGCCGCGGCTCCTAACATCTCGGTCATGGCGATCAGCGCACGCGCCGAGGCGGCCGGGCCGCGGGGGCGCGGGCAGGGCATGGCCGCCGTCGGCGGGCGTTACGGGAGCACGGCATTCCAGGCCGTCGTGGCGCTGACGGTGATCGGCGCCGCCCTGCGCTTCGCGACGATCGACGTGCAGTCGCTGTGGCTCGACGAGTCCGCGACGGTCATCCTCGTGCACCGCAGCTTCTCGGGGATGCTCTCGCATCTGTCCTCGAGCGAGTCGGCGCCGCCGCTCTACTACGTGCTCGCGTGGCTCTGGACGCACGTCTTCGGCACCGGCGCGATCGGCTTCCGCTCCCTCTCCGCCCTGGCCGGGACGCTGACGATCCCCGTCGTGTTCGCCTGCGGCCGGGAGGTCTCGGAGCGGACGGGACTGTGGGCGGCCACGCTCGCAACCTTCAGCCCGGCGATGTACTACTACTCACAGGAGGCCCGGGCGTACTCGCTGCTGATCTTCTTCGGCGCGCTCGCCTTCTGGTGCTGGCTGCGGGCCCTGCGCATCGGCGACGGCCGCAGCCTCGCCTGGTGGGCGGGGACCTCGGCGCTCGCGGTCCTGACGCACTACTTCGCCGCCTTCCTGTTCATCCCCGAGGCGCTGCTGCTGATCCGCCGCATGGGGTTGCGAAGGGTGCTGGCGCCGGTCGGCGCCGTCTGTCTCGTGGGCCTTGCGCTGGCGCCGCTCGCGATCAGCCAGCGCTCCGACGGGAAGGCCAAGTGGATCGAAGAATCCTCGCTGCTGAACCGCATCGCCGAGACCGTCAAGCAGTTCCTCGTCGGCCTCTACGGCCCGGTCGAGATCGGGACGGCGGTCGTCTCGGGGCTGATCGGCCTCGCCCTGCTGGCGCTCGCCTGGCAGCGGGCCGACGGCCGCGAGCGCGGGCCCGCGAGCGACGCGGCGATCGTCGCGGCGGCCGCGATCGGCCTGCCGCTCGTGCTGGCGGGCGCGCACATCATCGACGTCTTCGACGGGCGCAACGTGATCGCCGCGTGGGTCCCCTACGCGGTCGTCCTCGCGCTCGGCGCGGGCGCCGCGCGAGCAGGCCGCGCCGGCGCCGCGCTCGGCGCGTCGCTCTGCGCGGTCGGGATCGGCGTGATCGTCGCGACGAACCTCCTGCCGGGCTATCAGCGCGACGACTGGCGGGGCGTCGCGAGCGCGCTGCCCGCCACGCAGGCGCCGCGCGCGATCGTCGCCGAACGCTACGCGGGCTCGCCGCTCTCGATCTACCTGCACCAGACGCTGCGGGGCCCGAGCGGCGGCCGGGTCCTCGTCAGCGAACTGGACTTCGCGACCCTGCGCGTGCGACGCACCGAGGGCGCTCCGACCCCGCCGGCGATCCAGCACGTCGCCCCGGCGGGCTTCCGCCTCGTCGCGGTCAGCTCGCACGAAGCCTACGCCGTGACCCGCTTCGTGGCGGACCGTCCGACCGAGGTTCCGGTTCGCGAGCTGCTGCGCCTGAGCGGCGATCCGGGCGGCGAAGTGCTGCTCACGCGCTAGGGCCGCTCGCCTGGTCGAGCGGCCGGCGTCCCCCGGCCGGATCCGGCCGAGGGACGCTCCGCCCGCTCCCGCTCAAAGAGCGAGCAGTTCTGCGGCCGCCGTCGTGTAGGCGCCCTTCGGCTGGTCTTCGTGCTGGAGCAGGCCGAAGTAGGACTCGCGTTCGTGGCTGGCGCCGGCGACCTGCTGGTCGCGCACCTGGTAGAGGAGGAAGAGGCCGACGCGGCTGCCGAGCAGGCCCTTGATTTCCGCCACGCTGCGCTTCAGCTGTTCGGCGGCTTCGGTGTAGTTCATGCAGGGGTTGAAGCCGTAGTTTTCGCTCACGCAGCTGGTGCCGTCGGTCGAGATCCCCCACTCGGTGATGTCGATCGGGAGGCTCGACGGGGCGCCGTGGGCGGCGGCCTGTTTGACGATCGCTTCGAGCTTGCCGCGGCCGCCGGTCCCGTACGGGTGGCTGACCCACCCGGCGACGTAGCTGCCGAGGTTCGGGACCGCTCCGAACATCCCGTTCATCCAGTTGCCCGTCCAGTCGTCGGCGACGGCCAGCAGGCCGACGTGCGAGCCCGCCGCCTGGATCGCGAGCGCGGCTTCCTTCAGTCGCAGCGCGTAGTTCTTGGCCCGTTCCTGGTAGGAGGCCGAGCCGGCGCTGTCGCCGTACTGGTAGCCGTAGGAGGTCTCGTTGCCGAACTCGATCGTGCGGATCGCCAGTTCGGCGCCGGCGTGGTGGGCCCAATAGCTGCCCCCGGCACCGTAGGCCTTGGCCCAGCTCGCGAGGTTCTGTGCTTCGGCGGGCGTCGGCATCGTGCCGTAGAAGCCCGCCAGCGGGGCGACGCGGATGCCTTTCGCGGCGTACGCGGAGATCGTCGATTCAAGCGCCGCGGCGGGGGTCCCGATCGGCCACTCGATGCGGACGATCTTCGCGCCGAGGACGGTCGCGCCCGCGTAGTCCTGCGGGTTGGTGCCCGAGTTCAGGCCCGGTTCGAAGCCCGCGCTCCCCCCGACCCCAGCGGAGGGACCCGAGGGCGGAGCGGGGGTTTCCGCGATTTCGGGGGCGTAGGCGATCGACACGTTCGGCGCCCAGGCGCTGCCGGCGACGGCGGTGCGGATGCTGTAGGAGACGGTCTTGCCGGGAACGGCGGCGGGTGTGACGGACGTGCCGCTGACCGACGTGAAGGCTTCGGGCTGACCGGGCACGTGGGTCATCAGCACGTAGCTCGAGACGCCCGCGACCGCGTTCCAGGCGAGCGTGTGGCCGCTGACGCGAAGCTCGGGGGCGGCCTTCAGGTCGAGTTCTTCGCGGCCGGGCGTGGGGGCCGGGGTCGGGGCCTGTTCGGCCGGCGCGGCGGGGTAGTCGACCTTGACGGCGTTCGACCAGCGCGAGCCGTGCACGGCGGTGCGCACGAGGTAGGTAACCGTCACGCCCGGCACCGGCGGGGGCGTGGCGGAGGTGCCGTGGATGACCGAGTAGCGGTCGCCCTGCCCCGGCACCTCGGCGACGAGCACGTAGCCCGCGATCCGCGCCTCGGCGGTCCAGCTCAGCTGGTAGCTCGCCGCCCGCAGCCGCGGCACGGCGTTGTAGCCGGCGCTCGCGGCACCGCCGCGGCCGGCGCGGCGGGCCTTCCGGGCGAGGTTGCGCTGGGCGAGGGTGAAGGCGCGTCCGGCGCTCTGCACGGCGCCGCGCGCGGCGGCGCAGGCGCCGCGACCGGAGGAGCTGCGCAGGCAGGCGTGGAGCGCGCGGGCCTGGGCGACGAGACGGTGGTCGGCGCGGGCGTTGCGCGCGGCCGCGGCGCGCAGTGCCGCCGGTACGGCGAGGCTGCGCCGGGCCGCCTGAGCAGGGGCGGCGACGGCGAGCGCCAGGGCGAGGATGCCGAGCAGCGCACCCAGACGGCGGGCCGATCCTCTCCTTGAGCTTGCGAGCATGAGCGTCTCCTTCGGCGGCTGGGCTGTCTCGCGGGGAGACCCCTGGCTTTGCGAACCCGTCTCGCGACGGGGGTGCCTTTGTCGGGAGCACCCGGGTGAGCCGCGCTGCTGAGCGCCGCCTGCCCCCGTGTACCCGGTGAACTTGAGCTGTGCATGGGGTATCGCAACGGGGGCTCCGCTGCATTAGCCCGTGCAGGACTACTGGACGCTCGGCGTAGGCCCGATCGAGAGCGTCCTTCCCGCGAGGATGCCCGCCGCGACCGCCCTGCAAGCGCCCGCTGGACGGCCGTTCGGGTGACAGCTGGAGCCGCGGTGGACGCCGGTCGGCCCGCGCGAGGAGGCGGCGGCCTGCGCACCCCGCGCTATCGGGCCTAGTCCTCCTCGCCCTGCATCTCGGCGACCTTGCCCTGCAGCTGGTCCATCACGGCGGGGTCGCGGAGCGTGGTCACGTCGCCCAGGGCGCGACCCTCGGCGATGTCGCGGAGCAGCCTCCGCATGATCTTCCCCGAGCGCGTCTTGGGGAGATCGTCGGCCCAGATGATCCGCTTCGGGCGGGCGAACTTGCCGATCCGCTCGGCGACGGTCCCGCGGATCCCCTCGACCGTTCCTTCGTCGCCCGCGAGATCGCCCTGCAGCGTCACGAACGCGACGATCGCCTGGCCGGTGTCCTCGTCGTGCTGGCCGATCACCGCGGCCTCGGCGACGTCGACGTGGGCGACGATCGCCGACTCGACCTCGGCGGTCGAGAGGCGGTGGCCGGAGACGTTGACGACGTCGTCGATGCGGCCGATCACCCAGAAGTAGCCGTCGGGGTCCTGGCGCGCCGCGTCGCCGACCAGATAGGTCTCGGGGCCGTACTTCTTGAAGTACGTCTCGACGAAGCGCTCCTCCTCCTTGTAGAGGGTGCGCAGCATCGACGGCCACGGCCTCGTCAGCACGAGCAGCCCCTGACCCTCGGAGACGGGCTCGCCGGTCGACTCGTCGCGGACCTCCGCGAACACGCCCGGGAAGGGCTGGGTGGCGGAGCCGGGCTTGGTCTCGGTGATGCCGGGCAGCGGCGAGATCATGATCGCGCCCGTCTCGGTCTGCCACCACGTGTCGACGATCGGGCAGCGTTCTGCGCCGATCACCTTGTGGTACCAGAGCCACGCCTTCGGGTTGATCGGCTCCCCGACCGAGCCGAGCAGTCGCAGGCTGCTCAGGTCGTGCTTCTCCGGCCACTCGGCGCCCCACTTGATGCAAGCGCGGATCGCGGTCGGGGCGCAGTACATGATCGTCACGCCGTAGCGCTCGACCGTGTCCCACCAGACGCCCTTGTCGGGGTAGTCCGGCGCGCCCTCCCACATCACCGAGGTGGCGCCGTTGCAGAGCGGCCCGTAGACGATGTAGGAGTGGCCGGTGATCCAGCCGACGTCGGCGGCGCACCAGTAGACGTCGCTCTCCGGCTTGAGGTCGAACACCAGGCGATGGGTCGCCGAGACCCCGGTCAGGTAGCCGCCGGTCGTGTGCAGGATCCCCTTCGGCTTGGCGGTCGAGCCGGAGGTGTAGAGGATGAACAGCGGGTGCTCGGCGTCGAGCGGCTCGGCCGGGCACTCGGGGTCGGCGGCGGCGAGGATCTCGTCGTAGAAGACGTCGCGGCCCTCGGTCATCGGGCAGTCGACGCCCTTGCTGCGCACGACGACGATCCGCTGCAGCGTCGCGAGGTCGCCCATCACCTCGTCGACGCGCTGCTTGACGGGCGCCGTCTGGCCCTTGCGGGCCGCCCCGTCGACGGTGATCAGCGCCTTCGCCTCGGAGAACTCCATCCGCTCGCGGACGGCCTCCGCGGAGAAGCCTCCGAAGACGACGTTGTGCGGCGCGCCGATCCGCGCGCAGGCGAGCATCGCGACGACGACCTCGGGGATCATCGGCAGGTAGATGCCGACCACGTCGCCCTTCTGCACCCCCTGGTCCCTGAGGGCGTTGGCGAAGCGCTTGACCTCGGCCAGCAGCTCCGCGTAGGTGAGGTCGCGGGTGTCCCCCGCCTCCCCCCGCCAGTGGAAGGCGACGCGATCTCCCCGACCCTCCTCGACGTGGCGGTCTAGGCAGTTGTGGGAGACGTTCAGGGTGCCGCCGGTGAACCACTTGTAGAAGGGCGGGTTGGAGTCGTCGAGCACCCGCTCCCACGGGCTGAACCAGTGCAGCTCGCGGGCCTGCTCCTCCCACCAGCCCTCCGGGTCGGCGGCGGCCCGCGCGTAGACCTCCGGATCGTTCAGGAGCGCCTGCTCGCGGAACGCCGCCGGCGGCGGGAAGCGCTCGACCTCGAGCAGCTCCGCGAGCTCGCTGTCGAGCCCGTCCCCGCCCGGCTGCAGGTCGCTCGCGGTGCTCATCGGCGCCACCCTAACCTAACGCGGGACAGGCCGGCCGACGTTGAGCGGGATCGTCGGCAGGACGGTGCGCGCGAAGGTCGAGTTCACGACCGCCGCGAACGACGCGTACCAGGCCGCCGCTGCCGTCGCGAGGCCGACGTAGCCGCCCCAGTGAAGGATCGTCGTGTCGCCGCCGTCGTTCGCGATCCCCAGCAGCACGAAGGTCGCGGTCAGCAGGACGAACACGAGCAGGACCGCGCCGCTGGTCCGCAGCGCCGCGACCGTCATGTAGGCCGTGAAGATCGCCCACCCCCACAGGTACAGCCCGACCGCGTGCCCGGCGTTGCCGCCGATGTCCTTGGCGTAGAAGACGTTGAGCGCCCAGAAGGAGATCCAGAAGGCCCCGAACGAGGAGAACGCGACGGCGCCGAACGTGTTCCCCGTGCGGAACTCCCACATCCCGGCCAGCAGCTGCACGATGCCGCCGTACGCGAGCGCCAAGCCGAGCACGACCGGGACCCCCTTCCCATCGACCAGGTTCGCGTTGAACATCGACAGCACGAACGTCGTCATCGCGAAGCCCGCGAGCCCGAGCGGGCCGGGGTCGGCCGGTTTGAAGCCAGTCGGGGCCTGGGCCGCGGGGACGGGCGGCGGCTGCTCCCCGCGCATCGGGTCCCGTGGAATAGTTGCTGCCGCCATGGCGAGCCTCCTTCGGTAGCCGTGCGAGCGAGACTCAGGGCCGGCGCCGCCGGTCCCTCCTCGTTCCCTCACTCGACGAACTACCCGGCCGGATTCCGGCCGAATCGATAGGACGGCCCTGGATCGCGCGCACTGTTCGTGATCTGACCGGCGGTGCCCGGACCGCGCCGCGCGGGGATTGCAGGCCGTCGCCGCCCGGCCGATCTGACAAGCTGTCTCGCCGGTGGGTCGATCGTGGATATGGGGGGAGCGCGACGGATCGCTGTCGAGAGCGACGGCGGCGTCAGTCGTCACCGTCTGTCTGCTCGCCGCGGTCTCGATGCCGTCGGCAGCCGCGGCCGCCGGATGGCTGGCGGGGGCGCCGCTCTCGGAAGGCGAAGCCAACTCCAACAGCCAGGCCGTCGCCCCGGACGGCGAGACGATCGTCGCCTGGACCCAGAAGACAGGAGCCGAAACCCGCGTCGAGATCCGCGACAGGCAGCCGGGAGGCTCGTTCGGGCCGGCAACCCCGGTCTCACCCGCCGGCGGCAACGCCGAATCGCCCGAGGTGGCAATGGACGCACACGGCAACGCGCTGCTCGTCTGGCAACGCGCGGGGCTGGCCGAATACTCCTCGCGTCCCGCCGGCGGCAGCTTTGAAAAAGCGCAGGTGCTCTCCGCCGAAGGCGAAGGGGTCGCAGGCCCGCACGTCGCCTTCGCGTCCACCGGCGAAGCGGTCGTCATGTGGTTGGGCGCAACGGGGCCCTTCACCAGTGTCACCGACCGGATCGAGACGAGGGCGCGGCCGGCGGGGGCCAGCAGCTTCGGTCCCGCGCAGCAGCTGGAAGCGATCGGCCCCTACAGTCGGACCGAATTCCTCAACGGCTTCTCCACCGCACCGCTCGTACACGACGCTCACGGCAACGTGCTGGCGATGATCGAGCGCGAAGAAGCCAAGCTGTCGAAACCCGAATCCTCACAGTTCGAAATCCATCTCTTCAGCCGCCCGGCCGGAGGCTCGTTCGGCGCCGGCACGCCGATCGCGTCGGCCTCGGGCCCGTTCTTTCCGCCCCACGAAGTGGTGGCCTCGCCGGGCGTGGCGATGAACCCGAACGGAGACGCGATCGTCACCTGGCAGCGGCGGACCGCCCCCGAAGAAAACTTCAAGATCGAAGCGAGGCTGAAGCCCGCCGGCGGCACGTTGGGCGCCCCCGAGGTCATCTCCACCCGCAAGAACTCGCTGGAACCGCAGGCCGCGCTCGACGCGGCGGGCGATGCGACCGTCGCGTGGGTCGGGGAAGACCAGGCCAGCAAAAAACAGACGGTCCTCGAGGCCGACCGACCCGCGGGGGGCGCGTTCGGACCGGTCCAGAGCGTGTCGGATCCGTCCCTGGAAACGACGGCCGGGCCGCAATCGCCCACCCTCGCGATCGGACCGGGCGGGGAAACGCTGATCGCATGGATCCGTTACCAGGAACCGAGCCGCGTCGAAGCCGCGGCTCGACCCGCCGGTGGGACGTTCGCCGCGCAGCAGCCGATCTCGCCGAACGGCAAATCGGGCACCGTCGAGACGCCCTGGCTCCAGTTCGACGAAAGCGGCGACGCGGTCGCGAGCTGGCGCTCGTTCTTCGTCGTCGAATGGGCCGCCCACGACGTCACGGGCCCGCTCCTGAACGGCCTCTCGATCCCCGCCGGCGCGGTCGTCGGCGTCCCCGTCGCGTTCTCGGTCACGCCGCTCGACGCGTTCTCCGCGCTGGGCGCCAGCACCTGGAGCTTCGGGGACGGCGGCTCCGCGACGGGGCCGATCGTCAACCACACCTTCAGCCGGCCCGGGACCTTCGCGGTCGGGCTCTCGAGCGCCGACGCCCTCGGCAACGCTACGGCCGCGACGGGCACAATCACGGTGACCGCGCCCCCTGTCACCCCGCCGAAGCTCGAACACGTCCGCCAGTCCCACGCCCGCTGGCGCGAGGGCAGCGCGCTCGCCCGCCTCGCTCGCAAGGCCAAGGCCCCGGTCGGGACCGTCTTCTCCTTCACGCTCGACCAGGCCGCCCGCGTCACGCTGAGCTTCACCCAGTCGGGGAAGGGCAGGCGGGTCAAGGGCCGCTGCGTCGCAGCGACGGGCCGCAACCGTCACGCGCGACCGTGCACCCGCACGCTCGCGCTGGGCAGCCTCCCCTTCGCCGCCCACGCCGGCGCGAACAGGATCTCCTTCCAGGGCCGGCTCTCCGCCTCGCGGAAGCTGCGCCCCGGGACCTACACGGCGCTGATCGTCGCGACCAACGCCGCCGGGCAGCGCTCGTCGATGAGCCGTCTGATCACAACGATCGTCCGTTAGAGCCGCGAGCGCCCGCGACGGGCGCCTCGTGCCCCGGACCGAGCTTCAGTCGCGCGAGGCGCCGCCCTTGCGGCGTCGCTTGCGCGAGGTCCCGGCCTGCTGGGGGCGCGGGGCGGGGGCGACGTCGCCGACGCCCGCGGCGGCGGCTACCGGTTCGCCTCGGCGTTCGGCGGCCACCTGCGCTCGCGAGGGCCACGGCCGGGCCTCGCCGGCTTCCCACGCGGGCGGATCGCCGCCCATCCATTTGCCCGACAGCAGGATCCCCGTCATGACCATGAAGAAGGCGGGGATCAGCTGCAGGGTCGCCCCGATGTTGGGCAGCAGGATCAAGAGGCCGCTGAACATGCCGAGCAGCCCGAGCCAGCGCGGCACGAGCCCGACGCGCAGGGAGTTGAGCAGGATCACGATCATGCCCACGACGAGCGCGAGCCCCGCGAGCAGCGAGAGGTAGGCGACGATCTGGTTGGCGGCGCTCTTGGTCAGCGCGTTGTCGACCGCGGCCCGGGTGAAGTCGTGGCCGGTGGCGAAGTCGTGGGTCTCGATCGCGTAGACGACCTCGTGAGCGATGCTCGCGACGCCCACCGAGATGCCTCCCACGAGCGTGAGCAGACGGGCGTGGCGCCAGATCGACGGGCGCCGGAAGGCGGTCGCGTCGAAGAGCAGCAGCAGGATCAGCGTCAGGGCGCCGATCGCGACCGCCGCGAGCACGCTGCCCGCGATCAGCGGGAAGGCGTGGCGGGAGATGAATTTGACCTCTTCGGTGCGCGGGCTCACCGGTGGGTTCGCAACGCCTGAGATCAGCGGCGCGAGGCCCTGCAGCGGGCCGACCGTCGGCAGCCCGTTGAGCGTCGAGGTGATGACGATCGCGCTGAGCAGGTACAGGAAGCCGCCCGCGAACGCCGGGACCGACAGGCGCGTGCGGCGGTGCAGCTCCGATTCGATCTGCGTGCGGATCTCGCTCTTGCTGGCCATCGAGTGAGGGGAGTCTATGATCTGGGCATGGAAAGTGGCGGCTTCGGTGACATGTTCGGAGATCCCGAGGACCTGCAGCGGCGCCTGGCGGAGTTCGCGGAGCAGATGCAGGGCAGCCAGCGCCTCGCCTGGGCGGACAACGCGATCAAGCTCGCGGTCGACATGACGGTCGCCGCGGTCGGCCGGATCAACATCCAGGGCGACGCCGAGGCCCAGGCCGAACAGATACGGACGGTCATCGCCCGGGTCTTCCCCGAGGCGGTAGCGCTGGTCCGCGAGGCCCGCGAGGGCCTTCAGTAGCTCGAGCGCGCGCGGCGTTCCCGGCGCCTGCGGGCCCGTTCCTGAGCGGCGGTCTCCGGGGCCTCCTGCACCCAGTCCTCCTCGGCGGGCGGCCCGTGGCCTTCGCGTTCGGCCTTTTCGGCCTGCTGTGAGGCGCGCCCGGCCGAGATGACTTCCTTGAAGGAGCGGAAGCGGAAGATGAAGATCACGGCCGCGAGCCCTGTCAGGGCGGTGAAGGCGGCGATCGCGATCTGCTGGCCGACCGAGTAGGCGGCCACCACGGCCGTCGGCGCTTTGCCGGCGAAGACCTTGACGAGCAGCGCCTGCTGCACCCCCGCGCCGCCCGGCGTGAAGGGCACCGCGCCGGCGACCTGGTTGACGCCGAAGACGAGCAGCACGTTGCCGACCGAGCCGCCGACCCGGAACGCGTCGAGCAGGAACCAGAAGGCCGCGAAGCGGCAGAGCCACGCGACGACCTGCAGCGCGGCGATCTCGCGCAGGTAGCGGCGTTTGTCGCTGAGGATCGTTACGCCCTGACGCACGCGCAGCCAGAAGGCCCGCGCGCGCGTCGAGAGCAGCGCGAAGGCGACGAGGCCGATGACCGCGACGGCGGTGATCAAGAACAGCGTGAAGCGGAAGTGGGCGAAGAAGAACGAGATGTCGAAGGAGCTCAGTTTCGAGAAGTCGGGCGGCTTCGGGAAGACGCCGCGCGTGAAGGCGTAGATCAGGACGAGCACGCCGACGGTCGCGTCGAAGACCGACTCCACGAAGAACGCGGCGGCGACGGTCGGATAGCGCGAGCCGGGGATCGATGAGCGCGTCAGGAAGAGCTTGATGACGTCCCCGCCGCGAGCGGGCACGACGTTGTTGAAGCCGACGGCCGCGAAGTAGGCCCCCCAGACGCGCCGCCACTGGAAGGTCGCGGCCGGGTACGCGGCGCGGAGGCTGTGGAAGAAGGCGCGCGAGCGGATCGTCAGGTTGGCGCCGAAGAACAGCAGGCCGAGCAGCAGCGCGGGCCAGTGGACCGCCGCGAGGTCGGAGAAGAACTGGCCGACGGCGTCGAAGAACGTGTTCAGCGACTGGGTCAGCGACGTGGACACCGGCAGCGCGGGCACGGACCCAATGTACGGGAGGCCACCCCGGCAGCCGCGCGGGCCGCTCGACTCAGAGCTGGGTGACCGCGAGCGCGAGCGCGCCCGCCAGGGGCGGCAGCAGGCCCTGGCGCGAGTACGCCACGGCGGAGGGAGCGGCGCCCTCGGCCCGCGCGGCCCGCCACCAGAGCAGCACCGCAAGCGACCCCGTCACGGCCAGGTTCGGCCCGACGTTCAGCCCGATCAGCAGCGCCCGCGCCTGCAGATGGCCGCTCGAGGAGAGAAGCACGGCGGCCGGGAGGTTGTTCACGAGCACCGACAGCAGCGCCGCCCCCGCGGCCGTGGCGGGCGCGCCGGCTTCGCGTAGCGCGTCAGGCGAGACCGCGCCGGAGCGGGCGAGGAGGCCGAGCGCGACGGTCAGCGCGAACAGGCCGATCAGCGTCGGCAGCCCCAGCGCGGCGAGCGCCCCGGGGCCGGACAGGCGTCCCCGCAGGCTCGCGACGGCCAGCAGCGCGAGCGCGACGGCGAGCACCGGCAGTGCCGGGTTCGCGAGCGCGACGATCAGCGCCGCCGCCGCGATCACGCCGGCCAGCCCCGCCCCGGCGTGAAGCGGCTCGGGCGCCTCCTCCGGCGGGGGCGCCGCGGGAGCCCGCAGCGCGCGGCGGTGGATCGCGAGCAGGCCGAGCGCCGTCGCGGCTGAGGCGACGAGCGCCGCCGGGAGCATGCGGGCGAACAGCGAGCCCCCGCTGCCGACGTCGCCACGGAGCACGAGCAGGTTCGTGAGGTTCGACCCGGGGAGGAACAGCGAGGAGGCGTTGGCCGTGAAGATCGCGCCGTAGAGGAAGGGCTCGGGCGCGTGGCGGCGCCTGCGCGCGACGCCGATCAACACGGGCGTCAGGAAGACCGCGGCGGTGTCGAGGTTGAGCACGGCGGTGACGCAGGCGACGAGGGCGAGGCACGCGAGCAGCGCCGCGGAGGCGCCGCCCGGCAGTCGCACGAGGTGCGATGCCGCGGCGGCGTAGAGCCCGTCGGCCGCGGCGAGCTGCCCGATCAGCAGCAGGCCGGCGACGAGGACGAACGGCGGCCAGGACTGGGCGAGCGCCTCCCGCAGGTGGGCGATGCCGAACAGCACCCGCGGCTCAGCCGCCGGCGCTCAGCGAGCCGCTCGGCCGGCGCAGCAGCGCGACGGCGAGCAGCGAGGAGCCGAGCACGACCGCGACGAGCGGTAGGAGCATCGCGTCGCCGCCGGGCCAGGAGAGGCCCGCACCCTCGGCCAGCCAGAAGACCCCGTATGCGCTCAGCATCACCCCGACGGCGTACTTGAGCGTGTTCTCGGGGACCCGCGCGAGCGGATGACGGACGGCGAGCCCGGCCGCGACGACCGACAGCGCCGCGACCCCGGCCGCGGCCGCGGCGAGGCCGGTCCGGTGGTGAGCGGCGCCGAACGTGACGACGATCAGGGCGACCTCGAGACCCTCGAGCAGGACTCCTTTCAGCGAGACCGCAAAGGCGTAGGCGTCCCAGGCGCCGTGTCGCGTCCCCGCGGTGCGGGCGGCCTCGAGCTCGTGCGCGTAGGTGGCTTCCTCGTCGTGCAGCGCCTTGCGCCCAGCTTGGCGCAGGACCGCCTTGCGAAGCCACTGCAGCCCGAAGGCCAGCAGCAGCGCCCCGACGGTCACTCGCAGCGGACCGACGGGCAGTTCCCCGAGCCCGACGCCCAGCACGGCGACGATCGCCGCGAGCGCGAGGAGCGCCGCGAAGACCCCCGACAGCGCCGAAGGCCAGCTGCGTGTGGAGCCGACGGCGAGGACGATCGTCAGGGCCTCGACGCACTCGACGGCGCAGGCGAGGAAGACCGAAACAGCGAGACCGGCCTCTGCTCCGCTCATCGCCTGAATCTAGCGACGATGCACACGGGGGGTCCGCCGATGCGGTAGAACCAGCCCATGGCCTCCGCCCCGCGAGGACGCCGGACCAAGCCGCTGACGGTCGCTGTGACCGGTCCGACGGGAGAGATCGGCCAGGCGGTCGTCTCCGCGCTCGAGCGCGCGCGCGAGGTCGGCCAGATCCTCGGCATGGCGCGGCGCCCCTTCGACCCCCGCGAGCGGGGCTGGAAGAAGGTCGTCTACCGGCGGGGCGACGTGCTCGACCGCCGCAAGGTCAGCCGGCTGGTCGAGGACGCCGACGTCGTGATCCACCTGGCCTTCATGATCATGGGCAGCGCGAAGGCGAGCCGCCGGGTCAATCTCGACGGCTCCCGCAACGTCTTCGAAGCGTGCGCCCAGGCGGGCGTCAAACGCCTCGTCTACGCCTCCTCGGTCGCCGCCTACGGCTTTCACGCCGAGAACCCCCAGCCGCTCACCGAGGACGTCCCCGCGCGCGGCTCGGCGGCGCACTACTACTCCGCCCAGAAGGCGGAGGTCGAGGACGTGCTGGCCGACTCGCTGCACGGGACCCGCACCCGCGCGTACGTGTTCCGGCCGTGCATCGTCGCCGGCCCGCAGGCCCCGCTACTGATCGACAGCCTGCCCTACACCCAGGTCTCCGAGCGCCTCCCGGGTCCCGTCCTGAGCCTGCTCGACGGCCTCCCGATCCTGCGTCCGGTGCTGCCGGACCCGGGCGTTCCGTTCCAGCTCGTCCACCACGACGACGTCGCGACCGCGATGCGCGCGGCGGTGATCGGACGCGGGAAACCTGGCGTCTACAACCTCGCGGGCCCCGGCGAGATGACCGTCAAGACGCTCGCGGACGAGCTCGGGTGGTATTCGATCCCGGTCCCCGAGCTGGCCGTCGACGCCGCCGCCGAGATGATCTCGCGGCTCAGCTTCCTGCCCGCCCAGGCGCAGTGGATCGCGGCCTTCCGCGAGCCGGTCCTGATGAGCACGGCGAAGGCCCGCAGGGAACTCGGCTGGCGCCCGAAGCACAACGCGCTCGACACGCTGCGCGAGACGATCCGCGCGACCCGGATGGACAACATCATCCGCTGAGCGGTTACGCTCCGCGTGGGAGCCTTGGCGTCGGCGCAACGCCGCCGCCCGATCTGAGGAGGGGGATCGATGAGTCGTGTCCGTGGTGTCTGCGTGCTCCTGGCGGCCCTGAGCGCCCTAGCGGCCGGCGCGCCCGGAGCGGCCGCTGCGACCGAACAGGACGCCGGCATCGAAGCCGTGACGATCGAAACCTCGGCCGGCCCGGTCACGTGCGGCGTCGACCCGGCGAACCGGATCGGACCGGGCGCCGTGACCGCCGTGCGGCACGGCCGACGGGAGCTGGTGACGATCCTCGCCACCGGCGCGGCTCTCTGTGAGAGCTCCCTGGGAGAAGTCGAGATCAGCGGCAGCAGCCTGCCGTGGCGACTTGTGCTCAACGGACGCAAGCGCAAGGCGGCCCTGCACGGAACGCCCAAACTCGCCCTGCAGGCGCAGCTCGTCGCGCTGCCGAGCGTTCGCTGCGTATACGAGGCCGGTCACGCGACGGCTTCGCTGATCGCCGAACAGCCGGCGGCGATCGCGGCGAGCGTGCCGCGGATCAGTCTCGACGGCCTCGTGAGCAGCCCGCTCTGCCCCGCGCTCGGGCCGCTGTCGTTCTCGCTGACGATCCCCTGAGCGGCGACCCGAGGCGGCGGGGGTCCATCCGTCCGACGCGGGCGGCCGTCGAGTCGTAGCCTTCGCCGCGCGTGTCAAGTCCCTCACCCCAGCAGGAGCCGCCGCCCGACCAACCGGTGGCGATCGTCACCGACAGCACGACGTACATGCCGGAGGGGCTGATCGAGGACCTCGGGGTGCGCCGGGTCAGCCTGTACGTCGGCTGGGACGGTGAGCTGAAGCCCGAGAGCAGCTACGCCGACCTCGACGCCTTCTACGCCCGCCTGCACGAATCGCCGCAGCTGCCGACGACCTCGCAACCGTCGATCGGCGACTTCCTCGAGGTGTACCGGCCGCTCGTCGAGTCCGGCCGTGACGTCGTCTCGATCCACATCGCGGAGGGCCTATCGGGGACCTGCCAGAGCGCCCGCGAAGCGGCGGCCACGCTCGCCACCGAGGGGGCGGCGGGTGTCGTCACGGTGCACGACGGCGCGACCGGCGCCGGAGGTCTCGGCTGCCTGGTGGTGACAGCCGCGCGGCTTGCCCGCCAAAGCCGGTCGAGCGAGGAGATAATCGCCGCCGTCGAGCAAGCTCGCGGGACGCTCGACATCTGGTTCTGCCTGGACACGCTCGATTACCTGCGCAAGGGCGGGCGCATCGGGGCGGCGCAGGCGATGATCGGCACAGCTCTGAAGATCAAGCCGATCCTCACGTTCGGCACCGAGATCGCGCCGGTCGGACGGGTGCGCACGCGCAGGGGCGCGATGGAGCGGATGATCGGCTACCTGGCCGAGCTGCGCGACCGCGGCGCGAGCGAGTGGATCGTCCAGCACGCGCAGTCCGCTCCGGCGGCCGAGCAGCTCGTCGACGCGGGCAGGGAGCTGTTCGGCGCCGGGCCGCTGTTCTGCACGGAGGTCGGGCCGGTGCTCGGCGCCCACCTCGGGGCGGGCGTGCTCGTCGGCGGCATCGGCCGCCGCGACTGAGCCGGCCCCGCGAGCTTCAGACGACGGGCGGCGCGGCCTCGCCGAGCGCCTTCAGCACGAGCTCGTCGTGCTCGGCGGGCTTGACCTTGCGCAGCACCTCGGCGACCTTCCCGTCGGGGCCGATCACGAACGTCGTGCGCTCGTTGCCGAAGTACTTTTTCCCGTACATCGACTTCTCGACCCAGACGCCGTACTCGTCGGCGACCTTGTGGCCCTCGTCGGCCAGCAGGGAGAAGTTGAGGCTCTGCTTGTCGTGGAACTTCTTGACCTTCGCGACCGGGTCCGGGGAGATCCCGAGAACGGTCGCGCCTGTCTTCGCGTAGTCCGGCGCGTGGTCGCGCACGCCGCAGGCCTGGGTCGTGCAGCCGGGGGTGTCCGCCTTGGGGTAGAAGTAGACGACGACGGGGGTGCCGTGGAAGTCCGAGAGCTTCACCTCTCGGCCGTCCTGGTCGGGGAGGGTGAAGTCGGGGGCTTTGTCGCCAGGTTCGATCACGGGCGCGATCTTAGCCGCCGCTCGATGTAGAGGCCGCCGTAGAGCACCACGAAGAAGCCGACCCAGAGCGAGGCGGAGGCGACGCCGTGGAGATCTGACAGCACGCGCACCGCGGCGAGCCCTGCGACTGCGAGCAGCACCGCCCAGAACCAGGGCGATCGGATTCGCTCGCTCAGCGGCGGTTCGCGCGGAAGCTCCGAAGGACGGTTCGCGGCGAGCCACGCGTCTCTCGCCAGCCCGTCGGTGAGCCTCCGGTCCCAGGGCCGCCGCTCGCTCACTCGCTCATCCACTCCGCGGGATCGGCGTCGGCGATCGTCTCGGAGAACGTCCAGCGATGACCGAAGGGGTCCTCGGCGCCGTATTGGCGCTCTCCGTACTCGAAGTCGGTCGGCTCCATCGAGATCGCGGCGCCCGCGGCCCGCGCCTGCTCGCAGTGGCCGCGAGCATCCTCCACCCTCACCATCACCGAGTGCGACGGCGGCTCCTCGGCGGGAGCGCGGGTGTTCGGCCGCACCTCGGCGAGCATCACGGCGCCCCCGCCCGGCACGTCGAGCTGCGAGCGGTGAGCGGCCCCGATTCGCAGGCGCTCGCTGAAGCCGAAGGCCGTCTCGTACCAGGCGACCGCCTCGCGCACGTCGGCGACCGTCAGCACGGGAATCACGGTTGCGGCGGGGATTGAGCGATTGGGACGCACGATGAGACCCTACCCCGATGGGAGTGGGCCGATCTGCACCGCGGCGAGCAGACCTCGAACTCCATCGTCTGCACGGCGACTTTCAAGCCGACCTCACGCTTCGTTCATCCCTGAGCGGACGCCGGCCCTACGGCCCAGCCGTCAGCACGGCGCCCTGCTGGGGGCCGAGCACGAGCGACCCGCTCACCTGTTCGCCCTGGCCGTCGCGCCACACGCCGGGCGGAAGGCTCGCTTCCGCGGTGGCAAGCGTCGGATTGACGGCGGCGAGACCGCCGGTGAGTTCGCGCACGTAGGCTCCCGACGGCTGCTCAACGGCGGGGCCCGTCGGTTCACCGACGGCCGCTTCGTACTGCGGATACCAGTGCAGAACGCCGTAGTCCTGCTGGTTCATCTTCTTGCCGCGGAAGCCGCTGGTCGAGATGTACGTGCAGTCCCCCTTGATGAGCAGGTAGTTGGCAACCGCCCATTCCAGCTCGCTCGCGGGGATCGCGGTCGAGGCGCCGGGGAACTCCTCGTTGAGGTCGTAACAGGAGCCGCCTTCCTGAACGGCGCGCGCGGCTTCGTAGATCTGAAGCCAGAGCTCGGGCGAGGGACGGTCCGCTCCGGGCTGACCCCAGTTGGTCATACCCCTCTCGTCGAAGACGAGGTCGGCATCGTCCATGAGCGCCGCGTTCGCCGCCGCGCTGGCCCGCGGTTCGTAGGAGAAGTTGATCGAGACCGTGGCCGACGGGGAGTAGGCGTGCACCTCTTCGCGCATCGCCGCCGTCCATTCGAGCACCGACGCTGTGAAGGCCCCGTCGCCCGACTGCCCGGTGAACTGCGCGACCCATTTGTGGGAGGAGTCGAAATGGCCGCAGCGACCCGATTCGTTCGTCAGTTCGAGGTTGTCGAAGGCGATCCCCGCGTAGCCTTCGGCCAGTCGCGGCTCGATCTCCTCGCTCCACTGGTAGGCGCGGACTTCCGGGTTCGTGATGTCGAGCGGGGCGAGCTTGCGGTGGAACTGGTAGGCGAGCGACCGTTTGTTGCACTTGTACTCGAGCCAGGTCGGATGTTCCGCCTTCCACCACGCGATCGGATGGGTTTCCTGATCGCGCGCGTACTTGATGTAGGCGGTGTTGTAGACGCTCGCCGGCGCCGGCGAGCTCGCGCCCCACACGTAGTCGATCCGGCCTACCTCGCTCGCCTTTTCCTTGACGTCGTAGTTCATCGCCATCCCCACGGCGATGCCGGACGGCGCCTGGGGCATCTCATAGCCGCGGTCGCCGGGGATCGTGGCGTCGGCGACCGCCGGGGCGGCGAGGCAGAGCAGCGCGAGGGTGGCGCCGACGATCGAGCGCCGCCGAGGCCGTCGCGATCTGCGCTGTGCTGCGCACTCCCTCGCGGACCTCGGCACACGTCGAGGCTACAGAGGCGCACGGGGCGCGGCAAGCCCCTGCCGGAACCGCCGCGGCCGGCCGCCGCCCTACGTGGTGTCGAGCGAGACCACGCGGGTGCAGCTGTCGACCAGCTCGGGATCGCTGCTGGCGACGATCACGATCGCACCGCCACGTGCGGCGTCGAGGAGGCAGTTGACGACGGCCGTCCGGGACTCCGCGTCGAGGCCGGCAGCAGGCTCATCGGCGAGGATCAGCCACGGATCTCCCGCCAGCGCTCTGGCGACGGCCACGCGCTGGCGCTGTCCGCCTGACAGCTCCCAGATCAGCTGACCTGCCTGGTCGCCCATGCCCAGAGCGGCGAGCATGCGGTCGCTGCGCTCGGCGACCTCCGCCTCCTCGACGCCTCGGGCCTGCAGCGGCAGGCTGACTACCTCGTGGGCGGTCAGCATGCCCGGGAGGTGATGGTGCTGGAGGATCAGCCCGACCGCGCCCTCGCCGTAGGGCGTCGCCGGACGGCCGTCGTGGAGCACGCGCCCGGAGTCGGGCGCCGCCAGACCCGCGAGGACTCCGATCAGGCTGGACTTGCCCGCGCCCGACGGGCCGGTGACGGCGACCACTTCGCCGGAGGAGATGCTCAGGGACAGGTCGCCGACGAGCACGGAGTCGGCGCTGCTCACCGTCACTGCCTCGATCACGAGGCGAGGCGTCTCAGGCATCGCCCACCTCACCCGGGCGCTCCTGCCGCGCACGCAGGAAGATCCCGTCGCCGTCGAGCTGGACGCTCAGAAGCGTTCCGCTCGGGTAGCGGGCCAGGATCTCCGGGGGCAGCTGGACGGCCCCCGAGCCGCCGACGACCGCGAAGCGCTCCGTGCCGCGGCCCTCAGAGGCGATCGCCCCGTTTTCGATCGCTAGCGAGCGGGGAAGCGCATCGGAGACGGCCCGGTCGTGGGTCACGACGATGACCGTGGCGCCGCTCAGCTCACGGGCGTCGTGCAGCGCCGCGATCACCATGTCGCGGCTGTGAGGGTCGAGCTGGCCGGTCGGCTCGTCGGCGAGCAGCACCCGCGGGGACGTCGCCAGCGCAGCGGCGATCGCCGCCCGGTTCTGCTGCCCCGCCGAGAGCCGGTACACGGGCCGGTCGGCGAGCGCGGCCAGACCCATCCGCTCGACCAGCTCCTCGCTCGACCAGCGCAGCGCCCAGCCTCGCCGTCGGGCGCCGCGCGAGGCGAAGCTGACGTTCTGGATCACGGTGGCGTGGGGCAGCAGGTTGCGCAGCGGGTCCTGAAGCAGCAGCGAGAGCTCGGTGGCGCGCAGCCGGCTGAGACTGGCCGGATCGAGTCGGGTGATGTCCTCGCCGCCGATCAACACCGATCCCGCGGTCGGTTGCAGCAGTCCGCTGAGCAACAGCATGAGAGTGGTCTTGCCCGATCCCGAGGGGCCGACGATGGCAAGCATCTCGCCCGCCTCGACCGCGAGGTCGGCGTTGCGCAGCGCGGCGACCGACTCCCGCCCGCTCGGATAGACGTGAACCACCCCCGCGCACACCACCGCCGCGCCACTCGAGGGCCGTGTCTCAGTCGACGTCATCGGCCGCATTGCGTAGGAGCGCTGGAGACATGCCCTTCAGGATGCCCCGCGCCGCCAGCGCGGTGGCGAGGACGACCACCAGCACCGCGCCCGCGGCCGCTGTCAGGAGCAGCGGAACCGGCAGCGCATAGGACAGCGGGGCGTCGCTGGCCGAAGCGAGCTGGGGCAGGGACGGCAGCGCGACGGCGGCGCTGCCCGCGCCGGCGGCCACGCCGAACAGCGCGGTCAGCGCGAGGATCCCCGCCTCGATCGCGAGCGAGCGCGCGAGGACCGCCCGCGGCACGCCTGTGACCTCCAATGCGACCATCTCGGTGGCGCGCCCGCGGCCACCGGCGGCGAGCACGCTGAACGTCCCGACCGCCGCGACGAGCAGGGCGACGATCGTCGCCAGCAGCATGAAGTCGTAGGCGAGAGCCGGACCGGTGTGCTCGCCCTGGCGGACGAGCGTCGAGGAGCGTTCCACCCGGTCGATCTGCAGGCCGGCCGCCCGCAACCGGCTGACGGCGTTCGCGGGCGCCTGCGGGCCGAGCCAGACCTCCGCGTCGGTCACGGCGGCGGTCGGGGCCGTCTGGGCACCTTCGAGCGTGCCCAGGTCGACGATCACGCCGCCCGACCCGATGCGCGGCAGGGACGCCCCCGCGACAACGGGGCGCACGCTGACGTTGTAGCCGTCGAGGCCCTGCACCGACACGGCGCCTTTCCCCCCTTCCCCTCCGGCAAGCGACTCGGCGAAGCTGCCGGCTACGGCGGGGAGAGCCGAGGGCCGAGGGCCGACGACGGCCATCACGGGCGGGATGCCGACGGAGCCGGCTTCGGTGACCGCCCCCATCGGGACGTCGATGCGGACCTCTGAGCCCGTCGCGCCGACCCGAACGCCGGCCACGCCCGACCGCCATTCCGCCGAGGTCAGGCCGGCGCGGGAGCGCCGCGGGGCACCCGCGCGGGATTCGTAGGCGAGCGCGCTCACCGCGAGGTGCACTTCGCCGGAGCTCGGCACCCGGCTGGAGCTGGGCAGCACCCCGACGCCGACGAGGCGGCAGGGGCAGTTCTTCTGCGCGGCACCCCGATAGGCGGAGCCGCCGGCGCGTAGCCGGCCGAGATCGACGGTGAACGTTCCGTCCACCGGGTCGAACAGCCATGCCCCCAGGACGAGATGCGAGAGTCCGCGACTCGCGGCCCCGGAGGCCGACACGTCCGCCGAAACCGCCAGCGACCCGTTCACGAGGCTCACGCCGGAGGCCCGTCGTGGGCTCAGCGCACGGCTGACCGCGGCAACGCTCTCGGGGGTCGTCCCGGCGGGCCAGGCCGCCACGGCGGGCAGACGCCTGGCATCCAGGGCAAGAACCGGGGTACCCGCGCCGGAGACCTGACGCGCCGCCATCGCGAAGCGCCCCCGCGGGTCCACGGCGTCGACCGCCCGATCGAGCCTCCGTCCGTGTGGGGTGACCGTGGCGACGGTGCGCGCACCGATCGAGAACGTCGCGGCGGTCAGTCGGTTGGCGCGCGCGACCGACCACGCAGACACGGCGAAACAGGCGAGCGCGACCGCGATGACCAGAGTTCGTCCTTCCCGCAGCGCGGTCGGGCGCCGCCCGATCTGCCGCACCGCCAGGAACAGCGCCACCTTGGAGGAATCGTGAGTCGCGACGCTGAGCCGGCGGCACAGGTATTCGACGATGCGGATCGCGATGACCGACGTGCCGAGGGCTATCACCGCAGGAGCGGCGGCCGCGACCGGATCGTTGTGAGAGCTGAGCGCGCCGCTGGTGGCGGCGCCCAGCAGGGCGACGGCGGACACCGCGAGGATCGAGACGTCGACGACGACGCGCGAGCGGCCCGCGGCGGACCTCGGCGACGACGCCGCCGGCCCGAAGCCGCGCAACAGGCGCAACGAGCTGAAGCCGAGGACGGCGCAGATCGTCAGCACCACCGCCCCGAAGCCGGCGAACGTCCACGCGTCGAGCGCGACGGTCGTTCCAGAGGCGAACAGGATCGACGCCGCGACGAGCACGGCGACCCAGGCGCCGGCGATGCCCACCAAGGCCCCGATCGCGCACAGCACCGCCGGCTCGGTGACCGACACGGCGAGCAGAGTGGGAAGCGGGAACCCGCGCAGGCGAGCGACCCGCAGTTCCGAGCGCCGGAGGTCGGCGCTGCGCAGAAGCACGGACGTCAGCACCCAGATCGCCAGCAGGACGAGCTGCGCCGCGGCGACCGCGACGATCGTGGTCATCAGGCTGTGCTGGTGAAGGGCCCCGGAGAGCACCGCGGTAGGACCGGACTGAAGCTCGAAACCTTCGGCCGCGGCGCGCCGCTGCAGCGTTCGCAGGTGCCGCACGACCGCCGACGCGTTCCCGATCCCCAGCGCCCCGGATCGCAACCCGCTCTGGATCGCGACCGTGCGACCGTAGGCCGACGGGAGCGCGAGAGCGGCGGGGCTCGCCACGAAGAGATCGTCGAGCTCGTCCAGTTCGAGCGGCTTTTCGCTGTTCTGCCCGAAGGAGAAGAAGAGAGCCGGTTCGCCGAACCAGTAGGCGCTCTGCAGGTTCGGGAGGCGGTACACCCCGGTGATCCTGATCCGGGCGGGAGCTTCGCTCTTGCGGTCGTTGACGCGGACCGTCGATCCGACGGAGACTCCGAGCGTGCGTGCCGTTCGCTCGCTGACGACCGCATCGAGGGGACCCGATCTACATCCGCCGGCGCTGAAGCGGAGCACCGAGCAGATGCCCGTGCGGTAGGTCAGCCGGCCCAAGTAGATTTCCCGGTTCTCGCTGGTGACGAGAACCGTGCTCAGCATCGTCTCGACCGAGGACGGTCCGTACAGGCCGCTCAGGTGCTCGCCGGCGAGCAACGAGCGTTGCGCGGCCGCCAGTTCGCCGAGGGTCGTCGTGTGAGTCGAGGAAGTGAGCGCAAAGCGGGTCTTCGACGCGCCGGCGTCTGCCACGGCCCGCCGGACCAGCGAATCGCCGCCGGCGCGAAGGAACAGCGGACCGACGATCGCGGTCCCGACCGCGATCGCGGCGGTGACGACGACGAGCAGCGAGCCCATCGGCCGCCAGCGGATACCGCGGGCAAGCGTGCTGCTCGCAGCACCTCTCAACGCCTCCGCACTCTCCCGTGCTCCTCGTCCTCGACAGCGGCACCAGCCGAACGGGGCCGATGCTAGCCGAGGGCTTCGCCGAAACCGCCTGGGGCCGAGGGTCACCCGGCTCCGCCGCTGAGTGCTGCGCTGAGTGGGCCCGCCCTGGCCTCGACGGCGTTGGACTGCTCGAGGCAGTGGACGGGGGCTAACAAAGATCGAAGATTTGCCGCCCATTCCATCCTCTGGCTCCTGGGCTGGCCTAGGCCCGGCTTCCAGGCCGAGAGGGCCTCAGGGATCGGGGTGAGGCTGATGCCCGTGATATCGGCTTCCGGGCCGACCTCTACGCGCTCGAAGATGGCGCGATTTAGGATCTGGCGCTCGGCGGGGCGCCAGCTCTGTAGACCTTCTCTGACTGGTCAAAGCAGCTGAGGGCCAGGTCGAGAGCCTGTACGTCGGCTAGCTGAGCCGTGGCCACGGCTCGTAGCTCGTCAGCCGCTTGATCTTGTCCTGCTCGGCATCGAAGACGCTTCGCTGGCGCGATCGGCATAGAAGAGTTGGATCAGCTTTCTTGCTTGGCCTCGACCCGGCCGGTCCCACACCCCCCGACCATCGCGGTGATCGACCGGGTTTCGGCCATTGCCGATTGTGCGACTAGCCTTTTTCGGCTACCTCCGTAACGAGCGGCTGCCCGCATCGGTCAGGATCCTCGCGAGAAAGCACGCCTTCCTCAAGCTGGAAAGCTGTGCGCTGGTCTTGTAGCCCCACCAGCTGACCGTCGTCGGTTCCCGAATCGCGCTGTCGAAGCTGCTGGAGCGCCCGCTGTGCTTCGGCGTCGCGAATTTCCCCTTCAGAGACATCCGCACGCGCCTTTGCCTGGCGTGCGTCAAGCTCCAGCCGCTCTGTTCGAATGCGCTTGACGAAGTTGAACTTGCGCTCAATAGCAGTGAGGAAGAGTGCAACGCCCCCACCCGTCCAGTACTCCGGCGGGATACTCGTCACAAGCTCCAGCGGAGACGACATCGAAACTCTACGAACGCGCAGAGGAACCCTTGGGACAGTTCGCGACAGAGCGGGAGAACTACCAAAGTAGATGGTCTCTGTCTGTCGGCGGGCTAGTAGGCTCACGGCTGTTCGTAGTGAATCGATCGTAGCCTCGTCGGCGCCCTCTCGTTCGAGCCCTGCGATGGCCCTGGTACCGCGCTCGATCTCGGATAGCACATCATCGGATAGACCCAACCGCTGCCCGCTCTGTGCTTGGCGTTGGGCGACGAATACAGGCAGCAACGGTTGCTCGCCCTCGCGGGCGCTTCGCGCGGCGTGGTAAAGAGCTTCAACGTCGCCGAGGACGTCAGCCATCTCGACCAACGACGGATCTCTATAGAGCGCGTTGAAGCGAAGCACGAGGAGCAAGTTCATGCGACCTGAGAATACGCGAGCGGAGCTGCTGACGGGTTCCGTTGCTGCGAGGCCCTAGCGTGCGCGGTCGCCGATTGGCGCTACGCGACAATCGTCAATCATCACGTCGTGTACGCAGAACGGCGATAGAACCTCCCAGCCAGCAGCGTCAAAGGTCACGCAATGGCAAAATGGGCGTCGAGCTCAAGCAGGCACCCTTTTGAGCCGGGCCTGAATGCATCTGTCTGACGCCGGCGGATCTCACTGGTCTCAGTGCTCACAAGCTTCACCTTGCGTCCCGTGACGACCGAGCAACCGAGCAATCCTTCAGCGATCCGTTCAGGGGCGACACCCTTCATTCCTACCCGCATTACGACGTTGCTTTTCTTACCTAGTAGCGCACCGAGCGTCCGCCAGGTGTCGGCAATCAGTGCCCAATACTGCTCAATTCCGTAGTGGCGATCATCGTGGGAGATCACGCCGCGTGTCGGGTGCGGGGCGTGGCCGAGAAACCATAGCCGGAGCCACTGATCCTCCTCAAAATTCGTGACGTCGAGGTATGGCGGAGAGGTGATGACCGTGCGGATGCTTCCGTGAGCAACCATGCCGCGACGCGGGAGCTCGCGCATGTCAGCACACATCACGTGCGCGGTGTCCTCGGGTGGCTCGGAGGCGTAGCGGTAGTCGACGCGGTCTCGCAAGAGGGCGAACACATCCTTGCGTGGCGCGGCCATGCCGTGGCGCTGCCAATAACGAATTGAGTAGTCGGGCTTTGTGCTGATTGTCCTCGGCATCTGGTTGCTCAGGTACGGTGCAGTCTCCTTTGCTTCGCCGTGGAGAGAGCCTAGGATCAGTGCGGCGAGCATGCAGTCGGTGTCGGTCGCCCGCCAGCGGAGTCGTTCGCGCAGGAACAACAGCTCGGCAAGCGTCTCAGGGTGATAGGCGTAGGAAAAAAACTCCGGCATTTCCTCCCTGGTCCTATCGTCCTCGGCGCGATAGCGGCGCTCGAGGTCACCGATCCGCCGCATTAGCTTTTGCGCCGACGGTGCATTGGTCTTCGCGCGCGTGACGCAGTAGGCAACGGGATTGATGTCGCAGGCCACGGCTCGGCGGCCCATTAGCAGCGCCTGAAAGGGCGTTGTGCCGCGGCCGCAGAACGGGTCGAGAACCGCCTCGCCACGACGCGTGAGAACCTCGATCCAGTGTTCCGCGAACGCCTCGGGGAACATCGCGAAATACGGGCAGAGGGCATGGAAACGGTGCCTCATCCCGTGACCTTCGTCTTGATGACGTGTTTGGTGAACTCCCGGCATCTGCTGCGGAGCTCTATCGGGAGGGGGTTGGCGAATGCTGCGATCCGGCAGCGGTCAAAGAGTACGCCTCCATCGTAGGCCGCCGCGACCCAATGCTTGCGCTCGACGCGCCGGGGCACGAAGAAGGCGCGCAGCGGGACGACCGTGGGCATTTCTCGCAGCCACTTTGCACACCACGAATGCGGGTGCATCTCAGTCAGCTTCTCGCGCCAGTCCTCGCCGGTGGCGCACTGTCCCCAAGTCATGACGCTTGAGCGACGACCGTCGGGGAACGGCCGCCATGCGATCAGATCGAGCGAAGCGTCTTTCTGATATCCAGCAGTCGGCCGGTCGCGGGGACCTTCGCCTTCGCCGATCCTCCCGCACAGATCCTCAACCGCCGCCCTAAAGCCAGCAGGGGCAAGCCTACGCGGGAACCCAAACTGAAGGCTCTGCACACCCTTCTCAACACCGCCAAGATAATTCGCGAGGGCAAGAGCCGATACCTCCTCGAAGAGCTGCGCCGCATTGAGACCGTCAGGAGATGCGTCAAGCCCAAAGACGGAGAGCAGCAGCAGGAACAGATACACCGAGCCCTGGGAGTGCGGCTTTAGCTGCAGATGGCTCTCGCCCAACTCAAACGGGTAAGCCTCATCGCACCCAGTGCTGCGATCTTCGATCTCCTCGAAGGCCGACTCAGCGATCGGTTCAATGGTCTCGCCGCCTCGGTCGCCAGTCTCATCGGCGTCGCCCTCATCCTCGACCTCCTCGGCGCTGCCAGCACGACGTAGCTCGCCGGCCAGATCCGCGAGCGAGCTGTTGCGGTCGCGGGCGGCGATAGCAGCGAGCTCGAGCCAGTCGGCGTGAGCGACAGGGTCCGCCGTCGCCGCGGGCACTGCGAGCGCGGTCATCAGCCGCGGTTCACCTGCTCGTGGAGCGTGCGCCAGCGCGGCGTCCGCGGGTACGCTCGATCATTTCTGCGTCGATACTCTGGGCCAGCTCGACGATGTCTTCAGAGACTGCTTTTAGGTCACGCTCGCCTTTGTAACCGGTCAAGAGCTTGCCGCGGGCTTCCTGCAGGGACTGGCGGGCCGCCAACAGTGTCTCGCGGAAGATCGCATCATCCCCGCGACTGATGTCGTGGGAGACGCTAAGACCGAGGCCACGTTCAAGGGCGGCAACACCATTCCTAGTTGTCAGGATGCTGTCCAGCACGCGCAAGTCGGGGTTCTGGGAGCGGATGACTGGCTCCTCGCCGCGGCTCTTGCTGCCGTAGAGCCAGACAAGCAGCTGGCCGAGCTGTGGAAGCCTCGATTTTGGGACAGGTGCGGGGCGGTAGGACCGCTCCGGGTTGATGGCGAGGAATTTCTCAAAGCCGTGGTAGTCCAGGCCGGTATAGAGGTGAGAGAACGCGAACTGCTTGCGGGCACGATCCTCGACATGGAAGACGTCGGCCTCAGCGGCCTGGTCGAGGACCATCAGTGCGCGATATAGCCGGCGGACGGTGCGGTGCTTGTCGCCGATCTGTCGGGCGATCTCCTCGAGGGGGATTTTCAGATCGTTATGTACCCAGGCGATGTACTGGGCCTTGCTGTGCGAGCGCCAGACCTGCGGTCCGTTGACATGCTTGAAGCCAACGTACTGCCAGACGTCCTCACGCTCGGCGACGATTACAGGGAGTGTCTCAAGCATCGCCACGGCACGTTTGCCGATCACCGGCAGGTCGGTGGCACCGACACTCGCGCGGAGTGCTCGGTGGCGTAGCAGCCGGACCGCAGCAAGACGACGATTTCCCTCGATGACGACGAAGTGGCCATCCTGCGGCGCGGCGAACAGCGGCTCGTGATCGAAGAAGCCGTTCGCAGCGATCGAGAGGGCGAGCTCGTCAACGGCGAAGTCGCGCCACAAGGTCAGTAGGAGTTCCTCCTGGCTGGCACCCGGGTCGTCACCAGCGATGCGCGGGTTGTGGGCGTCGAAGCGGAGGTCTTGCTCGTCAATGCGCTGCGAGGCTGGCGTGGCGGAGGGGGACATTCCGTCCCATCCTATGCGTCCGGGCGCACGAAACGAGCGAGATACTGGCCGCCAGCTTCTTATGCACAGCTCTGGTCGTCCGGCGATCGCCCGACGACGGGATACGAATCTCTATTCCCTAGGTCGCACGAGAAGCGCCTCAATCGCCGCGTAACTCGAGCTTCGGGCTCAACAGACGCAGAAGGCCCAGCCCCTAAAGAGGCTGGGCCGTCGACCTTCGTCAAGATGGTGGACCTGGCGGAGTCGAACCCACTCCGTCGGGGCTGAAGGCCCGCTTGGCGCCACCGGGCCAGGTCCGCGCCCCGGCCCGTTGGCCGGGGCATGGACAGACTCTCAGACCGCGCGCGCTCCGAGCTTCACCGGCAGCGCCTTCAACTGGTTGACGAACAGCGCCTGGGCCGGCTGGGGATCGCCGTCGAGCGAGATCTCGGGGTAGCGCCTCAGCGTCTCCTCGATCAGGATCTTCAGCTCCAGGCGCGCCAGCGCCGTGCCGAGGCAGAAGTGCCGCCCGCCCGCGCCGAAGGCCTGATGCTCCGCTTCGCGGTGGATGTCGAAGCGGTCGGGATCCTCGAAGCGCGTCTCGTCGCGGTTGGAGGAGACGTACCACATGACCACCTTCTCCCCCTCTTTGATCTGCCGTCCGTGCAGCTCCGTGTCCTTCGTCGCGGTGCGCCGGAAGTGGGCGAAGGCCGGGAACATGCGCAGCGCCTCCTCGACGGCCCCGGGCACGAGGGCGGGGTCGGCGACGAGCTCGGCCTTCTGCTCGGGGCTTTCCATCAGCGCGCGCATCCCGCTGCAGTAGGTCGCCTTCGTAGAGTCGTTGCCGGCCGCCATCAGCAGGAAGAACCCCATCACGATGTCGGTCTCGCTCAGTTTCTCCCCTTCGACCTCGGCGTGGACGAGGACGCTCATCAGATCGTCGGTCGGGTTCTCGCGGCGTGCGGCGATCATCGCTTGGCAGCGCTCGAACATCACGGGGAAGTCCTGCTCGAGGACGCCCTCGATGCCGTCGGGAGCGAGGTCCGGGTCGTCGGGCGCGAGCGCCGAGTTCATGATCCTCGCCCACAGCGCGTCTTCCTCGGGGGAGAGCCCCATGAAGCTGCCGATCACGCGCGAGACGACGGGCTGGGCGACGTCGGCGACGAGGTCGCAGCCCTCCCGCCCGTCGAGCCGGTCGAGCACCTCGACGGTGATCTCGCGGATCCGCTCCTCGTGCTCGGCGATCCGCTTCGGGGTGAAGCCGCGCTGGAAGAGCGCCTTGATCTTGTCGTGGCGGGGCGGGTCCATGCCGATGAACATCGCCCGGGCCAGCTCGAGCGGGAAGATCTCGGCGAAGACGGTCACGCCGCCGAGTTCCGAGGAGAAGGTCTCCCAGTCGCGCGAGACCGCGTGCACGTCCTCGGCCGTCGTCACCGACCAGAAGCCGGCCTCCTCCGGGTACTGCTCGATCTTCCCGCTCCAGTGCACCGGGCACTGGCCCCGCAGTTGCGCGAAGACCTCATAGGGCGGGCCCTCCTGCCACAGCTCGGCGTCCGCCATCTCCACGCTCGAAATCTCGCGGCCGATCGTTCCCACGGGTTCCCCTTTCCTCGCCCTCGCCTGAGCCGCCGACGGCGGCACGCGCATCATAGGAGCCCGATGTGAGAAAAGTCAAGAATCTCTCATCCGAGAGACAGGCGCCTTATCTCTCGGTATGCTCGCCGGCACGATGAGCGCCCCCCAGACCGCCCTCCCCGAGCCCCCGCCGATCATCCGCCGGCCGCGACCCGACGACGCGGTCGAGCAGGCCCTGGCGACGTTCCTGCGCGAGGAGCGCGTCGACATGGGCTCGCTGGCCGGGCAGCTCGGCGTCGCCCCCGCGACGCTCTACCGCTGGTTCGGTTCACGCGGCGTCCTGCTCGAGGGCGTCTTCGAGCGGCTCGCCGAGCAGTTCTCAGACCGCGCCCACGCCGAGGCGCGAGGCTCGGGGGATACGCGCGTGCTCGACTGGGCGCGGCGGCTGATGACGATGGCCGCGGCCTTCGAGCCGCTGCGCTCGTTCGTGACCCGCGAGCCCCAGCTCGGGCTGCGGCTGCTGCTCGGCCGCGGCGGCGCCGTCCACCGCACGCTCAGCGCCCGCACCGCGGAGATGATCGCCGAGGCCCGCCCCGCGGGAGCCCCGGGGCCCCGCGAGGAGCACGTGCACCTGATCGTCCAGATCGCGACGGCGCTCGCGTGGGCGACGTTCACGATCGGCGACGAGCCCGAGATCGACAGCGCCGTCGAGGTCATCGGCCTGATCCTCGCCGCCCCCGACACCGCCGCCTGAGCGGGCGCTCAGCCGCGGGCGCGAAGGTAACGCGCCATCGCCTGCAGCGACTCCTCGTCGCGGAGCGCCTCGGCGAGCAGCTCGGCCTCGCGGAAGGCCTGCGCGGTCGAGCCACCCTCCTCCGCGACCGCGTCGACCTGGCGCTTGGTCAGCTCCAGCGAGTAGCGCGGCTGAGAGGCGAGCTTGGCGGCGACCGCCCGGGCCGCCTCGTGAAGCTGCTCCTCCGCGACGACCCGGCTGACCAGGCGCAGCCGCAGCGCCTCCTCGGCGTCGAAGGGGCGGCACGTCAGCACGAGGTCCTTGGTGACCGAAGGCCCCAGCTCGCGCACGAGACGCGGGATCCCGCCCCAGGTGAGCGGGATGCCGAGATCGACCTCGGGGATGGAGAAGCGCGTACCCGCGGCGGCGATCCGAATGTCGCACGCGCACGCCAGGACGACTCCGCCGCCGACGCAGTGCCCGTGGATCGCGGCGACGGTCAGCGCCCGCATCCCGGCCAGCGCCTCGACCGACCGCCGCCCGCGATCGAGCGCCCAACGTCGCTCGGCCGCATCCTCGGGCGCCGCCATCCCGCCGAGGTCCGCGCCGCCGCTGAAGGCCCGGCCCGAGCCGCGCACGACGACCGCCCTGACCTCTTGCTGCGCGTCGAACCACGAAGCCGCCACGACCAGCTCGTCGAGCAGCTCCGCGGAGAGCGCGTTGAGCTTCGCGGGCCGGTTCAGCACGAGCTCCCCGACGGCTCCGTCGCGACCGAGCGTGAGCGTGGCGAGCTCCGGCGGAGCGCCCTCCCCCGACCGGTCTCGCTCGTGGGCGTCTGCTTCCATCGCGGTCGAGCCTAACCGGCGGCGAGACCGTGGCGACGCCCCGGCGCGCTACTTCAACAGCCGCGAGAGGCGACGGTCCTTGAGCACCCGGCCTTCGGTCTGGTCGGTCGGGCAGTAGGCGATCACGTAGTCCTCGAAGTGGACGGCCCGCAGCTGATCGCCGCACCGCGGGCAGGGCTCGCCCTCGTGGCGATGGATCCGCAGCGGCATCGGCAGCTTGTCGGGGATCGGGAGCGAGACGAGGAGCTCGTAGTGGTCGAGCGCTGCGCCGAGCGTCGCGACGATCGCGCCCCGCAGCCGCTCGGCCTCCTCTTCGTCGAGGTCCGCGCCGCGCTTGAAGGGGGACAGCCGCGCCTCCCAGAGGATCTCATCGACCCACGATCGGCCGATCCCCGCGATCGTGCGCTGGTCGCGCAGGAGCGTGTGCAGCGGCCGCGGCGCGTCGAGGATCTCCTTCAGCGAGCCCGGCTCGGGCCACGCCTCGGGGCCGAGCTTGGCGAGCGCTTCGTCCTCGTCCAGCTCGGCGGCGTCGAGCAGCTTCACCCACGCGGCCTGCTTGGAGCCGAACTCGCGCAGGCGCAGCTCGAGCGGTCCCGCCTCGCCCTCGACGGGCTCGATCCGCACGAGCAGCCGCGAGGTGCGATCGCGGGGCCCGGCGAGCTTGTCGAACAGCTGCAGACGACCCGCCGACATCAGGTGGATCAGCAGCGCGAGCGGCCGCCCGCCGTCACCGTCGACCTCGACGATCAGGTTCTTGCCCCGCCTCCTGACGCCCGCGATCGAGCGCCCCGAGAGCACCGAGAGCGGCGGGTCGAACGTCTTCAGCGCGTTGATGCCGGGAGCAAGCGCCGAGGCGATCGTCCTACCCGCCAGCGCCGCGTCGAGCCGGCGCGCGGTGATCTCGACCTCGGGCAGCTCGGGCATCGAACCCCATCGTAGGGCGGCCGATCGGGTCGGACGCGGAGCGTTCTTCAGTTCGCCTTGACGGGCGGGCCCTGGTACGTCCGCCCCGCCGGGCTCTTCCACGTCGTCCGCCAGTAGAGCCCCTTGACGCTCGAGCTCAGCGACCAGTAGCCGCGGCTGTCGGTCGAGACGGTCTTCAGCGTGCGGTAGGCCGAGGAGCCCTTGCGGCGCACGAGCACCGTGACCTTCGTCGCGCCCGTCGCGGGGCGCACGAGCCCCCACAGCGAGAAGCCGTGGTGGGACTTGGCGACGACCAGCGGGACGGGCCAGGCCGCGTACAGCGGCTTCGGCTTGCCGTTCACGTACTCGAGGCCGGTCTGGAAGCCGACGCTGCCGCCGTGGACGCTCGAGCCGGGCGCGCCCCCGAGCGGGTCGTCCTGCAGCAGGTACTGCGAGAACGCCGCCACGCGCGAGTTGCCCCAGGCGATCTTCTCGGCGATCGCGTCGTATTCGGCCTGCTTGGCGACGGGCACGCCGAGTTCGCGGTTGGGGTAGCTCTGGACCCCGAACTCGGTCAGGTAGATCGGCAGGTGCGAGGGGATCGTGTGGGCCGCCGCCGCGCGGTCGAGCGCCTTCGACAGGCGCGAGAGCGAGCCGATCGTGACGTTGTCCTTGATCGGGTCGACGTAGTGCGGGTTGACGGCCTTCGTGTAGGCGTGGTGGGCGTAGCCGCTCATCTGCAGCTTCCCGCACGAGCCCGCCGGGCGGTAACGCGCGTTGAGGCAGAGGGCGCTGCGCAGGAACGCGAGCGGGGCGACGTCGTGCAGCAGCGCGCGCGAGCCTTCGCGCTTGACGTTCACCGTGTCGTAGCCGCTCGGCGCGGTCTCGCCGAACAGCACCTTCGGGTGGACCAGGCCGGCGGCCTGCAGGCCCGCGTAGCCGGACTGGTAGAGGCCCCGGTAGATCCGCGGCGAGGCCGGCGTGCCGTTGGAGTTCCACTGCGGCATCAGGAACGCGGGGTGGTTCGGCTCGTTCCAGATCGAGAAGACCGAGACCTGCGAGCCGAACTGGCGGCCGACGGCGGTCATGAATTCCTGAAAGTCGCGGTCGTCGGGACGCGTGATGTAAGGGGCCTTGTGGTCGGACGTCGCCCAGCGCGGCACGGGGGAGGTCACGGTCAGCAGCACCGGCCAGCCAAGGGCGTGGGCCTGGGCGATCGCGCTCGCGTACGCGCCCCAGGAGTAGACCGCGGGATCGGTCGCGTCGAAGGCGGGCTTCGAGGCGCTCGTCGCGGCGGGCGCGACGGCGCCCCACGAGAGCTCGATGCGCAGGGCTTTGACGCCCAACGTCTGCATCTGTTCGAAGACCTTCGCCTGGTTCGGCCCGACCAGCGTGGCGCCCGCCTCGAAGAAGGTCGTCTGGCTGCGGGACGCCGAGGCCGTGGCGGGGGCGGCCGCAGCGGCGGTCAGGACGCAGGCGAGGATCGAGAGAGAGAGGGAGCGGAGTTTTGGCATGGTCCGTTGAGACACCTCAGCGCAGGGAAGGTTGCGGTGGATATAGCTTTCCGGGCCGTGAGCGCACCGATCGCACCGGACGACATCGTCCGCACCACGGCGGAGGGGGAGGCTAACAGCCGCCCTCCCCTGCTCGTTCTCGACCCCCTCGAGGCGTTCCTGACGGAGCAGGGGCTCGGCTCGGGCGAGGTCCACGTGACGCCGATCGGAGAGGGCCACTCGAACGTCACCTACCTCGTCGAGCGCAGCGGGGAGGAGTTCGTCCTGCGCCGCCCGCCCCGCCCGCCGCTGCCCCCGAGCGCCCACGACGTGCTCCGCGAGGCCCGGCTGCTGAAGGCGCTGCGAGACACGCCGGCGCGCGTGCCGGCCGTGCTCGCGGTCGGCGATGAGGAGTCGATCATCGGCGCGCCCTTCTACGTGATGGAGCGCGTCGAGGGCGACGTGATCGTGAACTCGATGCCCCCCGCGCTCGACAACCCGACCGAACGCGCCCGAACCGCCGACGAGCTGATCGACGCGCTCGTCGAGATCCACGCCGTCGACTGGCGCGCCGCGGGCCTCGAGGACTTCGGCAAGCCCACGGGCTACCTGGAACGGCAGCTGCGGCGCTTCCTCGGCCTCTGGGAGATCAACAAGACGCGGGAGATCCCGGCCGTCGAGAGCGTCGCGACGTGGCTCGGCGAGAACCTGCCGAACCCGAACCCACCCGCCCAGGCGACGATCGTCCACGGCGACTTCCGGCTCGGCAACACGCTCTTCGCGCCGGGCGCTCCCGCGCGCCTGGCCGCGGTGCTCGATTGGGAGATGGCGACGATCGGCGATCCGCTCGCGGATCTCGGGTACCTCTGCATGATGTGGACGGAGGCCGGGGACCCGACGGGCGGGATGCGCGACTCGCTCGGCGCCGTGACCCGCGCGGAGGGCTTCCCCACCCGCGCCGGGATCATCGCCCGCTACGAGGAGCGCTCGGGCCGCTCGATGAGCGACATCCGCTGGTACACGACGCTCGCGCTTTGGAAGAGCGTCGTCTTCATGGAGGGCAACTACAAGCGCGCCGTCGCCGGGACGACCGACGACCCCTACCTGAAGGCGTTCGGCGAGGGCGTGCTCGAGCTGGCCCGCCAGGCGGAGGCGGTGTCGCGCGGCGATGTCTGAGCCCGCGACGGCCCACCGCAGCGCGCTCTTGATCGACTGGGGCGGGGTGCTCACGACGAACCTGTTCGCGTCCTTCCACGCTTACTGCGTCGCGGCCGAGATCGACCCGAGCCTGCTGCTGGGCCGGTTCCGCACCGACCCTGAGGCGCGCAAGCTGCTAATCGCCCTCGAGACGGGGGCGCTCGACGAGGCCACCTTCGAGCAGCGCTTCGCGAAGCTGCTGGAGGTCGAGCCGGACGGGCTGATCGACGGGATGTTCGCCGGGGTCGAACCGGACGGCGCGATGGTCGAGGCCGTGCGGCTGGCGCGCGTCGCGGGGATCAAGACGGCGCTCGTCTCGAACTCGTGGGGCGTGCACCGCTACCCCCACGACATGTTCGACGAGCTCTTCGACGGGGTCGTGATCTCAGCCGAAGAGGGGATCCGAAAGCCCGCCCGCAAGATGTACGAGCTGGGGGCCGAGCGGGCCGGAGCCGATCCCTCGGAGTGCGTCTACGTGGATGACCTCCCCTTCAACCTCACGCCGGCCGAGGAGCTGGGCATGGCGACCGTGCATCACACGAGCGCCGAGACGAGCATCCCGGAGCTGGAAGCGCTGCTCGGCGTGAAGCTGCAAGCAGACGCCGCCGCCTGACGGATTCCACGCCCGCGCGCCCGACGGCAACCCGCGGGGAGCGGAAACCGCCGCGAGCGGCGCGCCGGGCGATTGCCCACGCGCCGTCGCGACGATCTCGGCTTCGCTCAGGCGAAGATCTCTGAGGACCTTTCCATCGTGAGGCTGAACGTCGTTTCGATCGCGAACTGTTTCGGTCCAGAGGTGAGTAACAGGTAGGCGCCGCTGATCAGCGTCCCGCTTTCGTTGTAGTAGGAGGTGAATTCTTGAATCCCACTGCTCTGCGCCGCCGTCACTAAGAAGCTCGTCACGAACGTGTTGATCGGCGTTATCGGAAGGACGAAGCCCTTGTTTTCGTGAGTGGCGAATTCACCCAGGCAGGAACTCGTCAAGGCCGGCAGGGACATCAACAAGCCGACCTTCGTGGGCGATAAGGCAATTCGGACGAAATGGAATTCGCCCGTCCATAATAAGATCCCCGACGCGTCGCCCGTGGTGTGACACTCGAGCCCGCCCGGGGCTCGGCAGTTTTCGACGTCGAACTTGTATACACCCGCATGACTCGAGGTGACTTCACCGCTGACTTTCGTTTGCTGGCATTCGAGTGTGATCGAGCCGGCAACGTGAAATCTCGTCAACCCGGCGGTGCCCGTGAACTTGACGGGCAGGGAGCCCGTCGATACTAAGAATTCGGGTAACGCCGCTGAGGCGTCGCCCGCTGAGCAGAGCATGAAGACGGCGAGGCCCATCATCGCCGACAGCATTCGTAGTCGCATTCTGCGCTCCAGTTCGGATTACGGGGTACGCCACCCGGCGAGCGCCCACTCGGCCAAAGCGTCCTCTCGCCGGCGCTCGTCAGGCGGCGCTGGCCGCAAACTGGCACCGACCGGGTCGCGCAGTCAAGGCGCCGTGGACCGTTGCCGCAGCTCCCTTCGGCGGCGATCCCCGCCCGGACAGGCCCCCTCGGACGCCCTCCGGCGAGGCGGCGTCGGAGACAGCGAGACCGAGCTCGCGCTGCGAGCCGCCGGTCCGCGTCGAGATGCTCCAGCGATACGGCGTCGGCGAGCGGCCCCGATACCTCCGCCTATCCGCCCTCGATCAGCTCGAGCCGGTTCCCCCAAGGATCCTCGGTGTAGAAGCGGCGAGCGGACAACGCCCCATCCCAGGTGACGGGTGCCCCGACTCCCGCCAACCGGTCCGCCAGCGCGTCGATCGCGCCCGCGCCGACGCGTAGCGCCGGATGCGCCTTCCTCGCCGGCACGAACCCCCGCTCGACGCCGATGTGCAGCTGACGCCCGTCCGCGAGCGCGAACCACGCCCCGCCCCGCGCGCGCAACTCCTCGGGCTTCTCAACCTCCGCGAGCCCGAGCAGATCCCCGTAGAAGCGCCGCGCCGCGGCCTCGCAGCCGGGCGGCGCGGCGATCTGGACGTGGTCGAGCCCGAGGACCGGGCCGCTCAGTCCCTGCTCCCCCGCCCGTACATGAACTTGAAGAAGCCGGCCAGCAGCTTCGAGGTGCGCGACTTGTACGGGTACATGAAGATTTCCTTCTTCATTGCCAGTTTCGGCGTCACGACGATCGACTGCTGGGAGCAGTACTTGCGGATTCCCCCGGGACCGTGGCGGGTACCCAGGCCGGACTCCTTGGCGCCGCCCATCGGCAGCTCGAGCACGGTGTAGTTGATCATCGCGTCGTTGACGTTGGCCGCGCCCGAGTGGATGCGCCGTGCGATCTGCTCGCCCTTCTCGGTGTCGCGCGAGAAGACCGACGCGCCGAGCCCGTAGGCGGAGTCGTTGGAGAGCCGCACGGCCTCGTCGGCGTCGCGGACCTTCATGATCGGCAGCGTCGGCCCGAACGTCTCCTCGGTCATGCACTTCATCGTGTGGTCGACGTCGACCAGGACGGTCGGCTCGAAGAAGCGGCCCGCCCCGGGAGCCTGGTTTCCGCCGGCGAGCACGCGCGCGCCCTTCTGCACGGCGTCGGCGACGTGGTCCTTGATCGTCTCCAGCTGCGGCGGGAAGGTGATCGCACCGACCTCGACGGAGCCCGGGCCTTCGGGCTTGCCGACGCGCAGCTCGCGGACTTTCTCGGCGACTTTGGAGACGAACTCGTCGTAGACGGGCTCCTCGACGTAGACGCGCTCGATCGAGATGCAGGTCTGGCCCGCGTTCTGCATCGAGTAGTAGGTCGCGAAGTTCGCGGCCCGCTCGAGGTCGGCGTCGGAGAGGACGATCATCGGGTCCTTCCCGCCGAGCTCCAGGGACGCCGGGATCAGGCGCCGCGCGGCGGCTTCGGCGACCTTCTTGCCCGTCTTCGTCGAGCCCGTGAACATGATCATGTCGACGTGCTCGATCAGCGCCGCGCCGGTCTCGCCGCGGCCCGTGGCGATCTGCAGGACGTTCTCGGGCAGGCCGCTCTCGCGCATGCCCTCGGCGAGCAGCATCGAGGTCAGCGGCGTGATCTCCGACGGCTTGAGGATCACGCTGTTGCCCGCCATCAGCGCCGGGATGCAGTCGCCGAAGGAGTTCGTCAGCGGGTAGTTCCAGGGCCCGATCACGCCGATCAGGCCGAGCGGGCGGTAGCGGTTGATGAGCTTCTTGCCCTTGACGAGCACCTGGCTGGACTTGATCCGTTCGTCGGCGAGGTAGTCGGCGCCGTACTTGGCCCAGAACCCGAACGCGTTGCCGGCGTAGCCGATCTCGGCGAGCTCGGCGTCCTCGAACGTCTTGCCGGTCTCGGACATGATCGTCTGCACGACCCGTTCGGCGTTGTCCATCACCCACTTCTGCGCGCGCAGCAGCACCCGGGCGCGACCCTCGAAGCCGTAGGCCTCCCACTCCGGCTGAGCGGCCCGGGCGCGGGCCGCCATCTCGGCGACCTCCTGCGGCGACATGTCCGGCACCGTGGCGATCGTCTCGCCCGTTGCGGGGTTCTCGACGGGGATCCCGCCCGCGATCGGTGCGGCGCCGTTCGCGACGCCGTTCTCAGACTCGGTCAACTGCTGCTCGACGGTGGCCATCTCTTCTCCCCTGCTCGCTCGCTGGTAGTACGAACATTACTCCCGTCGCTGAGCATCCGAGCGGTCACTGGCCGCCCAGCCAGAAACCGCCTACGGGAGCAACTCGACCTGCACGTCGAGCGCTCGATAGATCTCCAGCGCACGGCGGTCCCGCGTCGCCAGGCCGAGGCCGTGCTCGCGCGCGACCGCCCCGACGAGCGCGTCATAGACCGCCCCGCCGGAGATCCCCAGCACATCGAGCTCGTCCAGAAGCGCATCCGCAGCAGCCGAGCCGAGGAACCGGCTGAAAGGGAAGTTCGCAGCGAGCAGACGCGTCACCGCTGCCGACGTGCGACGCGCCGGCGGCGGCAGGCGGGTGAGCACCGAGAAGGTCTCGAAGGCCGCATGTCCGGCAAGGCCGAGCTTCCGGCCCGCGAGTCGGCGCCTGGCTTCGGGATGGTGGTCGTGATCGATGACGGCGAGCGCCACCGCGGCGCTCGTGTCGACGAGCAGATCCGGGGCCTCAGCGCTGCCCGGCATCGCGCAGCGAGCGCACCAACTCGTCGCTGACCGGCACTCCCGTCGACCCGATGACGAGCCGCCCGTCCTCTTCCTGAAGCGTGTCTTCCGCGGGAAGCTCGATGCGAAGCCCGCTGCCCTCCGCCGTCACCTCGACCTCGCCCGGTCGTAGACCGACGTGCTCCCGCAGTGGCTTCGGGATGACCAATCGCCCTGCCTGATCAATGGTTGCACGCATGCCTTGAAAATACCATGTCCTAACACTGAAGGCGGCAACACAGCGAGAGGAAGTAGCGTTGCTCACGCAGATGGCACCGCGGACGCGGATAGGTTCGTCGGCACTACTCGTCGCGGCGTGCTTGGCGACGGCCGGATGCGGGTCGATCGAGAGCCGGGACGAGCGCGCCGCTCGCGCATTCCTGACAGCGGTGCATGAACTCGAAGCGGCTGCCGCTCGCGATGCACCGCAGGAGCAGAAGGCGGTGCGGCAACTGCTCGCCAGGGTCCGCGCGGATTGCCCGGGCGTCCTTTCAGGAGCTCCCGCGGATGGCGGCCCGCTGCGCCGCGAGGCTGTGGCTGCCATTGGGATCGCGCGCCGGCGACCGGTGAAGGCGGAGCTCGCGCATTTCATCGGCCTCGTCCGAGTACTCAGCTTCACCCACCCGGACATCAAGGTGGAAGCGGACAAGATGGCGAGCGACGACGGACGGCTCGCGGCGCTTCCACAGCCGAACCTGTGCGCCGATGCGCGTGCGTACATGCTGTCCCGCGGAAAGACGCTCCCGGCCGGAACGCGGCGACTGTTCAAGGACAGCGACGGCGCCGACCGGAGGAGCCGGATCGCCTACGTGCCCCTGGCCGAGATCACTACGCTTCGAGGATTGACCCTGCGCTACGAAAGCGCGGGAGCTTGGCTGCACCGGGCGGCGGCGAACGCGCGGCTGGCAAGGAAGCTGCTCGGCGGAGCACCCGAACCACTCCTCACCGAGCGCAACCAGCTCCTGAGCGCGCTCGGGCTGCGCCCGGAACAAGCGCAGAGCAGTACCTACCCAGGGCCTTCAACTCAACACAGCAAAGCTACTCCGAGAACTCGATCGAGCTGATCCCGATCGGCTCGGCGGGACGGTCGGCGCCGTCGGTCTGCACGCCCTCGAGGCGGTCGACGACGTCCATCCCGTCGGTCACCTGACCGAAGACCGTGTGCTTGCCGTCGAGCCACGGGCACGCGTCGGCGGTGACGATGAAGAACTGCGAGCCGTTCGTGTCGGGGCCGGCGTTCGCCATCGCGAGCGCGCCGCGGACGATCTTGTGCGGGTTGATCTCGTCCTCGAAGGTGTAGCCGGGTCCGCCGGTGCCGGTGCCCTGGGGGCAGCCGCCCTGGATCATGAAGTCTTTGATCACCCGGTGGAAGGTGAGGCCGTCGTAGAAGCCTTCGCCGGCCAGCTTGCGGAAGTTCTCGACTGTCTTGGGAGCCTCCTCGTCGAACAGCTCGAAGACGATCGGTCCCTCAGTGGTCTGCATAGTCGCTGTTGTGGGCATCGCCCCACTGTATCCGGCGGGCCCCGAGTCTCCGGCGGGTGCGCCCGGAGACGAGCGCCCCGCTATCCGACTCGCTCGAGGCTGAGGCGGTGCCCGTCGACGCTCTTGCCGTCGACGGTGGCGATCACCTTGTCGGCCTCGCCCGCCGGCACCGACAGGAAGGAGAAGCGGTCGAGCACCAGGACGTCGCGGACCGCCTCGCCGTCGAGACCCGTCGTGGACGTCACCGCGGAGACGATGTCCGCGACCTTCAGTCCCGAGGCGCGGCCCCCGCCCAGCACCAGCTTCACGTACGGCTCGTCCTCGTCGGTGCGCGTGATCTTCGGCTTGGAGTGGCGCCGCGGGCGCTCCTTGACCGGCGTCGGCGGCGCCTCAGCGCCCTTCTCCCACTTCGCGACCGAGGTCCCGATGTGTCGTTCGATCGCCTCCAGCTCGCGCTTCTGGCGATCCTCCACGAACGTGATCGCGCGCCCCGTCCGCCCGACCCGGCCGGTCCGCCCGATGCGGTGGACGTAGGTGTCCGGGCTCGTCGGGACGTCGTAGTTGACGACGTGAGTGACCGTCGAGATGTCTAGGCCCCGCGCCGCAACGTCGGTCGCGACGAGGATCGGCACCCGCCCGCCCTTGAAGGCGAGCATCACGCCGTCTCGCGAGCCCTGCGACATATCGCCGTGCAGCGCCCGCACGTTCATCCCGCGGTCGCGGAGGGTCCTGTAGAGCTGGTCGCAGCGGACCTTCGTGCGCACGAACACGATCGCCTGGTCCGGTTTCTCGGCGCGGAGCACCTCGACGAGCATCTCCGGCTTGTGCTTGGTCTCGACGGGGAGCTGGAACTGGGCGACCGTGTCGATCGTGAGCGTCGCCGCCTCGACCTTGATGACCTCCGGGTCGTACATGTAGCGGTCGGCGAGTTTGCGGATCGGCGGCGGCATCGTCGCGCTGAAGAGCGCCGTCTGACGCCCGGACGGAGTCAGCGAGAGGATCTTCTCGACGTCCTCGAGGAAGCCCAGGTCGAGCATCTCGTCGGCCTCGTCGAGCACCACGAAGCGGCAGTCGCTGAGCATCAGCGAGTGCCGCGAGATCAGGTCGAGGACGCGCCCGACGGTCCCCACCACGACATGGCCCCCGGCCCGGAGCTGAGCCTGCTGCGTGCGGATCGGCGCCCCACCGAAGACGGCGACCACGTCGACCCCGCCGGTGGCGGCGTAGGCGCGGAGCGCCTGGGTCACCTGGATGCAGAGCTCCCGCGTCGGCGTCAGCACGAGCGCCTGGACGGACTGCTCGGAGGCGTCGACGTATTCCATGATCGGCAGCCCGAAGGCGGCCGTCTTGCCCGTCCCCGTCTGAGCCTGGCCGATCACGTCGCGACCCTGGAGCAGCGAGGGGATCGCCTCTTCCTGAATCGGGCTCGGCGACTCGTAGCCGAGGTCCTGAACGGCGCGAACGGTTGACTCGGAGAGGCCGAGCTCGGCGAAGGTCTTTCCCATCAGGCGGTCGGGTCCAATAGCAGCTTGCCGGTGGTGCGGCGGGCGCGCAGGTCGATCTGCGCCTGCGGCGCCTCCTCCAGAGGATAGGTCTGCCCGACGATCGCGCGCAGCTCGCCGGCGGCGGCGCGCGCGAACAGATCCGACAGAGCCTCCGCGAATAGCCCGGGCCGCTCGAGCGTGTGAAACAGCCAGAACCCGACCACCGAGCGCGAGTGGCGCAGCAGCGATCCCGTCCGAACCTCGTTCTGATCGCCGGTCGCGATGCCGTTGACGACGATCCGACCGAACGGGGCGAGCGCTTTGATCGAGGCGGCGAAGACCGCCCCGCCGGAGGAGTCGAGCACGAGATCGACCTCACGGCCCTCGTTGGCTTCGATCAGTCGCTCGGTCAGGCCCTCCGGCTCGGGCGCGATCGCAACGTCGGCGCCGAGCGCCCGCGCCAGGTCGCGCTTCTCCTCGCTCGAGGCGGAGGCGATCACCCGCGCCGCGCCGAAGGCCGGGGCGAGCTGGGTCGCCAGCGACCCGACGCCGCCCGCGGCGGAGTGCACCACGACCGACTCGCCCGCGGCGAGCCTGCCCGCGGTGCGCAGCAGGTGCCAGGCCGTCGTTCCCTGGATCACGAGCGCCAGGGCCGTCCCGTCGTCGACGCCGTCGGGGATCGGGAAGACCCGCTCGGCGGGCGCGACCGCGTACTCCGCGTAGCCGCCCGAGCCGACCAGCGCGACAACGCGCTCGCCCGACTCCTCGTCGACCCCCGCCACCTCGCCACCGGGCACGAGCGGCAGCGTCGCCTTCTGTACGTAGGAGTTCGTGCGGGTGTGGGTGTCGGCGAAGTTGAGCCCCGCGCGGGCGACGCGGATCAGCCGCTCGCCGGGGCCGGCCTGCGGCCTGGGCAGCTCGGCCAGCCGCAGCACCTCGGGCCCGCCGAACTCGGTCATCTGGATCGCTCGCATCAGACCCCGAGGCTATCTCAACGTCGATGGAGGGTTCGGTCGAGCCTCGATGCTGCGCGTGCGAGGCCGGTTCCTCTAAGGTGCCCGCCGATGCCAATCACCGTGGTCGGGTCGATCGCCTATGACACCGTGAAGACGCCCTTCGGGGAGCGCGAGCGGATGCTCGGCGGCGCGGCGGTTCATTTCGCGCTGGCCGCGTCGTTCTTCGACGACGTATCGGTCGTCGGACCCGTCGGGGAGGACTTCGGGGACGCCCAGATCGAGGTCATGACCAGACGCGGCGTCGACGTCGGCGCGATCGAGCGGGTCGCGGGGGGCAAGACCTTCTTCTGGCAGGGGGAGTACGGCTGGGACCTGAACACGCGCGAGACGCTCGACACGCAGCTCGGCGTCTTCGAGGGCTTCGAGCCGAAGCTGACCGAGACCGCGCTCGCCAGCGACGTGCTGTTCCTCGCCAACATCCAGCCCGACCTGCAGCGCGACGTCCGGGGCCTGCTGCCTGACGCGCGCTTCGTCGCGCTGGACTCGATGAACCTCTGGATCGACGTCGCGCGCGACTCGCTCGTGGAAGCGATCCGCAGCGTCGACTGCGTGATCCTCAACGACGCCGAGCTGCGCCAGCTGACGGAGAAGCCGAACCTCGTCTCGGCCGCCCGCGAGGTCCTCTCCTGGGGTCCCCCCGAGGGCGCGCCCGGCCGCGGGCCGAGCGTGATCGTCGCCAAGCAGGGGGAGTACGGGGCCGCGCTCGTGACCCGTGAGGGCTTCTTCGCGCTGCCCGCGTACCCGCTGGAGACCGTGATCGACCCGACCGGCGCCGGCGACACGTTCGCCGGCGGCTTCGTCGGCTACATCGCCGCCCACCCCGACGAGGAGCTCGGCGACTCGCTGCTGCGCAGGGCGATGGCCCACGCGACGGTGCTTGCGTCCTTCAACGTCGAGGAGTTCGGGACCGAGCGCCTGGAACGGCTCGAGTCCTCCGAGATCGCCGCGCGGATCGAAGAGCTGCACGCGATGACGCAGTTCAGCGGCGCCCCCCTCCAGCTGCGCGGCTGAGCGTTCCGGCGCGGCATCGGCCCCGCTTGCGCGGCGCGGCCAGGGGGTATGATCGCCGCAGTGGACGTGTGGACCTTCCTCTGGTTGATGGTCTTCCTGAAGATCCCGATCGTCGGTCTCTTTTTGATCGTCCGCTGGGCCGTGCGCCAGACGCCGGAGACCGCGGGCGAGGGCGAGGGAGGGATCGGGCCGCGGCCCAGGCCCCGTCACCCGCACCACCCGCGCAGCCGTCCCCCTCGCCTGCCCCGTCGCGGCCCGCACGGCGACCCCGCTCCCGTGGCGCCGCCGCGGATGCGCGCCGTCGTCGCGATGCGCCACGGACGGCGTGTCTGAGCGTCCGCTGCCCGGCGGACAGCTCGGCCGCACGCGCAATAATCGGAAGCTCGGGCATCGAACCCTCGGATAGGAGACGCAGATGAGCACGGAGACCCAGCCGGGGACCGCAAACGGGCAGGCCGCCGGAGCCGGCCACGAGACGCTCACGGTGACCGACAACCGCACCGGCCGGACCTACGAGCTGCCGGTCACCGACGGGACCGTGCGCGCGACCGACCTGCGCCAGATCAAGGTCGACCCCGACGAATTCGGGCTGATGGCCTACGACCCGGCCTACATGAACACCGCCTCCTGCCGCAGCTCGATCACCTACATCGACGGCGACGCGGGGATCCTCCAGCACCGCGGCTACCCGATCGAGCAGCTCTGCGAGCACTCCACGTACCTCGAGGTCGCCTACCTGCTGATCAACGGCCGGCTGCCCAACGAGGCCGAGCTGAAGGGCTGGGTCGACGAGATCACGATCCACACGTTCGTGCACGAGAACGTCAAGGACTTCATGCAGGGCTTCCGCTACGACGCCAACCCGATGGGGATGCTCGTCGCCTCCGTCGGCGCGCTCTCGACCTTCTATCCCGACGCGAACAAGATCCATGACGAGCGCATCCGCGCGATCCAGATCATCCGCCTGCTCGCGAAGATGCCGACGCTCGCCGCCTTCTCCTTCCGGCACAACATGGGCCAGCCCTACGTGTACCCGGACAACGACCTGAACTACGCCGGCAACTTCCTTTCGATGATGTACAAAATGACCGAGCTCAAGTACGAGCCCGATCCTCGGCTGGAACGTGCGCTGGACGTCCTGTTCATCCTGCACGCCGACCACGAACAGAACGCCTCCACGAGCGCCGTGCGCTCCGTCGGCTCGACCCAGGTCGACCCCTACTCGGCCGTCGCCGCCGGCGTCGCCGCGCTCTACGGCCCGCTGCACGGCGGCGCCAACGAGGCCGCCCTGCGGATGCTCGCGCGGATCGAGAAGGTCGAGAACATCCCCGACTTCCTTGAGGGCGTGAAGGCGGGCAACGAGCGCCTGATGGGCTTCGGCCACCGTGTCTACAAGAACTACGACCCGCGCGCGCGGATCATCCGCAAACACCTCGACGCCGTCTTCGAGGTCCGCGGCAAGAGCCCGCTGTTGGACGTCGCCACCGAGCTCGAGAAGCGGGCGCTCGACGACGACTACTTCACCTCGCGCAAGCTCTACCCCAACGTCGACTTCTACTCCGGCCTGATCTACGAGGCGCTCGGCCTGCCCGTCGCGATGTTCCCCGTGATGTTCGCGATCGGGCGCACGAGCGGCTGGATCGCGCAGTGGAAGGAGATGGTCGGCGACGAGGAGCAGAAGATCGCCCGCCCGCGGCAGATCTACACCGGCGCGCGGGACCTGGACTACGTGCCGATCGCCGAGCGCTGAGCCGCCCGACCGCGGGGGCGCCGCGCTCGGAGCGCCTCAGAGCTTCGTGGTGCGGACGGCGGTGCCGTAGGCGCAGATCTCAGTCCACGTGCTGCCGAGCTCGGAGGTGTCGAAGCGAAACGCGATGACCGCGTCGGCGCCGCGCGAGGCGGCCTCCTCTTCGAGGCGCTGCTGCGCGTGCATGCGCCCTTCCGCGAGCATCTTCGTCATCCCCTTCAGCTCGCCGCCGACCAGCGACTTCAGGCCCGCGCCGATCTGCGAGCCGAGGTTGCGGGAGCGGACCGTCAGCCCGAACACCTCGCCCAGCACCTCCTCGATGCGATAGCCGGGCAGGTCGTTCATCGTCGTGATGATCATCACCGCGAGTCTACGCCCGAGTCGCCGTCGCCCGCAACGTCAGCCGGCAGGGCCCTAGATCACGAGCGTCGCCCCGTTGCGCGCCAGCCAAGCCCGGTCCTCGCGCCACTGCGGCCAGTGCCGGCCGAGCAGCGCCCAGAAGCGCGGCGAGTGGTCGAGCACCTCCAGGTGGCAGACCTCGTGCCAGACGACGTACTGCAGGATCCGCTCGGGCGCCAGCAGCAGGCGCCAGTTGAAGCTCATCCGCCCGCGCGAGGAGCACGAGGCCCAGCGGGTGCGCTGGCCGCGGATGTCGAGCCCCGTGTAGGCGAGCCCGGCGGCGGCGCAGGCGGCGTCGAGCCGCGGGGCGATCTCGGCGCGCGCGGCGCGCCGGTAGAAGCGCTCGATCGCGGGCTCCGCGTCGCCCGCGGGAACGAGCAGGCGCTCGCCGCGCCGGTGCGCGCGGGTGCGTCCCGGCTCGGCCACCAGCTCCAGCGTCGAGTCCAGAAACGGCAGCGTGGCGCCGCGCTCGGCCAGCGCGGCCATCGTCTCCCTCGCCTCGGCCAGGCGCCGCTCGATCCAGGGGCGCAGCTCGACGATCGCCGCGGCCGCCTCGCGCTCGGCGGCGCGCGCCGGCAGCACCACCTCGACGCCCGTGTGGGCGTGGACGTTGACCCGTACGCGACGAGCTCGAGTCGAGCGGCGGACCGTGTAGGGGATCGGATCGGGGGTCGCGGGGGAACTCACGCCGGGCACCAGGGTACGCAGCGAGCCGGGCGCCTCCGCCGACCCCTACGCTTTCAGCGTGAACGACCGTCCCGAGCCCCCCGCCGCCCGTCAGCCGACGCTGGATGAGGAGCTGCTGCTGTGGCTCGGCGACGAGCCCCCGGAGGTGCGGGCCGCCGACGCCGACAGGCTGCGCGACATCGCCGCCGAGTTCGCGCGGGGCTTCGCCGCGCTCTCCGGGGTCGGACGCGCGGTCACCGTCTTCGGCTCGGCCCGGACGCCGCCCGATCATCCCCACTACGAGCTGGCGCGAGCGGTCGGCGCGAGCCTCGGGGCCGCCGGCTTCGCCGTCATCACGGGCGGCGGTCCCGGCCTGATGGAGGCCGCCAACCGCGGCGCGCGCGAGGCCGGCGCGCTGTCGATCGGATGCAACATCACGCTGCCCCGCGAGCAGGCGCTGAACCCCTACCTCGACATCGGGCTGCGCTTCAACCACTTCTTCGCCCGCAAGGTCATGTTCGTCCGCTACGCGTGCGCGCTGATCGCCTGCCCGGGCGGCTTCGGCACGCTCGACGAGCTGTTCGAAGTGCTGACGCTCGTGCAGACCGGCATCACGCGCCACGTGCCGGTGGTCCTGATCGGCGACGGGGAATGGCATGGGCTGCTGCGGTGGCTGCAGAGCGGCCCGCTCGCGTCCGGGCACATCGACGGCGACGACATCGCACTGGTGCAGCTGGTCGACACGCCCGAGCAGGCTCTGGCGATCGTCGAGCACGCCTACGAGCGCCAGCAGGCGGACGCGGCCGGCCTGACTCGCCGCAGGCGCACCGCCAGCGCCGCGCGATAATCGAGCCGATGTCCAGCTCCCGAGTCCAGCTGCCCCGCGACGTCCGCGACTCCTACGAGGTCTACGTCAACGGCGTCCGCCAGGAGCTCGGGGTCGACTACACGGTGCGCGAGGGCGCGCTCGTCTTCCCGCGCGAGCTGCGCAAGGACAAGATCAGCGGCTGGCGCTGGCTGCTCGGCGCCTGGGGCGTCGGCACCTACCGCCAGAACGACTCGGTCGACGTCCGCTACGAGGCCGCCGACGGCTCGCCGCGCGTAGCCGAGGGCCTCGAGATCGAACCCGGGTAGACCGCCTTCTCCCACGGCCTCGAGAGCTTCAGGGCGCTGAGGATCGCCCGCGTCGCGGGCGATCGGTTGAGCGTGTAGAAGTGGATCCCGGGCGCGCCCGCGGCGAGCAGCTCGGCGCATTGCAGCGTCGCGTAGGCGACCCCGAAGTCGAGCACCGCCTCGGCGTCGCCCTCGCGCGCGTGCAGCTCTCGGCGCAGCGCCTCGGGGATCGCCGAGCCGCACATCTCCGCCATTCTCTCGACCTGGCCGACGCGGGTGATCGGCATGATCCCCGGGATGATCGGCGCCGCGATCCCGGCCGCCCTGACGCGAGAGACGAAGTCGAAGTAGAAGGCGTTGTCGAAGAAGACCTGGGTGATCAGGAAGTCGACCCCGGCCGTCACCTTCTCGCCGAGGTAGCGCAGGTCGTCCTCGGGGCTCGTCGCGTGGATGTGGGTCTCCGGGAAGCAGGCGGCGCCGATCGCGAACGGGTAGTCGGCGGAGATCAGCTCGACCAGCTCGCGGCTGTACTCGAGGCCCCCCTCCGTCTTGGTCCACTCGGTCTCCCCGGCGGGCGGGTCGCCGCGCAGCGCGAGCACGTTCTCGATCCCCGCCTCGCGGAGCTCGTCGAGCGTCGCGCGCAGCTCGGGGACGGTCGCCCCAACGCACGTGAAGTGAGCCATCGCCTCGAGGCCCCACTCGTCCTTGAGCCGCTTGACGATCTCGATCGTCTTCTCGCGCGTCGAGCCGCCCGCGCCGTAGGTGACCGAGACGAACGCCGGCTGCAGCGGCTTCAGATCGGCCAGCGCGGCATACAGGTTGCGCTCCCCCTCCTCCGTCTTCGGGGGGAAGAACTCGAAGGAGAAGACCGGTGTCTGGCCGGCGAGGATCTCGTCGATTCGCATCTCGGGATTATGCCGCCCAGCGCTCGGGCTCTCCGGCGATGCGCCGCACCGCGCCGGTGCTCTCCAGGTGGGTGAGGTAGCCGAGCGTCTGCGAGAGCAGCCACTGGCCGTTCTGCTGGGAGAGCCCCTCGCCGTAGACCGAGCCGACCAGGTCGAAGGCCGTCATCTCCCGCTCGCCGACGGCCTGCAGGACCTTGTAGAGGTGCTCCTCGACGAGCGCCCGGTTGCCGTGGATGTGGGCGTGGACGTCGTTGAACGTGCGCCCGTGCCCCGCCAGGCACAGGCGCGCGCCGAGCCGCTCGACCACGTCCAGCGAATGCAGGAACTCGCCGACCGGGTTGGGCGAGTAGCCGTACTCGAAGTACAGCGAGATGCGCCCGAGCAGGTGATCGCCCGAGATCAAAAGGCGCCGCTCGGGCTGAAACAGGCAGACGTGGGAGGGCGCGTGGCCGGGCGTCTCGTACGTGACCCACTCGCCGAGGTCGCTCAGCACCGTCACGCCCGCGACGAGGTCGCGGTCGGCCTTCAGGGGGCCGACGATCAACGGGTCGGAGTTGCCGCGCTGCTCGGCGTAGCGGCGCAGCGGCTCCTCCGGCACGCCGCTCTGGCGGGCGACCTCCAAGCGCCGCGCGAGCACCGCCTCGGGGTCTTCGACGAGCCGGTTCATCAGCTCGTGGGAGGGGTGCATCCACAGCTCGCAACCGGTCCGCTGCGTGATCGGCACCGCCTGGCCGCAGTGGTCGGAGTGGGCGTGCGTGCAGACCACCAGCTTGATGTCGTCGACGCGCAGGCCGCACATCTCCATCGCCCTCTCCAGATGGGCCATCGAGTGCTCGTCGTGGATGCCCGTGTCGACGAGCACGATCCCGTCGCCCGCCGAGAGCGCCCAGGCGTTGCAATGGGGCACGCCCGGCCAGGGCAGCGGCAGGCGCAGGCGATAGAGGCCCCGCATGATCCGTTCGCCGCGCCCAAGCTCGCTCCGGGTCGTCCCATCTGGCACGCGGCGGAGACTAGACTACGGCCGTCACGCGGGATAAGGAGGCGGGGATGGCCGAACCGGAGAAGGCGACCGAGACGAGCACGAAGGTGGAGGAGGTCGCGGCCGGCGTCCAGCAGGCAGCGGCGGCACGGAAGCGGATCTCGGGCAGCAAGGCCGAGGGGATCGCGAAGCGGTACTTCGGAGCGATCGACGAACGCGACCTCGACGGCGCCGTCGCGCTGTGGGCCGAGGGCGGACGCGACCACGTCCGCGGCCGCGCCGACGTGATCGCGCCGGACGGCGTCCGCTCGTTCCTCGGCGAGCTGATCGACGCCGTCCCGGACCTCTCGATGAAGGTCCTCTCGACGACCGCGGAGGGCGACCGCTGCGGCGTGCACTGGCGGCTGCGCGGGACCTTCGCCGGGCCGGGAACGCTCGGCGGCGTCGCGCCGACGGGCAGCCCGATCGACCTCGAAGGCTTCGACCTGCTGACGGTCCGCGACGGCCTGATCCAGCACAACGACGCCTTCACCGACAACATGACGGTCGCCCGCCAGATGGGCATGCTGCCGCCCCAGGACTCCCCCGCCGAACAGCGCATGACCAAAGCCTTCAACGCCAAGACCCGCCTGGCCGCGGGCCTCGCGGGCAGCGACGCGCAGCTCGTCGCCGAGGGCGTGTGGGTCGTGCAGGGCCAGCCCGCTCGCTGCAACGTCTACCTGCTCGAGGACGAGGGCGGCGTGACGATGTTCGACGCGGGCGCGCGCACGATGACCCGCGCCGTCGCCAAGGCGGCCGCCAAGCTCGGCGGCCTGCGCAGGGTCGTGCTCGGCCACGGCCACACCGACCACCGCGGCACCGCGCCCGCGCTCGGGGTGCCCGTGATCTGTCACCCGGAGGAGATGCAGGACGCCGAAGGCAGCGGCGGCTTCCGCTACTGGCCCGAGGGCCTCGCGGGAGTGCCCGCCGGCCACCGCCAGGTGCACAAGCTGCTCCATCGCTACGCCTGGGACGGAGGACCCGTGAAGATCGAGGGCACCGTCAGCGAGGGCGACGCCGTCGCCGGCTTCCGCGTGATCGACCTGCCCGGCCACGCGCCCGGGCAGATCGGGCTGTGGCGGGAGTCCGATCGCCTGGCCCTCGTCAGCGACACCTTCTACACGCTCGACATCTGGGGCCGGGACTCCGACCCCCACGTGCCCTTCCCGGTCTACAACTACGACACCGAGCAGGCCAGGGCGAGCATCCGCAAGCTCGCCGAGATGGAGCCCGCGGCCGCCTGGCCGGGCCACGCCAAGCCGGTCACGGGCGACGTCCGCTCGAAGCTGCTGGCCGCCGCCGACTCCTGAGGTGGGCCGCCGCTCCCGCCGCCGCGGGACACAGGAGCGCGCGCTTCGCGCCCCCGAGTCCTCCTACGAGGGCCCCGAGGGCGCCGAGCTAGTGCTGCGGGGGGCGCTGTCGCCGGGGTCCCGGCGCGACTACGCCGCAGCTTTGGCCGGCTCGCCGCTCTCCCGCGAGGACGCCGAGCAGCGGGCGCTCGAGCTGCTGTTCGAGCGCCTGGCGGTGCGTTGGACCGTCGCGGGGGTCCCGACCGAGGGCCAGCGCGAGCTGCTCGGCAGGCTGCGGCTCGCGAGCCGCGACGAGCGTCAGTGGGTGAGGGAGACCTTGCGCGGGCATTGCGCGGAGTGGTTCCCCGACGTCGAGGTTCCCTGACTAGCGTCCTTCCAGCAGCTCCAGGCGAGGCCCGCCGGCCTCGGCGGCGGCGAAGCGGGCGGTCGCCGGGCTGAGCGCGAAGTCGAGCAGCTCACCGCTCTCAGTTCGCACCCGCAGGCCCCGCCCGTCCTCGTCGACGGCGACGATCACGGCGCGTTCTGAGCCGCCGCCGAAATGGGTGACGCGGGCGGCCTCGCCCACGCGCGGAACCGGGCGGGAGGGGATCGGCACGGGCCGATGCTGGCAGATCGTCCGCTGGGATCGTCGCGCTCGCTACGGTGCAGCCATGCGCCGTACCAAGATCGTCGCCACGATCGGCCCCGCCTCGCGGGACCCGGAGACGCTCGTGCGCCTCGTCGAGGCCGGCATGGACGTCGCGCGGCTGAACTACTCCCACGGCAGCCTCGACGAGCACGCGGAGACCGTGCTCCGCGTCCGTGACGCGGCGGGACAGGCCGGGCGCCCGGTCGCGATCCTGCAGGACCTCCCGGGACCGAAGCTCCGCATCGGCCCGCTGCGCGAGGACGTCGTCGAGCTCGCCGCCGGCGAGCGCCTGACGATCCTCTGCGGCGGGGACGGAGAGCCGGGCGACGCGGGCCGCATGTCGATCTCCTGGGAGGGCCTCGCGGAGGCGGTCGAGCCCGACTCGATCCTCTACCTCGCCGACGGCTCGGTGCGGCTGCGCGTCACCGCCGTGCGCGCGTCCGAGTGCGAGGTCGACACCGAGATCGAGGTCGGCGGCGCGGTCGCCTCGCGCCAGGGCCTGAACATCCCCGGCCCGGTCGACGGCCTGCCCGCGGTGCCCGAGGAGGACCTCGCGATGCTCGCCCACGGCGAGTCGATCGGCGTCGACATGGTGGCGCTGTCGTTCGTGCGCTCGCCGCAGGACGTCGAAACCGTCCGTGAGCACACGCGCCTGCCGCTGATCGCGAAGATCGAGAAGCCCCAGGCCGTCGAACGGGCGGCGGAGATCATCAACGCGGCCGACTGCGTGATGGTCGCGCGCGGGGACCTCGGCATCGAGATGCCGATCGCGCAGGTGCCGGTCGTCCAGAAGCAGCTGCTGGAGCTGGCCGGCCTCAGAGCCCGACCCTCGATCACGGCCACGCAGATGCTCGACTCGATGGTCAGCTCCTCGCGCCCGACCCGCGCCGAGGTGGCCGACGTCGCCAACGCGATCCTCGACGGGACCGACGCCGTGATGCTCTCCCAGGAGACCGCCGTCGGCGCCTATCCGGTCGAGGCGGTCGCGATGATGGCGGCGGTCGCAGAACAGGCGGAGTCGATCGCCCCGTACGAGCGCTGGAACCTCTCGCGGGTGCGTCGCACCGTCTCCGATCCGGCCTACACGATCGCCCACAACCTCTGCGACGCGGCCCGCGAGCTGGGCCTCGACGCGCTGGTCATCCCGACGCTCTCGGGCCGCTCGGCGCGGCTGGTCTCCGCGCACCGCCCGACGGTGCCGATCTACGCCCTCTCCCCCGGCCGCGAGACGGTGCGCCGGTGCGGGCTGATGTGGGGCGTGCAGGCCGCGTCGATCCCCCGCCACGAGACGACCGAGGCGCTGATCGCCGACTCGGCGCGACGGGTGGTCGAACTCGGCTGGTGCAAGCCGGGCCAGCGCGTCGGGATCACCGCCGGCCTGCCCTCCGGGCGGCCCGGGACCACGAGCCTGTTCCAGATCCAGCAGCTCTGAGCGCCCCGGCGCAGGCGCGGCCCTAGCCTTCGCGGTCGATCTCGAACCAGACGGTCGTGCAACCGTCGCCCTCGACGCCCCAGCTGCGGGCGGCTTTGTCGACGAGGTAGAGGCCGTAGCCTTCACCGAGCCGCTCGGGATCGCGCGGCCGGGGGGTGAAGCCCCCGCCAGCGTCCGTCACGGAGACGCGGACGCTCCGCTCGGTGATCGCCGCCTCGAGCGAGATCGCGGCGTCGGCGGGGCCCGCGGAGTGGCGCACGGCGTTGGAGACGACCTCCGAGACGAGCAGCACGACGGTCTGCTCGAAGGCCCCGTCGATCCCGGCCGCGAGGAGCCGCTCGGAGACCGCCGAGCGGGCGATCGCGGGGGCGCGGACGTCGCGCTCGAGCCGCAGGCTGAGCGAACCCGATCCGCCGGCTGGGCCTGTGCCGCTCACGGTGAGGGGGGCTCGTCGACGAACGGGAGGTTCTCCTCTGCGCGCGTGATCCGAAACACGGACAAGGTGGGCGGGGCGGGGCGGACGAGCGCCAGCTGGAAGCCCTCGCGCTCCGCCCGCCCGGCCAGGACGATGAACAGCCTCAGCCCGGAGGAGTCCAAGAACGACAGCTCGCGCAGATCGAGGACGAGCCGCGCGGGCGCGGCCGCGAGCGCGGCGTCGATCGCCTCCTGAAGTCGCGGCGCGGTCGCGATGTCGAGCTCGCCGCGCAGCGCGATGCGGGGGCCGCCCGCGTCCTCGTGGCGCTCGAGCTCCAGGGGCCGGGAGACGGCCATCGCCTACGCCCCCACCCCGGGACCCGCGAGGGCTCTCAGCTCGTCGCTCAGCGCGGGCTCGGCGCAGCGGCGCATCACGACGAGGGCCGTGTCGTCGGCCTGAGCGCCGACCTGGAACTGCTCGAGCGCCGCGATCACCCGTTCGCGGATCGCGGCCGGGGACTCGAGCCGCACGTCGCTGAGCAGCTCCTGCAGCCGCGTCGTGCCGAAGCGCTCGTCCTCCCCGCCGACGGTGTCGGTGACGCCGTCGGTGATCGCGACGAGCGTCTCGCCCGGCTCGAGCTCGAAGCTCTCTTCGGGCCACTCCACCCGCGAGAACGCGCCGAGCAGCGTGCCGTGCATGCCGACCTCTTGCACGCCGTCGCGGCCCAGGCGCCACAGCAGCGGATGGCCGCCCGAGGCGACGGTCGCGCGTCCGCCGCTGACGCGCAGGCACAGGGCCGTGCAGACCGACAGGCCCGGACGGCGGCGCAGCGCTGAGTTGACCCGTTCCAGCAGGTGCGCGGGGCGGGTGTCGAATTCGGAGGCCGTCCAGGCGGTGTGGCGGACGAGCGAGGTGACGGTCGCCGCGCGCACCCCCTTGCCGGTCACGTCGCCGATCATCATCAGCCACTCCCCGCCCGCGTCCCAGAAGTCGTAGAAGTCCCCGCCCACCTCGCTCTCGTGTCCGGCCGGGCGGTAGAGCGCCGCGACCTCCCAGTCGGGCAGCTCGGGCAGCGCTTCGGGGAGAAGGCTGTTCTGGAGCGTCCGGGCGATCTCCGAGCGCTCGCTGTAGAGACGGGCGCTCTCGACGGCCAGCGCGGCCCGCTCGGCGATCTGGCGCGCGAAGTCGAGGTCGCTCTCGTCGAAGCTGCGGCCGGCTTGCGTGCTGACCAGGGTCAGGGCGCCGATCGTCCGCCCCCTGACGGTCATCGGCACGACGATCGCCGAGCGCATCCGCGCGGCGCGCAGCAGCCCGAGGTGCTCCTCGTCGACCGCGATCCGCTGCAGGAGCGCGTCGGAGATCTCGGTGAAGAGCGCGGGTTCTCCGGTCCGCAGCATCGTGCCCAACCCGCTGTCGGGGTGAACCTGCCCGGGCTGGTAGGCGCGCAGCCGCGAGGCGAGCTCGACGCTGGCCGGGTCGACGTGGGCCACAGCGACCGTTTCGCGCGTCCCGTCGGCGTCGAACAGGTCCACCGCGCACCAGTCCGCGAGCTGGGGCACCGCCAGCCCGGCGACGTTGCGGAGCGTCTGCTGGTAGTCGAGCGAGGAGGCGAGCGTCGCGCCGGCTTCGGCGAGGAACTCGCTGCGCAGCTGCATCCGCTTTGCGTCCGTCACGTCCTCGATGATCGTCACGGCCGCTTCGATCTCCCCCGCGGCGTCCCGCACCGCGGCGGCCTTCAGCAGGACCCAGCGCTCGTCGCCGTCGCGGCGGTCGGTGGTCCGCATCAGCAGCGGCTCGGGGCTCTCGCCGCGCAGCAGCCGCACCGACGGCAGGTCCTCCATCCCGATCTCGCGACCGTCCTCGTCGACGGTCGTGTACGGGCCCATCAGCGCCTGCGGGTCGGCCGCCGCGAGCTCCTCGACGGATCGCATGTCGAGCCGCTCGAGCGCCGCCCGGTTGGCGTAGATCAGACGGTTGTCCCGGCCGCGGATCGTGATCGCCTCGGCGAGCGAGTCGACGATCGTGCGCAGGCGCTGCTCGCTGCCGCTCAGCGCGCGCTCGAGCTCGTCGAGCAGACGCTGGCGCTCGCGCTCGGAGGCGACGCGCTCGGAGATGTCGGCGACGAAGCCGTGGAACGTCCAGCCGTCCTCCTCGCGCAGGGCCGAGACGATCAGCTCGACGGGGAACTCGCTCCCGTCGGCCCTGATCGCGGTCAGCTCGAGGCGGGTGTCGATCACCCTCCCCTCGCCCGTCTGCAGGAAGCGCCTCAGCCCCTCGCGGTGGGACTCGCGGTCGCGCTCGGGGATGATCGTCTCGGCGAGCGTGCGGCCGACCGCCTGCTCGCGGCTCAGGCCGAAGGTCTCCTCGGCGCGGATGTTCCAGTAGGTGATGCGCCCCTGCTCGTCCATCGAGATGAACGCGGTGTGGGCGACGTTGAGGATCTTGCGGGCGTAGGCCAGATCCATGTCGCTGATTCTCCCGGATCGACGCGGTCGACGGCGCTAACGGACGGTGCTCAGGCGGGCGTAGAAGTCAGCCTCCTGACGCCCCAGCTCGGTGACGGGGGGATCGCCGTACATCCACTCGCGCGCGATCCGGTGCCAGTTGGCCTTCGCGCGCAGCTGCGCGAGCACGGCGAGCGTGAGCACCTCCATGCGCCTCCCGAGCAGGTGCTCGGGGCGCATGTCCTGGTGGCGCATCGCGCGGAAGTGGCTGGAGCGCGGATCGGAGCTCTCGATCATCACCTTGGTCGCGATCTCGGGGGTCAGCTGGACCTCGCGGTCGCAGGTGTACCACCAGATCGCGTCGCGGATGAAGGCGAGCAGGTTCTCGGGGTCGACCCGCTCGGGTTCCGGCAGGAAGCCGTTCTTCGCGAGCAGCTCGTGCAGCGCCTCGGCGTCTTCCTCTACGACGGCGCGCTGGGAGGCCAGCTCGAGTTCGACGGGCGCCTTGTCGATCCGCTTGAACAGGCCGAAGTCGAGAAACGCGACGCGGCCGTCGTCGAGCAGCAGGAAGTTGCCCGGGTGGGGGTCGCCGGAGAACTCGCGATGGCGGTACAGGCAACCGAGAAAGAAGCGGAAGACGATCTCGCCGAGTTTGTCGCGCTCGGCCTGTGGGCGTGACTTCAGCTCCTCGAATCCCGTGCCGGAGACGAACTCGCTGACGAGCACCCGCTCGCGGCTGAGCGAGCTGACGACGGCCGGCACGACGATGAACGGGTGCCCCGCGTAGATCCGCGCCAGCGAGCGCTGGTTCTGGGCCTCGAGCTCGTAGTCGAGCTCCTCCTCGATCCGCTCGCGGATCTCGCTCGTGACCGCCTTCACGTCGAGGCCGGGCGTCATCCGCTTGAGCAGCCGCATGATCATGTCCAGGTTCTGCATGTCGGCGCGGACCGCGCCGGCGACGCCGGGGTACTGGACCTTGACGGCCACCTCGCGGCCGTCCTCGGCCAGGCGGGCGCGGTAGACCTGGCCGATCGAGGCGGCCGCGATCGGCTCGGTGTCGAACTCCGAGAAGACCTCCTTCAGGGGCGCTTCGAGGTCGTCCTCGATCACTCGGCTCATCTGCTTGAAGGAGACCGTGGGGGCCGCGTCGCGGAGCTTCGCGAGCTCGCGCTGGAACTCCTCGCGGTGCTCCTCGGGGACCAGGCCGACGTCCAAGAACGACATCACCTGCCCGAGCTTCATCGCGGCGCCCTTCATCGTCCCGAGGACCGCGACGATCTGCTTGGCGGTCTCTAGCTGGCGACGCGACATCGCCTCCTCGGCGGCCTCGTCGCCGCGCGTCACGTTGGCCGCGCGCGTGCCGAACTGCTTGACGGCCTCGCTGGCGGCGAGCGAGGCGACGGTCGCGGTGCGCCGCACCCGCGAGGTGGGGATCTTCTCGTTCTCGCCGCGCGCCATCGTTCCAATCCTAGGAGGCGAGCGGCGGCCGGGTGGAGAGAGCGGGACCCGTTACGGGCCGCCGCGCTCCACTTTCGAGCCCGGCACGATGTCGTCCGAGCCGTCGGGCCAGCGGACCCAGGCCTTGTGGCCGCCGTCGTAGTCGTCGCCGAGCAGGATCAGCGTGGCGGGCTCGCCGCCGACGGTGCACCGCTCGGAGCCCTCGCCGTCGAGTCCGCGCCAGATGCGGATGAACGCGTTCTGCTCCCACTCGCGCCCGACGGTCGTGTCGGCGGCGTGGCCCGGGTGGATGACGGTCTCCGGGGGGAGCTCCATCAGCGTGCCCATGATCGAGTCGCGCAGGTCGGCGTAGCTCGTGTGGCCGGGCGCTTTGACGCCCCCGACGGAGTCCTTGAAGAGCGTGTCGCCGGTGAAGACGGCGCCGGGGCCCTCGCCCGAGGAGACCAGCAGCGAGAGCATCCCGCCGGTGTGACCGGGCGTGCTCAGCGCGCGCACCGAGAGCTTCCCGAAGCTCAACTCGTCGCCGGCCTCGATGTTGCCGTAGGAGGAGGCCCCGCCGTCACCGCTCGCGCCGAGCAGCTCCTGCTCGCGGGCCGAGATCAGGACCTCCAGGTCGGGCCAGCGCTCGCGCAGCTTGCCGACCTCGCTGACGTGGTCGTAGTGGTGGTGGGTCAGCAGGATGTGCGTCGGCTGAAGGCCGAGCCGATCGGCGGCCTCGATCAGCGGCTCGACCGGGCCGCCGGCGTCGACGAAGAACGCCGGTCCGCCCTCGCCGTCGGCGACGAGGAACGTGTTCGAGACGAACTGGGGGTGGGTGGAGCGCTCGACGATCACGTTGTTCGCCATCCTAGGCGCCCGCGCCGGCCTCGGCCCTCACGAGCTCGGTCAGCCCGTCGAGGTAGGCGCCGTCGCCGACGTCGCGCCGCCACTCGAGCACCGGCACCCGCTCGGCCCAGCCCGCGACCCGCGCGCGCGCCTGCTCGAGCGTCGGGGCGGTCGTGGCGAGCGCGACCGCGCGCGAGGTCCCGACGGTGCGGTACGCGTCGCCGCCCGCGGACACGGCCGAGGAGAAGAAGACGTGCCCGCCCTCGGCCTCGATCGCGGCGCGGTCGAGCGTGAACTCATACGGCCCGCCTTTGCGCAGCGCGTAGTCGGGTGAGACGAGGTAGAGGACGACCGACGCCTCGGAGCGCAGCGGCACGTCGGCCGCGCTCAGGGTGCCGGCCGCGATGCTCTCCATCGCCCCCGCCCAGGAGCCCTCGAACAGGCTCATGATGTTCATGCACTCGGGGTCGCCGAAGCGGGCGTTGAACTCGATCACCTTCACGCCCTCGGCGGTCGCGAAGAAGCCCGAGTTCATGACGCCGCTGAAATGCCGGCCGAGCGCGCCGAGCCGCTCGATCACGCGCTGGACGATCTCGCACGCCTGGGTGTAGTGGGCGGGGGTCATGAAGGGAAGCGTCGGCGTCGGCAGCGAGAGCGAGCCCATCCCGCCGGTGCCGGGGCCCTCGTCGCCGTCGAAGCGGTAGGGGTAGTCGTAGGTCGCGTTGGGGAAGACGACGGTGCGGCCGTCGCTGATCGCCTGGATCGTGAACTCGGCCCCGTCGATCCGCTCCTCGACGAGCACGGCCTCCCCGGGGCCGCCCTGCTCGAGCAGCTGCAGCGCGTAGGAGCGGGCCTCCTCGTGGTCGGCGAGATGAGGCCCCATCACCTTCACGCCCTTGCCGCCCGTCAGGCCGGCGGGCTTGACGGCGACCGGCGCCGAGCCGAACGCCGCGAAGGCGTCCTCGACCTCGGCGGGCGTGCGGGCGACGCGCAGGATCGGCACGGCCTCGGGCGCGACCTCGGCGAGCAGCTCGCGGGCGAAGACCTTGTTCCACTCGATCTCGGCGCCGGCGCGGGTCGGACCGACCGCGCGGGTGCCCTGGGCGGCGAGCGCGTCGACGACGCCCGCGGCGAGCGGTTCGTCGGAGCTCACCATCGCGATGTCGATCTGAGCCTCGCGGGCGTAGGCGGCGACGGCGTCGGGGTCGCAGACGTCGCCGACGCGATGCCCGCCGCCCGAGCGCTGCGCGTGGAGGAGGATCGTCGGGTTCTCGTGGCCGACGAACGCGTACAGCTCGCTGTGCTCGGCCATGCGCATGGCGAGCGCGCTCTCCCTACCGCCGTGGCCCACGACAAGCGTCCGCACGCCCGGCAGTCTAGAGCCGGGGGTGGTAGACCTCCGCGTGGGCGCGACGGCGCCGTCTAGGCTTGCCCGATGAGCGAAGATCTGACACCGGAGGCGCGCGTCAACCGCGAGCGCTGGGACGCGCAGTCGGACGAGTACCAGGCCCGTCACGGCGGGCAGCTGGAGAAGTCGGGCGGTACGGCCTGGGGCGTGTGGCAGATCCCCGAGTCCGAGCTCGGCGCGCTCGGCGAGGTCTCCGGCCTCGACGTGCTCGAGCTCGGCTGCGGGGCCGCGCAGTGGTCGGTCGCGCTCGCCCGGCGGGGCGCCCGTACGACGGGCCTCGACAACTCCGCCCGCCAGCTCGAGCATGCCCGCCGAGCGATGGCCGAGGCGGGCCTCGACTTCCCGCTCGTGCACGCGAGCGCCGAGGCGACGGGCCTGCCCGACTCGAGCTTCGACCTCGTCTTCTGCGACTTCGGCGCGATGACGTTCACGGACCCGCACAAGAGCGTCCCCGAGGTCGCGCGGGTGCTCCGCCCGGGCGGCATGTTCGTCTTCTCGGTCCTGACCCCGATCGTCGACCTGACCTGGCCGGTGGGCGCGGACGGACCGGGAGAGCGGCTCGTGGCCGACTACTTCGAGGGCATCTACCGCTTCGAGGAGCCCGGCGAGCCGATCAACTTCAACCTCCCCTACGGGGAGTGGATCGCGGTGTTCCGCAAGAACGGCTTCGCGATCGAGGACCTGATCGAGCTGCGCCCCGCGCCGGACGCGACGAGCAGCTACCGCACCGAGGCCCACCGCGAATGGGCGCGGCGCTGGCCGATGGAGCACATCTGGCGGGTGCGGCTTCAGGCCGCCTGAGCGGGAACCCGCTCCGCGGCGAGGCGCTCGGCGCGGGCCTTGATCCCGGCGAGCATCTTCGCCTCCATCACGAGCGACGCGGGCTCCATCGCGAACATCCCGATCCGGGCGGCCGTCGTGGGCAGGCGGTAGCGGTTGCGGCTGATCAGGCGCGTCGCGCCGTCGCGCTCGCGCAGGACGAAGCTCCAAACCCAGTTGCCGTCGGCCGAGCGCCAGGCGAGCGCGCTCGGCTCATCGGCGCGCTCGAGGCGCATCCGGTTGGAGCCGAAGGAGATCTCCTCCCCGAGCCGAGGATGCTGGTAGGCGGGCAGGACCTCCTCGACGCTGTGCATGTTCAGGCCGAGGAGGTTCTCGATCCAGTCGTAGGTGTAGGCGCCGCCCCGCGGCGCCGGGCCCATCTGGGCGAGCCACGGCCATACGCAGTCGGCGGGGGCGGCGATCGTGACGGCCCGCGTGCTCGTCCCGTCGGCGTCCGCGAGCAGCTCGTCGCCCGGAAGGCTCTCGGCGGCCTCCGCGGCCGATGCGCCCCAGGTGAGAACCCTTCTCCTGAACAGGAGGGCGTAGAGGACGAGCGCGAGGGGGACGACCCGCACGGACGTCACGACCCGGCGAGGCGCACCTGCGAGGCCGCGACTCGCTGCCCGCGCGCGGCCGGCGTGTGGATCGCGTGGGCTTCGCGGCGGGCGACGGCGATCCCGGCGCTCCAGCCGGGCGCGCGGCCGCCCCGAGGCGGGGCGACCGATGCGGCGTCGAGGCCGCCGCGCTCGAGCAGCCACGCGACGACGGAGTTCGAGTTCCACATCTCACCGGCGGCGAGCTCGTCGCGGCCCCAGACGGGCGTCGGGACGAGCGGGGCGAGCCGCAGCAGCCAGCGGGCCTGCTCGGCGCGGACGCAGACCGCCCGCGGCGAGTCGACGGCCTCGGCGAGGTCGGGGATCGTGCCGTCGCGCCAGCAGCGGATCTCGTAGCGGAACAGGCGCAGGCGCCCCGCGAGGCGGCTGCCGACGGGGCCGGTCGCGACTGCCCGCGCCTCGACCCCGCCCGCGTCCCGCGGCACCGGCGTCATCTCGATGACGAAGCGGCCCTCGGGCAGGTGGACCTCCAAAGCCGCGTGGTAGAGGTCGCAGCGTGGTCGACGTTGAAGGAGGGCCGAGATCGCCTCGAAGACACGCCCGTTGAAGCGCACCGAGTGCCCGCCTGCCCCGAGCGGCAGCCAGTAGAGCTCGACCGGCGCGTGCGGACCGAGGGGCCGGGGGAGGACGGGTGCGGGCCGCTCGGACATACCTCCAGGTTCGCACCTGTGGCAACCGGGCCCATCGGTGGAAACCACGCGGTTAGACTCCGCGCATGGCACTCATCCACACCTGCTACCGGATCACCGACATCGACCGCTCGGTCGCGTTCTACGAAGCGCTCGGCTTCAAGGAGGTCGGGCGGCTGCCGATCCGCGACGAGGCCGTCAACGTCTTCATGAACCAGCCGGGCGACGGGGACATGCCGCGCCTGGAGCTGACCTACAACTTCGGCGTCGACTCGTACGAGCTCGGCACCGCCTACGGCCACATCGCGATCACGGCCGAGGACCTCGACGGCACGCTCGCGGCGCTCGCCGAGCAGGGCATCGAGCCCGAGAAGCCTCCCTACTCGGTGCGCGAGGGCGGCTCGCGGCTGTGCTTCGTTAAAGACCCCGACGGGTATCGCATCGAGCTGATCGAGCAGCAATCCGGGTCAGCCCAGCCGGGCTGACCCGGATTGAGCCCGCGCCGAGGCCGACTGCTGGTGCTCGTTGCGTGCTCGCTCGCGGGCTGCGGCGGCGCCAGGGAATTCGCGTGCACTCTCATCGGGTGCGAGTCGGGGCTGACCGTCCTGTTCGGCGACGTGACCCACGGCTTCCCGGACGCGCGCGCCGTTCGCGTGTGCGCGAACACGGTCTGCACGACCTATCCGGCCGGTCCCGTCGGCGAGCGCTGTGGACCTGAGGTCCTCAAGGGCACGAACGTCTGCGAGTACGTCCGAAGCGGCCGCCACGAACGGAGAGCACGACGACTCGTGTCAATGACGCTCCGCTCCGGCTGGCTCGAACACGCGAAGACGATGCGCGTGACCCTCGAAGTTCTGGGAACCGGACCTCGCCCGTTGTTCTCGGGCGCCACGCTCGCGCGCTTCGTGAAGACCGCACCGAACGGCGTCCGATGCGGCCCTGTCTGTTACGACGCCGAGCTGATCTTCGATCCGCGACGGAAGCGCTTCGTCGAGGCCGCGAGGCACAGACGCCTCGCACAGCAGCTCAAGCGCGAAGCGTACGTGGGTCGTGCTCCCGACCTTCTGGGCGGGGCGAAACGAAGCCCATAGGGACGCGTAGGCGAGCGAGTCGATCGACCAGCCGCAGCAACGTGCATCTCCCCGCCACAGGACGAGCGCGATTCCCGTTCGAGTACCGTCGCACCACGCGCGCCATCCAAGCGTGCGCCAACCAAGGGGGACCCATGAGTGAGCAGAACGTCGAGTTCGTCAAGGACACCTACGCGGCATTCGGCAGAGGCGACGTGCCCGCCGTGCTCGGAGCGTTCGCCGACGACATCGAATGGTTCGAGGCAGAGGGCATGCCCTACGGCGGCCTCTACCACGGCCGCGACGCGGTGGCGCAGAACGTCTTCGGCCCGATCACGGAGGACGTCGAGGGCTTCGCGATCGTCCCCGAGGAGCTGATCGGATCCGGCGCGACCGTCGCGGCGGTCGTCCGCTACACGGGCACCGGCAAGGCGACCGGCAAGGCCCTCGACGTGCCGGTGGTCCACGTCTGGGACATCCGCGACGGCAAGCTCGCACGCTTCCGGCAGTTCATCGACACGGTGAAGTACGCCGAGGTCGTTCCCGCGACCTGAGCCGTGCCCGCTACGGCGCCAGCGCCTCCCGCAGCTCCCTGACGAGCCTCGCCTCGGGCACCTCGAGCCCACCCTCGCGGTCGAGCTCCTCGAGTCCCAGGATCGTCGCGTAGGCGACGACGGCCTTCGCCTTGGCTCGCGCGGGCGTCAGGCCGAGCCGCCGGTAGAGCGACTCGATCCGCTCGATCCGCGCCCGTGCAACCCGGTCGAGCGCCGCGGCGATCCGCGGGTCGCGGTCGGCGTGCGAGGCGAGCCTCCGCTGGATCGTCGGCCGCCCGACGAGCTTCAGCGCCTTGCGGACGAGGCGATCGAGCGCGGCCTCCGGGTC
>DATNBM010000100.1:0-44661 GCA_035571915.1 Solirubrobacteraceae bacterium | reverse complement strand
GGGAAGGGCGGGTGCGACGCTCGCGCGTGTTCCCCGACCGCTGGCTGCTGGCCAGCCGTCGCTAGTCCGAGGGGGTCCGGTCAAGGAGCGCCCACCGCGCACGGGACCAAGCGGAGAGGGAGGGATTCGAACCCTCGAACGAGGTTTCCCCCGTTACGCGATTTCCAGTCGCGCCCGTTCAACCGCTCCGGCACCTCTCCTGGCGCTGCGGGGCGACCGATCGCCCCGGGCGGACGCCCTAAGGCTACGACACCGCCGGGACCCGCGCTGGTAGGCTGCCGCCAATGCTGATCGCGAGCTCCCAGGCGTTCGCCAAGACCTTCGGACTGATCGTCACGTTCGGGGGCATCGGCGTGGTCGTCAACGTCATCATCGTCTACATCCTCGTGCAGGTTCGCGGCGAGCGCCGCCAGAACGAGGAATACATCGCCTCGCGCAAGCCCCCCGGCTCCTCCTGAGCCCCGTCCGGCGCGTGAGCGACGCGCCTGAGACCCGGCGGGCGGAGCCCCCTAGATGATGTAGACGGGCGTCCCCACGGGCGTTTTCGCGTACAGCTCGATCACGTCGGGGATGCGCATCCTCACGCAGCCGTGCGAGGCGTCGTGGCCGATCGAGGAGTACTCGCTCGGGTCGATCCCGTGGATGCCGGCGCCGCCTTCGATCGACATGAACCGCGCCTTCAGCGGATCGGCCGGGCCGGGCGGCACGACGGTTCCCGCGAGCGCCCCCGCCCACGCTTTCTTCGGCACGTACCAGGGCGGGTTGACCTGCTCCCATTCGATGTGGTGCAGCCCCGCAGGCGTTTCGAGGCCTTCCATGCCGACCGCCACTTCGTATGTCTTTTCGAGTTTCAGGTGGTTGTAGAAGCGCAGGCGGAAGGTCGAGCGGTCGACGACGATGTAGGCCGGGTACTTCGCCGCGAGCTGGGCGGTGGTGACCTTCGGCTTGACCGTCCGCACCGGCACGCTCACCGTCCGGCGTCCGCTTGGCGCGACCAGGGCCGCCTCGATCCGCCCGCCGAGCTTGCTCGATTCGACGGACCGCCCGACCTCTCCTCGGACGGTGCTGAGCCCCGAGGAGCTGGGCTGGACGGTCGCGTCGCGCGGCGCGCGGTTGACGGCCGCCCTGATCTGCTTCGTCAGTCCCCGGACGGCGCCGTGGGAGTAGCTCGCGACGAGCGGGACGTCGCGGTGGACGCTCCCGCCGGTCAGGCTACGGATCGTGCGCGAGAAGATCGACCCGCCGCGGCCGGCCTGGACGGCCTGGTCGACCATGTTCGCGACGTCCACCCGCAGGCCCGCGCTCCGGCCCTCCAGGCGCCAGGTGCGGGTCCCGTAGCGAACGACGACGGGGCCGTTCAGGGCCGCCACGAGGTCTCGTTCCAGCTTCGTTCGCGCGGCCGCTTCGTGCAGGCCGCCGACGGGCACGCCGGCGATCGTCACGCCCTTGGCGATCACGTCACGCCGCGAGTGGTCGTAGAGGTAGGTGAAAAGGGCGAGCGCGAGCACGAAGCCGGCCGCCGCGGCGGCCACGAAGGGCCAGCGACTGCGCCTGCCGTGGGCGCTGCTCTCCTGCACCGGGGATGCGGCCATCCGTCACCGAGCGTATCGCCCCCACCGCTTCGTCGGGCCGATATCCGTCCGGCGGCGGACACCGCCGAGCGATTCCGGTTCTGTCCAGTTACTTGACAGAGAGTGCGGGGTATGTAAACTGATCGCCCGAGGAAGGGGCGCTTTTCCCGCACAACCAGGAGGTCGACCCCCTTGTCAGCTGCCGCACCCTCGCCCGCGTCGCTCCCCGAGACCGAAACCGCCCCCTCGCGAACAGCGGAGCCCGGCGAGCCCTCGTCCGCGGCCGCGCCGTCTCGCTGGCGAGACCCCAAGCGCCATGCGTGGATGCTCGGCCTCGTCGTCCCGACACTGCCGTTCATCGCGTGGGGCCTGGTCGAAGCGACCGGCCTCGGCGCGTTCTGGTTCTTCGGTCCGGTGCTGGTCTTCGGCATCTTCCCGCTGCTGGACCTGCTGATCGGGATGGACGCCCGCAACCCGCCCGACGACGTCATCAAGTGGCTCGAGCAGGATCGCTACTACCGCTGGTGCACCTACCTGTATCTGCCGGTGCAGTACGCCGGCCTGGTGCTCGCGTGCGGGCTGTTCGCCTCATCGAGCCTGTCCGTGGCCGACAAGATCGGCCTCGCGCTGACGCTCGGGATGGTCAGCGGCGTGGCGATCAACACCGCGCACGAGCTAGGCCACAAGCGTGCGAGCCTCGAGCGCTGGCTCAGCCGGGTGGCGCTCGCGCAGAGCGGCTACGGCCACTTCTTCATCGAGCACAACCGCGGCCACCACGTCCGCGTCGCGACGCCCGAAGACCCCGCCAGCTCACGCCTCGGCGAGAGCTTCTGGCGCTTTCTGCCCCGCACGGTCGCCGGCAGCCTGAGCTCCGCGTGGGAGCTCGAGCGCACTCGCCTCGGGCGGCTCGGCAGCTCGCCGTGGACCTATCGCAACGACATCCTCAGCGCCTGGGCGATGACCGTCGTGCTGTTCGGCGCCCTCGCCGCCGTCTTCGGCGCGGGCATCCTCCCCTACCTCGCGCTTCAGGCCGTGATCGGCTTCTCGCTGCTGGAGGTCGTCAACTACCTCGAGCACTACGGCCTGCTTCGTCAGCGCCGCGAGGACGGGCGCTACGAGCGGACCCGCCCGGAGCACAGCTGGAACAGCAACAGCGCGGCCTCCAACGTGCTGCTCTACCACCTCCAGCGCCACTCCGACCACCACGCCAACCCGGTCCGCCGCTACCAGGCCCTGCGCCACGTCGAGGAGGCGCCCCAGCTGCCGACGGGCTACGCGGGCATGATCGTCCTGGCCCTCGTGCCGCCGATCTGGCGCCGCGTGATGGACCGCCGCGTGCTCGACCACTACCGGGGCGACGCGTCCCTGGCGAACGTGCACGCCCGCAAGCGTCGTCGCTACCTGCCCGCATGAGCCGCTGGCGCTGCCCGAGCTGCGGGTACGAGTACGACGAGGCCGCCGGACATCCCCGCGAGGGCTTCCCCGCGGGGACCGCGTGGAGCGAGGTCCCCGACGACTGGGCGTGCCCGGATTGCGGGGTGCGCGATAAGGTCGACTTCGAGCCGGTCGAGTGAAGTCGCCGAGATCGGCCACTGCCACCATTTCGCGCATGTCAGCCGCCCCGCAACGAGTCCCCTACTCCGTAGCCGCCCGAGAGCTGCTGCGCAACACGCTGCTCGACGCCGCCTGCCATGAGCTCGAGTCGCGCCACTGGGCCGACATCACGATGGCCGACATCGCCGTCGCGGCGGGCGTCAGCCGCCAGACCCTCTACAAGGAGTTCGGCAGCCGCGAGGAGTTCGCCCAGGTACTCGTGATGCGCGAGGCCGAAAGCTTCCTCGACGCGGTCGAGTCCTCGGTCCGTCAGCATCTCGACGCTCCCCCGAAGGCGCTCGCCGCGGCCTTCGACCTCTTCCTGACATCCGCCGCGGAGAACCCCCTGCTGCGCGCGATCGTGCTCGAAGAGGGCGCCGAGGAGCTGCTCGCGCTGCTGACGACGCAGGGCAAGCCGCTCGTCGAGCGCGCCGCCGACCGCCTCACCGACGTGGTCGTCTCAGGCTGGCCGCTGATCCGCCGCCGCGACGCCGAGCTGCTCGGCGACGTGCTCGTGCGCCTCGCGATCAGCTACGCGGCGCTGCCCGACGGCGACGCCTCGGCGACCGCTGCGGCCGTCTCGAGCCTCTTCCAGCCCTACGTCGAGAAGCTCGTCCGCGAGACCGCGTCCTAGGCGCCAGACGCGCCCTCGGACGCCGCTGCCCCGCCGGACGCCGCTGCCCCGCCGGACGCCGCCTCGGCCTCGGCGCGGTGGGCTTCCTCCCGGGCCCGCCGGTACTCGTTTACGACGATGTCGGTGAGCTCCTCGACCGACGTCTCCGCGGTCGGCTTGTCGAGCGCGATCGCGCCGTCTTGGATCATGCTCACGCGGTCGCATGCCTGCAGCACGTGCACGTAGTTGTGGAGGATCATGATGATCGAGACGCGACCCTCGTCCTTCAGGCGCGCGACGAGGTCGAGGATCTGCGCCCCCTCTTTCGCGCCCATCGCCGCCAGCGGCTCGTCGAGCAGCAGGATGTCGGCGTCGGAGTTGACCGTGCGGGCGACGGCGATCGCCTGCCGCTGGCCCCCGGACAGCCTCGCGACCGCGACGTCGATGCGCGGGATGTTGATGCCGATGTCGTCCAGGGCGGCGCGCGCTTCGCGCTTCATCTGCCGGTTGGACAGCAGCGGGACCGGCCTGTGCACCCGCTCCTTGCGCAGGAACAGGTTGTGGTACACGGACAGTTCGTCGATCAACGCGAGGTCCTGGTAGACCGTCTCGATGCCGTGCGCGCGGGCGTCATCGACGCTTTTCGGCTCGTACGGCTCGCCGCGCAGCCACATCTTGCCGGCGTCGGCTTTCTGGAAGCCGCAGATGATCTTGATCAGCGTCGACTTCCCCGCGCCGTTGTCGCCGAGCAGGCCGAGCACCTCACCCTGTTTCAGGTGCAGGTTGACGTCCTTCAGGGCGGTCACCGGGCCGAAGCGCTTGGCGATGTGCTCGACGCGCAGCACGTCGTCGGGCGCCGAAGTCGGACCCACCACTCCCGTCTGCGGTGCAGCCGCGTCAGCCACTGCCGCTGTGCCCCCTTCTCGCGCGCGCGACGTAGACGTTTGCGGTCATCGCGACGATGATCGCGATGCCCGTGTAGAAGAGCAGGTAGTTGGCGTTGACGCCCTGCAGGATCAGGCCGTCCTTGAGGATGCCGAGGAACAGCGCGCCGATGAAGGCGCCGACGACCGTGCCGGATCCCCCCGACAGCAGCGTGCCGCCGATCACGGCGCCCGCGATCGCGATCAGCAGGAGTTCGTTCGGACCCGAGGGGTCCGGCTGGATCGTCTGCGAGCGGATCGCCTCGAACACTCCGACGAGGCCCGCGAGCAGCGCCGCGAGCACGAAGTTGCGGATCGTCACGAGCTTCACCTTCACGCCCGCCTCGGCCGCGCCGAGCTTGTTCGAGCCGATTGCGACCGTGTACAGGCCCCAGCGCGTGAACGTGAGCACGACCTGCAGGATCAGCACGATCGCGATCGCCCAGATCAGCTCCGAGTAGATCCCCGCGCCGAAGATTTTCGCGAACGTGCCGACGTGGTTGACTTTTTCCGGCAGCGTGATCGAGTGGCCGTTGACGACGTGGTGCACCTGGACGATCGTGGAGTGCACCTGGGCGCCGGGCGTCGCGACGGGCGTGCCATGGGAGAGGATCAGACTCAGGCCCTCGAAGCCGAACAGCATGCCGAGGCTCGTCACGAAGGAGCTCACTCCGAGGATCGCGACGAACGAGCCGGTGATCGCGCCGACCGCCATGCATATGAGCATCGACAGGATGATCGAGGGCACCAGCCCCAGGCCGGCGGTGTCGAGCTTGTAGAACACGATCGGCGCGAACATGTACATCGCGCCGATCGACAGGTCGACCTCGCCGAGGATCAGCACGAACACCTCGCCCGCGCCGAGGATCGCAAGCGGGGCGAAGTACGGCAGCAGCGTTTCGAAGTTGCTTCCGGTGAAGAACGTGCTGGTGTTGGCGGAGAAGTAGACCGCCACGATCACCGTGACGACGATGATCGACCCCTCGCGCAGCGAGATCAGCCGCTCGAGGATCGCGCGTCCGCCGGGCAGGGCCCGGTGCTCCTGCACCGGACCCCCGGACCCTCCTTCGGGTCCTTTCGCGGCGGACTCTTGCGTGGCGCTTGCCACGGTCGCGCTAGCCGACCACCGTGACGGCCGAGGAGGTGCCCTCGTAGCGCGTCTTCGTCTTCAGGTATGGCTGGACCGTTTCCTTGTCGAGGAACTTCAGGCCCGTGTCCACTTCCGAGGGACCGGTCAGCGTCCCCGAGACCTTGTACTGGAACAGCTGCAGCACCGGCAGGAAGCCCTGCAGGTACGGCTGCTGGTCGATCGTGAATTCGATGTCGCCTTCGGAGAGCAGCTTCTGCGTCTGTTCGGTCAGGTCGAAGCCGCCCGCGTGCACCTTGCCGGCGAGACCGAGCTTCTGCATGACTTTCGCCAGCGATTCGGTCGAGCCGCCGTCCACGGCGTACATGCCCTTGGCGTTTTTGTGACTCTGGTACCACGCTTCGATCGCCGGCTGCTCCTGCGTGACGGCGGCGCCGGTCGCGACGGAATGGGCGGTGATGCCGCTGCCCTTCAGCACCTTTTCGGCGCCTTCGATGCGCGGCTGCAGGTTGGCCGAGCCGGGCGTCGCGATGAACAGCCCGACTTCGCCGGAGCCGACGGCTTCTTTGATCCGCACGCCCATTTCTTCGCCGGCCTTTTTGAGGTCCTGGCCGACGTAGGAGAGCCGCGCGTTGCCGGGCGCGTCCGCGTTGTAGGCGATCACCGGGATGCCCGCCTTGATCGCGGCTTCGACCGGCGCGTTGAAGGCGTGCAGGTCGATCAGCGCCACGGCGATCCCGTCGGCGCCGCTCGTCACGGCCGTGTTCAGCGCGTTCACCATCTGGCTCACGTTGCTGTTTTCCGAGCCGGTCCACTGGTAGCTGCAGCCGAGCAGTTTGCAGGCGTCGGCCGCGCCGTACTGGGTGGGGGTGAAGAACGGGTTCGTCGTGACGTGGTTGACGAACACGAACTTGTAGTTCTTGTGTTTCCCGAACACGCTTTCCGAGCCGCCGCTGCCGCCGCTCGAAGCGCTGGAGCCACAGGCGCTGAGGATCGTCCCGACCGAGCCGGCGGCGACGCCGGTCATCGCGGTGCGGCGCAAGAATGACCGTCGGTCAAATCCGGAGCCTGTGGCCTCCGGCTCGCGCTCGAGAACCTGATCTTCTGACATCGCTCTCCTCCAAAGTCAGGGTTCGACCGGCGGCTGCCGGCTTGCACCAATGCACACTATCCGGTTCGTTCGACATAGGCCGGGGAAAAACCCGTAACCCGCATCCCGGATCCACCACAGCACGCCCGAGGCGCTCGACCCGCTCCCGGCGAGCTTCGCGACGCACTCGCGAGACGCCTCGCGACGATTCGAGTCGAACTCCGCACGAGGTCGCTATACCCTCGGGTCATGGACGGGAAACGAGCCGCCCCCGGCGGCCCGGGCGACGACGAGCCGTCCCCGCCGGAGGCGTCCGCGAAGCACGCCGGCGGCGGGGAGGACGAGCTCTACGGCCCGCTCGAGCTCGAGCGTCTGCGCAAAGACGACGGGCGCACGCTGATCGTGTTCTCGCGGGCGGACGGTCGACGGTGAGCGAGCTGCGCTTCAACGAGCTGCGCGGCGAGCAGGTCGTCTACGCGATCCACCGTCAGGACCGCACCTTCCTGCCCGACCGGGCCGACTGCCCGCTGGACCCGACCCGGCCGGGAGGCCCGGCGACCGAGATCCCGCTCGAGGCGTTTGAGATCGTCGTCTTCGACAATCGCTTCCCGTCTTTCGAGGCGCCGCGGGGCGCGGCCGAGGTCGTCGTCTACACCGACGACCACGACGCCTCGCTCGGCGCGCTGTCGCTCGACCGGGTCGAGGCGCTGATGTGGGTCTGGCGACACCGCTACGCGGAGCTCGGCGCCCGCGAGGACGTCGAGTACGTCTACATCTTCGAAAACCGCGGCGTCGAGGTCGGCGTGACCCTGCACCATCCGCACGGGCAGATCTACGGCTACCCGTTCCTGCCGCCGGTGCCGGCACTCGAGCTCGCCGCCGACGCGCGCCTCGACGGCTGCGCCCCGTGCGCGCTGCTGGAGCGCGAGCGCTCCGACGGGCGCCGCCTGCTGTTCGAGAACGACGCCGTCAGCGCGTTCGTGCCGGAGGCCGCGCGCTGGCCCTACGAAGCACACCTCGTGATGCGCGAGCACCGGCCGTCGCTGCTGACTTGCCGGGACGGCGAGCTGCGGCTGCTCGCCGCAGCGCTGCTCGATCTCGTCCACGGCTACGACGCCCTGTTCGACCGTCCCCTGCCCTACGTGATGGCCGTGCACCAGGCGCCGACGGGCGCGGCCGGTCACGCCGGCCACCTGCACCTCGAGTTCTACCCGCCGCTGCGCACCGCCGAGAAGCTCAAGTACCTGGCGGGCTCCGAGCAGGGCGCGGGGACGTTCATCGGGGACGTCCTGCCGGAGGAGGCCGCCGAGCACCTGCGCGGGGCGATCGAGCGTGCCGGCTAGGCGTTGCACCGCCTTCGCCCCCGGCCGCGTCAACGTGATCGGGGAGCACACCGACTACAACGGCGGGCTCGCCCTGCCCTTCGCGATCGCCGACGGGGTGACCGTGCGGGCGACCGCCGACGGGGATCCGGCCTCCGCGGGCGCCCCCGGGACGGGAGCGGACGCGGGCGCCCCCGACTCGGGCGGAGCTGCAGCGACGATCCACGCGCTCGCCTCCGACCTCGGCGAGGAGGACGCCTTCCCGGCGCGGAGCCCCGGACCGGCCGAGGGCTGGCGCGCGTACGTGCACGGGGTCGTGGCGGAGCTCCAGGCGAGCGGCCGGCCGCTGCCCGGGGCGCGCCTGCAGATCAGCGGCAGCGTCCCGCTCGGCTCGGGCCTCTCCTCCTCGGCCGCCCTCACGGTCGCGCTCGCGCTGGCGCTGGCCGAGCTCGGCGAGCCGGGCTCGGACGCCGCGGCCGGGACGGCGGGCCGGATCGAGCTCGCGCGGCTCTGCTCGCGCGTGGAGAACGACTGGGCGGGCGCCAGGACGGGGCTGCTCGACCAGCTCGCGAGCCTGCTCGGCACGGCCGAGCACGCGGTCCTGATCGACTTCCGCAGCCTCGCTGTGGAGCAGGTCCCGCTGGCGCTCGACGGCTGGCGCTTCGCGATCGCCGACTCCGGCGAGCGCCACGTCCACGCGAGCTCGGGCTACAACGAGCGCCGCCGCGAGTGCGCGGAGGCGTGCGCCGTGCTCGGGGTCGAGTCGCTGCGCGAGGCGCGCCCCGAGGACCTCGAGCGTCTGCCGTCGCCGCTCGATCTGCGCGCCCGCCACGTGATCGAGGAGAACGAGCGCGTGCTCGCGGCCGTCGCCGCGCTGCGCGACGGGGAGATCGGCGAGCTCGCGCGCCTGCTGAGCGCGTCGCACGCGAGCCTGCGCGACCTCTACCAGGTGTCCACCCCGGCGGTCGAGGCGACGGTCGAGCGGTTGCTGCGCGCGGGCGCGGCCGGGGCGCGGTTGATCGGCGGCGGCTTCGGCGGCTCGGTCCTCGCTCTGCTCGAGCCGGGACGAAAGCTGCCCGAGGGGACGATCGAGGTGACTCCGGGCCCGGGCGCCCACATCCTCGATCTGAAAGGCTAAGCGCGATGGCGGTGATGCTGATCACGGGGGCCTCGAGCGGCATCGGCGAAGCGACGGCGCGGCGGCTCGCGCGCGAGCCGGGAGCGCAGCTCGTGCTGATCGCCCGCCGCGGGGAGCGACTCGAGCAGCTCGCCGCGGAGCTCGGCCGCGACCGCGTCTCGACGCTCCCCGTCGACCTGCTCGACGAGGACGCGCCGGCCCGGGTGCGCGAGCACCTCGCCGCGGGCCACGGGCGGCTCGACCTGCTCGTCAACAACGCGGGCGCGGCGTGGCGGGCGCGCTTCGCCGAGGGCGGCTGGGAGAACGTCCGCCGCACGATGGCGATCAACTTCGACGCCCAGGTGCGCCTGACCGAGGCGCTGCTGCCGATGCTGCGGGCGAGCGCCCCGTCGGCGATCGTCAACGTCGCCTCGACGGCGGGTCGCGTGGCGCGCGCGGGCAGCGGCGCGTACAGCGCCTCGAAGTTCGCCCTCGCCGGCTGGTCGGACTCGCTGTGGGCCGAGGAGCGCGAGCACGGCGTCCACGTCGGCCTCGTGCTGCCGGGCTTCATCGCGACCGAGGGCTTCCCGCAGGCGGAGCTGATAGCAAAGCCGCTGACCCGGCGGATGGTCTCGACGCCCGAGCGGGCGGCCGAGGCGATCTACGAGGCCGGGCTCGGCGGGCGGGCCGAACGCTACGTGCCGCGCCCCTACGGGATCGCGGCCGCCCTGCGGGTCATCGCCCCGGCGCTGTATCGGAGGGTGATCGGGGGCGGCGCCGCGCAGGTGATGACGACCACGACGGGCGCCGACCTGGCCGAGCGCCGCGCGGCGCCCGAGCCGGGCACGGATACCCTGAGCTGATCACCGACCCGGCCCTCGTCACCGGCGCGACCGGCTTCATCGGCGGCAGGCTCGCCGCGGAGCTCCTGCGGCGCGGGACGCCCGTGAGGGCGCTCGTCCGAGACCCGGCGCGCGCGGCGGCGCTCGAGGCCGCCGGCGCGGAGCTGCGGAGGGGCGACGTGACGGACGCCGCGAGCCTCGAGGGCGCCTTCGAGGGGGTCGGGACGGCCTACTACCTGATCCACGCGATGGCGGGCGGGGGCGACTTCGCGCAGCGCGAGCTCGATGGCGCGCGCAACTTCGCGCACGCCGCGAAGGCGGCCGGGGTCGAGCGCGTCGTCTACCTCGGCGGGCTCGGCGTGGAGTCGACTTCCAAGCACCTGAGCAGCCGCCACGAGACGGCGCTCGTGCTGGCCGCCGAGGGACCCCCGCTGACCTACTTCCGCGCCGCGATGGTCGTCGGCGCGGGCAGCGAGTCCTACCGCACGCTGCGCTACCTCGTCCGGCGCCTGCCGGTGATGATCGCCCCGAGCTGGCTGAGGACCGAGACGCAGCCGATCGGGATCGACGACGTGGTCGCCTACCTCGTGCGCGCGCCCGAGGTGGCCGCGGCGCGCGGGCGGGAGGTCCAGATCGGCGGTCCCGACGTGCTCTCCTACGGCGCGATGCTCGATCGGATGGCCGAGGCGATGGGCATCCGCCCCCGCCCGAAGATCCCGGTCCCGCTGATCACGCCGTGGCTGTCGGCGCTGTGGCTCGGCCTCGTCACGCCCGTCGACACGAACGTCGCGCGACCGCTGATCGAGGGGCTGCGGACCGCGACCGTCGTGACCGACCCGAGCGGCGCCGAGCCGTTCGGGATCGACCCGGCGCCGTTCGCCGAGACGCTCCGCCGGGCGCTCGCCGAGGAGCGCGCGGGCGAGGAACACGCGGGGCGAGGGCCGGTAGGCGGGGGCGGGTAGGGAGCCGGCGATGCCCACGACCAGCGCCACCGCGACCGCCGAGCGCACCGGCGTCGTCCTCTTCACGTGCGACCTGCGCGTCCATGACAACGCGGCGCTTGCCGCCGCGGCGGCTCGCTGCGAGCGGGTCGTCCCGCTGTTCGTGCTCGACGAGGAGATCCTGGCGGGGAGCTGCGCGAGCGCGAACCGGCTCGCCTTCCTGCGCGACTGCCTGGCGGACCTCGACGGCTCGCTGCGCGACCGCGGCGCGGGCCTCGTCGTGCGCCGGGGCGACCTCGTCGCCGAGACGCTCCGCGTCGCGAGCAGGCACGGCGCGAGCTCGATCGACATGAGCGCCGATTGCACGCCCTACGCGGCCAGGCGCCGCGAGCGCCTCGCGCGTGCCTGCGCCGAGCAGCGGGTCGAGCTGCGCGAGCACGCGGGCCCCTCGGTCGTGGCGCCGGGCGAGGTCACCCCGTCGGACGGCGGGCACTACCGCATCTTCACGCCCTACTGGCGCGCGTGGAGCGGGCGGGTGCTGCAGCCCGCGGCGCCGACGCCGCGCAGGCTGAGCGCCCCGGCTGACCTGCCCGAGCTGCGGCTCCCTGCGATCCCGGCGCGCGACGGCACGGCGCCCTCGCCGCGGATCGCCCGCGGCGGGGAGGGGCCGGCCCGCGAGCGGCTGACCCGCTGGCTCGGCGGGGGGCTCGCGGGCTACGAGGAGGGCCACGACGACCTCGCGGGGGAGCGGACCTCGCGGCTGAGCGCGTTCCTGCACTTCGGGTGCCTCTCGCCGCGGACGGTGCTCGAGCGTGCGCGCGGGCGGCCGGGCGCGGAGGGCTTCGCGCGGCAGCTCTGCTGGCGGGACTTCCACCGCCAGGTGCTCGCCGACCGGCCGGAGCTCCCGTCGCGCGACTACCGCCCGCGGGGCGATCGCTGGCGGCGCTCGAAGCGGGACCTGCGGGCGTGGCGGGAGGGGCTGACGGGCTACCCGATCGTCGACGCGGGGATGCGCCAGCTCGCGGCCGAGGGCTTCATGCACAACCGCGCGCGCCTGATCGTCGCCTCGTTCCTGACGAAGACGCTCTACGTCGATTGGCGGGCGGGGGCGGCGCACTTCGCATCGCTGCTGCTCGACGCGGACGTCGCGAACAACGTCGGCAACTGGCAGTGGATGGCGGGGACGGGAAACGACACGCGGCCCAACCGGGTCCTGAACCCGCTGCGCCAGGCCGAGCGCTTCGACCCCGACGGCGCGTACGTGCGCCGCCACGTCCCGGAGCTCGCGGGCGTGCGCGGGCGGGCGGTCCGCGAACCGTGGCGACTCCCCGCCGCCGAGCGCCGCCTGCTCGACTACCCCGCGCCGATCGTCGACCACGAGCGGGCGGCCCGCGAGCTGCGCGGGCGGCGCGAGCGATGAGCGGCGAGGTCCCGATCCGCGGGCAGACGATCCGCCTCGGCCAGCTGCTGAAGCTCGCCGGAATCGTCGACAGCGGCGCCGAGGCGCGCGAACTGCTCGCGACCGAGCGGGTGCTCGTCAACGGCGAGCCGGAGAGCCGCCGCGGGCGCCAGCTGCACCCGGGCGACGAGGTCGAGGCCGGCGGTCAGGCGCTGCGCGTGACCGCCGGCGGCTAGGAGAGGTTCGCGACGATCACGGGGGCGCTCGTGGGAACGCGGCTGCCGCCCTCGGGCTCGGCCGTGACCATCACGGCCGTCACGCCCTGCAGGCTGCCCGGGACGCCGACGCTCGCGGAGCCGTCGGCGCTGACCGTGAACAGCGCGTCGGTCGGCTGCGCCTCCCCGGAGCGTTTGATCCAGACCTCATACACCTTGCCCGGGGGGGTCTGCGGCATGTGCGAGATCTGCAGGGTGCCGCGGTTCGAGCTCACGCGCAGCGTCGCCTTCGCGGCGGGCGCGCTGACCTGAGCGCTGTAGAGCGTCGTCGATCCGCCCGAGCCCCCGCCGAGCACCATCACCGCGAGCAGCACGACGGCGGCGGTCGCTGCGACGCTCGCGACGATCAGCCTGGTGGGCAGGCGTTCGGGCCGGCGGCGCAGCAGCGGGCGACGGACGCTCGCGGGCTCGGGGGCCCCGGCGTTGCGCAGCTCGGCCTCGGAGCGGACGGTCGAGAGCACGCGGTCGCGCAGCGGCGCCGGCGCGCTGAGCCGGGGGGCCGCGGCGGGCAGCGCGTCGGCGACGGCCTGGAGCGAGGAGACTTCCTCGCGGCAGGACGCGCAGGTCCGCAGGTGCTCGCGGAAGCTCGCGTGCTCGTCCTCTGCCAGCGCGCCGAGCACGTAGGGGGCGGCGTCCTCGCCGCAGCCCTCGTATGGGGGAACCGAAGCGCTCACGTGGTCGCCTCCGCGGGGTCGCCGTCGCCGAGGGCAAGGCGCATCTTCTGAAGCCCGAGCCGCATCCGTCCCTTGACGGTGCCGACCGGCGTGTCGAGCATCGTCGCGATCTCGGTGTGGGTCATGCCGGCGAAGTATGCGAGCTCGATCACGCGGCTCTGCTCGGCCGGGAGCTGCTGGAGGGCGTCGCGGATCTCGCGCGCCTCGTCGCGGCGGGCGAACTCCAGCTCGGTCCGCTCGCGGGCGGGGACGCGCTCCTCGATCCCCTCCTCCTCGACGATCCCGCGGTCGCGGACGGCCTTGCGGCGCAGGGCGTCTATCGCCCGGTTGTGCACGATCCCGAGCGCCCACGTGCGGACGCTGCCCCGGTTGCGGTCGTAGCGGGCGCCGCTGCGCCACAGCGACAGGAACGACTCCTGAACGACGTCCTCGGCGAGCGAGCGCTGGCGGCACATGCGCATCGCCAGCGAGAAGGCGGCGTCGCAGTGGCGGTCATAGATGACCTCGAAGGCGTCCGCGTTGCCTCTGTACACGAGCTGCATCAGCTCCTCGTCGGCAAGGACCCGAAGGTGAGACTCCGAGTGCCCGCCATGCGCTGATCGCAGAGGATTGAACATGCCTGTTGCTGTTACGGCAGAAGGCCGCCGCCGGATCACCGACGGACTCGCCCGCCGGCGGGGGCCGGCGGGCCGATCCGTGGCCGCACCCGGGACGCATCCTACGCCCGCCGCCAGCCGCCTACGCGGCCGCGCGCTCCCGTCGCGGCTGAGCGACGACGGGCGCCGGCTCAGCGGCAGGCCCGTGCACGGCGAGCCCCGGCTCGACGGCGGGCGCGTGGGCGGCGAGCGCCGGCTCAGCCGGAGTGGCTGTACCCAGCGCGGGCGCCGGGGCGCTCGCGTCGGGGTTGATCGCGTCCTTGAAGCCGCGCAGGCCGTGACCGAGCGATTTACCCATCTCGGGCAGGCGCTTGGCACCAAAGACCATCAGCAGGACGACGAGCAGGAAGGCTATGTGAAGCGGATTGTCGAGACCCATGATTTGGCGCCCCTCTCTTTCTCTCCGGGTGTCTTGTTTACGGCCCCGGCTCGCGCGCGGATCACGCGCGCGAGCGGGTCCGGCTCATTTCTTGATCAGCGGTCCGGCCTTGGCGAGCACCTGTGTCTTGGTGAGCGGCCGGTCGAAGCCCTGATCGGGCGTCGGGCTCTGGCCGATCAGCAGGTTGATCGCGGCCGCGTGGCGAGCCTCGACCTGCACGATCGACCCGGCCGCGGCGAGCACTTCCTTGCTCTTCAGCGCCGGCGCGGCGCCGTTGTATGCGCCGACGCCGGTGTTCTCGAGCACCGAGGCAAGCGCCAGGAACGACTTTTCGTCGGTCGCCGGGAACGAGAACGACGGCTTGGCGACGGGCGTGGACCCGAGCTGCTTGATCGTCGTCGCCAAAGCGCCCACGTGGTCGGCCTCCTCTTCGCCGAACAGCTTCGCGTAGCTCCTGGCCTGGCCCTTGAGGCCTACCGTCTTGCCCTTCACGTTGTAGAAGTCGGCCTCCAGGTACTCGAGCGTCAGCGCGAAGTTGAGGATTTCCACGTCCCCCATCTCGCCTTCCGCGGCGAACGCGCCCGACACGAACGGCGTGACGGCGCCGAGGCCGTAGACGGCCCCCGCGGCGAGCGCGCCCTTCAGCAGGAAGCTCGACCTGGTGAGTCCGTCGACCTCGACTTGCGCGAGGTCGGGGTGTGCGCCGGTGTGAGTGTCTGTCTGTGACATCGCTGCTCCTTTCTTCTCAGAGAACCGGCGGTTAGGCCAGGAACGGTTTGACGGCGGCCAGGACGGTGGACATGTCGGCGGGTTTCGCGAACGCGCCGTCGGGGGTGATCGGCCTGCCGAGCACCGTCCCGAGCGTCGCCGCGTGGCGCGCCTCGACGGTGTGGATCGCGAGTGCCGCGGCGAGCAGTTCGGCGTTCTGGATCTTGGCGGCCTGCCCGAGGTAGGCCGCCGCGCCGAGGTTCTCGACCGTGTAGGCGAGTTCGGTGACCTTCTTGGCGCTTTCGATCGGGAACTTGCCGGCGGGCTTCGCGGCCGGGGTGCCGCCGAGCTTCGTGACGGCCCCCTTGAGCGCTTCGACGTGCGTCTTCTCCTGCGCGCCGAACTGCTTGATCAGGGCCGCCGACTTGCCGCTGAACAGGCCCGAGGCCGCGACCTTTTCGTAGAACTCGGTCTCCAGGTACTCGAGCGTCAGGGCGTAGTTGGCGATCGCTACGTCGCCCCCGCCCGCGGACGCCGACGCGGTCGTGACGGCGGCGGTCGTCGAGGTCGCCTTGCTGCTGCCGCCGCATGCGGCGAGCACGAACGCGCCGAAGCTCGCGGCCGCGCCGCTCCCGGCCATCTTCAAGAAGCGCTTGCGGTCGACGTCGTCGCGGACCAGCCGCTCGACGAGGCCGCTCTGGGCAGGCTCGCGCCCGCCCGTGCTGTCACTCGACATACCAGGCACCTCGCTGTGATCGCGAGCGAGCGCCGTGGCGCCCGCTCTGGTTCGGCTCGCGGCGACTTGATCTGGCTCAGCCGGAGCGGTCGTTTCCTGTTATTCGCGGCCGGGCCGCGAACGGATCACTTCGAGCGTCAGCGGGGGTCGCGCCACATCCGCCACATCGAGGGCCCGCGGACGAGGCGAACCTCTTCGGTGACGCGGAAGCCGTGCCGGGCGTAGTAGGCGATGTTGCTCTCCTTCGAGGACTCGAGGAAGGCGCCGACGCCGTCCTCGTCGCACTGGTCGAGCACGCCGCGCAGGACCGCGGAGCCGATGCCGCGTCCCTGCGCGGAGGGGTCCGTCCCCAGCACCGCGAGGTAGTAGTGGGGAGGCTTGCGGGGATGGCCCCGCTCGAGCTTTTCCCAGCCGACCGCGACGAGCGGCATCCTCGCGAACAGGCGGGGGCGCAGGAAGCACGGCACCAGCTCGGCCGTCTCCCGCAGGCTCGAGTGCCAGTGGCCGGGCGGCGCCCACAGCGCGGCACAGGAGAGGTCCTCGCTGCACCACACCTCCTCGTGCGCGACCAGCTGGCGCATCCGCGTCGCCTGGAAGCGCTCGAGCGCTTTCAGGCGCAGGCCGTCCGGCTTCCACGCCCAGCTCGCGACCGGGTCGTCGTAGAAGGCCCTCGCCAGCGCCCCGGCGAGGGCCGGGATGTCCGCGGGCGTCGCGCGTCTGATCGCGTGGCTCTCCTGCACCGCCCGGAACATACCGCCGGCGCCCCGACGGCAGCGCGGCGCTACAGGCCGAAGGCCTCGGCGAGCAGCTCGTAGCTGTGCCGCCGCGCCTGGTGGTCGTAGAGGATGTTGACGATGATCGCCTCCTCGGCCCCGTACTCGGCCGCGACCTCGCGCAGCTGCGCGACGACCGTGTCGGCGGTCCCGAGCAGGGCGCGTCGGCCGCCGCCGGAGGACTGCCCGTCCTTCGGCAGGGATTCGATGAACCGTTCCGCGCGCTCCGGCGGGGGCACCTCGATCAGCCGGCCCTGGCGCAGCAGCGTGAACGTCATCCGCCCGCTGCTCGCCAGCCGTCGCGCCTCCTGCTCGCTGTCCGCGCAGATCGCCCAGACCGCGACGGCCGTGCTCGGCCGGCCCGTGTGTTCGGCCTCCCCGAAGCGCTCCCGATAGATCCGGGCGGCGGGCGCGCCCTTGGCGTTGATGAAGTCCGCGAACGCGTAGGGCAACCCGAGATCGGCCGCCCAGATCGCGCTCTGATCGGATGACCCGAGCAGCCACGGCTCGGGCCGCTCCGGCCGCCCGGGCAGCGTCGTCGAGAGGCGCGCGAAGGGATGATCGGCGGGCAGCGTGCCGTCGAGGTAGCCGAGCAGCTCCGAGAGCTGCTGCGGGAAGTCGTCGGGCATCGCCGCGCGGCGATCGCGCTGCAACGCGAAGGTCGTCATCGGGTCGGTGCCCGCGGCCCGCCCGAGGCCGAGGTCGATGCGCCCCGGGTAGAGGCCCGCCAGCAGGCTGAACGTCTCGGCGACCTTGAAGGGGCTGTAGTGGGGCAGCATCACGCCGCCGCTGCCGACTCTGATCCGCTCGGTCGCCGCCGCGATCGGACCGATCAGCGCCTCGGGGCTCGGCCCGGCGAGCATCGGCCCGCCGTGGTGCTCGGCGACCCAGTAGCGGTGGTAGCCGAGCTCGTCGGCGAGCCGGGCGAGGTCGATCGTGTTGCGCAGCGCCTGCGCGCCGGTCGAGCCCTCGGCGACGGGCGACTGGTCGAGGATCGAGAGGCGCAGGAGCTCGGTCATGGCTGGCGTCCAGCGTAGGGCGGCGGCGGGCCTGGCTCGGGCCTGACCGGCCGCCCGCGCCCGGTCAGGTAGATTTGACGACAGGAGAGAGAGGAAGCCGATGCTGGAACCGACGCTGTTCAGAGATCGCTCGCAGTCCGCGCAGATCGTGCTCGGCGGGATCCTCCCCGCGCTGATCGGAGCGGGCGCGGGCGTGCTGGTCGGCTCCTCCGTCGCCGGCTACTGGGCGATCGCCGCGGTCGCCGCGATCGGCGGCTTCCTGTCGGGCTTCGAGCACCAGGACGGCTGGGGCGGGGCCGATCGCGGCCTCGTCGGCGGCGCGATCTACGGAACGTCGCTGCTGATCGCCCACGCGATCGCGGGGACGCACGCGAAAGTCTCGCTCGGGAGCTTCCCTCCGCTGCTCGCCGTCGTGACGGCGATCTTCGGCATGCTGCTCGCCGGCCTCGGCGGGCGCCTCGCCCGCATGCAGCGCGAACGCAGAGCGCCGGTCGCGGAGCCGGCCTCGGGAGCGGTGGCGAAATGAGCGACGCGGAGGAAACGCCCGCCGAGTACCACCTGATGCTCGACGCCGAGGAGGTCCCGGCGGCGGCCGGCGCCGTGCGGCTGCTGATCTCAGACGAGGCGCACGAGCCGGAGATCCGCGCGATCGCGCGCGAGGTGCTGGCGCTTCTCGAGGCGCCCGCCGACGAGCGCGGGCTCGTCACGCTGCCGCTCTCGCCGCCGCAGATGAAGATCACCCACAGCGCCGTGCGGCTGCTCATCAACGACACGCAGCGCGAGCAGGCCGGCGAGCGCGAGATCCTGTGGCGCATCGTCGGGAAGCTCCCCGACGAGCACGTGATGCGCGCGATCGAGCTGTAGCCGGCTCGCCGGCTTCGCTTCGCGGACTCAGCCGGTCGTGCGGCGGCGGTAGGCCCAGAGCGTCGTGGGCGCGACGAGCGCGATCAGCACGAGGCACCAGAGGACCGATCCGAGCACCGGATGCGAGAGCGGCCACGCGGCATGTAGGGGCGTGGCAGTCGGGTTGCCGAACAGCGTGCGGACGCCCGCGGCCCAGCAGCTGATCGGGTTGTATTCGGCGAACTGACGCAGGCCGTCGGGCAGACCGGCGGCGGGCACGAACGTCGTCGCGACGAACGTCAGCGGGAAGATCGTCATGAAGCCGATCCCGGTCACGACGTCGGGCGAGCGGGCGACGACGCCGAGCAGCGTCCCGAGCCACAGCATCGTGACGGCGAGCAGCGCGAGCAGGCCGAAGGCGGCGATCGCGTGCGGGACGTCGGATGAGATCCGCCAGCCGACGATCAGGCCGCTCGCGACCATCACGACGATCGCGACGACGTAGGCGCCGAACTCGGCGATCAGGTGGCCGACGAGGAACGCCCAGCGGTGCATCGGCAGCGAGCGGAAGCGGTCGAGGATCCCCTCGCGCAGGTCGGTCGCCATCGAGGTCGCCGGGCCGAAGATCCCGAAGCCGAGCGTCTGCACGAGGATCCCGCCGATCAGGTAGGAGCGGTAGCTGCCGTGCGGGATCGCGATCACTTTCCCGAACACGAACGCGAACAGCACGACGAACATCAGCGGTTGGACGGTGACGTCGAGCAGCTTCTCCGGGATCTGGCGGATGTGGGCGAGGCTGCGGCGGGCGATCACGAGGCTGTCGGAGGTGAGCTCGCGCAGCGCGCCGCGGCGCTCGGCTCTCGCGGCGAAGACGTTCACGACGCCACCTCCCGCCCCTCGGCCGCGCCGGTGATCGACAGGAAGACGTCGTCGAGCGTCGCCTCGCGGCGGTGCACGTCGGTCGCCTCGACGCCGGCCTCGTCGAGCGCCCGCACGACCTCGATCAGCCGCGTCTGCAAGCCGACGGGCGCGGACACGAGCAGCCGCTCGGGGTCACTCCCGACGGCCGCCTCGGCGAACGGGGCGAGCGCGCCGCAGGCCCGCTCGATCTGCTCTGCGCTGCGCAGGGCGACCTCGATCCGTTCGCCTCCGTGGCCGGCCTTCAGCTCGGCCGGGGTCCCCCGCGCGGCGACCACGCCGCGGTCGAGCAGCACGATCTCATCGCTCAGACGATCGGCCTCCTCGAGGTACTGGGTCGTCAGGAGCAGCGTCGCCCCCTCCCCCACGAGCTCCCGGAGCAGCTCCCACAGCTCGTTGCGGCTCTCGGGGTCGAGTCCCGTCGTCGGCTCGTCGAGGAACAGCACCGGCGGCGAGGCGACGAGGCTGGCGGCGAGGTCGAGGCGGCGGCGCATGCCGCCGGAGAAGTCCCGCACCAGCCGCTCGCCCGTGTCGGTGAGGCTGAGCCGCTCGAGCAGCTCGCCGGCGCGGCGGCGAGCCACCGCCTTGGGCAGGTGGTAGAGGCGGCCGATCATCTCCAGGTTCGCCCGCGCGCTCATCAGCCCGTCGACAGTCGCGGTCTGGCTGGTCAGCCCGATCCGCCGGCGCACCTCCCCCGCCTCGGCCACGACGTCGAAGCCCGCCACGCGGGCGCTGCCCGCGCTCGGCAGCGCGAGCGTCGTCAGGATCCGGATCGCCGTCGTCTTGCCGGCGCCGTTGTGGCCGAGCAGCCCGAGCACCGTCCCGGCCGACACCTCGAGGTCGAAGTCGCGCAGCGCCCACTGCTCGCCGTAGCGCTTGCCGAGCGCTTCGGCGGCGATCGCGGGGGTGTCGGGTGTGACGCCGTTCACGTGCATGGCCGAGTGCTAGGTGGTACCACGATCTCGCGCGATCGCCGGGGCGGGATGGCCCCGGCGCGCGCGGCGGCGATCGCCGTCGGCGCGGCGCGAGATCGTCCCGGCGGGAGCGGACGCCCGTCTCCCGCACGCCGCCCCTCCTCGCCCTGCGGGTAGCATCCGCTGAGAGCGAGCCGAGGAAGAGGTGGCGGGCATGGCCGAGCAGACGAGCAGCCCCGAAGCGGCGCCGGCGGGCGACCTCGATGAGGTGCTCGTGATCGAGACCTCGCGCTGGCAGGACGGCCCGCCGCACGAGCTGTTCCGCGAGCTGCGCGGGCGCTGCCCGGTCCACTGGTCGGCGTCGATCCCCGAGTTCCCCGAGCAGGACGGCTTCTGGTCCGTGACGAGGGCCGAGGACGTCCACGCGGTCTCGCGCGACTGGGAGACCTACTCCTCCGAACTCGGCGGGATCACGGCGCTGACCGGCGCGGTGATGCCGCTCGAGCTCGTCCGCGCGATGTTCATCGGGATGGACCCGCCCAAGCACGACCGGCTCAAGGCGCTCTTCCAGCGCGGCTTCACGCCGAAGCGGATCGCCGATCACGAGCCCGCGATACGCGCGATCGCGGCCGACACGCTCGACCGTCTGGACGGCCCGCCCGCCCGCGAGGGCTGCGATCTCGTCGCCGACGTCGCCCAGCCGATCGTCTCGCGCGTGATCGGGAGCTTCATGGGCATCCCGCCGGAGGACGACGCGGCGTGGGCGCGCCTGATGAACGCCTCGATGGGCGCCGGCGACCGCGACCTGAACCCGGACGGCCCGGAGTCGGTCGTCCGCCGCGAGATGCCCGAGATCTTCGCGCGCTGCCGCGAGCTGATCGAGGCGCGCCGCGAGAACCCAACCGACGATCTCACGAGCGTGCTCGTTCACGCCGAGATCGACGGCGAGCGCCTCAGCGAGCAGGAGATCGTGATGGGCTTCGTGCTGCTCCTCGCCGCCGGCAACGACTCGACCAAGGCGACCTACTGCAGCGGCATGCGGGCGGTGATGGAGGACGAGCGCCAGCGCGAGCTCGTCGTGGAGGGCGGCGAGTACGACGGCCTCGTCGAGGAGTCGCTGCGGATGTTCCCCGCCTTCGCGCACTTCCGCCGCACCGCGACGCGCGACGCCGAGCTCGGCGGCCGGACGATCCGCGCGGGCGAGAAGGTGGTGATGTGGTACGCCTCATCGAACCGCGACGAGGCCGTCCACTCAGATCCCGACCGCTTCGACGTGACCCGTCGCGCCGAGCACCAGGCCTTCGGCGCGGGCGGTCGGCACTTCTGCCTCGGCACCGCTCTCGCGCGCCTGGAGCTGCGCGTGATGTTCGAGGAGACGCTCGCCCGCCACCCGCGGATCGCGCTCGACGGGTCGCCCGCCCACGCGCTCTCCCCTTGGATCAACCAGCTCAAGACGCTGCCCGTGAGGTTCGCGCCGTGAGCGCCCGCGGCACCGCCGCCCCACCCCGGCGCTCGGCCGCCGGCGATGCGATCGAGCGGGCCGTCGTGCGCGTCCTGCTCGGCCTGCCCAGGGCGGTCAAGCGCCGCCTGGCCGGCGCGCCGCTGCGCCGCGACGGGCTCGACCTCGACCTCGACACACAGCTCGTGCTGCGACTCGCCGAGCGCGACCCGGATCCGCCGCTGAGCACGCTCACGCCGCTGCAGGCCAGGGCCCAGCTGCAGCGCTCGGTGAGCCTCGTCGCGGGGCGCCCGGCACAGCTAGCGGAGATCCGCGAGGTCTCGCTGACCGGTCCCGCGGGCCCGCTGCGCGCACGCCTCTACGTGCCCGGCGAGACGATCGCGGGCGGCGCGCCGCTGCTCGTCTACTACCACGGCGGCGGCTGGGTCGTCGGCGATCTCGACACCCATGACGAGGTGTGCCGAACGCTCTCCCTCGCCGCCGGCGCGCGAATCCTCAGCGTCGACTACCGGCTCGCGCCGGAGAACCCGTTCCCTGCCGCCGTCGAGGATGCGCTCGCGGCGTTCCGCGATGCCGTGGCCCGGGCCGCCGAGCTCGGAGCGGACCCGGCCCGGATTGCGGTCGGCGGCGACAGCGCCGGCGGCCACCTCGCGGCCGTCACCGCGCAGCTCGCGCGCAGCGATCCCCAGCCGCCCGCCTTCCAGCTGCTGATCTACCCCGTCACCGACTGCCTCGAGGTGTCGGCCTCGCGAGTCGCCTTCGGCGAGGGGTTCCTGCTCACGAAAGAGAACATGGACTGGTACGAGGAGAACTTCATCGGCCCCGCCGACCGCGGCGACGCGCGGATCTCGCCGCTGCTGGCGGAGAGCCTCGCCGGGGTCGCGCCCGCGATGGTCGTGACGGCCGGCTTCGACCCGCTGCGCGACGAGGGCGAGGCCTACGCTCGCCGCCTCGCGCAGGACGGCGTGAGGGTCTCGCTGCGCCGCCACCCGGGCTTCGTGCACGGCTTCACGCACATGATGGTTGGAGGCAGCGGACCGCGCGAGGCGATCGCCGAGATGGGCGGCGCGCTCCGCAGCGCGCTGGCCCAGCCCTCGCTCGTGACCGAGCCCGCCTGAGCGCGCGAGCGCCGGCCGCCGTGATCCGGCCGCGTCAGCCGGCGGCCGCCGCCGGGGCCGCGGCGCCAGTCGTGTCGGCGACGGTCAGCGGCTCAGCGACGCTCTCGAGCGATTCGCGCTCGGCCTTCACGCCGAGGAGGAGCTCGGCCACCCCGCCGATGATCATCATCGTCCCGCCGAGGGCGAACGCGATGAACACCTGGACGTAGCTTTCGGTCTCGACCAGGCGGCTGAAGACCTGCGGGCCGATGATCCCGCCGATGCCCGTGCCGACCGCGTAGAAGACCGCGATGCAGAGCGCGCGGGTCTCCATCGGGAAGACCTCCGAGACGGTCAGGTAGGCCGCGCTCGCGCCGGCCGAGGCGAAGAAGAAGACGACGCAGATGCAGGCCTCGAAGCCGATGTCGTCGAGCTGGTGGGCCTTGAAGAGCAGGCCGGTGACGATCAGCAGGACCCCGGAGAGCAGGTACGTGCCGGCGATCATCGGCTTGCGACCGATCGTGTCGAACAGGGGGCTCAGCACGAGCGCGCCGGCGAAGTTGCCGATCGCGAACACTGCGAGGAAGTAGGGCGTGTCGCCTGAGGCCGTGTGGAAGAACGTCGTAAGCAGCGTCCCGAAGCCGAACAGGACGGCGTTGTAGATGAAGGCCTGCCCGATGAACAGCGACAGGCCGAGGATCGTCCTGCGCGGGTACATCGTGACGACCGAGCGGACGATCAGCGAGAGCGGGATCGCTCGGCGCTGGTGGACGGTCAGCTCCTTGCCGGTGGGCTCGGGAAGCTCGCGGCCGGTCGACTCCCGCACCTGCTCCTCGATCCCCGAGACGATCCGCTCAGCCTCCTCCTCGTGGCCGTGGATGAACAGCCAGCGCGGGCTCTCCGGGACGTGACGGCGGACCAGCAGCACGCCAAGTCCGACGACCGCGCCGAGCACGAACGACAGGCGCCAGCCGAGGTCGATCGGGAAGATCGCGGTGTTCAGCATCACGACCGACAGCAGCGAGCCGCCGAGGCCCCCCAGCCAGTAGCTGCCGTTGATCGAGACGTCCACCCGGCCGCGATGGTTCTTCGGGATCAGCTCGTCGATCGCCGAGTTGATGGCGCTGTACTCGCCGCCGATGCCCATGCCCGTGATGAAGCGGAAGACGAAGAACCAGAGCGGCGTAAACGTGATCGCGGTGAGGATCGTGCCGAGTAGGTAGATCGCGAGCGTGATCATGAACAGCCGCTTGCGCCCGAAGCGATCGGTCAGCTGGCCGAAGACGAGCGCGCCCGCACACGCGCCGGCGATGTAGAGGGAGGCGGCCCAGCCGGAGACGTCCCCGCTCGTCAGGCCCGTGCCCGCGCCGTGTTCGGAGATCCGCGCGGAGATCGAGCCGACGACGTTGACCTCGAGCCCGTCGAGGATCCACGCCGTGCCGAGCCCGACGACGATCATCGTGTGAAAACGCGACCACGGCAGCCGGTCCAGCCGCCCCGGGATGTTCGTCCTGATCGTGCCCGTCTCGACGCCCTCGCTCATCCGCTCTCTCCTCTCGCGGCGCACCACGCGCCTGTTGTCGGTTCTGTTACCCGGGTCTCCGCCGACCATGCCGTTTGCCCGCGGCACTGACGGGTAGGCCAATGTCAACGGACGTCAAGAGAGAGGAGTCAGCACGATGCCGACTGATCTGAAGGGAAAGAGGATCGCCTTCCTCGTAGCCCAGGAGGGCGTCGAGGAGGTCGAGCTGACCGGGCCGTGGAAGGCCGTCGAGGACGCGGGCGGCGAGCCGGTCCTGATCGCGCCGCAGAAGGGCGAGGTGCAGACCTTCAACCACCTGGACAAGAGCGCGACCTACGACGTCGACGTGACGCTCGCGGACGCCCGGCCGGAGGACTACGACGGCGTGGTGCTCCCCGGCGGCGTCGCCAACCCCGACCAGCTGCGGACCGAGCCCGACGCGATCTCCTTCCTACGTGAGCACTTCTCCGCCGGCAAGCCGGCGGGCGTGATCTGCCACGGCCCGTGGACGCTGGTCGAGGCCGACCTCGTACGCGGCCGGCGTCTCACCTCGTGGCCCTCGCTGCAGACGGACATCCGCAACGCGGGCGGGGAGTGGGTCGACGAGCAGGTCGTCGTCGATCAGGGACTCGTCTCGAGCCGCAAGCCCGACGACCTCCCGGCGTTCAACGCGAAGATCGTCGAGGAGTTCGCCGAGGGAGAGCACGAGGTCGCCGCGGCCGGCGCGACGGCCGACCGCGCGTAGAGAGAGCGGCGAACGCGCCCCGGGGACGTGGCTGGCCCGGCCCCCGGGCGCGTTCCCGCGCGGGCGTGGCCGTGCCACCGGAGCGCCGGGCCGCGGAGCGCACAGCCTGACGCCGCGCACGCGGACCTCACCGCTAGGTTCAAGGGATGAGGCGTAGGAGACTCGGAGCGAGCGGACCGGAGGTCGCCGAGATCGGCCTCGGCTGCATGGGCATGTCGGGGATGTACGGGCCCTCCGACCGGGCCGAGAGCATCGCGACGATCCACGCGGCGCTGGACGCCGGGGTCGATCTGCTCGACACGGGCGACTTCTACGGCATGGGGCACAACGAGATGCTGATCTCCGAGGCGCTGCGCGGGCGCCCTCGCGAGGACTACCTCCTCAGCGTCAAGTTCGGAGCGCAGCGCGGGCCCGACGGCGGCTGGCTCGGCTACGACGCGCGTCCCGCCGCGGTCAAGACGGCGCTCGCGCACTCTCTGACACGCCTCGGCGTCGAGTACCTCGACGTGTACCGCCCCGCCCGCCTCGATCCCGCCGTCCCGATCGAGGAGACGGTCGGGGCGATCGGCGAGATGGTCGACGCGGGCTACGTCCGCCACATCGGGCTCTCCGAGGTCGGGGCGGAGACGATCCGCCGCGCCGCGGCGGTCCGGCCGATCTGCGACGTCCAGCTCGAGTACTCGCTGATCTCGCGCGGGATCGAGCGGGCGATCCTGCCCGCGTGTCGCGAGCTCGGGATCGCGGTGACGGCCTACGGCGTCCTCAGCCGCGGGCTGATCGGGGGGCACTTCTCCGCCGACCGCGAGCTCGCGCCCGGCGACTTCCGCTCCCGCGCCCCCCGTTTCGAGGGCGCCAACCGCGAGCGCAACCTGGCCCTCGTCGAGTCGCTGCGCGAGGTCGCGCAGCGCTACGAGGCGAGCGTCGCCCAGCTCGCGATCGCGTGGGTCATGGCCCGGGGCGAGGAGATCGTCGCGCTGATCGGCGCCCGCACCCGCGAGCGCCTCGCAGAGGCGCTGGGCGCGGTGAGCATCGAGCTCGACGCCGCGGCACTCGCCGAGCTCGAGGCCGCGATGCCCGCGGAGCAGGCAGCGGGCGATCGCTACCCGGCGGCCCAGATGGGGACGCTCGACAGCGAGCGCTAGAGACTTTTCCGGTCGGCGCTCAGCGCCCGGCCAGGAACTCGTCGATCATCGCCGCGAGCCGTCCGGGCTCCTGAGCCATGAAGGCGTGGCCGCCACCGGGGAAGACCGAGGCGGTGGCACCCGGCCAGCGCGCTGCGAGGGCCGCGGTGTTGGCGGGCGGGATCACGACGTCCTCGCTGCCGCACACGATCAGCGCAGGGGACGGCATCGCCGGCAGCGGAGGCGGGTCCTCTTCGTGCCAGGCCGCGATCGCCCGCTCCTGCGCTCGCAGCGTCGCCGGCTCGAGCTCGGCGCGGGCGGCCGCGACGATCTCGCCGAACTCCGCGTCGATCCCGGCTGCCGCCGCGGGCGGGAAGAGCACGTGGATGATCCGCGAGGCCTGCTCCCGTGCCGTGCCCGTGTGATCGGTCAGCCGCGCCCACGTCTCGGGGTCGGCCAGCGTCGCCTCTGGACCGCCGGGGTCGGTCGCGAGCAGCACGACCGCCGCGGCGCGCCCCGGGACGCGCGCGGCGACCGTCTGTACGACGAAGCCGCCCATCGACCAACCGAGCAGCGGCGCGGCGTCGAGGCCGGCGGCGTCCATCACGCGCTCGACGTCGTCGGCCATCGCCCCCACCGACAGCTCGGCCTGGTCGCCGAGCTCGGAGGAGCCGACGCCGCGGTTGTCGAGGCAGATCAGCTCGTGCGTGTCCGCGAGCAGCGCGAGCAGCGTCGGGTCCCAGTCCGCGGAGGTGGCCGCGTAGCCGTTGACCATCACCAGCGGCGGGCCTTCTCCCAGACGCCGCCAGGCGATCCGCCGTCCGCCGAGGAGGACGCTCTCGATCTCCGGGACGCTCACCCGGGCAGCATCCCAGACCCGCAAGCGGGCCGCAGGCTGTCAGCCGCTGTGCGGCTCCGAGCGCCACGGCGCCCAGCCCGGCGCCCGCATCCGCCCCTCGAGGGTGCGTCGCTCGGTCACGTCCGCGATCGTCATCACCGCGCCGCGCCGGCGCCCGCGCGCGTCGTTGGCGGGCCGCGCCGCCGTCTCCAGCAGAACGTCGCCGCCGGGCAGGGTGACGAGCACGTCGACGCCTTTGACGACCTCCCCTTCAAGCGCCCGGACCGGGGGCAGGTCCTCGAGCGGCAGGGCGACGCCCGACGCGGTGCGGGGCCTGAGCTCGCGCATCCAGGTGTCGGGGTAGGTGCCGAGCGCCGGGCAGCCGGCCCCGAGCAGCTCGCGGGCGTGCCGGTTGGCATGCGTCAGGCGGCCGTCGGCGGCGCAGGCGAGCATCGCGACGCCTACCATTTCCAGGGCGGCGTCGAGCAGGTGGGGGCTGTCGCTGCAGGAGGGGCGCAGCGGGCGAGGAACTCGCGGCACGGGGCAATGGTAGCTACGCGATACCTTTTCCCAATCCCACGGACGGAGGATTCGACGTGGCTCAGATGCGCTCGCCGTGCAGAGCGTGCTCGGCGGAGATCACTACCGCGACGAGCTGCGCGCGGGTGTGGACGTCGAGCTTCGCCATCGCGTTGCGCACGTGGCTGCGCACCGTCTCGGGCGAGACGTGCAGCTCAGCCGCGATCTCCGCGGTGTCGCGTCCGAGCGCGATCTGCATCACGACCTCGCGCTCGCGGGCGGTGAGTGGAAGCTCGGTCGAACGGGCCCCCTCCGGCCGGTCGTGCTCGGCGTGGAGCATCGCGACGTAGATGGCGCGCACGCCGTCGACACGCGCGCTGCGCGCCGCGAAGTCGACCTTGACGCTGGAGCCGTCGGCGCGGATCAGATCGCGCGTGCCGAACTGTTCGCCGGTGCGCAGGAACTGCTCCCACTCAAGCGCCGATCGCTCCCGCTCCGCGGCGAGAACGCTCTCGGCCATCGACGTTCCGATCAGCCGCTCGCGCTCGCCGCCGAACAGCTCCACGGCCGCGTCGTTGAGCTGCACGATCACGCGACGCTCGTCGAGCAGCGCGATCGGATTCGACGTGCGCTCGAAGACCAGCCAGAAGAGGCGCTCCCAACCCGTCTCCCCCCGGGATCCGGTCATGCGTCCAGCATACGCTCTGCCGATGGCCTCGGAAAGCGCAGGACTGCTCCTCTACCGCCGCCGCGACGGTGCGCTCGAGCTGCTTCTCGCGCACATGGGCGGACCGTTCTGGGCGCGGCGCGATGAGCGCGCCTGGACGATCGTCAAGGGCGAGATCGAGGCGGGCGAGGATCAGCTGGAGACGGCGCGGCGCGAGTTCGCCGAGGAGACCGGATCGCCCGCGCCCGACGGGCCGCTGCTGGACCTCGGCGAGATCCGTCAGGCGGGGGGCAAGCGGGTGCGCGCGTGGGCGGTCGAGGGGGACTTCGATCCCGCCTCGCTGCGCAGCGCGACGTTCACGGCCGAATGGCCCCCGCGCTCGGGACGGCAGAGCGAGTTCCCCGAGATCGACCGCGTCAGGTGGTGTGACCCGGAGACCGCCCGGCGTCTGCTGATCGCCGCGCAGGCCGTGTTCGTCGAGCGCCTGCTCGAGGCGCTCTAGGCCGGCGGCGTAGGCTAAGCGTCATGAGCGACCCGGTCCGAGGAGAAGTCGTCGGAGTCTCGCGGCCCGGACCGCCGCTCGCGGTCCGCCTGGCGATCTCCTGGCTCACGAACGCGCTGGTGCTGGCGGTGGTCGCCGCGCTGCTGTCCGGCGTGCACGTCCGCAACACGGGCTCGCTGCTCCTGGCGGCGGCCGTCTTCGGCGTGCTCAACACGGTGCTGAAGCCCCTCCTGCGGTTCGCGACCCTTCCGCTCGCGATCCTCACGTTCGGCGTGGCGTGGTTCTTCGTGGCGATGCTGATGCTCGTGCTGACGAAGTCGATCGTGAGCGGCTTCGACATCCACGGCTTCTGGACGCTCGTCGGGGCGACCCTGATCGTGTGGCTCGTGAACATGACGCTCGACATGCTGCCGGGGCCCTGGCAGGTAACCGGCCGGCGACGGCGGATCAGGCGGGTGCGGGGCTGAGGAGCCCTCAGCCGAGCTTCAGCTTCACCTTCGGGTCGATCTGGCGGGCGGCGAGCAGCGACGCGCCGAAGGCCTCGATCAGCAGGTCGCGCAGCTTCTCGCGCGGCAGGTCGCGCTCCCTCGTCCAATCGAGGATCGCCGCGTCCATGTAGCCGAGCCAGCCTTTGATCGCGATCCGCAGCGCGGGCCGAGGCTCGCGCGCTCCCGTCAGCTCGCCCAACGCGAGCTCGAGGGTTTGCTCGCGGAACCCCTCGACGAGCTCGCGCGCCTCGGGCAGGCCCGCGGCGCTCTGCATCAGCTTGCTCCACGTCCGTCCGTTGTCCTCGATCCAGCCCAGGTACGCGTCGAGGCTGGCCGAGAGCTGCTCGATCGGGGTGCCCTCGCCGCTCGGGGCGATCAGCGCGCGCAGCTCCTCGGCTGCCTCGCCGACGGCGGCGATGAAGAGCTCGTTCTTGGAAGGGAAGTAGTGGTAGAGCAGCGGCTTGGAGACGCCCGCGGCCTCGGCGATCTGGCGCATCGAGATCTCCTCGAACGCGTGCTCGGCGAACAGCCGGGCGCCGGCGTCCAGCAGTTGCCGGCGCCGCTCGTCGACCTGCAGGCGCGTGTACGCGGGCTCGGCTGCCACGGGCCCAGTCTACGTGGCAGCCGACCGGTGGTCAGCAGCACCCCGCGCACCGCGATCGCGAGCTGCCCGCGGCGGGGCAGCCGCTGGCGCGGCGAGCGCCACGGCTCGGGAGCCGCCGGCACGGCGAGCGCCACGGCGCGAGACGGCGGCGAGGCGAGCGTCACGGCGCGAGACGGCGGCGACCTAAGGCACGACCGGAAGCTGCACGAAGGAGTCGTGGCCGCCGCCGTGCAGGACCGTGATCGTCCCCCCCAGCTCCTGGCCGAGGGTGGGCAGCGTCGGCAGTCCCGTGAACGTGTTCGCCGTCCCGACCGTCAGGCGCAGGCGGTCCCCGGCGGGGACGATCGCCCCGGTCGGGTAGATCTCGATGCTGTATTCGGTCGCTTCGTTCGGCGTGACCGCCTGCTGGCTTTCTTTCGTGAACGGGTGCCAGGGGCGGATCACGGCGTGCTTGGGCCCGTACGTCTCGAGGCTCGGATCGACCGCGCGCTGGCTGGCCTGCAGGAAGCCGGCGGTGATCTGGGTGGAGACCCCGCTCGGTTCGACCTCGCTGAGCACCGCGACGAGCGTCCCGTCGGTCGTGCTGAGCTTCGCCCACAGGTTGGCAGTGCTGAGCCCCTCGATCTTCGTGTCGGTTTTGAGCGGAGCCGTCGTGTAGGTGAGCGAGCTCGCCTCGTAGGTGTTGTTGGAGGTGTCGCAGACAGGGTTCGATGCTGCGCCCGCCGTCCACTGTGCCGTCTCCCGCGAGCACGGACTCGAGGCCGGGAGCAGCGGCGCGGTGTCGCCGGATTCACCAGCCGGCGCCGTGCTCGCGAGCGAGCCGTCGTGGACCGACAGCGGCGCCGAGCCCGACGATTCGCCGTTCAGGTAGAGGCGCCGGTAGGAGGTCTTCGGCAGCGGGAACTTCTTGAAGTGTTCCCAGTGCGTGCCGTTGATCGGGTAGAGGTTCACCTTCGGCGTCTTCTGCACGCCGTTCTTGGTGCCCTTCAGCCAGTGGCTGAACCACTCTTCCTTGATGTTCGGGTCAACGTATGCCGGGCCCTGGGTGATGTGGTAGTGGGGCGACATGAAGAGCACCCGGTCCTTCGAGCTCTTCAGCGCTTCCCACAGCAGCGGCTCGCCGCGCTGGAAGAGGTCCCACCAGCCGCCGGTGATCACGACGGGGACGGTGATTTCCGATGCGCGCACGACGGGCGAGCGCAGGCGGTAGAAGGGTCCGTCGTAGGCGCCTTCCTCCCCCAGCGCGGCTTCGAGGATGTGAACGCCTGAGAATTCCGCGCCGCCGAGCAGGTGTTCGATGTAGATCGTGGCCGCTTCCTGCGGGTTGGCGCTCGCGTCCGAGGGCGGGAGGTCGGAGAGCACCGTGACGAGACCGAGCCAGAGGGGGATGAAGCCGGTGTCGACCGAGCCGCCCTGGAAGGTGACGTCGCGGTAGGCGTCGGCCATCGGGATGTCCGCCCAGATAGCCTTGACCGCGCGTGGCTTGCCTTCCTTCACGCGCGCCGCGTCGGCCTCCGCGATCAGCAGTGAGGTGATGCCCATGTAGGACTCGCCCGTCGTCGCGACGCTGCCGTCGGACCAGGACTGGGCCTGGATCCAGTCGAGGACCTCCTTGTAGTCCTGCTGGGTGCGTTCCCCCCACGATTCCCACTTGCCGCCGCTGTCGCCGGTGCCGCGGTCGTCCAGCACCATCACCGCGAAGCCCTTTTCGGCGAGCGCGGGGTCGTCTCCAGCGATGCCCGACGCGGAGGAGCTGCCGCATTCCCCCGTCGGGGCGCCGGCGTCCTTGTTGTAGCCCGTCACCGTCAGCACCGTCGGGTAGCGGCCCGTCGAGGCCGGCAGGTAGAGATCGGCGCGCAGCACCGTGCCGTCGCTCATCGGGACCGCGACGTTGCAGAGCGCGACGCTTGCGTCCGCGGCCGGCGCGGCGAACGCCACGGCGCAGAGGACGAGCACGGCGGCGCCCGCGGCTTGAAGCGCGCGAACGATCGGAGATCCGGTCCGCTGCTGCGGACGCACGGCGGGGTGTGGCTGACGGCCCATCGACGCTCCTCGAGTTGGCTTGCCCACCGCCCCCGGTGGCGCTGTCTTATCCCCCGTGAGGATCTCGGACCCTCGCGCGCCGGTAGGGATACCCGCGCCCGCCTCCCGGCAAACCTCGGGGCCCGGACCCGCGGGAAGCCGTCGGGTAGCGTGGCGGCGATGGGCGACGTCCCACGATCCGGCCTGACCGCGAAGCTCGCCGAGCGCGCGGCGATCCTGAAGCTCGCCGACGTGCCGGAGGACGTCGTCGAGCTCGCCCGCCACGCGCTGCTCGACTGGTTCGCGGTCACGCTCGCGGGCAGCGCCGAGCCTGCGGCGCGGCTGGTCCGCGAGACGGTGGGGGCGAGCGGCGCCGGCGAGTGCACGGTCGTGGGCCGCGCGGGGCGCCTGCCGGCCCGCGACGCCGCGCTGGTGAACGGGACGGCCTCGCACGCGTTGGACTTCGACGATGTCAACATGCGGGTCGTCTGCCACGTCTCGGCGGCGGTCGTGGGCGCCGCGCTCGCGCTGGGCGAGCGACTCGACGCCTCGGGCGAGGAGCTGCTGGCCGCCTACGTCGCGGGCTATGAGACGGCGTCCAGGGTCGCCGTGGCGATCGGACCCGAGCCGTACCTGCGCGGCTTCCACGCAACCGGGACCGTCGGCGCGTTCGGCGCGGCCGCGGCGTGCGCGCGACTGCTCGGCCTCGACCCGGGCGCGACCGCTCGAGCCCTCGGGATCGCGGCGAGCGGCGCGGCGGGGGTGAAGCGGAACTTCGGCACGATGACCAAGCCGCTCCACGCCGGGCGGGCCTGCGAGACGGGACTGCTGGCGGCCGAGCTCGCCGGACGCGGCTTCACGGCCGCCACGGATGCGATCGAGGCCGATCAGGGCTTCGCGGCGATCTGCGGCGGGGGCTGCGATTCGGAGGCGGCGCTCGCCGACCCGCCCGCGGGCTGGCATCTGCGGGAGAACCTCTTCAAGTTCCACGCCGCCTGCTACTACGCGCATTCCGCGATCGAGGGCGTGAGCGGCCTGCGCGAGGAGCACGGGCTGACGGCCGACCGGGTCCGCGCGATCAGGCTCCGGATCGGAGCGTCCGAGCGGGGCGCGTGCACGATCGCGGCGCCGGGGACGGGCCTTGAGGTCAAGTTCTCGATCGCCCACCTGGCGGCGATGGCGCTGCTCGGCCGGGACACCGTCCTGATCGGCGACGAGGCCGCGCGGGACGAGGAGGCGATCGCAGCGCGCGGCTTGGTCGAGCTCCTCGACGGCAAGCCCGACGGAGCCCCGACGCGGGTCGAGATCGTGCTCGACGACGGCACGGAGCTGGCGACCGAGCGCGACGTGAACTCGCCCGAGACCGACCCGACGCGCCGGAGCGCTCGCCTCGAGCGCAAGTACCGGGCGCTCGCGGAGCCGGTGCTCGGACGCGAGGCCAGCGAGCGCCTCCGGGCGCTGCTCGAAGGCTGCGAGCGGGCGCGGGTCCGAGAGCTTGCGGCGGCTGCGGCCGGGGACGCCTGAGGGCGCGGGTCAGACGTTCGAGGCGATCTTGCCGCCGTCGACCTGGTAGACGGCGCCGGTGATGTAGGAGGCGCGCTCGGAGGCGAGGAAGGCGACGAGATCGCCCAGCTCGATTGGGTCGCCGAAGCGGCCGAGCGGGATCTGCTCCGCGACGGGCGCGAGCTGCTCGAGCGCAGTCCTCCGCTCTTCGGGGTCCGAGCTGGCGAGGCCGGGGTGGATCCGGCCCGTTGCGAAGGTGCCCGGCAGGACGAGGTTGATCGTGATCCCGTCCGGCGCGAGCTGCGGGACGAGCGCCTTCATCAGGCCGGCCACTCCGGGCCTGAGCCCGTTCGAGAGATCGATGAAGGGCACCTGCTCCTTGACCGAGCTCGACTGGATGCCGACGATCCGCCCCCAGCCCTTCGCCCGCATGTGGGGCAGCGCCGCGCGAAGGAAGCGGACGAAGCTCATCGTCACGATCTGAAAGCCCTCGAGCCACTGCTCGTCGTCGAGCGAGGGGAACTGCCCGACGGGCGGGCCGCCCGAGTTGTGGACGAGCACGTCGAGCCCACCGAAGCGCTCGACGGCCGCCGCGACGACGCTCTCGATGCCCTCGGCGGTCGTCAGGTCGGCGGGCACGGCCTGGACCTCGGCCCCGCAGTCCGCGCGTATCTCCTCGGCCGCGGCGGCGAGCTCGGCCTCGCCGCGGGCGCAGATCGTCAGCCGCGCGCCCTCGCGGGCGAGCGCGAGCGCCGAGGCCTTGCCGAGCCCCTTGCTCGACGCCGCCACGATCGCGCTCTTGCCGTTCAGACCGAGGTCCACGCGGGCGACCCTACTGCGGATCGAGCCCGCGCGAGGGGGACGCGGCGCGGCTAGGGTGCGCGCATGACCGACGGGAAGCAGGGCGACGATCCGACCCACGCCTTCGACTTCTGGGTCGGAAGCTGGATCGTCACCGACGCCGCGACCGGCGAGAGGGTGGGACACAACCGAATCGAGGCGGTCGTCGGGGGACGCGCGCTGCACGAGCACTGGACGGGAGTGAGTGGGCTGAAGGGCGAGAGCCTGAACATCTACGACGAGCAGCGGGGCCGCTGGCACCAGACGTGGGTCTCCTCGAACGGGATGCTGCTCGAGCTCGACGGGGGGATCCGCGACGGCGCGATGGAGATGCAGGGGAGCGCGGGCGACAAGGCGTTGCACCGGATCCGTTGGACGCCGATGCCGGACGGGACAGTCGTGCAGCGCTGGGAGCAGTCGGGCGACGAGGGGGCGAGCTGGGAGCTGCTGTTCGAGGGGATCTACAAGCGGGAGTAGCGAGCGGCGGCGGCCGTGCGTCCGGTTCGACGCCTCGGGGCCGCTGTCGCCGTGCGGGCAACCACGGAGAGCGTCGCGCGGTTCACCGCGATGACCGCCCGGACGCCTGAGGTCAGGATGGCCGTTGTGAGTGCGGGTGCCTCATACCTCTCTACGGGCCGACGGCGTCTCGCGGCGCCTGCCTGGAAGGCACCCGCACTCCTGATCGGCGCGGTCGCGCTTGCCGCTCTCGCCCCGGCGACCGGCGCCGGCGCGGCGGCCCCCTCCGGCCACTGGTGCCGGGAAGGAGACCCGCCGCTCTACGCGTCCCCGGACACGTCGTGCGAACTGGCCGGCAACGTGACCACCACGTACGTGAACGTCTGCCGGGAGCTGAGCAGATGCCCGATCCGGGTGGCGGCCTCGCCGACATCGTCCACGCGCTACCCGATCACGTGCACTCGCCGTGGCGGGCGCTACACGGGGACGGTCTACTGCCAGGGGCCGGCGGGAACGGGCATCTGGACGCGCTTCTCGGCTCCGGTCTAAGCGCTCCCCGCTCGGTCCCTCTTCATCTGGACGCGCAGCGTCGGCTCGAACCATGGACCGTAGAATCGCGGCCGTGCCGTTCACGATCAGGAACCTGAGAGAGGACGTCCCGGACGTCGGGAGCAATTTCGACGGCCCACCCGACCTCGAGTTCCGTCTCGCGAGCAAGGCGCTCGAGCTCGAGCGGTCCGGCCTGAGCTATCAGCGCGTCCCTCCCGGCTACCGCTTCCCCTACGGCCACACGCACAAGGAGCAGGAGGAGGTGTTCGTCGTCGTCGGCGGGGGCGGGCGGATGAAGCTCGACGGGGAGATCGTCGAAGTCGAGAAGTGGGACGTGGTGCGCGTTCCGCCCGGCACGTGGCGGGGTTACGAGGCCGGGCCGGAGGGCCTGGAGATCCTCGTCTTCGGCGCGCCCAGCCTCGGCGAGAACCCGCGAGAGGACGTCGAAGGCCGGCGAGACTGGTGGGCCGACTGAGCGTGGGCCGGCCACGGCGGCGCCGACCATGAAGGCCGGGCGCGACCGGGAAGGCCAGGGCTACCCCTCGGTGAGGATCACCAGGGTCTCGGGGCGGACCCCGTCGAACTTCATCGCATCGGCTCCCGCCTCGGACTGCATGACCCCTTCGAATGCAGCCATGTCGGGGACGTCCACGATCAGTCCGACCCGATTCGAGCCCTCCGGGTCTCGGAAGGTGCGCACCGCGATCCCCAGGGGCCCGAAGACTTCCTCCCGCTTCGGGGAGCTGAGCCAATGGTCGACGTCGTCTACCTCGTGAAACGCAAGCAGCGTTGGCATCCCGCCTCATCTTTCCCACGGCGAAGAGCCCGTGCGGTGTAGTGGTGTGAGCGGGCACCGTACCGCGGGCCGCGTTACCGTCGTTGGTCGATGGCTGAGCCCCCTGGACGCGAGCGCTGCCATCGCCGGCGCGGGCTCGATGGATACGGTTCCGCCCCGCCCGCCGCCGCCTGCAGATCACAATCACTTCCTTTGGAGGAGAGCAAATGGCCGACACCACCTGCCACATGTCGATCTCACTGGACGGCTTCGTCGCCGGGCCCGATCAAAGCCGTGAGAACCCGCTCGGCAAGCGGGGCATCGAGCTGCACGGCTGGCACCTCGGGGACGAGCGAGCGAACGAGGCGGACGCTGCTGCCGTACGCCGCCTGCTGCGACCCAGGGGCGCCTACGTCATGGGCCGCAACATGTTCGGCCCGATCCGCGGCGAGTGGGAGGAGGAGTGGACGGGCTGGTGGGGCCCCGAGCCGCCCTACCACGCGCCCGTGTTCGTCCTGACCCATCACCCTCACGCGCCGATCGAGATGGAGGGCGGGACGACGTTTCACTTCGTCACCGAGGGCTTCGACGCCGCCTACGCCCTGGCCCGCGAGACTGCAGGCGCTGACGGCATCGACATCGCGGGTGGCGCCTCGACCGTCCGCCAAGCGCTGCGGGCGGGCGTCATCGACGAGCTCTGGCTCGACGTCGTCCCGGTGCTGCTCGGGTCAGGGGAGGGGCTATTCGATGATGTCGCCGAGTTTCCGTTCGAGCCAGTTGAGGTGCTCCAATCGCCGCTGGCGACACACATCTGTTACCGGCGGGCGGGATGAGCGCCTTCGGTGAATAGGCGCGGCTACTGGGACGGTCGGGGAGGCGGAAGAGCGGGGAAACAGCACGAGAACTCGTGAGCATCGCTGCTCAGGAAACCGCGCGGCCCAGGCTCACCACCGAATCTCGACGAGCGCCACGACCGTAAGCGTAAACCGTTCGTTCAGGCCCGTAGTCAGGTGAACAGCCCAGCGCTCATCAAGTCCTGAATCCTCACCAACTCGTCCCGATTCACGTGTTTCAAATGAGCCAGCCTATGGCGTGTCTGCCGCAGGAGCCGCGCGAGCTCGTACTGGGGCACCGCTCGTCGTAGCCCAGCGGATTCATGAAACACCTTCTCCAGCGGGCCCACCTCTAGAGCAACCATGTCCTTGTATCTCCACCTGTCACCAACCAAGTGCGATCGCGAATCAAGCCATCCCGCCAAGCGCTCACGAGCGAGCTCCACGTACGGCAGCACTGCAGCTACTTGCCCCCTCCAGATTCGACGCCTGACCGCCGCCTCGAAGTCGCAAGGCGGATAGCGGCCGATGTGGACCAGAGCACGCTCGCCCCACCAGTTGACCGAGCCCCTGGCCCACGCATCGAGCAGATCGGTAGGCGGTCCCGCGTATCTCTCCATTGAGCTGGCAGCCGCCGCCTCCCGAAGAAGCCCCTGTTCCTCCGGCACCGCAGCACGATAGGCCCCGAGCAGAGCCTGCGCCTCGGCTTCTGCGCCCCAGTCGGCAGCGAGGGACGCTGCGAGCTCTAGATCCCAGGCCGCGAGCTCAGCTATCGCCTCCGAATCGCCGACCACGCGCGATGCACTGAGCACCTCGTCGACCACCACAAGCGTGTCGAGTGGCGATACGTAACCCCACCAGTAGACACACATGACGGCAACATCATCGATCGGCACTGGTGAAATACTCCCGAAGGGACCAGCATATGCCAGCACGGGTCGATGATGCGGTCCATAGCGGGCGGAAGCGGTCGCAAATTTGCCAATGAAGTCCGCCAGCTCGCGCGCGTCGGGGCTCTGATCTCGATGCCTGATCGCCAGTCCAAAGCCAACAAGTCGGTCGACGAGCAATGCCCAATCAGCCCCGTCAGCCGAATGCTCCCATCCGAAGTGATCAAGGAGGCGCTGCGCCAGCGTTCCCGGCCTGCCTTGTAGCTCGCGCAAATCCACGGCATACCAAGTTCGATTAGCGGATCGCGCCTCCAGCTCCGAGTAAAGGCCGTCCAAGCAGACATCGACGGGGTGAAGTACTACGAGAGACCGACCCGCATCCTCTCCAGCGCGCAGCTCTCGCAGCAAACGCTTGGGTCCTGGCAACGACCAGAGATCGACCGTCAAGCGGCCGAAGACCAAGCGGTGGCCAACACGGGCTCGCAGCAAATGCTCCCCGCAGGGTCAACTTCCACCAGCTGCAACGCAGTGAGCACATTGAACACTGACTCGGCAACGACGGGAGCACGATCACAGATAGTCGCCAGCGTGCTCACCATGCCGTCTTCTGGCACGAGCGGCTCTCCGTACTCGATCAGCCGTTCGAATGCATGCTGCACCTCGGCGTCTCCCCTCACGCCCGTGGCCGCGACAAACGCCGCTGCCGCCTCCGGATCCTCCAATCGCTTTCTGGCGTTTGACAGCTCTACTTGCAGTCGCTTGTGCCGTTTGAGAGACGTCACGAACTCTTCGACGAGCATGGGCCAACCACCGGTCACTTCGAGGAGTTGTTGAATGTCGTCCTCGAGGACAGCCGGCAGATCGCTGGGCCTGTCCAGCAGCCAAGCTCGTAGTTCGTCAGCCCCCCATCGGCGCAAATGGGTGATTCTCGCCGGAGATCGACCGGAGAGCTCGATCCACCGCTGCTGCACCCCACGCCACGGCGTAACGCTAGCCTCGTCCACGACCATCACGCCGCAAACCGATCCCTCGCCATCCAGGCCGCGCTGTTCCAATGTCTTGCGCGCGGTCCCGATGTGCCGTCTCAAGGTGTTGCTGTCTCCCCCGCCAACGCGAATCAACACGATTCGGTGGGAGTCGCTCTGACGCTTCAGAGCGCGCATGAAACGCTTGCGAGCGGCTTCATTCGCGATCGTCTCTTCAATCGGGACATACTCGCATCCATCGGCTCGGTCAGCGATTGCGCCCAGTGCATCCTCGATCGCCTCCGCTCCGGTAGCAGTTGAGCCGATGATTACCTGAAGCGCGCTCACGTGTCGCATCATCTCCTCTGTCTGGCGCAAGGTAAGAGGACTTCGCCGACCCTCAGCACGCCCACCTCTCGACGGCAATTCGTATCTGTACGAGCTACCGTCGAACATCTGCTCGAGGCGCTCCTCAGCAGCAGACTCAAGCAGCCGATCCTCGATCTGCTTCTGCGTGCCGAGCATACGCGCTATATGCGGATTCCTCAGACTGTAAAGGCCCGCGTCCGCATCTTCGTACAGGACCCCCAGCGCGGTCATCTCATCGAGGAGCGACGCGAACCCCGTGAAGTCAGTTTCGACGAAGCCGGCAGGCCAGAACTCTTCACAGTGGGCTTTTATCTCCGGAATTGCGAAGCTTGGCGCCATGTCCCGCTCGGCCGCCAGATACGCGACCACCAGCGCGATCAGCCGATAGCGAGGATCGAGCGAGATCGTGAGTTCAAAGCGTGCTGCGATCTCTCGGGCGAGCGCAGGTAGCGCCAGTACTTGCTCTACATCCTGGTGCCTGACCTTGTACGGAGGCGTGTTAGGAAGTCGGGCTTTCGAGAGCATGTGTTTGACCAACTCCGAGCAGACGAGCTGTATCAGGCTCGGCTGGTGTTGAGTGAGGGTGAGAAGACGATGAATGCTCCGTTCTTCGAGCCGGTATCCGAGCACCTCGAGAGGACGCTCGATCAGGTTTCGCGCATCAGTTGGACCCAAAGGCCCGACGCTCTCCGAGCGTCCGAAATGCACGAATCGCTGATTCGAGACACGGTCGAAGCGACGAACGTTGTGGAGGCCCGCAAAAACGGGCCGAAATCGCCTGTTTGTCTCCTCTTGCAGATGGCGCAGGGCAGTCATCGTGGGAAAGTTCTTCTTCGCGTCGGCGGCGATGAAAGAGTCGCACTCGTCGAGCAGGAGTAGGATTCGTCTGCGCTCATTACGTACAAGCATCTGTTTAACCTGCTTCGAAAGCTTCTGCTCCGCTTTGGGCTTTGCCATTCCGCGCGGCCCTTTATGCGAAGGCGTCTCACCCAGCTGCTGTTCGATGATCTCCAGCAGCGTCTCAGGCCCGCTCCATTGCCCTACACCATGGTTGCCCAGGTCGATGTAGTGCACAAGGATGTCCTTGTTCCGTCGTGCCTCTCGCTCTGCCGCACGCAGCAATGCTGACTTTCCCAGCCGGCGACCGCCGTATATGAACGCGAGCATACCGTCGGCGGAGAGGAGGTCGTTGAGCTGCTCATCTCGCCCGTAGAAGATCTCGGGTGGCACCTGGCCTGAGACCCAGGGGTCATAGGGGTTCAGGCCAGTGAAGGGAAGCGCCGCTCGCTCGAGCCCAGTGAAGAGCCCCGGATCGAGGGCAGCGACCGCCACCAAGGTCGCCAGATCTACGAGCATCGCCTGAAACGACGAAGACGTCGTTCGCGCCAGGTCAGCAAACGCCTGTCGCTGACGCGGTGTGAGGACGCCCATATGGAGAACGATCCGGGCGGATGCAACCTCGTGATCCTCAAGATGCGCCATGAGACGATCTGGAGTCACATCAGCATCCGTGATGATTACGTGATAATGACCTTTCGCCTTTGAACCAAAGTGTGGCACGAGGGGGTCTCCGACGGGCCTGGCAACTATGTCGTACAGGCGGAAGTCTCTCGTCGAGCTGGGCCTTGCCTTACTACATCTTGTAATTTCCATTCCGACCATCAGCATCACGCTGCTCAAGGACGAGATCACAGTCGAGTAATCCGCTGACCGCAGCCCATCCCACGCGTCGAATGCCGCTCGAACTACTTTCGCGTGCTCCTCATCAAGCACGGCGCTGATACCACCGACGCTTTCGCCGCTGATGACCCGCTCGGCAACTGCCTTAACATCTCGCATCGAGGACAACTCGTTGGAGACCGTGGGGTACCACTGCTCGAGCATCCATTCCGGGCGCACGTGATCAGACAGCGTCTCCCCGCGCTCGATCGAGAGCAGCACTTCTTCGGCTGTCGCGATATCGCCGGTCGAGAGCGCCAGGTCAAGGCGCTCCCGAAAGGCCGGGGCGATGCTCGCCGGGACCCTCGACCACAGTTCTTGCGCCCGCCTCTTTGCCGCCTCGTCCGCTTCGATCGAACTCTCGCGTTCGAGCTCCTTCAGTGCGTCGAGTTTGCGCCCCACCGCAAGGTCACCGTCCCGTAGGGTTAGTCGCTCACGCTCCATGTCCCACTTCTGCCATTGATCGGGCTGTAGCGCCCCACGCTGATAGGCACTCGACAGTCGCGCGCCTACGGCCAGATGGAGGCGCTCGTACCCGCGCCGCGCCTCGTTCAGCAGGTGGTCACAGCGCTCTTCGTAGGAGATCACCGATGTAGGATCCTCAATGCGCATCAACTCGATGATCGCCGGAAGCAGATCGTGGTCTTGGCGGTCCGCGCGCCGCTCGAACGCATCTCGCCAGTCAGGCTCAGACGTAAGGTTCAGCAGACGGTCGAGCGGGACGGGACCATTGGGCTCAAGCGTTGGGTCGAGTCGAATCTCCACATCGCGAAGTAGCTCCGCCCCCAGGAGCACTTCCGGCGGGCTCTCGGGGCCAGCCTCCCACGGTCCGTCGAAAACCATCGCCACGATGCCGCCAGCCGCTTGCTTGAGCACCGATGCCCCAGCTTGGACCAGTCTGTCCTCTCCTCCGGGCCAGTCGGACAGCTCGGCGTCGCGGACGTCCGCGGCTGCGCTGGTGAGCTCCTCACTTGCCTGTCGAAGCCAGGCAGACTCCTGACTCAGACGAAGCCGTTCGATCATCTCGGTGACGTTTATCCACTGCTCCACCAACTCGACGACCTCGAGGATGCGGACCCGCAGCGACTCGCGCGCCACACCATCGATTCGCCGATTCACGCTCGGCCGCATCTTGCTGCGGTCGAGGTCATCGATCACGGCCTCCAATGACTTTCGGTTTCGCAGCTTTACGACAGTCGCCAGTGCGTCGTCTCGCGCAGCCGCCGCATCTTCGTAGACCGCCCGTAGAGCCCTTGCAAGCTCGTGCTCCTGGGACTGCACCATGATTCGCCAGAGACTCGTGGCTCTGGCGAACTTGATCGTGCCCGGATTCTCGATGTGGGCCTGGGCCTGCCGCCTGAGTTCCTCGAGCTGCATTTCGAGTTGCGCCGCGTCCGTCCTTTGTCCGACGAGATCGTGAGTTATCGAGATGCCCTTTTCGGATAGCTGCTGGACGACCGTGCTGAGCCGCTGAAGCTCCGGAGACTCTCCGATAGAAGAGCGACACTTGTTCAGCACGAAGCTCGCACCCAGGTGTGGAGCGACAGCCGCCACGTGCAACGCAGCTCCGCACGCGATCAGCCCTGCTGCTCTATCCAGCTTTGCCACGTCGTTACTAGTGCTCGTGGGCGGGACTGACTCGGGAGAGTCTTGCTCGGGCGTCACCATCTCCTCGGCGCGTTCGCGGACCTGAGCAGCGAGCGCCCCGGTCGACGAACCGAGTCCCGTTGCAAGCGCCGCGAACTCAAGAGCTCGAGCAAGCCCGAGCGGCATCGCGAGGCTCAGTGCGATATGAGACGCCAAGCCGAAGCGTCCCGCGCAAATCAGCTCGAGCAACGCATTCGTGGCTTGGTCGCTTACGGCCTCCGGAGCTGACTTCTCGCGCGCAGTAAGACTCGGTTCCGGCGCTTGTTCGTCACTCTCCGCTTCAGGGGCATCAGACCCACAGGGATCGCCTGTTTGGTCGGCTGACTCCGGCGCCTGCGCTTCGGTAATTCGAGATACCTCTGCCCAACCATCCTCAGCCGAGCCATCCCGAGGACTCAGGATGTCCCCTTCAGAGGCGACCGCCTCAGCCGGCACATCGGAGCTCTCCTGAGTCGAGACTGAGCCGGTCGTCTGCTCCGCCTCAGCCGCACGGTTCATGTCGCCCGGCTCCGTCGCTTCAGCCGCTTCGGTGATCGGATCGGGTACAGGATCGACATCATGAGCAGCTTCGGCGCTGCACTCAACGTCACCCGAAAGCCCCGTTGGAGCCTGGTCGATGACAACAAGCTTGGACGGCTCCCTCCCCGGGAGCGAGGTGGAGAGCGGCAGTCGTCCGATGGCTGCCATCGCGACCCCTGTCTGATACTCGGGCTCAGCCGAATCCCGCAACCGCTTCACGAGATCCTCGTCCACCTCACCCAAGTCGGCGTCGTGATGGATCTCGATCAGTGCAGCGAAGAAGTCTTCGACAGCCGGCTCCGGCGCCTTTCCCGACTCGTGCGCGGCGAGAAGACCAACAGCCCTCTTTCGAAAAGGATCGAACCAAAGGTCACTGACCCCATTGGCGCTGAGCTCTGCGAACGCCTTGAGAGCCGCGAGTCTCGAATTCTCCACGACGACGATCATCTCGGCCACAGATGTCGTCGGAGAGGCATTTGTCCGCGCCGCCAGATCCAGCCGAGCTTCCTCGTATGTATCGAGAGCGACCGCAAGCCTTGCTGGCACGGCCGTGCCGTCATGCGCCGCCGTCACGGCGGAATGCAACGCGCGCTCCAGATCTGCTTGCGCGTCGCAAGCCTTCCTTATGAGCGTTTCGTTGTCGAGCGCCGAGCCTGTTTCCCTACTCACAGGCATCGAAGGTCCCGCAAGGGGTGCAAGTCAGATTTCCAACTACGTGCCCAGTTCGTGCGATCTGAGCACTCAGTGACGAGGACAAGCATCGGCTGGCAGACTACAAGAGACCTCAATCTGACGTCCCAATAGGGGGACGATTCCGTAATGCGAACTTGAGCTTGGTGGCAGAGACCCGTTCTTCCTGACGACTGGCTCGGCAAGAAGGAAAGAGCCCAACGCTTCGGGCACCAGCAACGGACGGATAGCGGGGGCGGGATTCGAACCCGCGACCTTCGGGTTATGAGCCCGACGAGCTACCAGACTGCTCCACCCCGCGTCGCTACTGAATGTTCTAGCAGACCGGCGGGGCCTCGGTAAAGCCCCGCCCGCGTCCTTTCGGCCGACTTCCCGACCCCCGCGCCGATCCACGCACGGCTAGCATCTGCGCGGTGCGCGTGGCCGTCGTCGACATCGGTACGAACTCGACCCGGCTGCTGATCGCGGACGTCGACCCGTCCGACGGGGCGATCGACGAAATCGCCCGGCGCTCGCGCGTGACCCGCCTCGGGCACGGCGTCGACGCGACGGGCGAGCTCGACGAGGCCTCGGTGGCGCGGACCTGGGCCGTGCTCGAGGAGTACCGCGGAGAGATCGAGCGCAGCGGCTGCGAGGCGAACCTCGCGGTCCTGACCTCGGCCGTCCGCGACGCGTCCAACGGCGCCGAGTTCGCCGAGCGCGTCCGCACCGAGCTCTCGCTCGACGCGAGAGTCCTCAGCGGCGACGAAGAGGCCCAGCTGACGTTCCTCGGCGCGATGGCGGGACGCGGCCCGGCCGAGGAGCCGACCGTCGTGATCGACATCGGCGGCGGCTCGACGGAGTTCGTCGTGGGCATCGGGCGCAGCGCCGGCTTCCACGTCTCGACGCCCGCCGGGGTCGTGCGGATGTCCGAGCGCCACATCCACAGC
>DATNBM010000099.1:0-89131 GCA_035571915.1 Solirubrobacteraceae bacterium | reverse complement strand
TCGCGCGCGGCGTACTCGCGCAGGATCTCGACGTTGCGGCGCGCGATCGCGTCCTCCTCGGCCTTCGCGTCGTGCACGGCCAGGCAGCGCTCCAGTTCCTCGGCGTCGACGATGATGTCGGCGTCCACGAGCTCGCCGAGCTCCAGCAGCTCGGGGTTGGTGAACGCGGCCTGCGCGGGGCCGCGACGGCCGACGACCACGACCTCCTTCACGCGGCTCGCGGCCAAGACCTCCAGCGCGTGATCGGCGGTGTCGGTGGGCGCGAGCTCCTCGGCGGTCAGCACGAGCATGCGCGCGACGTCGATCGCGACGTTGCCGTTGCCGACCACCACGGCGCGCTCAGCGCTCAGGAGGTCGACCTCGAGGTCGGTGTGATCGGGGTGGCCGTTGTACCAGCCGACGAACTCTGTGGCCGCGTGCGAGCCCGGGAGCGATTCGCCCTCGATGCCGAGCGGGCGGTCCGATGGCGAGCCGGTCGCGTAGACGATCGCGTGGTAGTGGCGCAGCAGCTCCTCGCGCGAGACGTGCAGGCCGAAGGTGACGTTGCCGTAGTAGCGGAAGCGCGGGTGCGCGGCGGTCTTCTCGTACACCCGCGTGACCGACTTGATCTTCGGGTGGTCGGGCGCGACGCCCGAGCGCACGAGGCCCCACGGCGTCGGCAGCCGCTCGAACATGTCGACCTCGAAGCCCGCGCCGGCGTCCTTCAGCAGGTGCCCGGCGGCGTAGAAGCCGGCGGGGCCGGAGCCGATCACGGCGATGCGAGTGGGTTCAGCGTCGGTCAAGTGAGCTCCTTGCGGTGCCGCGGGGAGGATGGGCGCGGCCCGACTCGAACGGGCGACCCCCTCGGTGTAAACGAGGTGCTCTAGCCAACTGAGCTACGCGCCCCGGTCGATTCACCCCCAAGGCTATCGAGCGTGGCTCAGAGCTTCCTGGGCGCTCGCCGGGGGACGCTCCGATAGGCCGCGGGCCTGCGGGGGTAGGCTTAGGGCGACCGCGCCACCCGGCCGGGATCTGCCTTGTTCAGCGAAGACACCGCCCACCCGGAGGGGCCCTCAGCGTACGCACAGGCGGCGGAGCTAGAGCTGCGCGACGTCAGCAAGCGCTACGAGGGGCAGCGCGCGGCGGCGATCGCCGACCTCAGCTTCACCGTGCCGGCAGGGGAGGTCTGCGTGCTGGTCGGACCCTCGGGCTCGGGCAAGACGACGGCGATGAGGCTGATCAACCGGATGGTCCCGCTCGACTCCGGCGAGATCCTGCTGGGGGGGCGCAGCGTGCTCGACCGCGACCCCCGCGAGCTGCGCCGCGAGATCGGCTACGTGATCCAGCAGATCGGCCTGTTCCCCCATCTGACGGTCGCCGAGAACATCGCGACCGTGCCGCGGCTGCTCGGCTGGGCGAAGGACCGGACCGACGCTCGGGTCGAGGAGCTGCTGCGGACGATCGGCCTGGACCCCGAGGAGATGGCGGGCCGCTATCCGGCGCAGCTCTCCGGGGGGCAGCGCCAGCGGGTCGGGGTCGCGCGGGCGCTCGCGGCCGACCCGCCGCTGATGCTGATGGACGAGCCGTTCGGGGCGATCGACCCGATCAACCGGGCGAAGCTGCAGGACGAGTTCCTCGCGCTGCAGGGGAAAGTCCGCAAGACGGTCGTGTTCGTGACCCACGACATCGACGAGGCGATCAAGATGGGCGACAGGATCGCGATCCTCCGCGAAGGCGGCGTGCTGGCCCAGTACGACACGCCGAAGGCGATCCTCGCGCGTCCCGCCGACGAGTTCGTGGCCCGGTTCGTCGGCGCCGACCGCGGCATCAAGCGGCTCTCGTTGACGCGTCTGACGGACGTCGAGCTGCTCGCTCCCAACGGCGGCGAGCCGGTCGCCGAGCGGGTGGCCGAGAGCGCGTCGGTCAAGGACGCCCTCTCGATCCTGCTGACCGCCCGCGGCCGCCCCCTGGCGGTCGTGGACGGCGAGGACCGCGTGACGGGCCTGCTCACGCTCGCGCACCTCGAGCGGCTGATCGCGGCGGACGGCGAGCGCGAGGGCGAGGGCGAGGGGGTCCCGCAGGACCGCGCGGCCGCCCCTGCCGGCGAGGAGGGGGACGCGGCGGCGGCCCCGGAGCGAGCAGGCCCGTGAACGTGACGACTCACCTCGCGGCCTCGGGCCCGGTGATCCCGAACTTCTCGACGCACAGCTCTAGCTGCGCGGTGCACAACCGGGTGTTCTGCTGGGACTGGCTGAAAGCCAACTGGGGGACGGTGCTGTGGCCGGCGCTGCGCCAGCATGTGATCCTGACGCTGATCGCGGTCTCGATCGGCTTCGCGATCGCGATGGCGCTCGCGCTCTACGCCCACCGCCACCGCTGGGCCGAGCGGCCCGTCCTGCTGTTCACGACGTTCCTCTACACGATCCCCTCGCTGGCGCTGTTCGAGCTGCTCGTCGCGCCCGTCGGCCCGAACGTGTTCGCGGCCGAGATCGCGCTCGTCTCCTACACGCTCCTGATCCTCTTTCGGAACATCGTCACGGGCCTGCGCTCGGTGCCCGCCGAGGTGCTCGAGGCGGCCGAGGGGATGGGCATGACGAGCCGCCAGGCGCTGCTCCGGGTGGAGCTGCCGCTGGCGCTGCCGGCGATCGTCGCGGGCCTGCGGATCGCGGTCGTGACGATCATCGCGCTGGCGACGATCGTCTACACGATCTACGACCGGGGGCTGGGCGTGCCGATCCATCAGGCGCTCGGCGAGGGGCCGTTCAAGACCGAGCTGCTCGCGGCCGGGGGAATGGCGATCTTGCTCGCGCTGGTGGCCGACGGCCTGCTCGTCGGGGCGCAGCGGCTGCTCACGCCGTGGGCGAGGATGCGCGCGTGAGCGACTTCGGCGACGCCTTCCGCTTCATCGTCCACAACGGGGCCGTGCCGGGCAACCCGGGCCTGCCGAGCCTCCTGCACCTGGCCCTCGAGACGCTGAAGGTGGGCGCGATCGGCGTCGCGATCTCGCTCGTGCTCGCCGCGCCGCTGGGGATCTGGCTCGGCCACATCCACCGCGGGTCGTTCTTCGCGATCAACGTCGGGAACCTCGGGCGGGCGCTGCCGAGCCTCGCGGTGCTCGCGATCGGCGACGCGTTCCTCGGGCTCGGGCTCGGCGTGGTCGAGCTGGCCCTCGTCGTGCTCGCCTTCGCGCCGATCGTGACGAACGCCTACCTCGGCATCGTCGAGGTCGACCCGGAGCTGGTCGACGCGGCCCGCGGGATGGGCATGGGGGAGCTCGAGATCCTGCGTCGGGTCGAGCTGCCGCTGGCGATCCCGCTGATCTTCGCCGGCGTCCGCACGGCGGCCCTGTTCGTGATCTCGACGACGACGATCGCCTCGCTGGCGGGCTTCTCGGGGACGCTCGGCGACGTGATCGCCAACGAGACGAGCTACCACTTCTCCGGCGTGCTCGGCGCGGCGATCTGCGTCGCGGCGCTGGCGCTCGGCGTCGAGGGGCTGCTCGCGCTCGTGCAGCGCGCGGTCACCCCGCGGGGGGTCCTGCTCGAGACGGCCCAGAGGGGCAAGATGGCCGACGCCGTGATCGGGCTCGGCTAGATTCCCTAATTTCTTATAAATAAAGTGAACAACACGCGGGAGGCGGAACACATGAAGGCAGGAGGAACGATGGGTCGTGGCGGTCGGGCGGGATGGAAGCTCGCGGCGGCGCTGATGGCGGCGTCGGCGCTCGTGCTGTTGCTGGCGGCATGCGGGAGCAGCAAAAGCAGCAGCACTTCCTCCACGGCGTCGACGAGCGGCTCGGGCTCCCCCGGCGCGGGCAAGCCTCCGATCACGATCGGGGACAAGAACTTCGGCGAGGAGTACATCCTCGGCGACCTCTACGCGCAGGCGCTGGAAGCGAAGGGCTACTCGGTCAAGCTGAAAGAAAACATCGGCTCCTCCGAGCTGATCTACAAGGCGCTGACCTCGGGGCAGATCGGCATGTACCCGGAGTACACGGGGACGCTGCTGAGCGCGGTCGCCGAACAGACGAAGGAACCGACGAGCGAAAAGGGCGCCTACGAAGAAGCGAAGGCGTTCGTCGAAAAACACGGCTTCACGCTGCTGAACTACACGCCGTTCTACGACTCCGACGCGCTGGCGACGCTGCCGGGCTACGCCGAAGAAAACAAACTGGCGAGCATCGAAGACCTCAAGCCGCTCGGCAAGAAGGTGACGATCGGCGGGCCGGCCGAATTCGCTACCCGCTTCGAGGGGCTGAAGGGCCTGAAGTCGGTCTACGGCGTCGTGCCGACGTTCAAGCCGTTCTCGATCGAACTGTCCTACAAGGCGCTGGAAGGCAAAGAATCCGACGTGCAGGTCGTCTTCTCGACCGACGGGCAGCTGCTCGGGGGCAAGTTCAAGGTGCTGACCGACCCCAAGCACGTGTTCGGCTTCCAGAACGTCGCGCCGGTGATCAAGAAGAGCCTCCTCACCGAAGAGGGCCCGGCGTTCGAAGAAACGGTCAACAAGGTCTCCGCGCTGCTGACGACGCAGGCGATGCAGCAGATGAACAAGGCGGTGACGCTCGAAAAGCAGTCGCCCGCCGCGGTGGCAAAGCAGTTCCTGTCCGCGAACGGGCTCGCCTAGCGGTCCACCGCCTCGCGCCGCGTCCCTGCGAAGCTCTAAGGGGATGCGGCGCGGCGGTGGACCAAGAGCGATGCGCGTGGCGCTGATCGCTGTCGCGGCGCTCGTCGCGCTGCTCGCGCTCGCGCAGGTCGTACTGCCGCGGATCGCGGCGTCGCAGATCTCCTCCAAGGTCGGCCGCTACGGCCACGTCGAGCACGTGTCGGTCTCGGCCTGGCCGGCCGTCGAGCTGCTCTGGCGTCACGCCGACTCGGTTCGCGTCAAGGCCACGGATCTCTCGCTCTCGCCGGCGCAGGTCGCCTCGCTGCTGTGGGAAGGCCGGAGCACCTCCCGGCTGGACATCGAAGCGGCCAGCGTCCACGTCGGCTCGCTCGCGCTGAGCGACGCGACGCTCCGCAAGCGCGGCGCGCAGCTGGAAGCGCACGCCACGACGACCCAGGCGGCGGCCGAGGCGGCGCTCGGGGCCGGAGTGAGCGTGCGCCTGCTCTCGAGCTCGGGCGGGCGCGTAAGGGTGCGGGTCGGAGGCAGCCTGTTCGGCGTCGGCGCGTCGGTCCCGGCCGTCGCCGAAGCGGTCGAAGGAAAGCTGATCGCCCACCCGGAAGGCTTCCTGATCGAAGGCTTCAAGCTGACCGTGTTCTCCGACCCCCACGTGCACGTCGAGGGGGTCGAAGCGCGGGCTGCGGGCCCGTCCGGCTACCGGCTCGGGATGCGGGCGCTGCTCGGCTGAGCCTCAGACGGGGGCCGGCAGGGGAGCGGGCTCGGCGCGGGCCGCGGCGACCCTGACGGGCAGGCCCTCCTTGGGGCTGATCGTCGGCATCTGGCGGATCGTCAGCTCGAAGCCGGGGTCGAGCTCGAGCGACCGGGACGCGAGCAGCATCGTCGCGATCGTGCGCACCTCGAGCTGGCCGAAGCGCATCCCGATGCACGTCCGGGAGCCGCCGCCGAACGGCACGTAGGCCCCCTTTGGCAGCGCGGCCCGGGCCTCGGGGGTGAAGCGCTCGGGGCGGAACTCCTCGGGTTCTGCGAAGACGTCGGGCAGGTGGTGGGAGGCCCACGAGGAGTAGTTCACGAACGCCCGCCTCGGGATCGGCGTGCCTTCGAACTCGATGTCGTGCAGCGTGCGCCTCGGGCCGACCCACGCGGGGGGGTACTTGCGCAGCGTCTCGTCGATCGTCATCTCGAGCTCGGGCAGCTCGCCGCCGAGCAGCTGGGCGGCGCTCGGCCGGCCGTCGCTCAGCAGCCGCGCCTGCTCGGCGCGCAGCCGCCGCACGATCTCGGGCGCGCGGGCGAGCTCGTAGAACATGAAGGAGATCGTCGAGGTGGTCGTGTCGTGGCCCGCGAACAGCAGCGTCATGACCTCGTCGCGGACCTGGGTGTCGTTGAGACGGTTGCCGTCCTCGTCGGAGGCGTCGAGCAGCAGGCTGAGGATGTCCTCGCCCCTGCGGCCGGACGCGCGACGCTCGTCGATCTCGGCGTAGATCAGGGCGTCGAGCCGCCGCGCGGCGGCCTGCATGCGCCCCCACGGCGAGCGCTTGCCGCGGAAGACCCGCAGCAGGTAGTCGCTCGCGTAGAACGCCAGCGCCTCCTCGAACAGGCCCGCGGCGTCGATCTCGCGAGCGCGGCCCCTGTCGGGGTCGAGGCCGAACAGCGCCCGCATAGCGACCCGCATCGCCAGGTGGCGGGTCCAGTCGTAGAGGTCGACGCTCGCCCCCGGCTCCAGGCGCTCGATCGCACGCTCGGTCTCCTCGGTGATCAGCTCGACGGACGTCGCGATGCTGTCGCGATGGAAGGCGGGCAGCATGATCCGGCGGGAGCGGCGGTGGAAGTCGCCGTCGATCGTCAGCAGGCCGTCGCCCATCAGGCCGATCAGGTCGCGGAAGCTTCCTTCCCGCCACTGGAAGTCGGCGGCGTGGGAGACGAGGATGAAGTGGTTGGCCGCCGGTCCGAGCATGAAGACGATGTTGCTGTGGAGCAGCCGCAGCGTGAAGACCGGACCGAAGCGCTCGTAGCTCTCGAGCAGCATCTCGAGCGGTTCGTTGGCGAAGCGGCGGGTGCGGGGCAGCGAGAAGGTCGTCTCGCCGGGCGGGTAGGGGACGCGGGCGCGGCGCTCTTCGCGGACGTCTTCGAGCAGCACGGAGAACGGGCTGCGGTTCAGCAACGGGGGAGGACCGACCAGCGCCACGCGCAAAAGCCTAGAGCACGCCCTGGCTGGCCGGCCAACTTCGTCTCTGGCTCGGGCCGCGGGGCGATGCTTGGCATACTGTTCCTCCCACGCCGCGGGCCCCCGGGTTCCCGCAGCAATCGCGGGGGTGTAGCTCAGCAGGTTAGAGCGCTGCCCTGTCACGGCAGAGGTCGCGGGTTCGAGTCCCGTCACTCCCGCTTTCTCCGGTCTCGCGGCACGATCTCATGGACGCCGCAGACCTCCGCAACTGCTGTCTCTCCTTCGCCGGCGCGGAGGAGACGTTTCCCTTCGGACCGCGAACCTCGGTCTTCAAGGTCGCCGGGAAGATGTTCGCGCTCTCCGCGCTCGGCGCCGAGTCGTTGAGCGTGAGCCTGAAATGCGAGCCGCCGCTCGCCGAGGCATTGCGCGCGGCTCACGCAGACGTGCTGCCCGGCTACCACCTGAACAAGCGGCACTGGAACACGGTGAACCTCGAGGGGACGCTCCCCGACAAGACGGTCCGGGACATGATCGAGGACTCCTACGACCTGGTGGTGAGCAGGCTCCCCCGCGCACGTCGCCGCGCTCTCGGCTGGGCGGGCGATACCTGACGCGCGCGCCGACCGGGTGAGGGCCGTGGCGCGCTCGGCGGGCGGTCCTCAGCCGACCGCGGCCCCCAACGGGAACCGGACCCCCGTCAGCTCCTCTGAGACCTCCCACAGCCGCCGCGCCACGTCCGCGTCCCTGGCCGCGGAGCTGCGCCCGACGAGCTTCGCCGGGCCGCGGCTTTCCATCAAGCCGCCCGGCCCCGCGTAGCTGTTGCCGGGGACGTCCTGTGTCGCCGCGTAGAGGGTCGGCAGCGCGCCGTCCTCCTCGCTCTGGGCGACGATCCGGTTGCCTAGGTGGCTGAGCAGGTCGAACAGCCTTCGCTGGCTGTGGAACTGCAGGTTCGTCGCCGCGTACCCGGGGTGAGCGGCTGTCGCGATCACGTTCGAGCCCGCCTCCTCCAGGCGTCGCTGGAGCTCGGCGGTGAAGAGCAGGTTCGCGAGCTTCGACTGGCTGTAGGCCAGCCAGGCCCGGTAGCTCTTGCGCTCCCAGTTGAGGTCGTCGAAGTCGATCCGCCCGGTCCGGTGGGCTCCCGAGGAGACCGTCACGACACGATCGGTGACGTGCTCGAGCAGCAGGTTCGTGAGCGCGAAGTGGCCGAGGTGGTTGGTCCCGAACTGCAGCTCGAAGCCCTCGGCGGTGCGGCCAAGGGGCGGGATCATCACGCCGGCGTTGTTGATCAGCACGTCGATCGCCCCGTCCCAGCCGGCCGCGAACTCGCGCACCGAGTCGAGGCTCGCGAGATCGAGTTCCCGTACCTCGGTCTCCCCCGGCATCGTCGCGGCCGCCGCGCGGCCCTTCTCGGTCGAGCGCACCGCGAGCACGACGCGCGCGCCCGCGCCGGCGAGGGCCGAGGCGGCCGCCTTGCCGATGCCGCTGTTGGCGCCGGTCACGATCACCGTGCGGCCGGCCATGTCGGGGAGGGGAGTGGAGCGGGAAGTTGTCATGGGCAGCAATGTAGTCGTTGACAACAAAGATGTCAACGACTACATGCGCTGGTAGCCTTCTGTCATGGCCGAGCGTCCCTACCACCACGGCAACCTTCGCCCCGAGCTGCTCGCGGCGGCCGAGCGGACGGTCCGGGAGCGGGGCGTGCAGGCGCTCTCGCTACGCGAGCTCGCGCGCGACGTCGGCGTCAGCCACGCCGCGCCGCGGCGACACTTCCCCGACCGCCAAGCGCTGCTCGACGCGCTCGCGGAGGCCGGCTTCGCGCGCCTCGGGGAGGAGCTGCGTGCGGCCTTCGACGGCGCGGGCGAGGGGTTCGAGGATCGTCTCGGCGCAGTCGCGGCGGCCTACGTCCGCTTCGCGACCGAGGACGCGGCCCTGCTCGAGCTGATGTTCGCGGGCAAGAAGCACGAGGAGAGCGGCGTCCTGCACGCCGCCGCCGAGCGCGCCTTCGCGGTGATGCTCGAGCTGATCGCCGAGGGCCAGGCGCAAGGCGCGCTCCAGCCCGGGGACCCCGAGCGTGTCGGTCTCGTCCTGTTCGCGACGATCCAGGGGATCGCGGCGCTCGTGACCGGCGGGATCGTCGCTCCCGAGCAGGTTCGCGAGCTCGTCGACGACGCGATCGAGCGCTTCATCGGCGGCTCCCACGCGGCGCGCGCCGCCTGAGCCGATGCTGGGCCTCGAGCGCTTCCGCTCGGCGCAGGATCGTGGCGGCGTCTACGAGCGCGCGCTCGCCGAGCTGCGCGCGGGCGCCAAGCGGACCCACTGGATGTGGTTCGTCTTCCCTCAGCTCGCGGGGCTCGGCCGCAGCGAGACCGCGCGCGCCTACGCGATCTCATCGCTCGCGGAAGCGCGCGAGTACCTCGCCGACCCGCTTCTCGGCGCGCGCCTGCGCGACTGCGCCGCCGCGCTGCTCGGCTGCGGCGAGCGGGACGCGGAGCGGGTCCTCGGCCCCGTCGACGCGGTGAAGCTGCGCTCCTCGATGACGCTGTTCGCGCTGGCCGACCCGGACGAGCCGCTGTTCGCCGATGTCCTCGACCGCTTCTTCTCCGGCGAGCGGGACGGCGCGACGCTCGAGCTGCTCGGAAGCTGAGCCGGCTCGGTCTCAGCCTTCGATCGTGACGACGGTCCCGATCGGGGTGTATTTCCAGATCTTCGCCGAGGCGGCGAGCGGAAGCTCGACGCAGCCGAGGCTCTGCGGGGTCCCGAACGAGGCCCTGTCGAAGTTGTGCAGCGCGTCGCCCCCGTTGAAGTAGCTGATCCACTTGATCCCCGGGTCTTCGTAGTGGGACCCGTCGGGGTTGGTCCCGCTCATCGTCCCTTCGGGGATGTGCTCGAAGACGGGGTATGAGCCGAGCGCCGTTTCCGCTCCGGAGATCCCGGTGTTGGCGGGCGCGACGATGATCGTGTGCCCGGCGCTCCACAGCGTCGCCGTCTCCGGCACTTCCCGATGCACGTAAACGTAGCTGTAGCCTTCGGTCAGCCGCTTGCCTACGATCGCGTTCGCGAACAGCTTGCGCCACACCGTCGGCCCCGCGACGCCGTCGATCGGCATCCCGTTTTCGTTCTCGAGCTTCATGATCGCGCCCTTGGTCAGGACGGTCTCCTCGCTCGGGCTCCATTTTTCGCGCAGCTGATGAGGGGTGTTCCCGTAGCGCCAGCCGAAGGTCCCGGCGGGCGCCTTCACGGCGGCCGCGGCCTCGGCGCTCGGCGTACGGGCGACTTCGGCGCCCGAGGGGCGCCAGCTGACCGGCAGGTAGCCGGCCTGGGCGAGCAGCTCGTGCAGGCGCACCGTCGAGCCGGGCGGAACGACCCAGCTGAGCTCCTTGGTCGTGCTCAGCCGCCGCGAGCCTTCCGCGGTCACCGCGACCGCCCGCGGGAGCGTCGCGTGCAGGGTCGAGCCGAGCGGCAGCCCGAAACCCGTCGGACGGAACTCGAGCGTGTGGCTGTTGGCCTTCATCCAGTGGCCCTGCGTCGCGGGCGAGAGCTTCGGCCGAGCCGAGCCGAGCACCTGATCGACGGGCTTGGAGAACGTCAGGTAGATCGGCGAGGCGGGCGCGATCTTCGCGCCCGTCGCGGGGCTAGCCGCGAGCACGGGCGAGCGCGACGGCGGGAACCAGCTGACGTGGGTCGGTTTGCCGACCGTCTCCCAGGACCGGGCCGCGGCCGCGATCTGGACCGTTCCCGTGGCGCCCCGGGCTCCGAGCGAGACGCGGCTCGCGGGTTCGCCCAGGCGGTGCGTGCGCGTCGCGCCCGAGGATTCGTAGCTCACGGCGCTGACCGGTTGCTGGAAGGCGACCGTCACAGGCCGGCCCTGCGCGACCGTCAGCCATCGTTCCTTCAGGCGGGCGACGGGGGCCGTCACCGTCAGGTGCTCGGTCTGGACCGAGCCGAGCGCCCACCCGAGCCAGCCGGGGCGCTTGACGCGGACCGCGACCGAGATGCGCTCGCCGGGGTGGAGGTGATGGGTCGGCGTGAGCAGGCCGCCCTGGATCGACATCGGCACCCGCCGCCCGGTCGGCCCGAACGCTTCGACGTGCTCGATCGTCCCGCCCAGCGGCTGCACCGAGACCTTCGCCAGCGCCGTCGAGTCGCCCGCGAGACTGGCCCCGGACAGGGTCAGCGCCGCCGCGACGGCGGCGAGGAGCAGGACGAGCAGGACCGCACCGACCCAGGGGGCCGCGCGCCGTAGCGCCAGCCCGGGTGCCGCGGCCCCCGCCAGTAGAGGCTCGGACGCCATGCGCCCAGAATAGGGGCCGATTCCGATGGCTGCGATGATTGGGCGGGTTCTGGCATCCGGCAGGCTCGCGAGCGGCGCCCTGCGCGCCACGGGCCGCGCGCGGCTCAGCCGGCCGCGTCGAGGTGGGAGCGCAGCTCCGCCATCTGCTGGAAGGCCTCCAGAGGGTTCGGCGGCTCGATCCCGTCGATCTCCGCGTAGACGTTCGCGACGTTGACGACGAGCCGCTCGCCCTCGCCCCAATCGGCCCAACGGTCCAGGCGCAGGCGCTTGGCCGCCTCGAGCGGGTCGAGCCCCGCGGCGTGGGTCGCCCGGGCCTGCTCGTAGAGGTACTCGAAGTAGGCCCGCACCTCGCGCACGTCGGCGAGCGTCGCGAGCGGCCCGTGCCCCGGCACGATCGTCTCTGGCGCGAGCGACTCGATCCGCTCGCAGGCCGCGATCCAGTTCGAGAGCGGCCCGGCCCAGGCGATCGGGTGGGCGCCGTTGAAGAGGATGTCGCCGGTGAAGAGGGCCCGCTCGGCCGGCAGCCAGGCCATCGTGTCGCCGCGGGTGTGCGCCGGCCCGGCCTCGATCAACCGCACCTCCCGGCCGCCGACCCGCAGCTCGAGCTCGCCGCTGAACGTCTCGCTCGGCGGCGACGGCTCGATGCCCGCGAAGTCGAAGCCGCCGAAGCAGCGCAGGAAGAACTCGCCGAGCGCGCCCATCTGCGGCGCTTGCTCCACGAGCGCCACCATCGCCGCGGGCGGGAGCTCGCCCATCTCCGCCGCCGTCCGCTCGGAGGCGACTATCCGTGCGCCGCCGAGGAGCTGATTGCCGTAGCAGTGATCGCCGTTGGCGTGCGTGTTGACGAGCGTCCCGATGTTCGCCGCCGCCGGCACCGCGCGGCGCATCTCGGCGAGCATCGCCTCCGTCAGGCGCAGGTCGAACAGCGTGTCGATCAGCAGCGTCGCCTCGCCGTCGCTCACCAGCCCGGCGTTCGACCACCCCCACCCGCCGTCGGGCTGCAGGTAGGCGAGGACGCCGTCCCCGACCTCAGCCAAGCCTCGCTGATACGGCCTCGCCATCGACGAGACGCTACCGCGCTCCGGCTCCCGCGGGCACCGTCCCGGCGCGCCCGTCCCGATGCATCCGGCAGCGATGCGATCCGAGCATCCACGCCCGACGGGCATCCGCACGCGACGGAGCGCCTCCGCGCGATTGCATCCACGCGCGACGGAGAGCCGTCCACGACGGAGCATCCGCGCGCGGCGCCGCCCTCTGGGCCGCGCCGCGCGGGGCTCGCCTGCTCAGGCGACGTTCAGCTCGGCGAGGTCGCGGACCTGCGTGAGGCGGATCGAGTTGCCCGAGGGGTCGCGGAAGCCCGAGTCGATCCCGTAGGGGCGCTCTTCGGGGGCTTCGTGGAACTCCACCCCGCGCGCCGAGAGCTGCTCGTAGGAGGCGACGCAGTCGTCCGTTTCGAGGAACACGGTTCCCGCGTAGCCCTTGGACATCAGGTCCTCGACCTGCGCGGTCGTCTCGTCGTCCATCAGGGGCGGGCCGGGGATCAGCATCAGCACGATCGAGAAGTCCGACTGGCCGGGCATGCCGACGGTCAGCCAGCGGAAGCCGCCGAGCTCCGCGAGGGTCACGTCCGCGCGCACCTCCATGCCGACCTTCTCGGTGTAGAAGGCGAGCGCCTCGTCCTGGTCGTGGACCCACAGCTGCGCGTTTGCGACTTTGATCATCACTCTGTCCTTTCGCTCGTCGTTGACTGCAGCGAACCTACGCTCCGCCCCTGGATCCGTCTTCTCGAAACGTGCGCTTCTGCGGTCGCCCGTATGCGCGCACGATGCAGCCCGGCACGAGCGCCCTGTCGGCGGCGGGCGGGTGGCTCGCCCGGTAGGCGGCGGGCGGCATCCCGAAGGTGCGCGTGAAGCTCGTCGTGAACGAGCCGAGGCTCTGCAGGCCGACCGACAGGCACACGTCGACGATCGACCGGTCGGTGTCGCGCAGCAGCGCCGCCGCCCGCTCGAGGCGCCTCGTCAGCAGGTAGGCGTGGGGCGATTCCCCGAATGCCTTGCTGAACTCGCGGCTGAAGTGGGCGCGCGAGAGCCCCGCCGCGGCCGCCATCTCGCTGACGCCGATCCGCTCCGCATAGCGCGCGTCGGCGAGGTCGCGGGCGCGGAGCAGGTGCCGGGCGGGCGGTGCGTAGGCCACCGCGCCAGTATTCCGCGAGCCGATCCCCGGGTCCAGCGCCGGGATCGACCATCTACAGTCACAGACCGTGTTCGACCTCGAGGCCTACCTGCAGAGGATCGGGCTCGGCGGCCGCCCGTCCCTGGCCGAGATCCACCGCGCCCACGCAACCTCGATCCCCTTCGAGGGTCTCGCCCCCCACGTCGGCGAGCCCGTCGCCCTCGACCCCTCCTCGCTCGCCGAGAAGCTGGTCGCGGGCGGCCGCGGCGGCTACTGCTTCGAGCAGAACCTCCTCCTCAAAGCGGCGCTCGAGGCGCTCGGCTACGAGGCCGAGCCGGTGCTCGCCCGCGTCCTCGTCGGCGCGCCGCCGGGGGCGATGCGCCCCCGCACCCATCTGCTGCTGCGCGTCTTCGACGGCGAGCGGAGCTGGCACGCCGACGTCGGCTTCGGATCGGGGACGCTGATCGAGCCGATCCCCTGGGGGCCCGGCGCAGAGCACGAGCAGCTCGGCTGGCGCTTCCGTGTGATCGAGCGCGGGCAGGAGCTCGTGCTGCAGGCCGAGGGCGGCGGCGAGTGGGGCGACCTCTACAGGTTCGATCCCGATCCGGTGCCGGAGATCGACATCGAGACGAGCAACTGGTGGACCGCCACCCACCCGGAGTCCCGCTTCGTCGCCGGCCTGCTCGTCAGCCGCCAGCTCCCCGACGGGCGCAGGCTGATCCTCACGGACTGGGGCGGGGAGCTGGCGCTCACGGAGCGCTCGCCGCAGGACGCGCAGACGACGCCCGTCGCCTCCGACGAGCTGCCCGGGATGCTCGCCGAGCGCTTCGGCCTGCATGGCTTCGGCCTGAACGCCGAGGGCCGTCTGGCGCGCGCCCCGCAGGATCGCCGCTAGGGTGGCGGCGATGCCCGAGACGCCCACAGCAGCCGTCGCCGCGGGGTCGCTGATCGGCGGCTACGCGGTCGCCGCCGGGAGCGGCTCGCGCCCGCTCGGCGGCCTCGTGCTGGCGGCCGGCGGGATCTGGTGCGTCCGCGTCTGGCGCCGCCGCCACGGGACCCCCACGGCCGCCGCGCTCGGCGGCGTCGGCCTGTTCGCGTTCGCCGTCTCGCACGTGCTGGCGCGCGCGATCGGCGCCTGGCCCTCGGTCCTCACCGTCGCCGCCGTGACCGGCGCGATCGTGTGGGCGCGCTCGGACTCCTCAGCGCTGCGGGCCGAAGCGCCCGTACAGCTCCACCAGTAGCGGCCCGAGGTTCGCGTACTCCTCCGCGCAGTGGCGCGCGAGCGCCCGCGGGACGCCCCGCGGCAGCGTCTTCGCGCGGACCGCCGGGCGGTTCAACAGCCTCTCGCCGAGCCCGGCGAGCGGAGCGGGCGCGTACGGGCGGATCGCCGCGCCGAGCCAGAAGCGGCTGCGCAGCAGCACCCCCTCGGGCGTCTTCAGGAACACGTGGACCATCGGCGTGTGCTGCATGTGACGCGCCTCGTCGCCCGCGTAGCCGCACACGATGCTCGCCACGCGCGGGTCGTCGAGCGCGTCGGAGGAGAAGCCCATGGCGCTCGGCGCGAGGAAGGCGATCCGGGCCCGCACGACGCCGAGGCCGAGATCCTCGACGGGATGGTGGACAGTGCCCCAGTGAGCCTTCGCGCCCGGCGCGGCGGGTTCCTCGAGCGAGTTCGAGACGTGCGCCTTCGGGTGCCAGATCCGATAGCGGATCGGCTCGCGCGGATGCCAGTCGAACCACCAGTCGACCATCTCGCCGCTGACGCCGGCCATCGCCGTCGAGACGGCGACGTAGCCGCAGCCGTCCGGCAGCGTGCACCAGCCGTTCTCGCCCGGCAACTCGGCGGGATCCAGCAGCCGGTCGAGCTCCCCGAGCCCGAGCGCGTCGGCCGGATCCATCGGTCCCGCTTCGATCGCGCGCAGCACGGCGGCGTCGGGCGGGCTCATCGGCCGCCGCAGGTAGGCCTCGAGCGGGTCCTCGCTCATCGCCCCAGCCATTCGTGGAAGCGTCCGTCGGGGTCGCGCTTTGCGCGCAGCTCGTCCAGGCGTCGCATCTGCTCATCCCCGGCGAAGCGCGCGGGGCGCAGGCCGAGGTTCTCGTCGGCCAGCTGGATGCCGCTCGCCAGCGGCGCCATCTCGCGCATCGAGCCGGTCGCCCAGCCGATGTTCCGCTCGTCGAGCGCCGGGTCCTCCCAGACGGCGTAGAGGGCGATGTAGGTGTCGTCCTCGCAGCTGTAGGCCATCTCCGGCCGCGGCGGCGCCGGCGTCGCGCCCGGGCCCCAGTTCATCCACAGCATGTGCGAGGGCGCGCCCGGCAGCGTCGCAGCGATCCGCTCGAGACCCGGGATCAGATCCGCGGCCGGGGCCGAGGTCCACATGTTGTCGACCGCGTAGCGGTGCTCGTCGGGGTAGGAGGCGTGGACGCCCGCGTAGAGGTCCGCGAGCGCGAGCTCGACGTAGGGGACGTTGAGCTTGGCGGCGTCGAGCACGGGGCAGCTCTGCAGCAGCGCGAGGGCCTCGCGAGCTTCGTCCTCGCCGTCGACGAGCACGGGCGCCGTCACGGCGATCTCCGGCTCGCCCGACTCGTCGCGGTGGACGATCAGCATCAGCTCCATGGTGCGGGGCACCCGCGGGGCGATCTCCTGAGCCCACGCGAAGACCTCGGCGAGCACGCTCGTCGGGTACGTGACGAGCGCATTGGCGGTGATCCGCGGGCGGCGCTGCAGGCGCAGGTGAAAGCGCGTCACGACCCCGAAGAAGCCGGGGCCCGCGCCCCGCGCCGCCCACAGCAGATCGGAGTTCTGCGTCTCGTCGGCGCGCACGAGCTCGCCCTCGGCGGTGATCACGTCGATCGCCTCGACGCTCATGCAGGCCGGACCGTGCAGGCGCCCGTTCCAGCCGTAGCCGCCCTGCAGCAGGTAGCCCCCGAGCCCCACGCCGGGGCAGTGCCCGGCCGGGAAGAACAGCTCGCGCTCGGCGAGCGCCGCGAGCAGCTCGTCGCCGCGGCAGCCGGGCTGCACCGTCGCCGTCATCTCGGCCTCGTCCACCTCGTGCCCGCGCAGCGCCGAGAGGTCGAGCAGCACGCTGCCGTCGCGCAGGTGGTTGCCCGCCCAGCTGTGGCCGCCCGAGCGGACCGTCACGGTCAGCCCCTCGCGGCGGGCAAGGCGCACGCCCGCGAGAGCGTCGGCCTCGCTCGCGGCGAGCACGATCGCCTCCGGGTGGCGGTCCGGGGTGCGCGCGTTCCAGACCGCCCCGCGCCGGGCGCGCTCGTACCCGTCCTCGCCGCGGCGCAGCAGGGTGCCGTCGAAGTGCTCGTGCTTCGCCCCCATCGGCGTTCCACGATACAGTATTCGTATCCCACGATGCAAGACACGGTGACCCCCACGACGGCGCCCCGCCAGCCGGGCATCCAGGCGATCGCCCGCGCCGGGCGTGTATTGCGGGCGCTCGAGGCGGCCCCCGCCGGACTCGCGCTCGGCGAGCTGGCCGAGCGCGTCGAGCTGCCGAAGTCGACGGTCCACCGCCTGGTCGGAGCGCTCGCCCGGGAGGAGCTCACGGCGAGCGCCCCCGACGGGCGGATCGTCCTCGGCGGGGCGGTCGGCCGCATGGCCGCCGCCGGACAGGCGACCCTACCGGCGCGGCTGCGGCCGATCCTCGAGGAGCTCTCCCGGGAGACGGGGGATACGGTGGACCTCGCCGTGCTCGACGGCACCTCGGTGCGGTTCGTCGACCAGCTCCCTGGCCCGCAGCGGCTGCGCGCGGTCTCGGCGGTCGGGGCGGAGTTCCCCCTTCATTGCACGGCCAACGGCAAGGCGCTGCTGGCCGCGCTCGGGCCCGCCGAGGCGCGCGCCTTGCTGCCGGCGCGACTACGACGGTGCACGGCGGCGACGATCACCTCGCGGGCGGCGCTGCTCGAGGAGCTCGCGACGGTCGCGCGCGAGGGCGTCGCCTACGACCGCGAAGAGCACAGCGAGGGGATCTGCGCGGTCGGCGCGGCTGTGCTGGACGCGAGCGGCCGACCGGTGGCCGCCCTGTCGGTGCCGGCGCCGAGCACCCGCTTTGCTGGCTCCGAAGCGCGTTACGCGCAGGCCGTGCGAGCCGCGGCGCAATCCGCTTCAGCGGCGCTCGGCGCAGGCTGAACCGCTCGCGCGAGGCCGAGCGCGTCGGGGCGGGCGTGGCCGCAGGGCGGGCGGGAGCGGGCTCAGCGCGCGGGCAGGAAGCGCTCGATGCCCGCGAGCAGCGCCCGGGCGATGAGCTCGCGCCACGCGGGGCGCTCCATCGGGGCCTCGTCGGCGGCGTTCTGCATGTTCGCGACCTCGACGAACACCTTCGGCACGCGCGAGAGGTTGAGGCCGCCGAGGTCGGTCCGCGGGGCGAGGCCGTTTCGTCCGTCGTAGGTCGACGTGTGAAGGCCCGCGTGGAGCAGCGTCCCGCGGAGGTCGACGCCGAGCCGGCGGGAGGGGGCGAGGATCGTCCCGTCGCCGCCGCCGGGGATCGGCGCGGGAAGCAGGACCGCGAAGCCCGACCCACCGGGCGGCCCGCCGTCCCCGTGGATCGAGATTGCGGCGTCGCTGCGAGCCCGGTTGCCGATCGCCGCCCGTTCGTTGACGCACGGCCCGACGCCGTCGTTGCTCGCACGCGTCATCACGACCTTCGCGCCGGCCGCGATCAGCAGCGCGCGCAGGCGCCGCCCGACGCTCCAGTTGAAGTCGGCCTCGCGGTAGCCGTCGGGGGCGGCGGTGCCGGTCGTGTCGCAAACCTTTACGCCGTTGCCGTCCGGGACCAGCCGGCCGATCTCGCGCGGGTGAGAGAAGTTGCCGCCGTTGTGCCCGGGGTCGACCGTGATCGTGCGTCCCGCGAGGGGGAGGGTTGGGGTGGTCACGGGCGTTGGCGGGGCGCCCGTTTCTTCGACAGGCGCCAACGCGCCGCCGCCGGCGGCAGGCGCGGTGCTCGCAGTCGCGGTGGCGCGGGGGCTCGCGGAGGCGACAGAGCCGGGCGAGTGCGGCGCGGCCCGATCGGAGACGGCGGCCACAGCTCGGGCCGGGGCGCTCGCTCGAACGGTGCTGTGGCCGGAGCCGTCCAGCGCCGCCCAGGCGACCGCGCCCGCGAGGAGCGCGGCGGTGAGCAGCCAGGCGAGGCGTCTGCGGGATGCGCTCACGCGGCGCTGACCATAGCGCCGCGGGCGGTCCGGCGGGCCGGGCGCGTAAGGTGCGCCGCGATGCTTCGCAGCGCGATCGTCTCCGCGGCCTCCGCCGCGCTGCTCGCGCTCGCGGGCTGCGGGGGCGGCGGCACCACGACCGTGACCGACGGCTCCCCGCCACGGGTCTCCTCCGCCGCGACCACGAGCGCGACGGCGACCACGACCGCGACGCAGGCGGCGCCGGTGCACCTCGACTCCTTCCGCTCCCCGAGCGGGAACATCGGCTGCATGCTGATCGGGGGAGTGGCCCGCTGCGACATCCAGCGGCGCGACTGGCGGCCGCCGGCGCGGCCGAAGGACTGTCCCCAGATCGTCGACTACGGCCAGGGCCTGGAGATCGGCTCGAGCGGCGCCGCGCGCTTCGTCTGCGCGGGGGACACCGCGCGCGATCCGGCCGCCCCGGCGCTCGCCTACGGGCGCACGAGCGAAGCCGGCGGCTTCAGCTGCGAAAGCGCCACCACCGGCGTGACGTGCCGCCGCTCCGACGGCCACGGCTTCTTCCTCTCGATCCAGAGCTACCGGATCTTCTGAGCGCGCTCGGAGCCCGCCCCGGCGCGCAGGCGCAACGCGCGCGGGGCGACGCATCGTGAATAATCGCCGCCGATGAGGGCGGTGCAGATCACCGAGGAGACGGGGCCCGACACGGCGCTGAAGCTGGTCGAGCTGCCGGAGCCCGAGGCCTCGCACATGCTGACGCCCGGCGAAGGGGTCCTCGTCGAGGTCCACGCCGCGGGCGTCTCCTTCCCCGAGCTCCTGCAGACGCGGGGCGCCTACCAGATGAAACCGCCGCTCCCGTTCGTGCCCGGGAGCGAGGTCGGCGGCGTCGTGATCAGCGCGCCCGAGGGCGCCGCGGTCAAGGCCGGCGACCGGGTCGCGGCCTTCTGCGCGCTCGGCGGCTGGGCCGAGACGGCGGTCGCGCCCTCCTACTTCACCTTTCCCCTCGGCGAGCACCTCGACTTCGCGCAGGGCGCGGCGCTCGTGCTCAACTACCACACCGCCTACTTCAGCCTCGTGACCCGGGGCCGGTTGAAGGCCGGCGAGACGGTGCTCGTGCACGGCGCCGCGGGCGGCGTCGGGACCGCCTCGCTGCAGGTCGCCAAGGGCCTCGGCGCGAAGACGATCGGGACCGTCTCCACCGAGGAGAAGAAGAAGGTCGCCGAACAGGCCGGCGCCGACCACGTGGTGATGGTCGCGGAGGGCTGGAAGGACGAGGTGATCGAGATCTCCGGCGGCGGCGTCGACATGGTGCTCGACCCCGTCGGGGGCGACCGCTTCCTCGACAGCCTGCGCTCGCTCGCCGAGGACGGGCGGCTCGTCGTCGTCGGCTTCACCGGCGGGTCGATCCCCGAGGTGAAGGTCAACCGGCTGCTGCTCAAGAACACCGAGGTGATCGGCGCGGGCTGGGGCGCGTACGTGATGGGCAAGCCCGACATGAACCGCAAGATCGGCGCCGCTATCTCCGAGCTGATCGACGCCGGCTTCGTCCGTCCCCTGATCGGACAGCGCTTCCCCCTCGAGGACGCCGCGAAGGCGCTTCACACGCTCGACGAGCGCCGCGCCCTCGGCAAGGTCGTGCTCGACGTCCGGCCCGGCTGAGCGGGCGCACCCGTCGCCCTGGGCGCCTCGCGCGATCGCAGCCGGCGAGCCGTGTCACCCCCGGTTTTTACGCAATTCTTCCCTGATTCTTGAGGGTTTTGCATGTTCGCGGGGTTACGCTCTTCGACGAGGGTAGAGGACCCCCTCGCAGCCCGTGAGCCGTCCCTGCGCGCATCCACGCGCCACCCGATCGGCCGCGGAGAACAGGAGGCAGCCATATGAAGGTCATCGGCGCGGGGCTTCCCCGAACCGCAACGACGACGCAGATGTTCGCCCTCGAGCAGCTCGGGTTCGCGCCCTGCTACCACATGCGCGACCTGCTGACGGACCTGGAGGGCGGTCTTCCGCTGTGGGAAGCGGCGGTCGACGGCAACCCCGACTGGGCGACGATCTTCGGCGCCGCGAAGTCGACCTGTGACTGGCCTTCGGCGTACTTCTACCGGGAGCTGATGGAGGAGTACCCCGACGCGAAGGTGCTGCTCAGCGTCCGCGACGCGGAGGTCTGGTCGCGCTCGATGGAGCAGACGATCTGGGGCATGTGGCACGGCGACTCGGTCCTCCACTACCTCAACGAGGCGCGCCAGGTCGTTGACCCGCTGTGGAAGCGCTACATCACGATGATGTCGAAGCTGAACTTCAGCGAGACGGGCGCCTTCGCCGGCGCCGACGACATGCCGAAGCTGATGGCCGCGATGGAGCGCTGGAACCAGCAGGTCCAGGCCGACGTCCCCGCCGAGCGGCTGCTCGTCTGGAAACCGGAGGAAGGCGTCGCGCCGCTCGCGGAGTTCCTCGAAGTGCCTCGGCCCGCCGAGGACCTGCCGCGTCTGAACGACACGAAGGCCTTCCGCGAGGGCATCATCGGTGGAGCCCTGGACTCCGTCACCGAGTGGTGGGAGTCCCGCGAGAAGACCACCGAAGGGCTGCACGGAGCCGCCGTCAGCTAGTCATCTGGTGTCGGGAACCGGCCGCCGCTCCAGATGCGGCGGCCGGTCTATCCCGCGCCGCCGCGCTCGAGCGCCCGTTCCGCGGCCCGCTCGGCGCCGAGGAACGGAGCGAGCGCGAAGTAGCCGAGCTGGGGCGCCGCTCCAGGCAGCGCCGCCGCGCCGGCCCGCTCGATGTAGTCGTGGAGGATCTGCCAGATCCCGCCGACGACGCTCTCGGCGGCAAGCTCCCCCGGCAGGCCCGCGGGAAGCCCGGGGAGGTCGAGGCCCGGCGTCAGGTAGGAGCGGAAGCCCGCGATCGCCTCGGTGCGGATACGGATCGCCTCCGGGCTCGCCGCGAACGTGTCGACGACCGTCATGTGCGCGTGGGCCGGCTCGGAGGCCAGGTAGCCGAGCAGCGCCGCGATGCCCGCGCAGACCGCCCCCGGCCAGTCGTCCGGGTGAGCGCCGTAGGCCTCGGCGGTGACGCGCAGCGCCTGGTGCAGGCTGACCTTCTGAGCGCCGAGGAAGGCATCGTGCTTGGAGCGGTAGAGCGAGTAGAAGGTCTGGTTCGAGACGTTCGCCCGCTTCGTGATCTCGGGGATCGTGAGGCCCGCGAGCCCCGCCTCGGCGACGATCGCCGCGGTCGCGTCGACGATCCGCTCCTGCTGGCTTTTCTCGATCGCCTCGCGGGGGAGGTCGCTGCGCCCGCTCGGCAGCGGCCCCTCGGCGCGGCGCGCGCGCGGGGAGAGGACGGCCTTCTCGCCCTCCGCCGCGTCCTCCGCGTCGGGCGCGGCCAGACCGTCGGGGAGTCGCCCCGGGTAGCACCCCGCCCAGGCTATGAGCGGCCCGGCCAGGTCCGGCAGCTCCTCGTGGCGCCCCTCGCGCAGGCGGGCGGCTGACACCTCGCGGATCCCCCCGAGCAGCGCCCGCACCGTGAGATCCCCCGTGGCCGGGGGCTGGCCGGGGGCGCGGTTGGACTGGATGTAGGACTCGAGCGTCTCGAGCACCGCGCGTCGTTTGCGCAGCACCTCCGGGCCCGCCCCGAACGCGCCCTGCACGAGCAGGGAGACGGCCTGCGGTTCGCTCGCGCAGAGCTCGCCGAAGGCCCTCAGCGCGGCGAGCATGCGCTCGGCCGGGTCTTCGTGGGCGGCGTGGGCGGCGAGGATCGCGGTTCCCGTGCGACGGGCCGCGTCCCCGTAGGTGTCGATGAAGAGCTCCTCCTTGTCGGCGTAGAGCGAGTAGAGCGTCGGCGGGGAGACGTGGGCCGTGCGCGCGAGGTCGGCGATGCGGATCGCCGGGTAGCCCTTCTCGGCGATCAGCTCGATCATCGCCTCGCGCAGGCGCCGCGCCTGGTCGACCCGGACGTCCTGCGGATCCAGCCCGTGCGTGCCGGCGGGAAGGGGCTGGAAGCGCTCGGAGGCGGCCACGGCGTCCCGCTAGCCGTGGACCGTCGCCGAGGTTCCGAGCACGGCGCCCGAGGCGTCGAGCGCCTGGACCGCGAGGTAAGGCGCCGGCGCGGGCGGCTTCAGCGCGGTCTCGAAGCCCGTCCGGGCGACGCTCGCGACCGGCGCGAGCGTCTTCGCGCTCGTCCCGTCCAGCAGCCGCCAGGTCGCGGTCCGCGTGTCGCCGTTCCAGCTCACGTACACGGTCTGATGCGAGGGCGACCCGCTCACGACCGCCGTCGGCCTGCTCGTCGGCGCGCCCGTCCACGCGAAGCGATAGCCGCGGTAGGACTCATAGGAGCCGTGGAAGTGCGCGTCGTAGAGCAGCTGGCCGGAAGAGGAGAACTCCGAGAAGTACGGCTCGGCGCCCCAGCCGAGGAAGAAGTCCCCGTTGGCGAGCAGCTGCATGTTGCCCTGGCTGCCCGCCTTCAGCGCTTCGGGGCGCTCGTAGCTCGCGACGAGGCTCGCGGCGCCCCCGTCGATGCTCTCGATCAGGCCGCGCGACTGAGGGTGGACCATCGGCACGCCGCCGTTGTCGAAGATGCTGATGTTGCCGTCCGGCAGCACGCTCGCGTCGTGCTGGTAGGCGGTGTGGGTCCCGCCCGCGAGCTTCACGTTCGAGCGCTTGCCGCCGATCCTCACGAGCACCTGGCCCGTCTCGCTGTTCAGTTCGTAGACGCCCCACGTGTTGCGCGCCGAGATCAGCGTCGCGCCCCCGGAGAGCTGGTCGATCGAGTTGAGGTGGAAGAAGTCGAACGGCGTCTTCATGCTCGTCGTGACGGCCGAGCTGTAGGAGTCGCTCAGCGGGACGTGGTCGACGCTGTGCCACTCCCGTCGCACCAGGCCCGTGCGCAGGTCGACTTCCTGAAAGAGCGAGTCGGTGACGGCTCCGCCCTGGGGGCCCCCGAGGCTCGAGAGGTCGCAGCGGATCGGCTGGAAGGCGGTCAGCACGGCGGTGCCCTGGGGGGTCAGGTGGAAGTCGTGCAGGTCCACCTTGTAGCCGTTGCCCGCGTGGATCCGGCCGATCGGCTTGTAGGAGGCTCCGGCGATCACCTCTTCGCCCATCCCGAAGCCCTGCGGCGGGATGTAGCCCTGCCACCACGTCAGGACGGGCTTGCCTCCCAGCTCCTGCACCTGGAGGTTGGCCGCGGCTTCTTCGGCGCCCACGGGGGAGAACCAGATCAGGTTCCCCGCTTCGTCGAAGATCATCGGGCCGGCCTGGCCGGGGCCGCTGTAGGGGGCCGCGAAGATGTAGCCGGGCTGGCTTGCGGCGGAGGTGTGCGAGACCACGACGTTCGGCGGTTCGAGCGTCGGGAGCGAGTGGAAGTGCATCTTCTCGCTCGGGTCTTTGGAGGGGTGCAGCGAGGCTGGATGAGGCAGGACGTCTTCGCGGGCCACGACGAAGTGGAAGGCGAAGCGCTGCGGCTTGGCGCCCAGCGAGAGCGTGCCCGTGACCGTCACGGTCTCCCCGGAGACGAACGGCGCGGAGGGGACGAAGCTCGCCCCGTCGCCCTGGGAATAGGCGCGCAGGCGGCCCGAGTGCGTCCCGCTGACCGAGCCGCGGACCTCGACGTGCCCGATCGCCTTCGCGGGCTCGCCGAGCAGGCTGATCTGGGTGCGGGGGAGGGCGTCGAAGGAGTCCGGCAGGGGCGTGACGGCGAGGCTCGTGCCGGGCAGGACGGCCGAGCGGTTGAGCGCGCTCGGCACGCAGCGGCCCGAAGCCGGGACGGCGAAGGCGGCCTGCTCGCTGGCGATCCGGTGCGCGGCGATCGCGAGCGTCGTCGCGCTGCCGAGGACCACGATCAGCGATCCGACGGCGAGCAGCCGGCGATGTCTTGTTGGATGCGAGCGAAGGTCGAACTTCACGGGGGCTTTAAAAGGACACCATCCGGGCCGGAAGGTTAGGAGGGGACGGGGTGGGCGGGACGAGCGGGGGCGGGCGTGGTGGGCGGACCCCCGATAACGGCTAGAAGACGGGCGTCTCGGCGTAGTCGCCGAAGACCTGCTGCAGGGACTCCACGATCTCGCCCTCGCTGGCGTGGGCGCGGGCGCAGGCGATCAGGGGGTCCATCAGGTTGCGGTCGGGATGCGCGGCGTGCTCGCGCAGCTCGGCCAGGGCGCGCTCGACGGCGGCCCCGTCGCGACGGGCCCGGGCTCCCTGCAGACGATCTATCTGCTTGCGCTCGACGGCGGGGTCGATCCGCAGCGTCGGGATCGGCTCTTCGCCGGCGGCGAGGAAGCTGTTGACGCCGACCACGAGCCGCTCGCCGGCGTCGATCTCCTGCTGGAGGGAGAAGGACGCGTCGGCGATCTCGCGCTGCGGGTAGTTCGTCTTGACGGCCGCGACCATCCCCCCGAGTTCGTCGATCTTGCGGAAGTAGTCGTAGGCGCTCTGCTCCATGCGGTCGGTCAGCGCCTCGACGAAGTACGAGCCCCCGAGCGGGTCGACGGTGTTCGTCACGCCCGTCTCGTGGGCGATCATCTGCTGGGTGCGGAGGGCGATCGTGACGGCGTCCTCGGTCGGCAGCGCGAGCGCCTCGTCGTAGGAGTTGGTGTGCAGCGACTGGGTGCCCCCGAGGACCGCCGCGAGCGCCTCGATCGCGGTACGGACGATGTTGTTCAGGGGCTGCTGGGCGGTCAGGCTGACGCCCGCCGTCTGGGTGTGGAAGCGCATCTGCCAGGACTTCGGGTTCTTCGCCCCGAAGGTCTCGCGGAGCTCGCGGGCCCAGATCCGGCGGGCCGCGCGGTACTTGGCGATCTCCTCGAAGAAGTCGATCTGGGCGTTGAAGAAGAACGACAGGCGGGGCGCGAAGTCGTCGACGTCGAGGCCCCTTTCGACCGCCTGCTCGACGTAGGTGAGGCCGTCCTTGAGCGTGAACGCGAGCTCCTGCTGGGCGGTCGAGCCGGCCTCGCGGATGTGGTAGCCGGAGATCGAGATCGGATGCCAGCGGGGCATCTTCTGCGAGCACCACTCGATCATGTCCCCGCACAGGCGCATCGCCGGGTCGATCGGGAAGCACCACTCCTTCTGGGCGATGTACTCCTTGAGGATGTCCGCCTGGATCGTCCCCGAGAGACGCTCGGGAGGCACGGCCGGCCCGCCCGCGGCGGGCTGCTCGGCGGCGACGACGTAGAAGGCGAGCATGATCGCGGCGGGCGCGTTGATCGTCATCGAGACGGAGACCTCGCCAAGGTCGATCCCGCCGAAGAGGGTCTGCATGTCGTCGAGCGTGTCGACCGCGACGCCCTCCCGGCCGACCTCTCCGAGCGAGCGGGCGTGGTCTGAGTCGTGGCCCATCAGCGAGGGCATGTCGAAGGCGGTGGAGAGGCCCGTCTGGCCGTGGTCGAGCAGGTAGCGGAAGCGCTCGTTGGTCTCCTCGCTCGTGCCGAAGCCCGCGAACTGGCGCATCGTCCAGAGGCGGCCGCGGTACATCGAGGAGTGGATCCCCCGCGTGTACGGGTACTCGCCGGGCGCGCCGATCGGGTCCTCGGGGCCTCCCGTGCCGGCTCCCGGGGGGAGGTCGGCGGGCGTGTAGAGCTCGGCGATCGGCTCGCCGGAGAGGGTCCTGAAGGCCGGCTCGGCCTGCTCGGAGGCCGGCGATGTGGGCTTCGCGCTGACCGCCATTGGGTTCAATGGTACTTGGAGGGACCGCCGCGCCGAGCTCCGCGACGGCCGCCGGGTCACTCCGGGAGCAGCGTCAGATGCTCGCAGTGGCTCGGTCTCACGACCGAGAAGTGGCGGCGATCGAGTGTCGCCAGTCGCGTCTGCCCCCGGCGCTCGCAGAGCGCGACGAGGACGGCGTCGACGAAGCCGAGGTCGAGGTCGTTATAGGTCGTCTCGAGGTCGGCCGCGCGCTCGAGGTCGGCCTCCGTCGGGTGCTCGATCCGGTAGGCGCCGCGGCGGATGTCGGCGACGAAGTCCGACCACGCGGACGGCCCGGCGAGCTTGATCAGCCAGTAGTCGACCTCGACCAGGACCGGCGAGGGGATCAGCAGATCGTCGACGGATTCGATCAGCCTCGCGCAGCGCTCGTGGTCGCGGTCGCCGGCGTTGAGCGCCGCGACGATCGGGCCGGTGTCGAGGATCAGCGTCACGCGTCGCGGAACGGACGTGCCTGCGGGCGCTCCGCGACCTCGGCCTCGGCGATGCTCGCGTCGATGTCGAACCTCGCAAGCCGGGGGCGCTTGCTTGCCCGGATCTCCTCCGCGCGCTCGCCCACGACCTCCCCGAGGAGCCTCCCCAGCGAGAGCCCACGGACCCGCGCCTCGCGAGCGAGCGTGGCGAGATCCTCCTCGCGTGCCACGAGGGTCGTCCGTCTGTTCGCCATCGTGGTCATCTTACCTCGATTCTGATTCAGATTCAGATGCAGCCTTGAGGCTCGTCTCGTCACACCCCCGGCCTATGACGACCCGTCTGCCTCGGGCGGGACTACCGTGGTCACACGATGTGCCCCGATGCGCTGACGAGGGAGCTGGCGAGCCTGCTCGGGCCCGAGCACGTCTTGCGCCCGGGCGCGAACTCCCCCTACAACACCGACGCCAGCGGCCGGCGCGGCCTGCGGGGGCGCGCGGAGGCGGTCGCGCTGCCGGGAAGCGCCGAGGAGGTCGCCGCGGTGCTCGCGTGGTGCTACGAGCACGACGTCCCGCTCGTCGCCCGCGGGGGCGGGACGGGGCTCGTCGGCGGGGCCGTGCCGGGGGAGGGCAGCGTCGTCTGCTCGCTGGAGCGGCTGCGGGGCGTGCGCGAGCTCGAGCCGGGGCTGTGGCGGATGTCGGTCGAGGCGGGCGTGACGACCCGCCACGTGCAGCGGCTCGCGCGCGAGAACGGCCTGTTCTTCGGCCCGGACCCGGGAGGGGCCGACCAGGCGCAGATCGGGGGCAACGTCGCGACCAACGCGGGCGGGCCGCACGCGCTGAAGTACGGCGTGACGGGCGCGTGGGTGACGGGCCTGGAGGTCGCGCTCGCGCCGGGGGATCTGGTCGAGGTCGGGGGCTGGATCCGCAAGGACGTCTCCGGGTATGACCTCAAGGACCTGCTGATCGGCTCGGAGGGGACGCTCGGGATCCTCACGGCCGTGCGCCTGCGGCTACTGCCCGCGCCCGAGTCGACGATCGCGATGGTCGCCTTCCTGCGCAATCGCGAGGAAGGCTGCGCGGCGGCGCTCGGCCTGCTCGCGGGCGGCCTGCGCCCGTCGGTGCTCGACTTCCTCGACGGGGAGACGCTGGGGATCGTCGGGGCGGCCTATCCGCCGTCGCGGGCGACCGGGCCGGACGGGCCGGGTGGGGACGTCTCGGGCGTCCCGAAGGGGGCGGGGTTCGCGCTGATCGTCGAGGTCGACGGGAGCGCGGCCGAGGCGGAGGCGCAGCGGGCCGAGGCGCTCGGGCTGCTCGGCGAGGCGGCGGTCGGCGTGCACGAGCCGCTCGATGAGTCGTCGCTGTGGCGCTGGCGGGACGGGGTGAACCCGGCGGTGACGGGCGTGCGGGGGGCGAAGGCGAGCGGCGACGTGGTAGTCCCGATCGAGCGCCTGCGGGAGTGCCTGGAGCGCTTCGAGGAGATCGGAGCGGCCCACGGGCTGCGCTCGTGCGCGTGGGGGCACGCAGGCGAGGGGAACGTCCACGCGACGGTGCTCGTCGACCCCTCCTCGGAGCCCGAGCTCGATGCGGCCGATCGGGCGATGGAGGACCTCTACGTGAGCGTCGTCGAGCTCGGCGGGTCGATCGCGGGGGAGCACGGGGTGGGGCTGCTCAAGCGCGGCCAGCTCGCGCGCCAGTGGCCGGAGGGCGCGGTCGAGCTGCACGAGCGGATCAAGCTGGCGTTCGACCCCAAGAACCTCCTGAATCCGGGCAAGAAGCTCGCGCGGTAGGGTGCCGTCGCCCCGAAGACAACAAGCCGAAAGGAAGTCGTAGATGAACAAGTCCCAGCTGGTAGATGCCGTCGCCTCCGACAGCGGTCTGAGCAAAGCCGATTCGGCGCGCGCGATCGAGTCGGTGCTCGCCACGGTCACGAAGAACCTCAAGAAAGGCGAGGAGGTCAGCATCACCGGCTTCGGCAAGTTCTCCGTCGTCAAGCGGGCCGCCCGCCAGGGCGTCAACCCCCGCACCGGCGAGCGCGTGAAAATCAAAGCCTCCAAGGCGCCCAAGTTCACGGCCGGCGCCGGCCTCAAGCAGGCGATCAGCCCCAAGAAGAAGTAGGGACGACCGTGACGCTGGTCAGCGAGCTCGACCTCCCGTCCTTCGACTACACCGACCCGACGCTGCGAGGGGACGCCTTCCACGCGGCGATGGCGGAGGTCAGGGAGGCGAGCTGGCTGGCCCAGGCGCCGTTCGGCTACATGGTGCTCGACCGGGAGGCCGGGGAGCACTTCCTGCGCACCCGCTCGGCGATCTTCCCCGGGATGAAGATCGCCGAGATCTTCGGCGTCACCGAGGGCCCGCTGCACGAGCAGATGGTGCGGAACATCCTGCACGTCAACGGGCCCGACCACTCGCGGCTGCGCTCGCTGGTCAACCCGGCGCTCTCGCCGCGGGCGGTCGAGCGCTACCGGCCGCGGATGCGGGGGTTCCTCGAAGGGCTGTTCGCCGCGGCGGTGGAGGGTGCGGGCGAGGGCGATGAGGTGCGGTGCGACTTCGTCGAGGCGTTCGCCAAGCCCTACCCCTCGCAGGTGATCGCCTCGGTGATGGGGGCGCCGCTCGAGGACGCCCCGCGGCTGCATCATTGGTCGAACTGGATCCAGAAGCAGTTCGACGCGGGCTCGATGGCGAGCGAGAAGGACAAGATCGAGGAGGCGGTCGAGGAGTTCTACGAGTACGCCGAAGGACTGCTGCGGGCGCGTCGGGCGGACCCGGGCGACGACCTGATGTCCCGCTTCATCGAGGCCGAAGAGGAAGGCGACCGCCTCTCCGACGTGGAGTGCATCAACCTCGTCTTCAACATCCTCGCGGGGGGCGTCGACACGACCCAGAGCCAGATGGCCCACGCGATCAGGCTGCTCGCCGAACGGCCCGAGCAGTGGCGGCTTTTGGGCGAGCGCCCCGAGCTCGCCGAGGCGGCCGTCGAGGAGGCGCTGCGCTACGAGCCGATCACGCCGTTCACCGCGCGGATCATGACCGAGGAGGTCACCTACCGCGACGTCGTCTTCCCCGAGGACACCGTCGTGATGGTGTGCGCGTTCACCGCCAACCGGGACCTCGAGGAGGGCGGGGGCGGGGCGGGTGGGGATCCCGATCTCTTCGACATCACCGTCGACCGGGGCCGGGCCCGCCCCCTTACGTTCGGAGCGGGCGTCCACTACTGCCTCGGGGCTAACCTGGCCCGCCTGGAGATGCAGGAGGGGCTCACGTTCCTCTCCGAGCGCCTAGGCGGCCTGGCGCTCGATGGCGAGCCCGTGTTCGGGACCGTCTCCGGCATCTACGGTCTCGACGAGCTGCCGATCAGGTTCACGGTCTGACCAGCTCCTGGCGGTCGGCGCCGGTGAGAAACACGTCCCGCCGACGATACGTCCAGTGGGGGACATCGAGGGGGGTGGGATGAGGCCACTCCGCTCGACTTACGGGCATGACCGAACGGATTCTCAAGACCTGCCTCGCGACGGCCCTGCTGACCCTCCTCGCCGCAGCCCCCTCCCAGGCCGGTCGATACCACGTGTACTCATGCCGGATGCCGGACGGGGAGGTAGCGCCGACGGATGGGTGGGGCGGCGCCTTGGCTCCCGGCGGCGCATTCGATGACTACGTGAAGAACTCGTGTGCCTCCGGGGGCGAGCTCGTTGCAGCACTCGGCAACGAAACGTCTCACCTCGCGTTTACCGATCGCGCAACCTGGTCCTTCACGACACCCAACTTTGCATCGCTCGTAGGTGCGACCCTGACGCGGGCCGGTTACGTCCACGGGAAACCTGAAGAACCAGCGTCTTACGAGTTCTGGCTCGCGGGCCCGATGCTCCAGAACATCGTCGAGGAATGTGTGTACGCGCAGAGCTGTCGTACGCGTGGGGATACGGGGGAAGGCGCGGGCGCGGTGAACCGCATCACCGTCTCTGCAAAACACCTCGGAGAACACCTCTACCTGAGCGCGGCGTGTGGCGGAGGACTAGAAGGAAGCGAATGCGCTGAAGGTCTGGCGGACCCCAACAACTACGCCGCCGCCCTCTACCTCTACGCGGCCGACCTCACACTGGAACAGACAGCCGGCCCAGCCGTTTCCTCGGTCGGCGGCGAACTCGCCTCCGCCGCGACGGTCTCTGGAACCACCGACCTGACGTTCTCGGCAAGCGACCCGGGATCGGGCGTATACGAGGTCGTCTTCACAGTCGACGGCAAGGCGGTCCAGACCGTCGTGCCCGACGAAGCGGGCGGCAGCTGCCGGAACGTAGGGCAGACGAGCGACGGCTTGCCCGCGTTCCTTCGCCTGCTCCCGTGCCCGGCGTCGGTGAGCGCGGACGTCGCGTTCGACGGGTCCGGCCTCGCACCCGGGTCCCATCATCTCGTTGTGAGCGTCCTCGATGCGGCGGGGAACTCCGCGCCGCTGCTCGACCGGACGATCTCCGTCGCGGCGCCGGTCGGGACCGGGCCCTCGCCGGCGCTCGCCGGCTCGGCCCTGCCCGGCTCGCCCAACGGCGTCGGCGCGACGGCCGCGGCGGTTCTCACGGCCCGCTGGCAGAGCACGACGCGGCCCCGTCTGTTGGTTCCCTACGGCCGGACCGAGACGATCCTCGGCAAGCTGACCGATCCCGGTGGGGTGCCGATCGCGGGCGCGCAAATCGCCGTCAGCTCGACCGCCGCGGTCGCGGGAGCCTCGGCGGCGCAGATGAGGGGCGCGCTCACCTCCGCGAACGGCTCCTTCGCGCTGCGGCTCCCGGCTCGCCTCTCCTCACGCACGATCGCGCTCGCCTACACCGCCCACGTCGGCGAACCGCGACCCGCCGCGGCGCGCGCCCTTCAGCTTGCCGTGCAGGCGCCGATGCGGATGACCGTCGTGCCGCGCGTCGTCGCCTCGCGGGGCACGATCTCCTTCCGCGGGCGGCTGCTCTCGGGCCCGTACCCGAAGGGCGGCAAGCCGATCGTCCTCGAGGCCCGCTCGGGTCGGGGTGCATGGATCGAGTTCCACGTCGCGCGCGCCAATCAGCACGGGCGATTCACGGCTCACTATCGATTCAAGTACCCAGGCCCGGCCCGCTACGAGTTCCGGGCGGTCTGCGAACAAGAGGCCGACTATCCGTTCGCGACCGGCGCGACGCGGCCGATAGCCGTCACGGAGCGGTGATGCCTCCCAGCTGACAGGCTTAGGCCCGTTCGCGGCGAAACTCTTATCCCGCCCTTCGCCGTGGGTCGCTACATGCCGGCTCGGCGCGTGTTGGGGCTGTGACGGGAATCCGGCGTCCCCGGCGAGTGGAACCGAGGACGCAAACGACAGCGGGAGAGGTGCCGATGGGATCGAGGGGACGGGGGCTCTTGTGCGGGACTGCATTGGCGCTCCTCTGCTCGCTCGCGGCCGGCGCGCAGTCCGCGGCCGCGTCGACCGCCGTCGCGATCTCGCCCCTGAACGGCACGCCCGACGCGTCCCCCTACACCCAGATCAGCTTTCTCGGAGCTCCCGCCGGCCAGATCGCGGGAGTGACGGTCACGGGCTCGCGGACCGGCCGCCACACGGGCAAGCTCGAGGCATACGCGAGCGCGCCCGGCGCGAGCTACGTCCTCTCCCATCCCCTCGGTCAGGGCGAGTCGGTGACCGCCTCCGCGGTCGTCGGGCCGAAGGGCCACACCCAGACGGTGCGCACCACGTTCACCGTCGAGCGCTACGCCAACTACCAGGTCCAGCAGGGCACACCGTTCTCGATCAGCGGCCACAACGAACAGGTCTTCCAGTCCCAGCCCAAGCTCCGGCCCCCGGTCGTGAGCGTGACCGCGAACAACCCGGGGACCTCTCCCGGCGACGTCTTCCTGACCCCGACCCACGGCTACGGCCAGACCGGGAACATGATCCTCGACCCGCAGGGTCGCCTGCTGTGGTTCCACCCGGTCCCCAAGGGCGACGACGCGACCAACTTCCAGGTCGAGAGCTACCGAGGCCAGCCGGTCCTGGTGTGGTGGGAGGGGCAGGTCCCGCCGCAGCTCGGCGTCGGCTTCGGTCGCGACGAGATCGTCGACACCTCCTATCGGAAGGTCGCCACCGTGAACGCCGGCAACGGCTTCCAGGCCGACCTCCACGACTTCCAGATCACGCCGTCGGGCTCGGCCTTCCTGACCGCCTACTCGCTCGTCTCCGCGAACCTCTCCTCGGCCGGCGGCCCGGGCAACGGCATCCTTCAGGACGCGATCCTCCAAGAGGTCGACATCCCCACCGGACTCGTCATGTTCGAGTGGCACGCCTACGGCCACGTCGCCCTCTACGACTCCTACGCTCGTGCTCCCCGCTACTCCAACGACCCCTACGACTTCTTCCACATCAACTCGATCTCGCTGGACTCCTGGGGCGACGGTGACTTCCTGGTGTCCTCCCGCAACACGTGGGCGTCATACGAGATCGACCACGTGACGGGCTCGATCCTCTGGCGGCTCGGCGGTAAGCACTCGAGCTTCAAGATGGGCCCGGGGACGGGCACGGCCTACCAGCACGACGTCCGCTGGCAGCCCGACCGCACGCTCACGATCTTCGACAACGGCTCCGTGCCGAAAGTCCATTCGCAGTCGCGCATCCTGCGCGAGCGGATCGACTGGGCTCACCGGAGCGTCTCGCTCGTCGGGCGCTTCGTCGGCGGCATCTCCTCCGGCAGCCAGGGCAACGCGCAGGTGCAGGCCAACGGGAACACGTTCGTCGGCTGGGGCGAAGAGCCGTACATGACCGAATTCGGTCCCGCCGGGCAGACGCTCTTCAGCGCTCGCTTCCCCTCGCCGGGCCAGTCCTACAGGGCATACCGATTCCCGTGGAGCGCGACTCCCGCGTCGCGTCCGGCGATCGCCGTCAAAGCCGGCGCGGGCTCATCGGCGACCGTCTACGCGAGCTGGAACGGCGCCACGGGCGTCAGCGCGTGGCGCGTGCTGGCCGGCGCGTCGAGCTCGTCGCTGGCGCCGGTCGCGCAAGCTCCCTGGAGTGGCTTCGAGACGGCGGTGCCGGTCGGCACGGCCGCCGGCTTCTTCGCGGTGCAGGCGCTTGGCGGCGAAGGACAGGTGCTCGGCACCTCCCCGGTCGTTCCACGCTGATCGCGCGGTCGCGGCTACCGTCGGTCAGATGGGAACGGGCTGGCGGCAAGCGTCCGCTCGAGCTGCCGCCGTGACAGCGGCTCAGCGTCGAGCTGACACAAGCAGATGATGTTGAACGGCAGCTGTGGCTTCAGGGCGACCAGCGGTAGGCCGACCGCCTCCAGCAGCTCTGCCATAGAGCGGCTCGTGAAGGTGTGATGGTGGACGCCTCGCGTCTTCTGGTTCTCTCTCGCCCGTCGCTCGAACGTGGCGCGATCGGGTGCGCCTGGATCGCGCTCCAAGTCGTGCAGCGCGAGCACTTCCTCGATGTGGGTCGTGTCCCCCTCATCGGTTTCTCGCGCTGCATCTTCGAACAGGTGCTCGAGCGTCGTCACCGCCCGCCGGTGATCGAACGTCCCGTCGAGGTGAGGCGCCACGATCAGGATGCGCCCCCCGGGGCGGACCACCCTTTGCCATTCCCGCAATGCCCCGATCGGGTTGGCGAGGTGCTCGATCACGTGCGAAGACAGCAGCGCGTCATACGAGCCCGTCGCAAAGTTCGTGAGAGACCCCGCCTCCCCGATCACGCGTCGCATGTGCTTGGCGGGACGCGGCTCCGGTGCCGCCCCGGGACTCTCTGTCCACAGCGTCTGCTCGGCGTAGTCGAGCACGTCGAGCTGCGAGAGCCTCGGGTAGACCGGGATCGCGCCGCGCGCCTCGAACAGGCGGCTCGGCCCCCCAGGCTCGAGTGCTCTCGCGCCCCGGAACCCTCGTGCCATCGCCACCAGCGACCAGTCGCGCAACAGCAGTCGACGCGCCGGATCGATCGCGCGGTGCAGAGCCTCCTGCCGGGTCATCGTCTCGCCGCGTCGACCAGTCGCTGTGGCCGAGAGGTCACGCGTGGGTTCTAGCATCCCCTCGCTATCGCCACTTCGCTGACCCCATCGCGGCCTCGAGAGGAACCGGGCTCCTCCCCGGCGGCGGACATCCTCGCCGCCTCTGACGTCGGTCGTGGCCGGGGGCCCGGCGGCATGGCTCGCAGCGGGGCGAGATGAGCAACGGGCCGCTCGGCGACGCGGCGAGCGACGGTCTGGACGATCTGCTCTCCACGCCGCAGGCCGGCCCTGCGGCCGTGCGTGGGGGCGGAGCGCGCCTCGCCGGCTTCTTCGCCGGCGCGCTGGCAAGCGCCGCCTCCGCGGCCCTGCTGTTCCGCCACCTCGGCGTCACCGACACCGGGCGCTACGTCACGATCCTGTCGCTCACCGCGATCGTCGGGGGCTTCTCCGATCTGGGCCTGACCGCCGTCGGCGTGCGGGAGGCATCGGTGCGCGGAGCGGGCGAGCGCGCCGAGCTGCTCCGCGAGCTGCTCGGCCTGCGCCTGACGCTGACCGTGCTCGGGGTCGCCGTACTCGCTCTCCTCGCGGGTGTCGGCTACAGCGGAGCGATCGTCGCCGGCATCGTCATCGCAGGAGTCGGCCTTCTCTTGCAGGTCACCCAGGACAACTACACCGTCTTGCTGCAGGTCGAACTGCGACTCGGCTGGATGGCCGTTCTCGATGTCCTGCGCCAAGTCGGGACGCTCGCGTTCGTCGGGGCGCTCGTGCTCGCGGGCGCGCACCTGCTCGCGTTCGTCGCCGTCGCGATCGCGATCGGTCTCGTGTGCCTCGCGTTCGCCGTCGCGCTCGTCCGGGGCCGGCGTTCGCTCCTCCCCGCATTTCACCTCTCGCGCTGGCGGCCGATGATCGCCGAGGTGCTGCCGTACTCCGTGGCCGTCGCCGCCTCGGCGCTCTACTTCCGTGTCGCGATCGTGATGACGTCGGCTTTCTCCAGCAGCCACCAGCTCGGGCTGTTCTCCGCATCTTTTCGAATCATCGAATTCCTCACGATCGTGCCGGCGCTGCTGGCCGGCGCGGCGCTACCGATCTTCTCGCGCGCGGCACGGGACGACGAGGATCGCCTCGGCTATGCGCTCGGGCGGGTGTTCGAAGTCGCGCTGCTCGTCGGCGCCTGGCTGGCCGTCTCGCTCGCGGTCGGTGCGCCGCTAGCGATCTCGCTTCTGGCCGGACATCAGTTCGCCGCCGCTGCGGGGCCGCTGCAGCTGCTCGGGATCGCGCTCGCGGGGACGTTCGTAAGCGTCGTCTGGAGCAACGCACTGCTCAGCCTGCGCCGTCACGGTGACCTGCTTCGCATCACCCTGGGCGTGCTCTGCATGGGTGTGCTGCTCACCGGCGCGCTCGCGGCGCTGGACGGTGCGACCGGGGCCGCGGCCGGTCTCGCCGCGAGCGAGGTCACTGTCGCCGTCGTGAACGCGCTCGTCGTCGTCCGCCGCCGTCCGGCGCTGCGCCCGTCGCTGCGCGTGCTGCCACGCGCTGCGCTCGCCGTCGCGGTGTCGCTCTCACCCATGCTGCTCGACATCCCCGTGATCGCCCAGCTGGCGATCTCGACGCCGCTCTACCTCCTGGTGCTGGTGCTCACGCGCGCCTTGCCCCCAGAGCTCGGCGCCTTGTTGCCGGCGCTCGCTCGCGGCCGTCGCGGGGCCGCGCGCTAGCCTGCAGCGCGATGCCAGGCCTCCAGCGACGGCGGGCCGCAGCGTGACCCCGCGCGTCACCGCTGTCGTGCTCAACTACAACGGGCGCGAGCTGCTGGAAGTAGTGCTTCCCTCCCTCGCGGCCCAGACCTACGAGGACTTCGAAATCGTCGTGGTCGACGACGCCTCGAGCGACGACTCGCTCGCCTACCTGCGGGAGCAGTGGCCGGACGTCGCCGTCGTGAGCACCGGGCCTGCCAACGTCGGTGTCTCGGCGGCGTTGAACGTCGCGGTGCGAGCCGCTCGCGGCGAGTTCGTCGCGCTGCTTAACAACGATCTCGAGCTCGAGCCCGGCTGGCTCGCCGAGCTCGTCTCCGCGCTCGACCGCCATCCCGAGGCGGCGACGGCCGCCGGCAAGCTGCTCCGGTACTCGCAACGCGACGTGATCGACTCGGCCGGGGACATCCTCACCCCCGCGGCCGCCGCGTTCGGGCGGGGCGCCGGCGAACGCGACACCGGCCAGTACGACCTCGATGAGGAGGTGTTCGCGCCGACCGCCGGCGCCGCGCTCTATCGCACCGCCGTGCTCGCCGAGGTCGGCCCGTTCGACGAGTCCTTCGGTGCCTACTTCGAGGACGTCGACTGGGGGCTACGCGCCGTGCTGCTCGGGCATCGCAGCCGCTACGTCCCGCGCGCCCGCGGCTTCCACATGGGCAGCCGCACGACCAGGCCGACCGTCAACCGGCGCTTCTACGAGCTCCAGCACCGCAACACGGTCGCGCTGCTCCTCAAGGACGTGCCGCTGCCGTTCATCCTTCGACACGCCCCGCGGATCCTCGGCCACCATCTGCTCGCGCTCGCGTACAGCACGCGGGCGGGCCTGCTGGGGTCGCATCTGCGCGGTCTCGCGCAGGCCGTCGCAGCCGCCCCCGGCTGGCTGCGCGCGCGCCGCCGGATCCAGCGCGCGCGGCGGATCTCCGCGGCCGAGTTCGAGCGGCGCGTCGCGGCGGGGCGCCGATGAGCGACGTCCCTCCCCCCACCACGCCGCGCCTTACCGTGGCGCTCACCAACTACAACGGCCGGGAGCTGCTCGAAAAGATGCTCCCCTCGCTAGCCGCGCAGACATACCCCGACTTCGCGACGCTGGTCGTCGACGACTGCTCGACCGACGACTCGGTCGCCTACCTGCGCCGCGCCTGGCCCGACGTCGAGGTCGTTGAGCTCGCCGAGAACTCCGGCGTGACCGCCGCGATGAACGCGGCCGTGACCCGACCCCGCAGCGAGCTCGTCGCGCTCTTCAACAACGACATGGAGCTGCGGCCCGAATGTCTAGCCGAGCTCGTCGCGGCGCTCGACGCGCATGCCGAGGCGGGCTCGTCTACCCCCAAGATGCTCGACTTCAACGACCGCAACGTGCTCGACGGGGCCGGCGATCTGCTCAACTGGCGTGGCGGGGGACGCCGACGCGGGCACGGCGAGCGAGACGTCGGTCAGTACGAGACCCCCGAGGAGATCTTCGGACCGTGCGGAGGGGCCGCGATGTACCGACGCGCCGTGCTCGAGCAGGTCGGCGGCTTCGACGAGGCCTATCACGCCTACTACGAGGACATCGACTGGGCTTTCCGCGCCCAGCTCGCCGGCCACTCCTGCCGCTACGTCCCGAGCGCGGTTCTCCACCACCACGGCAGCGCGACGCTCGGCAAAGGCATGACCGACTTCAACGCCCACCGGCTGTGGCGCAACCCGATCTGGCTGATCGCAAAGTGCTTCCCGCTCCGATGCCTGCTCCGGCACGCCCCGTCGCTGCTGCGAGGACAGGCCGGCAACCTCTACACAGCCCTCCGCGAGCGCAAGCTCAGAGTCTGGGCGCGCGCGATGCGGGACGCCGCGCGGGGACTCCCGGCGGCGCTGCGCAAGCGCGGCGAGGTGCAACGCTCGCGCACGGTCACGATCGCGCGGCTCGAGCAGGCCGCGCGCGCGGGGTGGGACTCCTGACCGCCCTCGTCCATCTCGTCTGGGGCCCGCTCGGCCTGGATCCGCTGCGCGGCTTCCTGCGCTCCTACCGCGAGCACGACGCCGGGGCCGAGCACGAGCTGATCGTCCTGTTGAACGGACTCGGCCTGCCTGGATCCCCCACCCGGGAGGAGATCCTGGCCGAGCTCGACGGCGTCGCTCACCGGCCGATCGAGACCGAGGCGCCGGTGCAGGATCTCGCCGCCTACGTGCACGCCGCAGAGCGCCTCGCCGACCACGAGACGCTCTGCTTCGTGAACTCCTACGCGACGGTCCTCGCCGACGGCTGGCTCGGCCTGTTCATCCGCGCCCTGAGCGAACCGGGCGTCGGCCTGGTCGGCGCCACGGGCAACTGGGAGAGCCTCGCCGAGTGGCGCCGGGGCCTGCCGTGGTTCTGGCCCGTGCAGCTGCTCTCTCTCCCCGAAGCCAGACGCGACTACCCGCGCTTCCCCAACCCCCACATCCGCACGAGCAGCTTCGCTATCGGCCGCGAGCTGCTGCTCTCGCTCGATCTTCCCGAGGTCCCGGACAAGCCTTCGGCCTACCGCCTCGAGAGCGGCATCCACGGCTTCACCAGGCAGGTCCAGGCGCGCGGGCTGCGCGCCGTCGTCGTCGGGCGAGACGGCCGCTCCTACGAGCCCCCCGAATGGCCCGCCAGCCGCACGTTCCGCAGCGGCCGCGAGGAGAACCTGCTGGTGGCGGACAACCAGACGAGCGTCTACCTGACGGTCGCGCCGTGGCTCCGTCGCAGGCTGCGACACGACAGCTGGGGTCGCGAGGGCGTGGAGTAGTCCGGCGGCCTACGGGGTCGGTGCCTCGGCGAGCGCCCGCCGGCGCAGCGCCAGCGAGTCGCGCAGCGAGATCGTCGCGTCGAGCGCCGCCGGCGGCGGCCACGCGTGGCGCGCGAGGCCCCGCGCCGCGCGCCATCCCGCGAGGCGTCCCCGCAGAGCCGCGAGGTCGCGCGCGAGCGCCGCGTCGGCCGTCACGACGAGCGCCTCCGTGATCAGCGCCCTGGGGCCGTGGCGGCCGCGCAGCACGCCGTAGCGGCGCAGCAGGTAGCCGCGGCTGAAGCCAGCGAGTCGACGCTGTCGGGCGGAGCCGCGCCCGTAGCTGCGCGAGCCGAGATGAACCCCGACGGCGTCCGGGACGAAGACGCTCTGCCAGCCCGCCGAGCGCAGCCTGAGCGCGAGGTCGAGGATCTCCATGTACGCCTCGATCCGCTCGTCCAGTCCACCGACCTGCTGCCACGCCTGCCTGCGGTAAGCCCCCGCCGTGCCCTCCGGTCCCGTCAGCACCGGTCCCTCTCCGGCCTCCTCGACCGGTCGCCCGTGCAGCCGCGCGAACCCGGCGAGTGTCGGATCGGCGGTCACGCCGGCGCTGTCGATCGAGCGTTCCCCGGGGGCGAGCATCAGCGACGCCGCCGATCCGGTCCGCGGGTCGGCGCGCAGCGGCGCGAGCAGCCGCTCTAGGAAGTCCGGCCGCAGCTCGACGTCGTTGTTGAGCAGCACCAGGTGCTCGGCCTCGCCGTGCTCGACGCCGCGGTTGACGGCTTGCGTGTAGCCGCGGTTCTCGGCGAGCTCGACGACGCTCACCGCCGGCCACTCCTCGCGCAGTCTCCGCACGGTGTCGTCGGGCGAGCCGTCATCGACGACGATCACCCGATGCTCGACCGTCTGCGCGGCGAGACGTGCCAGGCACGAGTCGGTCAGCTCGTAGTTCCCGTGGACAGGTATCACCACGTCGATCGCCGCCGCCACGGGCGGCCATGCTAGTCGAGCCCCCGGCTCCGGCGCGCTCGCTCGCGCCTCCTCGGCGTCGTGCCAGCGGCGGCGACTAGCCTTGCGCGAGCAGATGCCCCGCGGACCGCTCCACATCGGCCTGAACCTGATCTTCCTGGTCCCGGGGGAGACGGGCGGGATGGAGGTCGCCGCGCGCGAGCTGATCCCGGAGCTAGTCGCGCAGGGCTCGCCGGAGCTGCGCTTCACGGCGTTCGTGAACCGCGAGGCCGGCGCGGACCGCGCCGGGCCGTGGGGCGAGCTGCTCGACGCAGTCACCGTTCCCGTCAACGCGCGCGACCGCAAGCAGTGGGTGCTCGGCGAGCAGACGCTGCTGCCCCCGCTCGCGGCGCGGGCGCGCGTCGACCTGATGCACAGCCTCGCCTCGACCGCGCCGCTGTGGGGGCCGTTCCGCCGCGTCGTCACGATCCACGACCTGATCTACGCGCGCTTCCCCGACGCGCACGCGGGCATCCGCGACAAGGGCATGCGCGTGCTCGTCCCGGCCGCCGCGCGCCGCTCGCACCGTGTGATCTGCGATTCGCAGAGCACCCGTCGGGATCTGCTCGAGCTGGTCGGCCTCGATCCGGCGCGGATCGACGTGGTGCCGCTGGGGCTCGGCTCGACGCGCCGCGCGGAGCCGCTCCCGGCCGAGCGGACTCGCGAGCGCTTCGAGCTCGGCCAGCGGCGCGTCCTGCTGAGCCTCTCGGCCAAGCGTCCGCACAAGAACCTCACCGCGCTGATCGGCGCCCTCGGGCGGATACCGGCCGAGCGGCGGCCGGTGCTCGTGATCCCCGGCTACCCGACCTGGCACGAGCGCGAGCTGCGCGAGCTGGCGGTCCAGCGGGGGCTCGAGCAGGACATCCGCATGCCCGCCTGGATCGACGGCGCCGAGCTCGAGGGCCTGTGGGCGCTCGCCGACGCTTTCGTGTTCCCGTCGCTGTACGAGGGCTTCGGGCTGCCGGTGCTCGAGGCGATGGCGCGCGGCGTGCCGGTCGCCTGCTCGAACGCCTCCTCGCTGCCGGAGGTCGCGGGCAAGGCGGCGCTGCTGTTCGATCCGCGCGAGGAGGCGTCGATCGCGGCCGCGATCGAGCGGATCCTCACCGATCCGGCGCTCGCGGCACGGCTGCGCGAGCAGGGCCACCGTCGCTCCGAGCAGTTCACGTGGCGGCGGACCGCCGAGCTGACGCTCGCGAGCTACCGGCGCGCGCTGCCCGGGGCGTAGCTCGCCAGCACCGCGCGCAGCGAGGACTCGAGCGACAGCCGCTCGGCGTTGGCGTTGAACCACGACGCCGTGCTCTCGCGCAGCGCGTGGCCCTCGGCGGCCACGCGGACGATCGCCGCAGCCAGCGCCTCGGGCTCGGCGCTCTCGGCGATGAACCCGTTGACGCCCTCCTCGATCAGCTCGGTCGCCGCGTTGTCCTCGCCGGCGACGACGATGCTGGGCGTGCCGCGCGCGGCGGCCTCGACGACGATCAAGCCGTAGCCCTCCCGGCGCGAGGGCAGCATCATGCAGAGGGCCCGCTCGAGCGCCTCATCCACCTGCTCGGCCGGCATGAAGCCCGGCGCCTCGATCCGCTCCGGCGCCGGGCCGGCGGCGATCTCGCTCAGCACCCGCCCGCGCTCGGGGCCGTCGCCGAAGAACAGTCCGCGCAGCTCGGGCAGACGCTCGATCGCGGCGGCGACCCCCGCCACGCCCGCCGCCGCCCGCTTCTCAGGGATCATGCGGCCCGCGAACACGACGAGCTGCTCGGCGGGCCGTGCGCGGGCGGTCTCGAGCGGCCCCGCGTACTCCCCGCGCAGCACCGTGACCTCGCCGCGCAGGCCCTCGGCGCGCAGGCGCCGCGCGTGCAGCTCCGAGAAGCAGAAGGCCCGCTGGCGCAGGCGCGCACACAGAAGCTGCACGCCGTAGCCGATCGCCCCGCCGAGCCGGCCCAGGTACTCGCGCCAGTAGTCCCGGCTCCAGACCTCGTGCCAGTCGGCGACCAGCGTGTAGCCGCCGAGCGGCCGCGCCGCGGCCGCGGCGAGCATCGAGAAGTAGGGGAAGGAGGCGGTGTGGACGACGTCGTAGCGGCGCCCGCGGCGCAGCAGATGCCACAGCACGCCGGCGCCGAACACGATTGGGGGCAGCGTCCGCCGGCGGCCGTCGGCGGTGTACAGCTCCATCCGCGGTCCGGCCGTCACGACCCGCACGCGTGGGTCCATCTCCGCACGCCCGCCGCGCTCCCACTGGCGCAGCGTCAGGTAGGTGACCTCGTGCCCGTCGAGGATCAGCCGCTCGGCCAGGTTGCGGTACCAGCGCTCCGCGCCGCCCACGGTGTGCGGGAACAGGCAGTCGTAGACGAGGCAGATGCGCATCGCGCGAGAGCCTTGCAGAAGATCCGGGGCGGCCGGGCGCATGGGGGAGTCCGCACGCGATCGTCCCGGGTTCCGATCGGTGCGCGGGTATCATTTCCCCGATCGCGCGGCACTTTCCGGGTCATCACGTGTTGAAGAGGTGCCGACCCGCTACGCGGCGCGGTCTCAGCGCCGGACCATGAGCACCCTCGAGCAGATACATACCGCCGGGCCCGAGTCCTCGCGCGCGGAGTCAGAGCCGCTGGTCTCGGTCGTGATCCCGTGCCTGAACGAGGCCGAGAACATCGAGTCGTGCGTGACGGCCGCGCTCGAGGCGATCGTGCGGATGGGCGTACCCGGTGAGGTCGTGGTCGCCGACAACAACTCCGAGGACGACTCCGCACGGCTGGCGGAGAAGGCCGGCGCCCGCGTCGTCGTCGAGCAGCGCCGCGGCTACGGCAGCGCCTACCTCGCGGGCTTCGCCGCCTCGCGCGGCCGCTACATCGTGATGGCCGACGCCGACCTCACCTACGACTTCAACGAGATCCCGCGCTTCGTCGAGGAGCTGGAGAAGGGCGCCGAGATGGTGATCGGCGACCGCATGGACAACATCCAGCCCGGCGCGATGCCGTGGCTTCACCGCTACATCGGCAACCCGATCCTGACGGGGCTGCTCAACCTGTTCTTCAGAACCGGCATCAGTGACGCGCACTGCGGCATGCGCGCGCTCAGGCGCGACGTGCTGGGGAAGCTCGACCTGCGCACGACGGGCATGGAGTTCGCCTCGGAGATGGTGATCCGAGCCTCGAAGGAGAAACTGCGGATCGCCGAGTTCCCGATCGAATACCACCCCCGCGGGGGCGAGAGCAAGCTCTCGAGCTTCCGCGACGGGTGGCGCCACCTGCGCTTCCTGCTCGTGCACAGCCCGAACCACCTGTTCATCGTGCCCGGCGCGGTGATGGCGGGCCTCGGCACGCTGATCATCCTGCTGGTCGAGACCGGCGTCGACCTGTTCGGGCGATCGTGGGGGGTGCACGCGATCATCGGCGGCGCGCTGCTGATGATCGTCGGCACGCAGGTGCTCGCGCTGGGCCTGTGCGCGCACGCCTACGGCACATACTTCATGGGCGAGAAGGACCCCTGGTTCGATCGCATGCGGGCTCGCTTCAGGCTCGAGCACGGGCTGCTGCTGGGCGGAGCCTTCATGCTCGTCGGCGTCGCGCTCGGCGCCGTGATCCTGATCAGCTGGATCAGCCACGGCTTCGGGTCGCTGTCCTACGAACGCCTGGCCGTCGTCGCCGCCTCGGTGCTGATCGTCGGCATTCAGATCTTCTTCAGCTCCTTCCTGCTGAGCATCCTCGGCCTGCGCCGCCGCTAGCGTGAGCCGGCTCCGGCGCGCGCGGTCGGCGGTCTTCGCGGGCGACCCCAGGATCTGGCGCGCCGCCGCGCTCGTCGCGCTGCCGCTGCTCGTGTTGAGCATCGTCTACTGCCTCGTGCCGAGGGACTACTTCACGGGCACCAACAGCGTCGAGCCGCTCACGTTCGTCGCCCCGGCGCCGGCCGGCCAGGCGACGTGCGTGACCGGGTTGCTGCTCCCGCCGGGCACGGCCGGGATCCGCCTGCAGGCGATCTCTAGGAGCAGCGAGCGCCCCGCGCTGCGCTTCCGCGCGCTGATCGGCGGAACGCTCGTGGACGATCGCCTCCCCGCCGCGCGCGTGGGCGCCAGTCGCGTCAGCGAGGTGGACTTCCCGCTGCCGAAGCTCGAGCCCTCCGCGCTCGAGCGTCCCGTCTCGGCCTGCGTCACGGCGGACGAAGAAATCAACTGGGGAGGGACGCCTCTGCCCGCGCCGCCGGCGAGCTATCCGCCGACGCTTGCCGGGCACCCGATCGCGGCCCGGATCGCGGCGTGGTACCTGCCGCCCAAGGGAAGACGCGCGAGCTACCTCGCCCGGCTCGGAGCGATCCTCGATCGCGCGGCGCTGTTCCGTCCGGGCCTGGTCGGCCCGTGGACCTACTGGCTGATCCTGTTCGGGATCCTCCCCCTGCTCGCGTTCCTCGCGCTTCGCCTGCTCGCCCGGGCCTCGGCCCACGCCACCCGCCCGATCCCCGTGCGCCGGGTCGCCGTCTCGCTGTTCGCGATCGCGGCCGCCAACTTCGCGTGCTGGGCGCTGATCACGCCCGTCTTCCAGGCGCCGGACGAGGTCGACCACTTCGCCTACACCCAGAGCCTGGTCGAACGAGGCGAACAGCCGGCCGCTTCTCCGGCCTCGCCGCTGACGCGCTGGTCGCGCAGCGAGGGTCTGCTGCTCGAAGACTCTGGGTTCGCGACCGACCACCAGACCGGCAGCTCGCGGGTCCCGTGGGACCCCCGCACAGAGAGCCAGTGGCGCCGGGACGTCCGCGTGCAACGGCCGAGCGGCGGCGACGGCGGCGGGAACGAGACGGCGGCGACGCACGGCCCGCTCTACTACGGGGCGCTCGCGCCCGCCTATGCGATCGCATCCTCATCCCCGCTCGATGAGCTCACGCTGATGCGGCTGACCTCCGCGCTGATCGGCGCGATCGCCGTCCTCGCGGCCTTCCTGCTCGCCCGCGAGCTGGCGCCCGCCCGCCCGGCGCTGGCTGTGATCGCCGCCCTGCTCGTCGCCTTCCAGCCGATGTACGGGTTCATCTCAGGGGCGGTCAACAACGACGTGGGGGTGAACGCTGCTACCGCGCTGCTCGAGCTGCTGACGGTGCTGGTGCTCAGGCGCGGGTGGCGGCTGCGCCTGGTGATCCCGCTCGGGGTGCTGCTGCTCGCGATCCCCGCGATCAAGGAAACGGGCCTGGCCGTCTACCCGGTCGTGGGGCTCGCGCTCGTCGCGGCTCTGTGGCGGCACCGCAGGCGCGCCGATCTCGCGGGCGCGGGGGCGCTCGCCGCCGCCGCGGTCGCCACGCGGCTGGCGCTCTCCCAGCTGAAAGACGGGCTCAGGCCGGCGGCCGTCGCGGTCGCCGCCGGAGCCGGGCCCGCGATCACGGCGGGCAGCTCGGTGGCGGAAGCCGAGCACCACCCGTTCGGCTACCTCGCCTACCTGTGGGAGGTGTTCCTGCCGCGCCTGCCGTTCATGGCAAGGCACTTCGAGACAGCCTCCCCGCCGGCCTTCCTGATCTTCGTGGAACGCGGGTGGGGCGCGTTTGGCTGGTACGACGTGCTGTTCCCGAAGTGGGTGTTCTACTGCGTGTTCGCCGTGATGCTCGCGGTCGCCATCGCGGCCGTTGCGGCAGCGCGCCGGGAGCGAGCCTTCCTGCGCCGGAACCTGCCCGAGGCAGTCTTCCTGGCGCTGTGCCCGGTCGCGGTCGTGGCCGGGATCGAGGCGGCCTTCTACACGCCCGGGATCCGGTCCGTCGTCGCCGAATTCGGCCGCTACGTGTTCCCGGCGATCGTTCCCCTCTCACTGCTCGTCGTCGGAGCCCTGCACGGGTTCGGGCGCCGCGCGGTTCCGCTCCTCGGGGCCGGGCTCGTGACGGCGATGATCGCGCTGAGCGCCACCGGCCAGCTCCTGACGCTCACCAGCTTCTATGCCTGAGGCGGCGCCCCCGATCCCCGACGCGCGCGTGACGGTGGCGATTCCCGTTCGCAACGGGGGCGAGCTGCTCGCCGAGGTGCTCCGCTCGCTCGCGTGTCAGACGGTCGCCCACGAGCTGCTTGTGTGCGACTCGGGATCGAGCGACGGCTCGCCTGAGCTGGCGCGCGCGCACGGCGCGCGGTTGATCGAGATCGCACCTGAGAGCTTCGGTCACGGGCGCACCCGCAACCTCCTGATGCAGGAGGCGTCCGGCAGTCACGTCGCCTTCCTGACCCAGGACGCGGTTCCGGCCGGGGAGCGCTGGCTCGAGTGCCTGCTGGGCGGGTTCTCGCTCGCGGAGGACGTCGCGGTCTCCTTCGGCCCCTACCGAGCCCGCCCGGGGGCCTCGCTGCTCGTCCGCCTCGAACTCGAGTCGTGGTTCGCCTCGCTCGCGCCCGACCAAGCCCCCCGCCTCGACCGGCTGACCGCCGCAGAGAGCGCCCTCGACGCCGTCTCGCTGATGGGGCGGCGCGGTTTCCTGAGCGACGCGAACGCGTGCCTCGCCCGCGCCGCCTGGGAGCGGGTCCCGTTTCGAGACGTGGCCTACGCGGAGGATCGGGCGCTTGCGCTGGACCTGCTGCGAGCGGGCTACGCGAAGGCCTACGTGCCCGAGGCGATGGTCGTGCACTCCCACGACTACACGCCCCTGCAGCAGCTGCGGCGCAGCTTCGACGAGTCGAGGGCGCTGCTCGAGATCTACGGCTGGCGCGAGCCCGTCACGCTCCGGCACCTCCTCGGGCAGCTGCGCGGAGCGGCCGGGCAGGTCAACCGCGAGCTGGCCCGCGACGGCGTGCCCCGCGCGGCGCGGGTCGGTCCGTTGGCGAGGACCGGGGCCGACCGGGCGGCGCGACTCGGCGGCTCTATCCTGGGCTCGCGCGCCGAGCGGCTGCCCGCCCGAGCGCGGCGCGTCCTGTCCCTGGAGCGCCGCAGCGGGGTACCACCGCGGCGACCGGAGGCGCACCCGGAAGGCACTTCAAGCAGATGACCGACTCACAGAAACGGACACGCACAAATCCCGGTGAAGATCCGCTCGACGGCCGCTCGAGCGGGCCGCTCGGCGGGCTGCGACGGCGGATCTACCTCACCTACCAGTACCACGGGCTGGGCACGCTCCTGTTCCGGGCGGTGACGCTGCCGCTCCGGCTCACGCCGTTGCGGCACCGCCTGAACCTGCGCAGCATGGGACGCGACCAGGAGCTGCGCAGTGCGCGCTCCTGGTACAAGCGCAACGGTAGGCCCGTCGACGTCGTGATCCCGAGCTACCGCGACGCCGAGCACGTCGCGACGCTGGTGCGCAGCATCCGCAGGACGGTGCCGAAGGGGATGGCGCGGATCATCGTCGCCGACGACGCCAGCGGCCAGGCGCATCTCGACGCGCTGCGTGCGATCGGCGGCATCGAGATCGTCGCCGGGGAGCGCAACGCGGGCTTCGCCGCGAACGTCAACCGGGGCCTGCAAGCGAGCTCCGGGGAGCGCGACGTGGTGCTGCTCAACTCCGACATGGAGGCACGTCCCGGCTGGCTGGCCGCGCTGCAGTACGCGACGAGCAGGGGAGAGGACATCGGCGTGGTCGGCGCGCGGCTGCTGTACCCCGACGGGCGCATCCAGTTCGCCGGCACGGCCCGCAACCTGGGGGCGCCGGAGTGGTTCGACCATCGCTACCGCTTCAAGCCGGGGGACTGGGGCCCGGCGCGCTGCCGCGGCCCCGTGCTGGCCGTCACCGGCGCCTGCATGTACTTGACCCGGGAGATGCTGAGTCGTGTCGGGCCGCTCGATGAGGCCTACCCGATGGCCTTCGAGGACGTCGACTGGTGCCTGCGCGCCTGGCAGGCGGGTCTCCAGGTCGTGTATTGCCCGGCCGCGCTCCTCGTCCACCACGAGTCGGTCACGCGCGGAACCGACGTCGGCGAGCGCGAGCGCGAGTCCCAGCAGATCTTCTGGGAGCGCTGGGGCGCCTTCTTCGACGAGCGCGACGCGCGCACCCCCGACGGGCGCCTGCGCATCGTCTACGTCACCGAGGACACCGGCGTCGGGGGCGGCCACCGGGACATCTTCGAGCACCTCAACCGTCTCTCCGAACGCGGTCATGAGGTGGCGCTGTACACCCTCGGGGAGGAGCCCGACTGGTTCGAGCTGCACGTGCCCGTGCGGAGCTTCGAGGACTACGAGGAGCTCGTCGAGGACCTCTCGCGCCTCGACGCGATCAAGGTCGCGACGTGGTGGAACACGGCCGCCGCCGTGTGGCGGTCGAGCGTGCTGCGCGGGATCCCGGTCTATTTCGTGCAGGACATCGAGACGAGCTACTACCCCGACGACGAGCGCCTGCGCCACGCCGTGCTGGACTCCTACAGGCCCGAGTTCAACTTCATGACGATCTCCTCGTGGAACCGGGAGCGCCTGCGCGAGCTCGGCGTCGACGCCGAGCTGATCCCGCCCGGGATCGATCTCGCGACGTTTCGTCCGTTGCCGGACGTCGAGCGCCGCAGCGACATGGTGCTCGCGATCGGGCGCACCAACCCCCTCAAGAACCTGGCGCTCACGCTCGACGCGTGGCGCGCCCTTCCCGAGCCGCGTCCCGAGTTGTGCATGTTCGGGATCGAGCCCGAGCTCGCCGGCGAGGAGGGTCTCAGCTACGTGGAGTCGCCGAGCGACGAGCAGGTCAACGAGCTCCTGAACCGCGCCGCCGTCTTCATCCAGACGTCGCGGCACGAGGGCTTCGCGCTGCCGCCGCTCGAGTCGATGGCGACGGGCGGCGCGGTCGTGTGCACCGACGCCCACGGGAACCGCGACTTCTGCCGCGACGGCGAGAACTGCCTGATGCCGGCGGCCGAGCGCGACGCGGTCGCCGCCGCGCTGCAGCGGCTGCTGACGGATTCGGATCTGCGCCGGCGCCTCGGCGAGGAGGGCGTGCGCACCGCCGCGGACTACGCGTGGGAGCGGCGGATCGACTCGCTGGAGTCATACCTGGCAGAGCTCAACGGACTCGGCCTGCGTCCGGCGCCGGCCGTCGCCACGTAGCTCCGCTCACGCGCCCTCGTCGACCTCCGGGAGCCAGTCGCGAGCGGATTCCTGGGGGGCGGGCGCCTCGTCTCCGGCGAGCTGGTCGCGCATGTGTTCGCGGTTCAGCGGGGCGACGTGCAGGGCGAACACCTCGGCCTGCTCGGGCGCGACGCGGGAGGCCTCCGGCTCGCCCCTCGATCCACCCAGCAGCCGGTGGGCGAGCAGCAGGGGACCGAACAGCAGGCGTCGCGTCAGCGGGCGTCGTGCCATCGCGGCCAGCGCGGCCTGCTGGCTGCTCGTCAGCGGCCCGTCGGGTGCGATCAGCGCCCGCGCGTTCGGCGAGAGCGACTCCCAGAGCTCGGTGTACTTGCGTTTGTCGTCTTCGCGCTCGGCGTCCGCGGTCGCGAGCTCGATCGCGACCCGGGTGGCGTCCCGGGCGGGGGAGGAGGCCGCCTCGTAGTAGACGTCGACGAGCTGCTCGCCGGTCGACTTCCACGAGAACCTGGTCCCGGCGCGCCTCGTCTCGCGCACGTGCTCGGCGCAGCGGCGCTCGTCGCGCAGCAGCCCGGCGACCCGCGACGCGCTGAGCCGGGCGTCCCAGGGGACTAGCGTGGCGAGCTCGCTCGGCAGGGTCTCGGCCAGCGCCGTGTGCGACGCGAACAGGCAAGGGCGATCGCTTGCGGCCGCCTCGAAGGGCATCAGCCCGAACCCCTCGAAGGTGGTCGGGTAGAGAACCGCGGCACAACGATCCAGCAGCCACGTCTTCTCGGCCTCGTCGATCGCGGGCAGGGTGATCACGTGCTCGGCGAGCGTCGGATGCGCGGCGAGGTAGCGCGCCTCCTCGGGACCCGAGGAGCCGAAGCCGACCGATGGGCCGGCGAGGACCAGCTTCCCTTCCCAAGCCTCGTTCGCACGAAGCTCCTCGAGCAGGCGCAGGGCGAACACGCGGTTCTTGTGGCGGAAGTCCGTGCCGAGGCAGAGGAGCATCGGCGCCTCGCCGAGGCTCTCGCACCCGTCGGGGGGCACCGGGGCGGGAGGGGCGGAGTGGTGGTCGACGCCGATGTAGACGACCTTCGCGCGGTCGCCGTCGATCAGGTCCTCGCGCATCGCGTCGGCTGCCGCGTGCGCCGAGAAGAACACCACGCGGTCGGCGATCGCGAGCGTCTGGCGGGTGAGGCGCTGGTAGCGCTGCCACTGCGGAAAGCCCGGGAAGTAGCCGGGGTTGCCGTATGCGATCAGGTCCTGGTGGGTGATCACGAGCCGCTGTCCCGCGGCGGCGAGAAGCTCGAGGTCCTCCGCGCTGGAGACCTGGTAGGGCCGGTGGGAGACGTCCGTCCGGTCGGATTTCCCGCCGACCTCCGTGTGGGCGATCAGCGACACGTTCGCCATCCCGGCAAGCTGCTCGCCGGCGTGGGCGCCGAGGTCGGGGGGCACGATCACGCGCGTCGCGACGCGTCCCGTCTGGCTGATCGCGCGTATCACCTCGAGCGTGTGCACCTGGGTGCCCGTGACGATCGGCCCGAGACAGCGGGCGTCGATCGTCGCGGTCATCCCGACGAGCGCGCGCCGCGCCGTGGAGAGAGAGCGGGCGAGTGGCGTGTCGGTCGCGTTCCCGGCGGCCGCCTGGGCTCGCTGGTAGTAGGGGTAGCGAGAGTCGAGGATCCGCTCGTGCTCGATCTGCACCGGGTTGGCCGCTCCGTCGCTCCCCAGCGAAGCGCTGCCGTGGTGCAGCACGAGGACGTCGTCCGCCGCCACGTGCGTCAAGCCGTGCAGGGCGCAGCGCTGGGAGAAGTCGACCTCCTCGCCGTACCCGGGCGAGAAGGCGAGGTCGAACGGGCCGACGAGGTCCAGCGCGCGGCGCCGGATCAGCATGCAGTGCCCGACGGCTGTGGGGAGCCTCGGGTAGAGGCGCAGCGAGGTCCGCATCAGGTTCGCGGCGGCCGCGGCGAGCGTCTTGTCCTGGGGCAGCCCGGCCTGGGGTGAGTTGCGATACGGGACGCTCAGGATCGTCCCGTTGTTGGTCAGCGCGCTCGCGGTGGCGACGAGCGCGTCCGAGCGCGCGGCGCGCTCCAGCCCGGTCAGCCAGCCCGCGGCCACGACGCAGTCGCTGTTGAGAACAACCACATCGGCCGGCGCGGCCGCCTCGAAGACCGAGTTGACGTTCCCCGGGAAGCCGAGGTTCTTCGGCTGGCGGAGGTAGTAGACGGTGTGCTCGGAGAACCGCCCGGCGGCGTCGAGCTCCTCCAGCAGCGACAGGACTCCGGGGTCCGGGCTCGCGTCGTCGGCGACCACCACAGGCACGCGGGGGTCGGTGTGGGCGAGCACCGCCCCGAGGCACTCCCCCAGCATGTCGACCGCCCCGTAGACGGGTATGCAGACGGCAGTCCCGTCACGGTCCGCCGGGATCCGCTCGCCGGGCGCGAGCCGCGTAAGGCCCGGCGCGGCAGCCGTGCCGGCGTCGTGAAGGAGCGCCGCGATCATGCTGTCGGGTTCGTTCTCCGCCTTCTCGCGGGCCCAATCGTGGAAATCGTCGTGGTCGGCGCCTGTCGGGTCGGGGAAGCGCGCCCGGAGGCTCGCATCGGCGTCGCGCAGTGCGGTGAGATACCGGCTCACGGGACGGCCCGGCCGGCCGGGCTCGCTCTCCCCGAGCCAGCGGACGAACGCAGCCTCGCCGGACGGGCTGAACGGGGTCTCGGTGACGGCTCGCTCGCTGTAGGCGAGATCCCACAGCCGGCGCAGGGTCGCGTCGAGGCGAACGCCCCCGGACGTCTGCCCGTAGCCGTAGGGCCAGCGGGAGGACTGCTCGTGGCCGTGCTCGAGCAGGCGCGCCACGAAGTCGGCGCGCAGCGCGCCGAGGACCGGGTCGGAGGTCGCGGAGGTGCGGTTGTCGAACCCGCTGAGCAGCTCCGGGCGGTTCAGGTCCAGGCCCGTGAAATGCAACGTGCGCAGCCTCGACCCACCGGCGAGCAGCCCTCCCTCGCCACGGGAGAGGGGCGCCGTGGGCGCGCGCCAGTAGCCCCAGTTCACGCCGGGGTCGCGCCACAGCGAGACGCGCCCGGAGAGGCCGGGCAGGAGCTCCGCCCAGCGCTGGTCGTACACGAGTCCGAGCTCGGGCTGGGCCCGCGAGCCGGTCTGCAGCCGCTCGCCCCACCAGTCGAGCAGCCTGTCGGTGTCGGGGCCGGGCCGGGCGGCGGCGAAGCCGAGGTTGAAGAGCCCCGCGAGAACGATCGCTCTGTCGCTCGGCTCCAACCCGTCATCGGGGAGCGGCGCGAGGAGGTGGGGAGTGAGCACGAGATCCCCGTCGCCGAAGGCCTCCTCCAGGCCGTCGAGCGGCGCGTAGACGCGCACGTCGCTGTCCAGGTACAGGGCGGTCGCGTCCCGCGCGAGCAGGTGGCGGAGGATCGCGGGCTTCAGCGCGCAGCACAGCTCGGTGATGTCGTAGCGGGCGCTCATCGCCTCGAACCCGGGTATCTCGACGTCGTCCGGCGAGAGGACCTCGAACGGCTCCTCCGCGGGGTCGAAGCAGCCGTCGAGCGGGTCGACCACGAGCACGGACAGGCGCGCGTCCGGCTGATTGGCGGCCAGCGACTCGGCCAGAGCTCGAGCATGGGCCAGCCATGCCTTGTTGATGACCGTCCCGACCAGCACCCGGCGGGACTATAACCGCGGCTGCTGCGGGCGCCGATACCCTTGGCGCATGAGCGCAGGGCCTGCGATCGTCGTCGATCGCGTCAGCAAGACGTTCCGAATCCCGGAGGAGCGGACGCACACCCTGAAGGAGCGGGCGCTGCACCCCATGCGTCGCTCGCGGAACGAGGTGTTCACCGCTCTGGACGACATTTCCTTCCAGGTCGACTCGGGTGAGTTCTTCGGGATCGTCGGCCGCAACGGCAGCGGCAAGAGCACACTGCTGAAGTGCCTGGCGGGGATCTACGGCGTCGAGGCGGGCCGCATGTGGTGCAACGGCCGACTGTCGACCTTCATCGAGCTCGGGGTCGGCTTCAACCCGGACCTCGCCGCGTTCGACAACGTGGTGACGAACGGGATCATGCTCGGGCTCAGTCCGCGCGAGGCCCGGGCTCGCTACCGGCGGATCATCGAGTTCGCCGAACTGGAGGAGTTTCAGGACCTCAAGCTCAAGAACTACTCCTCGGGCATGTACGTCCGGCTCGCGTTCTCCGTCGCGATCCAGGTCGACGCGGACATCCTGCTGATCGACGAGGTGCTGGCGGTCGGCGACGCGTCCTTCCAGCAGAAGTGCTTCGACGTCTTCAACGACATGCGCACGGCGGGCAAGACGATCGTGTTCGTGACCCACGACATGGGCGCGGTCAACAGGTTCTGTCATAGGGCGGTTCTGCTGGAGCGGGGCCGGATGGTGGCGATCGGGGAGCCGGCAGCCGTCGGGCAGGCCTACCTCGAGCTGAACTTCGGGCGGGAGGTCCATCAGCACGCGGACGGGACGCTGTCGCGGATCGGCAACGGCGCGGCGCGGGTGCAAGAGGCCTGGATCGAGGACGAGGCGGCGGGTCGTTGGGCGGTCTACAGCCAGGGATATCCGGTCGTCCTGAAGGCACTCGTCTCCTTCGAGCGCGAGGTCACGGACCCGGCCCTGAAGGTCACCTTCCGCAACGCCGAACACGAGATCGCGGCTGTCGCGTCGACCGCGACGGCGGGCGCCGCGGGGACGTTCCAGGCCGGCCAGCAGGCCATGTTCTCGCTGCGGATCGAGAACTACCTCGCCCCCGGCCGGTACTTCACCGACGTCGACCTGGTGCGCACCGACAACAGCCTCGACCTGATCGATCGATACCTGGACACCCTGGAGTTCATGGTCGGCGGGGTCTCCTCGCTCGGAGGCTACGTCGACCTCCCGTACGCAGCCTCCGTCGAGCGCGTCGAGAGCGCCGAGACCGCAAGCGCGGAGCTGCGATGAGCGCGGTTGAGAGCACGATCGACGTCTCGGGGCTCGGCCAGCCGATCCGAGGGCCGCGCGCCCTGACCGACGACTGGTCGCGGTTCTGGCATCTGACCTACAACATCGCCCGGAACGAATTCAAGCTGCGGTTCTTCGGCTCCGTGCTTGGGTACCTGTGGCAGCTGATGCGCCCGCTGCTGCTGTTCGGGGTCCTCTACGTGTTCTTCGTGGTCGTCGCAAGAGTGAACGGCCAGAAGGGGCCCGGAGACGCGCACTACGGCGTGCAGCTGCTCGGGTCGATCGTCCTGTTCACCTTCTTCGCGGAAGCGACGGGCTCGGCGGTCCGCAGCGTCGTGGAGCGCGAGAACCTGGTGCGCAAGATCGAGTTCCCGCGGCTCGTGATCCCGCTCGCGGTAGTGCTGCTGGCGATGTTCAACCTGGGGTTGAACCTGTTGGTGGTACTCGTCTTCGCGCTCGCCGAAGGTGTGACCCCGATGCTGAGCTGGCTGGAGCTGCCGGTGCTGATCGGCTTCCTCGCGATCCTCGCGACGGGCGTCGCGATGCTGCTGTCGGCCCTGTTCGTCCAGTTTCGGGACATCCAGCCGATCTGGGAAGTCGTCTCCCAGATCCTCTTCTACGCCTCGCCGGTGATCATCTCGATCGCGACCGTGAAGTCGAAGATCAGCGCCACGTGGGTCCACCTGTACATGCTGAACCCGCTCGCGACGGTGTTGCAGCAGTTCCGCCACGCGATGGTCACCCACGCGACGCCGAGCGCGGGCGCGCTGCTGGGCAGCTGGGCACAGCTGCTCGAGCCGGTCGCGCTCGTCGCGGCGATCTTCGCGATCGGGTTCTGGGTCTTCAATCGGACGGCTCCGGACATCGCTGAGAACCTCTAAGCCGGCCGATCGCCGGCTCCGAGGGAGATCTCGCGCCCGCCGCCGTGCCGGGCTTTGGGCTCAGCTAGGCTGGCGCGGCATGCCAGCAACCGAGTCGCGGCCCCTTCCTCCAGACGAGCTGATCGACCGCGTGGTGTCGGGTTTCACGAACGAGGAGGCCGAGGAGCACCGCCGGCTGTTCTTGGAGAGCGGCCAGAAGTCCCTGGCCGACTTCGAAGCGGCGTTGCGGGCGGTCGGCAACACCTTCGACAATCACTTCAGGATCCTCGAGTTCGGCTGTGGCTGCGGGCGAATAATGCGCTGGATGGAGCCACTCGCCGGGCGCTGCGAGCTGTCGGGCACGGACATCGACGAACGAGCGATCTCCTGGGCCACGGAGAACCTGCCCTTCGCCCGCTGGGGCGTAAACGACGGTCTGCCCCCGACCTCCTACGGAGACGGGGAGTTCGACCTGATCCTCAACCACAGCGTGTTCACACACCTGGACGAGCGCTACCAGGACGCGTGGCTCGGCGAGCTGCAGCGGATCGCCGCGCCGGACGGGCTGCTGGTGCTGAGCGTTCACGGCCAGCACGCCTTCGACGTCTCGGAGGCGATGCTGGAGCGGGATTCGCGATATCGCAAGGAATGGCGCGAGACGCTCGAACGCGACGGAATCCTGTTCGTCGCGGAGGACAGCTACGTGGGCAGCGCCTTTCCCGACTTCTACCACACGACCTTCCACGCGCCCTGGTATCTCTTCGAGCACTGGACGAGGTGGTTCGACGTGCTCGCCTACCTGCCCAGGAGCAGCCTCGGCTTTCAGGATCAGCTCGTGCTGAGGCGACGGCGGCCCGAGGAGGAGGCGCTCGTGCCGCTGCGCGCGCGTCCGGTCAGCGCGCCCGCTCCTTCGGCCGCGTCCGCGGCGAAGCCGCCGCGTCGCTTCGGTGCGCCCGGCCTGCTCGCTCGTCGCGCCGTGTTGCGGATCGCGGGCCCCGTGGTCCACGCCCAGAACGACGCCGGCAGCGGGTTCGCCGATGCGCCCGCCCCCTCGAACCAGGGCACCGAGCAGCGCATGCCCCCGCTCGTCGCCTTGGCTCTCCGCCAGCAGGCCGAGCGCATCGGGCGCCTGGAGCGGGAGCTCGGAGAGCTGCGCGCCTCGCTCGCCCCAGGCGACGACACTTCGGGTAAGTGACCGGCGCTTCGGGCACACGCCGCGTGCTCGTGACGGGAGGCGCCGGGTTCATCGGCGCCAGCGTTGCGCTCGGCCTCGCCGAGCGCCACCCCGACTGGGAGCTCCTCACGCTCGACAACCTGCGCCGCCGCGGCTCGGAGCTGAACCTGCCTCGTCTTCGCGAGGCGGGGATCGCGTTCCACCACGGCGACGTCCGCGAGCAGCAGGATCTGCTGGAGGTGGGACGAATCGACGCGCTGGTCGAGTGCTCGGCCGAGCCGTCCGTCCTGGCCGGGGTCGACGGCAGCCCCGACTACGTGGTGCAGACGAACCTGGTCGGCGCCTACAACTGCCTGGAGCTGGCCCGCCGGCACGGCGCGCAGATGGTGTTCCTGTCGACCAGCCGCGTCTATCCGGTCGCCGCGCTCGAGGGTCTCCGCTACGAGGAGGGGCCGACGAGGTTCGAGCTGAGCGACGACCAGCAGCCGGCGGGGGTCTCCTCGCGCGGGATCGCCGAGGAGTTCCCGCTCGCCGGCGCGCGCACCGTCTACGGAGCGACGAAGCTCGCCGCCGAGCTGCTGATCGAGGAGTACGCGGCCTCCTACGGGCTGCGGGCCGTGATCGATCGCTGCGGCGTGGTCGCCGGCCCGTGGCAGATGGGGAAGGTCGACCAGGGCGTGTTCACCTACTGGATGCTGGCCCACCATTACGAACGGCCGCTCAGCTACATCGGCTTCGGGGGCAGCGGCAAGCAGGTCCGCGATCTGCTCCACGTCGCCGACCTGCTCGAGCTGATCGACCGGCAGCTCGCGCAACCGGAGCGCTGGAGCGGGGTGACGGTCAACGTCGGCGGCGGTCGCGCATGCAGCCTGTCGCTGCTCGAGACGACCGAGTTGTGCCGCGAGATCACGGGTAGGATCGTGGATGTCCGGCCGGCGCGCGAGGATCGTCCCGGGGACATCCCGATCTACATGTCGGACTGCACCCGTCTATTTGAGATGACCGATTGGCGACCCACGCGAGACCCCGAGCGGATCCTGGCCGACATCCACGCCTGGATCGTCGCGAACGAGCACTCGCTCGCGGCGGCGCTGAGCTGAACCCCGGATGCCGGTAGCGATCATCACGGGATCGGGAGGGCTGATCGGCTCGGAGTCGGTGCGCCACTTCGTCGAGGCCGGCTACGAGGTGGTCGGTCTGGAGAACGACATGCGCTCGCAGTTCTTCGGGGCGGGCGCCTCGACTGCGCACACGACCGAGGTACTGGCCTCTCGCTACAGCGACAGCTTCCGCTCGCTGCAGGTCGACATCCGCGACCGTGAGGGCGTCGAGCGCGTCTTCTCCGAGCGCGGCGGTGCGATCGAGCTCGTCGTCCACACCGCCGCTCAGCCCTCGCACGACTGGGCGGCGCGGGATCCGCAGACCGACTTCGGGGTCAACGCCAACGGGACCTTGAACCTGCTCGAGGCGACCCGCAACCACGCGCCCGCGGCGACGTTCATCTTCTGCTCGACGAACAAGGTCTACGGCGATCGCCCGAACAGCCTGCCGCTGCTGGAGCTCGAGACGCGCCTGGAGCTGCCCGAGGATCATCCGTACTACGCGGGGGTCCCGATCGAGATGTCGATCGACGCCTCGACCCACTCGCTGTTCGGGGTCTCCAAGGCGGCCGCCGACCTGCTCGTGCAGGAGTACGGTCGCTACTTCGAGATCCCGACGGTGTGCTTCCGTGGTGGATGCCTGACGGGGCCCAACCACGCGGGCGCCGAGCTGCACGGGTTCCTCTCCTACCTGATGCGCTGCACGATGACCGGCGAGCCGTACACGGTGTTCGGTTACGCGGGCAAGCAGGTGCGCGACAACATCCACGCCGCGGACCTCGTCGCGGCCTTCGAGGCGTTTCACCGCAATCCGAGGTGCGCGGCGGTTTACAACATCGGCGGCGGGCGCGACAGCAACTGCTCGATGCTGGAGGCGATCGAGCTGTGCCAGCAGATCGCCGGACGCGAGCTCGATTGGACGCTCAGCGACAACAACCGGATCGGTGACCATCGCTGGTGGATAAGTGACCTGGAGCCGTTCAGGCGCGATCATCCCGGCTGGGGGATCAGGCACGACGTGCGTGCGATCCTCGCCGAGATCCACGACCGCAACGCCGACCGCTGGACCGCCGCTGCGTGAAGCTGTCGGTGGTGATACCGGCGCATAACGAGCGCGACTCGATCGGCGAGACGGTCGAAGCGTTTCGCGCCGAACTCGCCGCCAAGGAGATCCCCTACGAGATCGTCGTCGTCGACGACTCGAGCGGGGACGGCACAGCCGAGGTGGTGGCGGAGATCAGCCAGCGGGATCCCGCCGTTCGCTGCGTCCGCTCGCCGCGCCCTCCGGGATTCGGCAACGCGGTGCGCGCCGGGCTGGACGTGTACACCGGCGAGGCGGTGGCGATCGTGATGGCGGACCTGTCGGACGCGCCGCGAGACCTCGTCCGCTACTACCGGGTGCTCGACAGCGGCTTCGACTGCGCGTTCGGCTCACGGTTCGTGCGAGGCAGCGAGGTGCGCGACTACCCGCGCTTCAAGCTGTTGCTGAATCGGGTCGTGAACTTCGCCATCCGAATGCTGTTTCGTCACGGCCTCAACGACACCACCAACGCGTTCAAGGCATACCGGCGGGAGGTGATCGACAACATTCAGCCGCTGCTGAGCCCGCACTTCAACCTCACGGTCGAGATGCCCCTGAAGGCGCTGGTTCGCGGTCACTCATACGCGATCGTGCCGATCTCGTGGAGCAACCGCGAGCGCGGCGTGTCGAAGCTCCAGCTGCAGGAGATGGGCAGTCGTTACCTGTTCATCGTGCTCTACGTCTTCCTCGAGCATCACCTCAGCCGGGGCGACTACCGGCGTCCCGACCTCCCTGGCGCCACGCGTCGCCCCAGGCCTCAGCCGGGTGTGCTCACCGAGGTGCAGGCCGACGGGACGATCGTCGCGTCCGCGGGCCGCTCGGAGGCTCGCTGATGGCAGCGGCGCAGGCGCCGGCGGCCGCGCCCGGCGCCGCTCCGGGCGCTGCTCCCGGCGAGGACAGCGCGCTCTCTCGTGGCCGGGAGTTCGTCGAGAGTCATGCGCTGTGGTTCCTCGCCGCGCTGCTCGCGGCGGAGCTCCTGTTGCTGCTCGAGATGGGGCGCGGGCTGACGTTCTTCTACGACGAGTGGGACGTCGTCCAGAAAGACTACGGCGGCGGTTGGCACGCGCTGGTGGCGCCGCACGTCGGAAACCTGATCTTCTTCCCGATCGCGCTGTACAAGGTCCTGTTTCACCTCGTGGGCCTGAACCACTACGCCGTCTTCCGCCTGACCGTGATCGTGCTGCACCTCATCTCCGGGGCGCTGATCTACCTGATGGCCTCGCGTCGGACGAGCCGCGTCAACGCGTTGCTCGCAGCCGCGCTGATCTTGTTCTTGGGTGTGGCGTGGGAGGACCTTCTGTGGGCCTTCCAGGTCGGCTACATGCTCGCGATCGCGGGAGGGTTGGGCGCCTGGGTCCTGATCGAAAGACGGGACGGGCTGGGCGATGCCGCGGCGACGTTGTGCCTGATCGTGTCGGTCGGGAGCGGAAGCCTGGGCCTGGCGGTTGCGGTCGGCGTCGCGGTCGAGTTCGCGTGGCTTCGGCAGTGGCGGCGGCTGTGGGTGGTCGTGATCCCCGTGGCTCTCTACGCGCTCTGGTACCTGCGCTACGGGGAAAGCCAGGTGACCTTCGAAAGCTTGATCCATGCCCCTGGCTTCGCGGCCGACCTCGCGGCGGCCGCGGTCGGCGGCCTGGTCGGGCGCGGTCTGGAATGGGGACGGCCGCTGGCCCTGCTGGCGGCGGCGCTGCTGCTCTTGCGGCTGATGCGATCGCGGTCGGTCTCGGCGCGACTGGCCGGGCTGATCGCGGCGGCCGTCAGCCTGTGGGTGCTGACCGCGCTCGCCCGCTCGACGGTCTCGCCCCCGGAAACGAGCCGCTACATCTACCTGGGAGCGGTCGCGATCGTCTTGATCGGCGTGGAGCTGCTCCAGCGCACGGTCATCTCGCCGCGGGCCACGGCGTTTGCGACTGTGCTGGTGGCGTACGCGGCGCTGACCGGGCTGAGCACGCTCCATTCAGGGTCGCTGGAGCTGCGGGGCTTCTCCGAGACGCTCACGGCGGAGCTCGGCGCACTCGAGCTCGGGTCGGCGCACGCCCCGCCCAACTACCACCCGGATACGTTGCGCGCGCCCACCCTCGAAGCGGGGCCGTACCTTCACACGGTCCGTGCGATCGGGTCGACCCCGGCGGACGACGTGGCGCAGATCCTTGCCTCCGCGCCGTCCGCGCGGATCGCAGCCGACCACGTGCTCGTCGCGCTCTACGCCCCCCGGCCGACGCCCGTCGTGGGAGGAAGCGCCGGGTCCGCGCTGGCTCCCGCTCCCGCGCTCGTCGGGCTTGGCGGCGGTACGGCGGTCAAGCACGGTCGCTGCGAGACGATCGTGCCCGGCGCGGGCGGGGCGGCCACCGCGACCTTCGTGCTTCCCCGCGGGGGCGTGCTGATCTCCGACCGGGGCGCCGCTCCGGCCGGCCTGGCGGTGCGCCGTTACGGTGAAGAACTCATCGGTCTCGGGGCATCCGTCCCGGGGCGCCGTACGGAAGAGCTCTCGATCCCGAAGGACGCTGACGCCACCCCGTGGCAGCTGCAGGTGCAGAGCGCCTCACCCATCGCCGTTTGCGGCGTAGCGCCTTGACCGCCGTCCGCGCGCCGAAGGCGAGCCTGGTGGTAGCGGTCCTCGTGCTGGTGCAGCTGCTCGTCCTGTACGTGGTCTTCCACAACGGCGCGTGGGTGTTCGACGACAACTTCTTTCTCGTCCTGACCGGTCAGGAAGGCTTCGTGCGCGCGTTGACGTCGGTCCAGTTCGAACACTGGGACATCGGGGAAAACGCTGCGATCTCGTTGCAGCATCTGCTGTTCTGGTTCGACTACCGGTGGGCGCTGGCAGCGATGCTGCTCGTCCTCGGCGGCGCGGCGATCGTGTTCGAGCGCACGATCGCGATGCTGGTCCGCAGCAGGTGGATCTCACTCGGCTTCACCGTCTGGTTCGGTCTCAGCCTGCTGTGGGCTCGCCCCCTTCAATGGTGGAGCGGAGGGGTGCAGTACTTCCCCTACACGTTCTTCAACGTCGTGTGCGTGTACGGCTTCCTCCGGTACCACGCGACGGATGACCTGCGCTGGGTCGCGATGTCCGTGGCGGCGCTCGCAGGCGCGCTGCTGTTCTACGAGAAGCCGGCGTTCATGATCGGCTACCTCGTCCTCATCAGGGTGCTGCTGATGAACGAGCGCCTGAAGCCGGCGGCGGTCGCGAAGCTGCTGTGGCGGGAGCGCTACGTATGGCTCGCGTACGTCGCGGTGATCGCCGTGTGGTCACTCGGCTACTTCAACTCGGGGGCTTTCACCAGTCACCCCGGTCCGACCGCCGGGCAGTACGTCGACTACTTCCAGATGCTGTGGCTGCGCAACTTCGTGCCGACGCTCGCGGGCGTCACGATCCCCGCAGGTCACATCGACGGTGGACAGGTGCTGTTCATCGTGCTGTCGCAGATCGTCGTCGCCGCGGTGGTCGTGTTCTCGGTCGCACGCAGCCGCCCCGCCTGGCGAGGCTGGGTCTTCCTGGGGGTGGTCTTCGTCGTCTCCGGGATCCTTGTGGCGCGACAGCGCATATGGCTGTTCGGCGTCGACATCGCTGACGACCCCCGCTACCTGATCGACTACTCGTGGCTGGTGCCGCTCGCGCTGTGCGCGGTGTTCTCGCGCTCGGGCCTGCTGCTGCCGGCGAGGCCGACCGGCCGCATGACGGTGTCGCTGCCCGCCCGCGGGTGGATCGTCACGGTTCTCGCCGGCGGGCTGCTGGCTGCGTACGTCGCGAGCTCCGTCGGCTCCGCGGCGGCCCTTCAGCGCGCTTGGCCGGGGCACAAAGCCCGTGTCTGGGAGGACAACCTGCGGAGTGGTTTCGCCGAGCTGGAACGGCGGGGGATCCACCCGGTCGTCGCAGATGACGCGCCGCCCTTCGAAGTGTTCGACAACTTCGTCGGGCAGTACGACCGTCTTTCGCGGATGCTGCGGCTGTACGTGGGGCCGGTGCAGGTCGGCGGCCCGCTCGACGGTCCTCTCTATCGAATCGGCAGCGACGGCAGGCCGCGCCCCGCGGCGTTCGACTCGCCGCTCGGGGGAAGCCGCCTCACCGAGATGCTGCGAAGCCGCGAAGCGGCGCTCTCGCCGGGCGCTCGTCTCCTCCGGCGAGGGGCATACTCGTGCGTGATCGCCGACGGCTCCCCCGTGACGGTCACGCGTCTGGTGCCCAGAGCGACGGGCGCGCCCGGCACCGCGTACTACCTGCACGCCTCCTACCGAACGTGGGGCGGTCTCGTGGCGCCGGTGACGGTCGCCGGCTATGCGCCTGGGTTGCCACCGGCCGGATACCCGATCGCCCTCGGCGACGGCACGGGGTCCACGATCGCGTGGCTCGGCGACGCCGCGCCGCAAAGCGTCGCAGTGACGATCCCCCCTCTGAATACGGTCTGCTTCGATCGCTTCGAGGTCGCGACCCTGCGCGGCGCCGGCTGATCTCCTCGCCGAGTCACGCAGGCTTCGGCGTTGGCTATGGTGACCGGCTCACCGGCCCCGAGACCGCGAGGAGACCGCCCACTTGAACTATCGACGCCTGTACGAGTACCGCTTCAAAGATGTCGCGCAAGCCAAGCGGGACGACGTCTGGACGGCGCTCGCGCCGATGCTCTTCGAGAAGCTCAACCGGCCGGAGCGCGTGCTCGACCCCGCCGCGGGACGGTGCGAGTTCATCAACGCCGTGCCCTCGCCCGAGCGCTGGGCCGTCGACGCCGTCGCCTATGAGGAGGGCGTCGCCCGAGAGGGGACGAGGACGATCGTGTCGGACATCATGGACGCCGATCTGCCGAACGATTACTTCAACGGCGTGTTCGTCTCGAACTTCTTGGAGCATCTGCTCAGCCAGGAGGCCGTCGCGGGGTTTCTCGAGAAGATGTACGCCTGCATGGCGCCGGGAGGCCGGATCGCGGTCATGGGCCCGAACTTCAAGTACTGCTACCGGGAATACTTCGATTTTGCCGACCACACCGTGGTCCTGACGGAGCGCGGCGTCGAGGAGCATCTCTACGCGGCGGGCTTCGAGATCGTCGCGATCCACCCGCGCTTCCTGCCCTACAGCTTCACGGGGCGCCTCCCGTCCCACCCGGCGCTCGTCCGGGCCTATCTGCGCTTCCCGCTCGCGTGGCGGCTGCTCGGCAAGCAGTTCCTCCTGATCGGTGAAAGAAGGGGCGAGGCGGTCTGACGGTCAGCCGGTTCGGCTCTGCCCCGGCGGGTGGCGCGAGTTGTGGTGCAGCAGCGCCGCGCCCACCAGCAGGAACGGCACGAAGTTGACGAGGTGGAGAACCAGTGCGTAGGGCAGCGCCACCGAGCGTCCGAGCCCGTAGGCGCGCAGCGCGATCAGCGTCGCGCCCTCGAACACTCCGACCGCCGCGGGCGCCGCGGGCAGGATCATGCCCAGGCCGATCGCGACCATCACGAGGATCCCGCCGGCGAGCCCGATGTGCAGGTGGAAGGCGAGGGCCACGAGGTAGGCGCAAAGGCTCGAGGAGAGCCAGGCGGCGAACGTCCAGAGCAGAGCCTCGATAGCCACCCGCCAGTCGTGCAGGCCGCTGAGGCCGCGGGTCAGCTCGGCGACGATCCGCTCGACGCGCTCCTCGGCGATCGGCGCGACGCGGTGGACGGGGCGCAGCAGCATCCGCAGCGGCCGGTCGCCGAACACGACGAGGACGCCGACGAGGACCCCGATGCCCGCGGCCAGCACCCCGGCAGCGACCGTCGCGGCGCCGAACCAGCTGACGCTCGGCAGCCACGGCTGCGCTACGAGGAAGACGATCAGGATCGCGCCGACGTCGTATACGCGCTCGAGCAGCACGGTCGCCGTGATCTCGACGGGCGGGGACTCGCTGCGCTGCGTCAGCACCACGATCCGCGCCGCCTCACCGGCCCGCGCGGGAAGGATGCTGTTGTAGAGGTAGCCGATCATCATCGCGTTCAGCGTCGTCGCGAACGGCGGTCGGCGCCCCGAGGGGAAGAGCGCGCGCCAGCGCAGCGCCCGCGCCAGGTTGCCGGCGGCGAACGCGACGAGCGCAGGCAGCAGCCACCAGTAGTTGCTCGTGCGCAGGCCCTTCCAGGCCCGTCCCAGGTCGATCCCGTGTAGCGCCAGGTACGTGAAGCCGACCGTCACGAGGACCGTCGCGATGCGCAGTGTCAGGCGGGTGTGTCGTCGGCCGGCGGCCTGCACCAGCCACCTGCCCCGTGGGACGGTGGCGGCATCGGTCGCGTGGCCGTCTTCGTCGACCGACATCCGCCGCCACGTTAGTGCAACGCCCCGACCGTCCGCTTGGTGCGCGCCGGGTGGCCGGGACGGTCAGCGCACTGCCCGTCGCCGAGGACATGCGTCCAGCCGGCGTTAAGCGATCAGCCGATGGGCACGATGTGTAAGTAGGCATATGGATCTTCGACGCTCTCGTACGCTTCGCGCGACCCTCACCGCCGCACTCGTGCTCGGCGCGTCCGCCCCTGCGGACGCCGCGATCACGACCGTCGGGCCGCGCCTCGACGCGGCGGCAGACCTGACGACGTCCGACGGGCTCGGCTACAAGGGCGTCGACACCGCTGTGCCTCCGGCTCCCGACGCTCCGAACGGCATCGTGCACACGGCCCACTTCGGCGCCGACACGGCGATCTGGAACACGACCACGGCCGGGCGCAGCGCCGCGATGCCCCACGGGGGCGAAGCCGCGCACATCAAGCTCGAGGGCTGCGCCGTGCAGGCGCCGGGTGGGCCGCCGCCGCTCGACCAGATCCACTTCCAGACCCTCACCCCGGCCGGGGGCGGTCTCAGGGTCGCTTTGAGCTCCGGTGCGTTCACGATCCCCGTCTGCGGCGTCGGCGGCGCGAGCGGCTCGACGGTCACCACCTACACGCCCTTCAACCTGTGCGTGCAGAAGGGCGACTACGTCGGCTTCAACGACGAGGGGGGCTTCGCGGAACCCTTCTACCGCGCCGGCGTCCCGTATCTGGTCCTGGGCCGCCGCCGCGGCTCCTCGCTCGCCTCGTTCATCCGCGGCAACGGCACCGGCAACGGCGCGGTCTTCGAGCCGACCGACGCATCGGCGATGGACGGCTACGGTCGCAGCACGAACGTCGCGCTGATGATGCAGGTGCAGCTCGGTACCGGGCCCGACGCCCGCTATGTGTGCGCGAGCGGGACCAGAGACGCTCCGCGCGTGCTGCCGCCGATGCGGATCAGCCCTCAGACCGACGGCATCAACCGGCAGCGGGTCGTCGCGATCGCCGTCTACTGTCGCCCCGCTGCCGGATGCCGCGGTGCCGCCACGCTCGAGCTGCCCGGCGCGGGCCACTCGGCGAAGGTGGGTGGAACGTCCTTCTCGCTGGCGGGCAACGCGACGAGCCACCTGCCGATTCGAGTGACACCGGAAGTGCTGCGGCTGATCCGCGCGAACCACGGCGTGCAGACGCGCATCGTTGCCGTGATGGGCCACCGACGGTTCGTGCAGCGCGTCACGATCAAGATCCTGTAGGCGGCGATGGCCGGGAGAGCTGTCAACTCGCACTCTGGCGACCGCTCGGCGATGGCGATCGCGGCGCTCGTATGCTTCGCGTTCGTCGCCTTGGTCGTGCCCGCCCGCGCTCGCGCTGGGACCCTGACGTTCGGCCCGGCACTGGACGTGCCGGCGACGCTCGACACGGCGGAAAACCTCAACTACGAAGGCACCGGCATCCAGTTGCCGGGGAGCGTCTTCCACGTCAACCACGACGGCGCCGACACGGTGCTGTGGAACGTCGCGCAGCCGGGCGGCGATCCGCGGGTCCCCGCGGGAGGGCAGATCGTCTCCTTCAGCCTGGAGGGCTGCGCCCGCCGCCCCGCGGGCGCGCCGCCGCCGCTGACCCAGATCCACTTTCAGGATCTCGTCCCGTCGGCCGGCGGCTTCACGATCGCGATCAGCAGCCAGGCGTTCGAAATCCCCGTCTGCGGCGTCGGCGGGGCGAGCGGGAGCACCGTCACGGGCTACGCGCCGGGCAACTTCTGCGTCAGTCAGGGCGACTACGTCGCATTCAACGACGAGGGCGGCTTCGCGGCCGGCGAAGGAGGTCCGCCGCCCTATCCGGCCGGCGTCCCCTACCAGGTCATCGGTCGAGTGCCGGGGGCTTCGATGGACTCGTTCATCCGGGACTCGGGGACGAACAACGGGACGGCGATCTCGCCGTCGGATCGAACGAACCACGACGGCTTCGCGACGAACGAAGGCGAGCAGCTGATGCTCCAGGCGACGCTCGCGACCGGCCCGGATGCGTCGACTTCGTGCCCGGGCGGCACCAAGGGCGCCGCACCCCCGCCCTCCGGGTATCGCCAGGTGCCACGGGCGCCGGAACTGCAGGTCGGCAAGCAGACCGACGGGATCAACCACCGCGGGATCGCGGCGATCGCCCTCTACTGCCACGCGGCCGGAGGCTGCCGCGGCACGATGACGCTGACCGCCGCCGCCGGCCACGGACACGGGCGCCACTTGAGTCAGAGCTTCGCGCTCCCCGGCGGCACCACGACCCACGTCCCGATCCGGGTCCCGCGCGCGATCATGGCGCTGGCCCGGAAGCGCCGCAGCGGCGTGCTGATGCGCCTGCGGGTCCTCAGTGGCGGGACGGTCTACACACAGACCATCACGCTGCGGATCTTCTGAGCCGCGCCGATCTGCGCTCGGCCCGCTCGTCGAGCAGGCCCGCGGCTGCCAGGGACATCGCTGCGAGGAGCGTGGCCGCGAACCACACACCCCAGCCGAGGGGCGGGCTCCAGGCGGCATGCCCCAGAAACCACAGCGGCCCCGAATCGCCCACGGCGAAGCGCTTCGAGTTCACGTACCAGGCGGCGAACTGGCCGGTCGCGACGCACGCCACCGTCACGTACACGAAGGATGAGGCCCGAGGCCGGAGAGCCCGGCTGCGATACACGACCTCGCCCGCGCACATCGGCAGCAGAACCATCGCGGGCAGCAGCTGCCGACCCTGTAGGCCGAACCCGGTCGGGCGTATGAGCAACGCATAGAAGAGGATCGGAAGGCTCGCGGAGCCGACTGCCAAGACCCCCAGGAGCACGCGGTTCGCGCGGTCGAGGCGGATCGCGCTCGCCACGAGCAGGCCCACCAGAGCGATCCACGCTACGGGGATCACGACCGGGAGCTTCACGTCGACGTAGCCGAACTTCCCGACCAGCTCCGGGATCGCCCGCCACCATTCGTGGAAGCCGGCGACGAGTCCAGCGTGAAGCTGCGAGGTGTCGACCGGCACGCTCGAGCCGTACCTTGCTTCCCAGACGCGGCTCAGGGCGAACGCGACGAGGATCCCGGACAGTGCGAGCATCGCGGCACGGGAGCTCGCCCTGATCCGTGCGCGCAGCCGGTCTCGCCCCAACACTGCCGCAACACCGACCGCGATCAGCGCCCAAAGAGGGCTGGCCGGCCGGCTCAACTCGAGACACGCGCCCGTCACGCCGGCCAGAACCAGCCACGGTCCCGGGTTCGACGACCTGGTGAAGCGAATCGCGCAGCCGAAGAGCGCGATCGCCGCCGCGATCTCCAGCCCGCTCCCGTTCAAGCTCGCGCCGCAGAAGACCGCCATCGGCGTCACGGCCAGCAGAAGGCCGACAACGGACCCCAGCCCAGCGTTCGGGTCATACAGCGCAGCGAGGGCCAGCAGCAAGAGCGCCAAGACGAGCACCGCGCCGGCGGCACGGCCCAGCCGCAGAGCGCCGGGGGGTGTCGCCGCTGCTCGCATCACCGCCGCGGGAAGCAGGTACGGGAGCGGTGGATAGTTCCCGATGGCCGTGACAAGGGTCGCCGGAGCGCTCACCGGCTCGACCCGGTCCAGGCACGCCGCCGAGGCGCTCCCGCTCCCGGTGGCGCATTCGAACGGTCGCGGATCGAGCCCGGCAGGAAGACTCACGAGCCGCGCCGCCTGGCGCGTCCATGCGAGCTGTCGCGGGTCCACACCGATCCGGGCCGCCGGCGCGGGCCGGCCGATCAGGTGGCCCTCGCTCACCCCGATCGCGCGGATGAAGTGCGCGGCCTCGTCCGGGGCTGCGAAGGGAGGGTTCGAGACCGCCCACGCGGCCAGCAGGACGCACCACGAGAGCGCGATCAGGATCGCCGGGGCGAACCGGCGTACGCCGGGGCGCGTCGCGACGTCGCCATGCTCGCTACGGCTCGCCATGCCCTCCATCTCCCGAAATGCTTCGGACAGTCCCGATCGGATCGAACACTAACCGTGAGATGGTCACGCGAGCCAGACGGGCGCGAGAAGACGCCGGAGCCGCTCTGGCGTGGCGCCGGTAGCCTGTGGCGCTCATGAGGATCACCGAGACCACCCTGCCCGGCCTCCTCGCCGTCGAGCCGGCCGTCCACGGCGACGAGCGGGGGTTCTTCTGCGAGACCTTCCGGGAGGAGTGGCTGGAGGCGATCGGCATCGCCGGGGAGGCCTTCGTGCAGGACAACCACTCGCGTTCGAGCCGCGGGGTGCTGCGCGGCATGCACTTCCAGCTCGGCGAGGGGATCGGCAAGCTCGTGCGCTGCGCGCGCGGCGCGATCCTCGACGTGGCGGTGGACGTGCGGGCGGGCTCGCCCACGTACGGGCGCTGGGAGGGCGTCGAGCTCGACGACCGGTCGATGCGCGAGCTGTACGTGCCGGTGGGATTCGCCCACGGCTTCTGCGTGCTCAGCGAGACGGCGGACGTGATCTACAAGCAGACGGGCTACTACGACCCCGACCTGGAGCGCGGCATCGCCTACGACGACCCCGAGATCGGCATCGAATGGCCGCTGCCCGCCGCCGAGCTGATCGTCTCGGCGCGGGACGCCGAAGCCCCGCGCCTGAGCGAGATCGCGGCCGAACTGCCGTTTCGGTGGCATTCTTGAGTCGATGCTCGGACGCCTGAAGGAGCGAACGAACGGCTACACGGTCACCGCGGCCCAGTACGTGCTGCTCGCGCGGATCGCGCTCGTCGCGCTGACGCTGATCGTGTTGACGGGGGCGGCGGTGCGCCTGACCGGCTCGGGCCTCGGCTGCCCGACCTGGCCGAAGTGCTACGGCAGCTACTACCCGCCGCTGAACACCCACGCGGTGATCGAGTTCTCCAACCGCGTGGTCTCCGTGCCGGTCGTGATCGCCGCGGGCCTCGCCTGGGTCGGCGCGCTGCGGCGACGCCCCTACCGCCGGGACCTGACGTGGCTCGGCGGGCTGCTGCCGCTCGGCGTCGTCGCTCAAGCGGTGCTCGGGGGCTTCACGGTCAAAGGCGCCCTGGACTACGGCTGGGTGATGGGCCACTTCGCGCTGTCGATGCTGATCATCCTCGCCGCCGTCGTGCTCGTCTGGCGCGCCTCCTACGAGCCCGAGCTGAGCGCCGAGCGTCCCGAGCCGGAGCCGCTCGAGGACCGGGGCCTGCTGCGCGGACTGGTCGGTCTGGCGCTGCTCGGCGCGGTCACGATCTTCGCGGGGACCGCGGCGACGGCCGCCGGCCCGCACGCCGGGGGCTCGCCGGGCCAGCGGATCAACCGCCTGAACCTCGACGGACGGGGGACGATGGACTTCGTGATCCACCGCCACGCCGAGATCGCCTTCCTGTTCAGCGTCTGCGCGGTCGCCGCGTGGTTCCTGGCAAGGCGCCGCGGCGCGCCCGAGCGCGTGCGCCGGCCGCTTACCGTGCTCGGCGTCGTGCTCGCGCTGCAGGGGGCCGTCGGGCTCGACCAGTACGAGACCCACCTGCCCACGGAGCTCGTCTGGGTGCACGTCTCGCTGGCCTGCGTGGCCTGGATCGCGACGCTCTGGGCGGCCTGTGAGGCGGGGGCTCTGCGCTACGTGCTCGGCTCTCGTTCGCGACGGAACCGCGGCGAGCCCGCCCTGCGGGGCGCCGCACCGGTCGATCTCCCCGGAAATTAGGGCCCTTTTCCGGGAGAACCCCCGTGTTTTCGGGTTCCGTCGTCCGCCTGAGCTACTAGCCTCCTCGGAGCAAAGACACTCGAGAAGGGAGTGGCATGACCAAGAACGAGCTAGCTGAGGCGGTCGCCTCGAAAACCGGTGTGAGCGGCAGCCAGGCACGGCAGGCCGTTGAGACGGTGATCGAGTCGATCTCCGACGAGCTTGCCTCCGGGGGAGAGGTTTCGCTCGCCGGCTTTGGCAAGTTCAGCGTCAGCCAGCGGGCCGCAAGGCAGGGGCGTAACCCCTCGACCGGAGAGACGATCCAGATCGCGGCGTCGAAGGCCGCGAAATTCTCCGCCGCCAGCGCGCTGAAGAAGCGTCTGAACCCCTGAGAGGACTCGAGTGTCACCGGTTCCGAGGAGCCGGTGGCACCCCTCTCGGCATTGGCGCGGCGTCCGGTCTCCAGACCGCCGCGTAGCGTCCGAGCGCCCGCGGGACGGGTTTCGGGCAATCCTTACGAGTCGGTAACCCTTCGTTAAGTCTGGGGCGCGAAGGTACGGGACGACCCTTCCCCCCGACGAATGGGCGGTCCCGATGAAGCCAGTGACGAACGCGAAGCGGGCGGCGGGCGAGTATCCCTCGCTGGTCGCCTTCTACAACGCCGATCCCGATCGGCTCGCCTCGCGCGAGCACGACGTGGGCCTGTGGTGGCGCGACGGCGCCGACGGGGAGGGCGGGCCGCTCTACCGGGCCGCCTGGATCCTCGCGACGGGCGAGCTCTACCTCGTCCGCCTCGGGCCGCCCGCCGACGGCGGCGGAGGCGTCGAGGTGCTCGCCCGGGTGCCCGACGAGGGTCGACTGGAGCGCATGCTCGACGGCTGGCGGGAGCGTTGCGGCGCGCCGGGCTCGGTGCAGTGGCTGCGCCGCCGGAGCGCCCTCGGCGTGCTGCCGCCCCGCCCGCGGCCCCGGCGTGTGCCGCCCCGGGCGCCGGCCGGCGCAGCGGCGTAGCGCCCGCGCGGCCTCCCCGGGGACGGGGCCTGGGGCGGCCGGCCGCGTGCGGCCGGTACGACGGCCGTCCAATTCCTCGGTCTCGACGCGTGAGTTCCGCCCGGTGGGGGTGTCTAACTGGTGTTCACCAACGATGGCCGCCGCGGGGCGGGCGGCCGAGGAGGTACCCAGATGAAACGGATGCTCACGATGGGGATCGCGGCCGCGCTTGCGGCGCTGATGGTTCCCGCGGCGGCGACGGCGCGCCACTCCTCCCACCACACGGCCCACCACGCCAGTGCGCGCCACCACCGGCGCCACCACAGCGTCGCCCACACGGTCGTGTTCTCACCGGCCTCGGTGAAGCCCTCCACGACGGCTCCGGCGCCGGGCGAACCGCCCGTGGGCGAAGGCGAAGCCGCGGGCACGATCGCCTCCTTCGAAGGGGGAGTCTTGAAGATCACGATGGCCGACGGCACGACGGTCTCCGGCAAAGTCACCGAAAAGACCGAGATCCAGTGCGCCTGCCCGGACCACGAAGGCGCCGGGGGCGATGACGGGGAAGACTCAGGCGTTGGCGGCGAGGACAGCCACGGCGGCTTCTCCTCCTCCGGCGACGGGTTCTCCGGCGGCGGCGACGTCCACGGCAGCAGCGAGGATGGCTCGACGCCGTCCGGTACGACCGGCACCGAAGAAACGCCGCCCAGCTGCGGTCCGTCCTCGCTGGTCGCGGGGGCGAAGGTCAAGGAGGCCGAGCTGAGCGTGAGCAGCGCGGGCGCGGTTTGGGAGAAGGTTGAGCTCGCCCACAGCTAGCTCGCAGCGGAGAGGCACGGCGGGGGCGCGATCGTCCCCGCCGTCCTGGGGACGGTCACGGGGGGCCAGTCGGCCCCGGCCCCCCGTGACCGCTCGGCCGTGCGCGCGCGGCGGGGGCCGGAGCCGCCTCGGCGGCGATGTCTGCAATTCGTCCACCCTGGGCGAATCCCCGCGGATTCGGTGTGTACTGATGAGAAGGGCGGCGGACGCGCACCCGCCGCCCTTACTCTTTAACGGGGCCGCGACCGCAGGATCGGGTCAAGCCCACTCGCGATGAGCCCACGATTCCATCTCCGCCCGCTCTCCGTCCAGCCGGACACCCGGCTCGTCGAGCTGGCCGCCGACGGCGACGAGCGGGCGTTCGAAACGCTCGTCAAGCGCCACCGCCGCGCGCTGGCCGCCTACTGCCGGCGGATCGGCCTGCCCGAGCACCGCGCGGAGGACGTCGTCCAGCAGTCTCTGACGAGAGCCTGGGTCGCGCTGTCGGGGGGCGCGGAGGTGCGTGAGCCGCGCGCGTGGCTGTACCGGATCGTCCACAACACGACGATGAACGCGATCCGCGCCGAGCGCCGCCACCTGCACGAGCCGATCGAGGCCGCCGCGACGGCCGAGGCGCAGCCGGGGGCCGGGGAGATCGACGTCGGCCTACGGGCGCGGGACGCGCTCGGCCACGTGGCGGCTCTGCCCGAGCAGCAGCGCGACGCGCTCCTGCTGACGGCGATCGAGGGGCGCAGCCACGACGAGGCCGCGAACGTGATGGGGCTCAGCGACGGCGCCGTCAGGGGCCTCCTGTACCGCGCCCGTACGAACCTCAGGCGCGCGGCGGCCGCGTTCGGCCCGCAGGGCCTGCTGGGCTGGATCGGCCGCGGAGGGGGCGACGGCGCGCTCGCCGGGCGTACCGCGGAAGTCTCGGCCGGGGGCGCCGCCGCGGGCGCCGCGGGCCTGCTCGGCAAGGGCGCGATCGCCACGGGCGTCGCTGCGCTGCTCGCGGCCGGCGGCACGATCGTCCACCTCGAGGGCGGCCCCTCGCGGGGCCACCGCCACGTGGCGGCCGTCTCGCGGCGGTCCGCCTCGGACAAGCGCGGCTCGACGACGGCGAGAACCTCGGCCGTCGCCGACGCGCAACTCCCCGCCGGCTCGGCCAAGCTCGTGGTCAACCGAGCCGTTCGGCGTTCGAGCGCGGGCGTCACGGCTCCGCTGCGCGGTGGAAGCGGCCGGCACGGCTCGGGGAACACTTACACCGGCGAGGCCAACCGCGGGAGCCACCGGCGCTCGTCCTCCGGGGGAGGACGCGAAACGACGGGCGAGGAAGCCCCCGAATACAGCGGGGCGAGCGTCGCGACCTCGGGGCCGGGCGGCGACGGCTCGACGGTCTACGGGGGCGCGACCCAGCCGTCCGGCGACACGCCGGGCGAAAGCCCGCTGAGCTATGAAAGAAGCTCGCACATGAGCGACGACCCGCCCGAGACCAAAGACGAAGAAGAACGGGAACGGGAAAAACTGACGTCGGGCGGAGAAACGACGACGCCCACCGAAGAACCTCAGAAACGCAGCGACGGGTAGCGCGTCAGGCCGTCCCGGGGGATCTCCTCCCAGGGCGCGGCCGAGTCCACGAACATCCGGTACTGGGGGCGGATACCGGGATCCCCCTCGAGCGCGCCGAGCCGGACGGCGACCTCCTCGTCGCTCGTCGGGTCGCCGCTGAAGAGGTGCCCGCCGCACGTCGCGCAGAACAGCTTCGGGACGCCTCCGGGCGGCTGGAAGGCGCGCAGCTGCTCCTCGCCCTGCAGCACCCGGAAGCCCGACCGCGGCACCCGGCCGTTCAACGACGAGAGCGTCCCCGTGCGCTTCTGGCAGTGCGTGCAGTGACAGTAGCCGGCGCTCGTGAACGGCGCCGTGATCTCGAAGCGCACGGCGCCGCACAGGCAGCCTCCCTGCAGCGGTCGCTCCGGCGAAGGTGAAGGCCCAGCCTCGCTCACACGACGATCCTACGACGCCGTGTGAGCGAGGCGGCGCCTCAACCGCAGCCGGTGTTGTTGCCGCAGGACGAGCACGTGTAGCAAGAGCCCGTCCGCTGCATCATGCCGCCGCACTGGCTGCACGCCGGCCCGAGGTCCAGTCCCTGCAGACGGGCCGGAACTACCGGCGGCGTGTCGGTCAGCGCGCTCGTCGGCGCGTTGGAGCCGCCCGCTGCGGGGCCCGCCTGGGGTGTCGAGGCCTCCGGCGCGCCCGCCGGGGGCCCCGCCGTGTCGCCGCCGTAGGAGAGCGCGTCCTGGGCGGCTTTGCGCGCCCGCACCTCGGCCGTCAGGATCCCGAGCTCCTCCTGCGTGTCGGTGTCGAGGAACCGCGAGGCCAGCCAGCGCATGATGTAGTCCGGCATCGACTTCGCGAACGGGATCTCCGGGTTGCCCGTGATCCCCTCCGGCTCGAAGCGCATGTAGCTGAACTTCTGCACGAGCGTCTCGAGCGGCACGCCGTACTGCAGCGCGATCGAGATCGCCGTCGCGAAGGAGTTCATCATCCCGCGCAGCGTCGAGCCCTCCTTGCCGATGTCGGTCAGGAAGATCTCCCCGACCGTCCCGTCCTCGTACATCCCGGCGGTGATGTAGCCCTCGTGGCCGCCGATCGAGAACTTGTGCGTGATCGACTGGCGCTCGCGCGGCATCCGCTTGCGCCGCGGGCCCGCTTCGGCGAGCGCCTTGCTCACGGCCTGCTCGACGATCTCGTCGACGTTCGCGGGGGCCGGGGCCTCGGTCTGCGCGTCGGTCCGCAGCGCCTGGGCGGTCTTCGAGCCGTCGCGGTAGATCGCGAGCGCCTTCACGCCCTGGCGCCAAGCCTGGATGTAGGCGTCGGCGATGTCCTCGACGGTCGACTCCTGGGGCATGTTCACCGTCTTCGAGATCGCCCCGGAGATGAACGGCTGGACCGCGCCCATCATCTTGATGTGGCCCATGTGGCTGATCGCCCGCTCGCCGACCGCGACGTCGAACACCGGCATGTGCGCCTCGTCGAGGCCCGGCGCGCCGACGATCGTGCCGTGCTCGGCCAGGTACGCCTCGATCTGCTCGATCTGGGGCTCCGAGTAGCCGAGCGTCTGCAGCGCCAGCGGCACCGTCCGGTTGACGATCGTCATCTGCCCGCCCCCGACCAGCTCCTTGAACTTGACCAGCGAGAAGTCAGGCTCGACGCCGGTCGTGTCGCAGTCCATCAGGAACGAGATCGTCCCCGTCGGCGCCAGCACCGTGGCCTGGGCGTTGCGGTAGCCGAGCCGCTCGCCGAGCTCGACCGCCTCGTCCCACGAGCGCCGCGCCGCCGTCAGCAGCTCCGCGTCCGCGCAAGCCTCAGTCGGGATCGCGTGCGCCGCGTCGCGGTGCATCCGCATCACCTCGTTGTGGGGCTCGCGGTTCTCCTCGTAGCGGTCGTAGGGGCCGAGCGCCGCCGCGGTCTCGGCCGAGCGCCGGTAGGCGCGGCCCGTCATCAGCGCCGTGATCGCCGCGGCCGTGCCCCGACCCTGGTCGGAGTCGTAGGGCATCCCGTTGCTCATCAGGTACGCGCCGAGGTTCGCGTAGCCGAGGCCGAGCTGACGGAAGGCGCGCGCGTTCTCGCCGATCTCCTGCGTGGGGTAGCTGGAGGGGCCGACGACGATCTCCTGCGCGAGCAGCACGATGTCGACCGCGTGCTCGAACGTCGCGACGTCGAAGGACCCGTCGGGGCGGCGGAACTTCATCAGGTTCAGCGAGGCGAGGTTGCAGGCCGAGTCGTCGACGTGCATGTACTCGCTGCACGGGTTCGACGCGTTGATGCGTCCGCTCGCCGGGCAGGTGTGCCACTGGTTGATCGTCGTGTCGTACTGCACGCCCGGGTCGGCGCAGCGCCACGCCGCCTCGGCGATCTCGCGCATCAGCTCGCGCGCCGAGACCGGCTCGCCGACGGGCTCGCCCGTCGTGCGCGCGATCAGGTTCCAGTCGGCGTCGTCCTCGACGGCCTTCATGAACTCGTCGGTGATCCGCACCGAGTTGTTCGCGTTCTGGTACTGGATCGAGAAGAAGCCGTCGCCGTCGATCGACATGTCGAAGCCGGCCTCGCGTAGCGCCAGGGCCTTGTCCTCCTCCTTGGCCTTGCACCAGATGAACTCGCGGATGTCCGGGTGGTCGATGTCGAGCACGACCATCTTGGCCGCCCGCCGCGTCTTGCCACCCGACTTGATCGTCCCGGCCCACGAGTCCGCCCCGCGCATGAAGGAGACCGGCCCCGACGCCGTCCCCCCCTTGGCAAGCGGCTCCATCGAGCCGCGGATTTTCGAGAGGTTGATGCCCGACCCCGAGCCGCCGCGGAAGATGTTCCCCTCCTTGGTGTTCCAGCCGAGGATCGACTCCATCGTGTCCTCGACGGAGAGGATGAAGCAGGCGCTGCACTGCGGGTGCTCCTCGAAGCCGACGTTGAACCAGACGGGCGAGTTGAAGGCCGCCATCTGGTGGAGCAGGATGTGCGTCAGCTCGTGGTTGAACGCGGTCGCGTCCTCTTCGCTCGCGAAGTAGCCGCCCGCGCGGCCCCAGCCGGTGATCGTTCCCGCGACGCGGCCGATCATCTGCTTGACCGAGCTCTCGCGCGCCTCGCTGCCGAGCTGGCCGCGGAAGTACTTCTGGGCGACGATGTTGGTCGCGTTCTGCGACCACGTCTTGGGGAACTCGACCCCGCGCTGTTCGAAGGCGACGTGGTCGCCGTGACCGATCCGTGCGTCGCGAAGCTCCCACTCCACCGACTCGAAGGGATGCGTCCCGGGACTGCTCAACAGGCGCCTGATCTGCATTGCCTGGCCGGGTACCGCCTCCGGCGAGATCGTGGTGTGCGGGGCTTCGTTCATCGGACCTTCCTCCTCTGCTGCGCCTGCGTGGGGCGAACCCACTGAAAGCTGTTGACGGGGTCGACCATGGTCCCTCGCCGACCGGACGGAAACGATGCGCGCAGAGGATTGGGATCGGGCGGCGTTTCCACCCTCCATTGTAGTCGCTCGGAGACCTCTCTCAGGGCTCGAAAGCCCTTTGGACAAGCCATTTTCCGACGATTTGGGGGGTGAGCCGAACCCGCACTTTGCGGCCCGCGTGGGCCGCGGGCGGGGGCGGGCGGGAGCCCTAGTGTCCGAGTCTGAACCAGTCTGTGAATTCCGCCCACGTTGCGGAGGCGCGGAAGCCCGCCTCGGCGAGCGAGTGCCGCCACGAGAGCAGCCAGTGCGGCTCGAAGGCGCCGAACCTGAAGACGGCCCAGACCAGGCAGGCGAGCGCGATCAGCGCGGCGAGAACCGCGGCGAGGATCGCCCCGCCCGAGACACCGCTCTTGGAGGCGCCCGCTCGGGACGTCGCCCGGCCGGTGCTCGTCGGGGTGGTCGTGCTGGAGCCCTGGGCGCTCTGGGGAGCCGTTTCGCTTGCGATCTGCGGGACCGTGGTGCTCGCCGGGGTGCCCCCGGCCGCCGGCGGCAGCGTCGTCACCGGGGGCGTGGCCCCGGTCGCCGTCGCGGCCCCGCTCGGCGCCGCGGGCGCGGCCGCGCCGCCGGCCTGAGAGCTCACGGCCGGCGCCTGCTGCTGCCAGGCGGCGGCGCTCGATGCGGTGGGCGCCTCTCCCGCTGCCGTGCGGTTTTTCGCGAGCAGTCCGGCGATGCCGCCGGGGCTCTTCGCACCCGCGCCGAGCGCGGTACCGCAGCAGGCGAGCGCGAAGCTCGCCGCGAGCGCGAGGCAGAGCGGCAGGGCCGGGCGGATGCGGGTTCGGCGGGCGGGGCTGGGCATCGGCCTGATGCTAGATGGTCGCGGCGCCGTCGATCGCGTCGAGAGCGGCCGCGAGCACATCGCCGGGGGGCGCCGTCGCGTCGAGCACGCGGAACCGGCCGGGCTCGGCCGCGGCGAGCGTCTCGTAGGCCGCGGCGATCGCGGCGAAGAAGGCGGGCGGCTCGGCCTCGAGCCGATCGAGTCCCGCGGCCGGCCGCTCCGGGCGCGCGGCGAGGCGCTCCGGCACGAGCTCCGGGGGCAAGCGCAGGAGCAGCGTCAGGTCGGGCCGCAGGCCGCCCGTGGCGAACGCGTCGAGGTCGCGCATCGCCGGCACGCCGAGCCCGCGGCCACCGCCCTGGTAGGCGAGCGTCGAGTCGGAGAAGCGGTCGAGGATCAGGATCGCGCCCGCGGCGAGGCGGGGCTCGAGCAGCTCGACGACGAGCTGGGCCCGGGCGGCGAGGTAGAGGAGCGCCTCGGCGCGGGGGGAGACCTCGAGGGCCGGGTCGGTGACGAGCGCCCGCAGGCGCTCGGAGAGCTCGACGCCGCCGGGCTCGCGGACGAGCTCGGCGGGCAGGCCCCTCGCGACGAGGGCGTCGCGGAGCGCGGCGGCGAGGGTCGACTTGCCCGCCCCGTCGATGCCCTCGATCGTGATCAGCTTGCCGCGCGCCATCGAGGGGACGCTATCTCTCTACGATGCGCGAATGGCCGCGGGCGCAGAGCAGGGAGGAGGCGGGACGCTCCCGGACCCGGACCGCCATCCCCACGCCGCTGCCGTCCTCGGCCCGGCGCTCGCGCCCGGCGGGCGCCCGTCGCACGCCTACCTGTTCCACGGCCCGCCCGGCTCGGGCAAGCGGTCGGTCGCCCGCGGGTTCGCCGCGGCGCTCCTCGCCGAGGGGGGCGCGGGGAGCGCAGGCGCCGGATCTGTCGGGGAGCGGGTCGCCCGGGACAGTCACCCGGACCTGACGTGGGTGCGGCCCTCGGGGGCCGCGGAGATGCTCGTCTCGGACATCGAGGAGCCCGTCGTGGCCGCCGCCACGCGGACGCCGTTCGAGTCTCGCCGCCGCGTGTTCGTGATCGAGTCGGCCGAGACGATGAACGACCAGGCCGCGAACCGCCTGCTGAAGACGCTCGAGGAGCCCCCCTCCTTCGCGCACCTGGTTCTGCTCGCCGATCGTCTGGCCGACGTGCTGCCGACGATCGTCTCGCGCTGCCAGCTCGTGCGCTTCGACCCCCTGCCCCCCGAGCAGATCGAGCGCTCCCTCGTCGCGGGCGGCGCCTCCCCCGCGAGCGCCCGCGCGTGCGCGCGGCTGGCGAGCGGCGACGTGGCGATGGCCGAACGGTTGGCGGGCGAGGAGGGGCGGGCGCTGCGCGCGGTCGGCGAGCGCTACGCCCGCGCGGCCCTCACGGGGGAGACCGCGGGGCGGCCGTGGCTCGAGCTGCTCGAGGCCGCCCGCGCCGCCGGCACGGCCGCGGGTGAGCTGATCGGCGAGCGCCTCGCCGCGCAGGCCGAGCTGCTGCCCTCCAAGGAGCGCAAACGCCACGAGCGCGAAGGTCTCGACGCGCGCCGGCGGGGCGAGCGCCGTGCCCGCACGGCCACGCTCGACCTCGGCATGGCGCTGGCGGAGCTGTGGCTGCGAGACGTGCTCTGCGTGATCGAGGGAGCGAGCGATCTCGTCTTCGCTGTCGACCGCCTGGAGGCGCTCGAGGAGGACGCCGCCGGAGCTCGCGCCGCGACCGTCGAGCGGGCGATCGAGCTTGTGGGCGCGGCCCGCCTCAGCCTCTCGGTCAACGTCTCCGAGGAGCTCGCCCTGGAGTCCGTCGCCTATGAGGTCGGGGCGCTCGCGGAGGTCGGCGCGGGCTGAGGAGGGGCGATTCGTGAACCGTTTGGTTCAGCTTCGCCCCGGCGGCCGGTCGCCCCGGCGCCTTACCGCCGGAAACTGAACCGAGCGGTTCAGCTTCTCCTTTTCAGAGATCCGACGCGATCGACCCGAGGTTCGGCTCCATCCCGAACGTCTCGAAGGCCATGAAGGCGTGGAACTGGGCGTTCTCGGGCCCGTGGAAGTCGGCGGAGCCGGTCGTGAGCATGCCGCCCAAAGCCTCGGCGCGCTCGACGAGCAGGCGCGTCTGGGGCTCGTCGTGGGTGATGTAGAAGGCCTCGACGCCGTCGATCCCGAGGGCGTGGAAGCGGTCGAGCGTGCGGACGACCTCGTCGGGGTCTGAGATGTCCCAGAAGGGGTGGGCCCAGATCGCGACGCCGCCGGCCTCGTGGATCGCCTCGATCGACTCCTCGACGGTGGGGGTCTGGCGGAGGCGGAAGGCGGGCTTGCCCTCGATCAGGTAGCCGCGGATCAGGGAGCCGATGTCGTCGATGCTCTCGGCGGCGAGGCGCTCGGCGTTCGCCTCGGCGCGCAGGACGGCGCCGGCGAGGTGGGGGCGGCCGATCGGTTTGCCGGCGGCGATCCGCTCGTCGAGCTCGGCTTCGTCGAGGTCGAACCCGACCTCGCGCAGCGCGTCGCGCATGCGCAGGGTCCGCTTCTCCCGGTCGGCGAGGAACTCGTCCAGGCGGGTCGTCATCGGCGGCCCGGTGTAGTCGATGTCGTAGCCGAGGATGTGCAGTTCGCGGGGCTCGGGGGCGCCCTCGTCGACGGCGGAGATCTCGACTGCGGGGACGACCTTCACGCCGTGGGTCTCACCGGCGGCGACCGCCTCGGCGACGCCGGCGATCGTGTCGTGGTCGGAGAGGGCGAGCAGCTCGACCCCGGCCTCGGCGGCCCGGGCGACGACGTCGGAGGCGGAGAGGACCCCGTCGGAGTTGGTCGAGTGGGACTGCAGGTCGAAGCGGGGCGGCACGGGCCGGAAAGGGTACGCGATCCCCTCAGCCTCCGGCGGCCTCCCCGGCGGGCAGCCCCGCTGGCCCGACGCTGGTCAGCTTTCGGACACGACGGTCGATCGCGTGGCGGAGGCGGCGGACGGCGGCGTGGTAGCGGGCGGCCCGTTCGGTGAGGACGCTCGGGTTGAAGCGGTGGGCCGCGTCGAGCCGGGCGGCCGCCGCGTCGGTCTCGGCCGCGCGCAGACCGGCTTCGAGCCAGAGGACTTCGAGGTAGGCCAGCGCCGCGCCCTCCTCGTCGGCTGAGATCGCGCCCGGGCGCTCGAGCTGGCGGAGCAGCGGGACGACCTTCGACACGAGCCAGCGCTGCTCGCCGTGGACGCGCAGCATGAGGCAGATGTCGGGGGGATGTTCCGTCTGGACGGCGTCGCTCATTGGGGGGCTCGTATTCGGTGGGTTGGGGGGGTGAGAGGGGGTTCTCGTTCGCTCTGCCCACCGATTCGACCGGCCGGAATGGGTGCTTTAGGAGATTGCCGGGCCACTCCACGCATCGCCCCCGCGGGCCGTCCTGACGACCCCCGATTCAAGGGCCGGGCGGGGCCGGGCGATGTAGAGGGTGGAGGCCAGACACAGAGATGCTCGTGCTCGACACGGACCCGATGCGGCGGACGGCCGGGCAGTACGCCCGGGCGACTTGGCGTCACATGCGGATGCGGGCGCTCATCGCGCTCGGGGTGCTGGCGACCGCGACGGCGCTCGCGGGCAGCAGCTTCGGGCTGCAGGACTGGCGCTACACGGTCGGGGAGATCGGGCTGCTCGTGACGATCTTCGTGATCACCCGGTACGTCCTGCCGCTGGTCGAGCGCCAGGACCGCGGGGCCCTGGCCGAGGAGCAGGTCGGGGCGCTGCTCGACTCGCTGCCGGGCGACCGCTGGCGGGTCGTCCACGACGCGACGCTCGGGCGGGGCAACGTCGACCACATCGTGATCGGTCCGCCGGGCGTGTTCACGATCGAGACGAAGAGCCACCCGGGGCCCGTGCGGGTCGGCCGTATCCACGGCGCGACGATCGGTCAGGCGCAGGCCGAGGGGCGGGCGATCGCGTGGGTGACGGGCTGCGAGGTCGAGCCGCTGATCGTCTTCAGCAGGGCGTGGGTCGACCGCCCGGGGGCGCGCCGCAAGGGCGTGCGGGTCCTCCCCGCGCGGATGCTCCTGGGTCACCTTCGGAGGCGCCCGATGAGGCTCTCGGCGAGCGACGTCGAGGCCGCCCACCGGGCGCTCGGCGACGCGCTGCTGGAGCACCACAGCCGCACCCGGCTGCTCGGGGATCGCTGGTCGATCCGGTTGTAGGGCCCCCGGAGCGGGCGGTCTGCCCCGAAAAGGGAAACGTGAACCGCACGGTTCAGTGTTTGTTCTTCGGGCACCGACACGACGCTCACCGGCGCTCGTCGGGCCGCGTGGAGGCGGCGGAGTAGCCTGTTGCCCATGGCCGTGGCCGAGCACGCGATCGGGGTCGCGCCGCAGAACGGCGGGCGGGTGGATCCGTCGCTCCCGCCGGGCCCGCGTATGTCCCCGTTCCTGCAGACGCTCGCGTGGACGGTCGCGCCGACGTGGTTCATGCGCCGCTGCGCGCGGACGGTCGGGGACCATTTCACGATGACGTTCTTCCCGAGCGGGATGCGGTTCGTGATGGTGGCCGACCCGGACGCCGTGAAGGAGGTCTTCACGGCGCCGCCGGGCGTCGCGCCGTCGGCGGCGGGGAACTCGCCGATCCGCCCGGTCGTCGGGCCGAGCTCGGTGCTCGTGACGGTCGGGGAGGAGCACCTGCGCCAGCGCAAGCTGCTGCTGCCGCCGTTCCACGGGGAGCGGATGCGGGAGTACGAGGAGACGATCGTCGCGGCGACGCGGGCCGACATGGCCGAGTGGCCGCGGGGGCGGGCGATGAAGGTGCAGCCGCGCTCGCGGGCGATCACGCTCGAGGTGATCCTGACGGCGGTCTTCGGGGTCGGGGACGAGCGGCGGGAGCCGCTGCGGCGGGCGATCTCGGAGCTGCTGGCCCCGGTCAACATGCTGGCGGTGCTGCGGATCGCGCTCTCGCGGCCGACGGGGGAGCGGCCCGGGGGCAAAATCGGAGCGGCGCTCGACGCGCTCGACGCGGTCCTCTACGCGGAGATCCGCGCGCGGCGCGCGGCGGGGGACCTCGGGGAGCGGAGCGACATCCTCTCGCTGCTACTGCAGGCGCGCGACGAGGAGGGCGAGGCGATGAGCGACTCGGAGCTGCGCGACGAGCTCGTGACGCTGCTGCTGGCCGGCCACGAGACGACGGCGACGTCGGTCGCGTGGGCGATCGAGCGGCTCGTCCGTCACCCGGAGAAGCTCGCGCGGCTGCAGGCGGAGATCGACGCGGGCGACTCGGAGGAGTACATGACGGCGGTCGTGAACGAGACGCTGCGCGTGCGGCCGGTCGTCCCGATCGTGGCGCGGCAGCTGAAGGAGGACCTCGAGGTCGGCGGGAGGGTGCTGCCGGCGGGGACGACGGTCGCGCCGTGCATCTACCTGACGAACCGCAACCCGCGCGTCTACGAGCGCCCCGAGGAGTTCATGCCCGAGCGGTTCCTGAAGGACGGCCCGGAGACGTTCTCGTGGATCCCCTTCGGTGGTGGGATCAGGCGCTGCATCGGGGCGGCGTTCGCGCAGCTTGAGATGAAGCTGATCCTCCGCACGGTCCTGTCGGAGCTGACGCCGCGCCTTGAGGGTCCGTGGCGGCGGCCCGGCGAGCTGACGCGCCGCCGCGCGATCACGATGGTGCCGATGGCGGGCGCGCGGGTCGTGTGGGACGAGCGGTCGAGGATTTGATCTAGATATAGGGGGGCCGGACGGGCGCGCGGCGGGCGAGCCGCGCTCGTGGCCGGCGGTAGACCGCCGAGGTCGCGAGTACCGTCAAGAAGCTATGAGCAGCGCGACGAGCGAGACGGACATCGAGCCTGCCCGGGCCGCCGCGGCGAGTCCCGAGGAGCTGCTGGCGCGCTTCGGCCTGCGGGAGTTCAGGCCGGGCCAGCGGGAGGCCGTGGAGGCGGCCCTGTCGGGGCGGGACTCGCTGGTCGTGATGCCGACGGGGGGCGGGAAGTCGCTCTGCTACCAGCTCCCGGCCCTCGCCGAGATCGGGTTGGTCGTCGTCGTGAGCCCGCTGATCGCTTTGATGAGCGACCAGTGGCGGCGCTTGGAGGACGGCGGCGTGCGGGCGGCGATGCTGGCGTCGGGGATGGCCGAGGGCCACAACGCCGAGCGCCTGCGGGAGATCGAAGCGGGCGAGACGCAGCTCGTGCTGGCGGCGCCCGAGCGGTTCGCCTCGGGGGCCTTCCGGCGGGCGCTCGCCTCGCGGAAGGTGGGCCTGTTCGTGGTCGACGAGGCGCACTGCGTGGCCGAGTGGGGACACGACTTCCGCCCCGACTACCTGCGACTCGGCGAGGCGATCCGCTCGCTCGGCCGGCCGCCCGTGATGGCGGCGACGGCGACGGCGACGCCGCGGGTCTCGGCGGAGATCGCCCAGCGCCTGGAGCTGCGGGATCCGGTCCAGGTCCGCTCGGGCTTCGACCGCCCGAACCTGACGTTCGACGTCGCGGCCGTCGAGGGCAAGGGCGCGGTGGCGCGCAAGCGGGCGGCGCTGATGCACGTCCTCTCGGGGGAGGAGTCGCTGCCGGCGATCGTCTACGCGGGGACGCGCAAGGACACGGAGACGCTCGCGAAGGAGATCGGGGCGAGCGGGCTGCGGACGGTGGCCTACCACGCGGGGATGACCCCGGAGCGCCGGCGCAAGGCCCAGGAGGCGTTCATGTCGGGGCGGGCCGAGGTGGTCGTGGCGACGAACGCGTTCGGGATGGGGGTCGACAAGGCGGACGTGCGGACGGTCGCCCACTGGGCGCTGCCGACGAGCCTCGAGGCCTACTACCAGGAGGCGGGCCGGGGCGGGCGCGAAGGCCAGCCGGCGCGGGCGCTGCTGCTGGCCTCGCGGATGGACCTGGGGCGGCTGATCCGCTTCATCAAGGAGCGCGAGACGAGCGTCGAGGACGTGAAGCGCTACATCGGGAGGCTGCGCCCGGCGGCCGACGCGGGCGGGGTGCTCGCGATCGGCCACGGGGAGCTCGGGGAGCGCGACCGGGTGCTGCTCTCGATCGCCGAGCGGGCCGGGGCGGTCGAGCTCGAGCCGGGGGGACCGGAAGGACTGCTGGTGCGGCTGACGGGCCAGGGGAGGCCGAGCCTCGCGGCGGCGGCGATCCGTGCCGCGCGCGACCGCGCGTGGGAGTCATACCGCTCGATCGAGCGCTACAGCTCCGACGGGGAGCGCTGCCGGCGCAGGCAGATCCTCGACCACTTCGGGGACCCGGAGGAGACGAACGCGACGGGCCGGTGCTGCGACGTTTGCGACCCCGACCCGGAGCTCGCCGCGGCGATGGCGGCGGCGCCGGCCGGCGCGAAGAGGCGCGGGGCGTCCCGCGCGGCGCGGCTCGGCCCGGCGGGAGGAAACGGCGCCGGTGCGCCCGAGGCGCCGGAGTTCGAGGTGCCGGAGGAGCATTTCGAGGCGATGAGGGTTTGGCGGATGGAGCGCTCGGAGGGCAAGCCGGCGTACACCGTCGCGACCGACGCGACGCTCCGGGAGCTGATCCACCGACGGCCCCGCAACGACGGCGAGCTGCTGGCGATCCGCGGCGTGGGGCCGTCGTTTCTGGAGAAGCACGGGGAGTCGGTGCTCGCGGAGCTGGCCGCGCTGGGCGGGAGCGAGGCGGAGCCAGTCTCGGCGTGAGGAGGCCGGCGCGTCTCAGCGCGCCTCGGCGGCCAGCTCCGGCGAGCGCGCGGAGGAGGGCCCGGTGGCGCCCTCACGCTCGGCCGGTGAAGGCGGACGCGCGATCCGGGGCTCCGGCGCGTCGGCGCGGTGGCGGATCCTGAGCGCGATCAGGGCGAGCACGGCCAGCAGCGTGACGGCGTTGGCCCCGATGATCGCGGCGTCGCCGAGCGCGAGCCCGTAGGCGAGCCAGGCGCCGACGCCCGCGCCGAAGCAGACGAGCCACAGCCACGAGAAGCTGTGGGCGCTCCTGAGGCGCGCCGAGCGGACGACCTGTGGCAGAAAGCTCGCGGTCGTCAGGACGCCTGCGACGATCCCGAGCGCGGTCATGACTCCACAGTAGAGGTGCGGGACGCGGTTCCGGCGCCTGACGCCGGGGCGACCGGGGGCCGTCCGGTGGTTCGACGGAAAGGTTCCCGGCGGCGCGGAGTCATCGAGAGGCGGGGAACGTGCGCCCCTCGACGGTCCCGCTCGGGACCCGTCGATCACGACTCAGGGGAGAGGGAAATGGTCCGCATCCGCAGTCTCGTCGTGCTTCTCGGGACGGTCGCTGTCGTCGCGTCGGCGTCCGCGTCGAGTGCGACCGCAGCGACGGTCGAACTACGCAAGACCGAACTCGGGGAAATCCTCGTCGACTCCCAGGGCTTCACGTTGTTCGAGTTCAGCATCGACTCGCACAAGATGGACCGCTGCGTTGCCATCAGCGGCTGCACGTCGGTGTGGCCGCCGCTGACGGTCAGCGGCACGCCGACGGCCGGGCCCGGACTGGTCGCGAAGAAGCTGAAGACGATCGTGCTCCCGAGCGGGGTCCACCAGGTCATCTACGGCGGCCACCCGCTGTATGGGTATGCGGGCAACACGGGCCCGGGACAGATCGGCTACATCGGCGCGAACGCGTTCGGCGGCTACTGGTATGGGGTCAACGCGAAAGGCGGGCGCGTGAGGTAGGCGCCCTGCAGGCGGGCGGCGGCCATCGCTAGCATCCGTCGGGCGCCGACGTAGCTCAGCTGGTAGAGCACTTCACTCGTAATGAAGGGGTCGGGGGTTCGAGTCCCCCCGTCGGCTCTCGAACCGCCAAGGATCGTCCCGCGGCACCGCGAGCGATACGAGCGCCGCCGGCGTGACGGCTGCTCGGGCCCTGCTCATCGCTGCTCGCCTCGCGCGCTCAGGTACCGGGCGATGCGCGGCTCGACGTGCTCGTCGGGCCAGACGGCCCTGAGGGCCGCGAGCAGCACCGGTTGCTGGTCTGCGGCCGGTTCGATCAGGTCCAGCGCCTGGTCGCCGTGCTCGTCGATGAAGTCCTCGAGGGGGCTCGCCCCGATCATCTGCACCGTCCAGTCGTCCTCCGGGTCGACCAGCTCGCAGAGCGTCACGATCACGCTCCATTCAAGCTCCATCCTCGGCGGGTGGGGGAAGGAGTGAAGCGCGATCGCAGCCCACGAGTCCGGGTCCTCATCATGGAATCGCCCGGTGCGGGGGCTCCTGGCCTGGTAGCGCGCCCACGCTTCACACAGCCCCCGGACATCCGCCTCGGTCGGGTCGGGGTGCTCATCCCAGAAGTCGACGTCGTCGGGATCCACACCGCAGTATCGGCATACCCGCCCGGTCCGCGTACCGGCCACGGGGTTGTCCGGTCTTGCGTCCGATCGCGCACGCCGTGCCCGGCTGTCCAAGCCGACCGCGGCGCGAGTGTGACCGCTAGGCTGGGCGATCCCCGAGCGAAAGGCCCACCGATGTCTCCCGGCGCCATCCCTACCAGCGGCCGAAGCCTGCGGTCCACCATCTCCTCCGACGGCGAGCTCCGTCTGGAGATCGACGTGCGCGACGTTCCCGAGCCCGGCGGCAGCGAGGTGCTGATCGCGGTCGAAGCGTCGCCGATCAACCCCTCGGATCTGGGTGTCCTGCTGGGAGCCGTCGACCCCGCGTCGCTCAGGCCCGACGGGACCGGTCTCGTCGGAGAGGTGCCGCACGTGGCGTTGCCGCTGTATCGCGATCGGCTCGACAAGCCGCTGCCCGTGGGCAACGAGGGCGCCGGCACCGTCGTCACGGCGGGCCCGGACGCGGCCGCGATGATCGGCCGCCGGGTCGCGATGTTCGGTGGCTCGATGTGGGGCGACTACCGCGTCGCCGATGCGGCGGCCGTCGTCGAGCTGCCCGACGACGTGAGCGTCGCGGAGGGAGCGGCCCTGTTCATCAACCCGCTGACCGCGCTGTCGATGGTCGAGACGATGCGCGCCGAGGGGCACACCGCCCTGATCCACACCGCGGCCGCGTCCAACCTCGGGCAGATGCTCGTCCGTATCTGCGCGGCCGACGGCGTCGACCTCGTGAACGTCGTGCGGCGTCCTGAGCAGGCCGAGGTGCTGCGCGAGCTCGGCGCGGTCCACGTCGTCGACTCCTCGCAGCCGGACTTCGCGGCCCGGCTCACCGAGGCCATCCGCGAGACCGGCGCGACGCTCGCCTTCGACGCGATCGGCGGGGGTTCGATCGCGAGCGACATCCTGAACGCGATGGAGCGCGCGCAGCCGCCGCTTCAGTCGTACACGCCGTACGGAACGACGGTGCTCAAGCAGGTCTACATCTACGGCTCGCTCGACTTCTCCCCGACCGTGATCGAGCGCCGGTTCGGACTGACCTGGAGCCTCGGCGGATACCTCCTGACGAACGCGCTCGGGCGCCTGGGCGGGGAGGCGATCGCCCGGATGCGCGCCCGCGTCCTGGCCGAGGCCAAGACGACCTTCGCTTCCGGCTACGCGCGGACGATCGGGCTGGGCGACGTGCTCGAGCCCGAGAACCTCGCGGTCTTCGCGCGCCGCAGCACCGGCTCGAAGTACCTGATCGACCCGTCCCGGGACAGACCCGCCTGAGCTACCGCAGCCCGTGGCTGGGCAGCGAGGCGCGGGCACCGATGCCGCGCCGCGTGCTCCGCCAGGCGCGTTTGCGACGCGGCTCCAGAAGCGTGGTCGAGCGCCTCGACGCAACCGGCTTCGCCTTCCCGCAAGAGGCGGTCACCTCGGCGGTCGCGACGATCCGCTTCAGGCGCGCAAGCAACGCCGCGTCGGCCCTGCTCAGCGTGAAGGTCGGGCGCGTAAGCGACCCGGGTGCGGCGGTCAGCGTCGCGTGAACGAGGACGACGTGGCGGCCGTGGTGGAGGCGCCCGATCACCTTCACGGCGATCGTGCACGCCGTCCGCCCGGCCGGGCAGCGCACGCTCTCCCCGAGTGAGAAGCGGACGTGACCGGAGCTCATCGTCGTCGCGCTCGTGGCGTCGAGCGCGATCGTCGGAGCCGCTTCCTCGGAGCTCGCGACGCCCTGCTCCGCCGGCGGCTGGGGGGTCGGCGGCGTCGGGGAAGAGCCGGTCGGCGGTTCGAGCGGAGGCCGGGGCGGTGGCGTCACCGGGGGCGGTTCGAACGGCGGCGGGTGCGGCGGGGGTGTCGCCGGTTCTGAGATCAGCACGCCGGTCGACGTCGCGGTCCGAGACCCGTACTTGTTGGTCGCCGTCACTTCGCATGCGATCCGCGAGCCGAGGTCGCCGGTGCCGAGGTCGTACGTAGTGGCGGTCTCGCCGGCGACGGGGGTTCCGTTCCTCAGCCACGCGTACGTGAAGTCCGGGGCTGGTTCGCCGCCCCATTCTCCGTGCCAGCACGAGAGCGTCCGGCCGGGGTTCGGCGTGCCGAGGACCCGAGGCGAGCTGAGCTCGACCGGCAGCGAGCCGCCGCTCGGTTGGAGCTGCGCGTCGACACCTTCGTGCGTCGTCCCGACCGTCACGGCCACCGCTTCGGCCGATTCCCGCGAGGCGGCCAGGTCGAAGTACTGCGGCAGGTAGCCTTCGGCGAGGAACTCGACCTTGTAGCTGCCCGCCGAGATTCCCTCGATCAGATACCTGCCGGCGGCTTCGGTGAACGAGCAGCCCGGGACCTGGTAGTACCCCACCACCGTGCACACGAGGGCTTCTTCGACCGGCGTCCCGGTCAAGGCGCTCGTCACCTTCCCCGCGATCCGGCCGCCTTCGAGAAGTGAGGCACCGATCCCCGTCGTCGTCGCGTCCGCTTTCACCGTCACT
>DATNBM010000098.1:0-3847 GCA_035571915.1 Solirubrobacteraceae bacterium | reverse complement strand
CGAGCGGGGCGAGATCCTCCTCGGGCAGCGCCGTCGGCGGCGAGGGCAGGCCGAGCCGCCGCAGCAGGAGATGGGTCTCGTACTTGTCGTAGGTGGCGACGGCCACCTCCGAGGACGGGACGAGCGCCGGCAGGACGCCGTCCTCGCGCGCCCGGGCGAGGATCTCGATGTCGAGGTCGGTCAGGGGTAGGACCGCCCCGACCCCGTGCCGCTCGCACAGCTCGGCGAGCGCGGGCACGTAGTCCGGGTCGTCCATCCGCGGGACCGTGACGCGCACCTGCGCCGCGTACTGCGCGGGCGCGAGCGGCGAGGCGTCGGCGACGATCGTCTTCGTCAGCCGTGCGAAGCAGGACACGATGTCGTAGCGCTTGCCCGCCGCCGTCAGCAGGATCGCGGGCAGCTCGGGCTGGCTCACACCTCGCCCTCCCAGCCGCCCGTGGGTCCCTTGTAGAGGCCATGCCCGCCGAACACCATCGCCACCGTGCGGGCGAGGATACGCAGGTCGAGCCGCAGCGAGCGGTGCTCGATGTAGTAGAGGTCGAGCTCGATCCGCTCCGCCCACGGCAACGACGCGCGGCCGTTGACCTGCGCCCACCCGGTGATCCCGGGCTTGACGGCCAGGCGCCCGCGCTGGCGCTCGGTGTACTGCTCGACCTGCACGGGCAGCGTGGGGCGCGGGCCGATCAGCGACATCTCGCCGCGCAGCACGTTGAGGAGGTTCGGCAGCTCGTCGACCGACGTGCGCCGCAGCAGCGCTCCGACCCGCGTGACGCGGGCGTCGCCCGCGTCGATCGCGAGGCCCGCGCCGATCCGCTCGGCCCCGTCGACCATCGTGCGCAGTTTCAGCACCTCGAAGGGCGCCCCATCCAGGCCCGAGCGGCGCTGACGGTAGAGCACCGGGCCGCGACTCTCGAGCTTGATGGCGAGCGCGGCGAGAGCGAGCAGTGGACTCGCGAGGAGGAGAACTGTGGCGGATACGACGATGTCGACGGCGCGGCGCAGCACGGCGGGGATTGTGTCAGCGCTGCGGAGGGCCATCGCATTCCGCGCCTAGCTTCCGCGTCATCAAGGTTCGCGAGATCATCAAGGTGATTGAAGCTGCAGGCTGGCGGCAGGTGCGACAGAAGGGCAGCCACCGTCAATTCCGTCATCCGGTCCGGCGCGGTACCGTGACAGTTGCCGGCCATCCGCGGGATGACCTGTTGGAGAAGACGGCGGCGAGCATCATGCGACAGGCGGGACTTCGGCGATGAACGATTCCGAGCGCTATCTCATCCTGATCGAGGGCGGGCCCCCATCCAACTTTTCCGCGTGGTCGCCGGACGTGCTGGGCTGCGTCGCGACAGGCGCCACGATCGACGACTGCATCGCCGAAATGCGCTCGGCGATCGCGGCGCACCTCGAGCTGATGGCAGCCAACGACGAAGCGCTGCCCGAGCCGACCGGGCCTGGCGTGTACGTCGAGCGCGCGCTGGCGGCGTGAGCCGCGCGGCCTAGCGCGTCCCCTCCGCGGCCTCCCACGCCGCGTCGGTCCCGTGACGCAGCCAGTCCCACAGCCCGGCCGCGGGCGAGGCGGCGGTGAGCACGTAGTAGCGGGCGAGGAGGAGCGGTCGCCACCGGACCGCGCCGGCCAGAGCGGAGCCCAGGAGGAGCGCGGCCTGAAGCCCGAGCGTGGCGATGTAGAGCGTGCGCGTCGAGCCGCTGCTCACTGCCACGAGGTCGACGTTCGCCGCCAGCGCCGTCGCGTGCAGGAACGGCAGCGCGTAACGGAGAACACGATGCGAGAACACCATCGCCGCGTAACCCGGCGTGTAGCCGCGCGGCGAGAGCATCCCGCCCCGCAGCAGGATCGGCCACGTGTGGCTCATCATCCGCCGCTTGCGGGCGAACTCGCCCTCGATCGTCGGGACCATCTTCTCGGTCGCCCGCGCCCGGGGCACGTAGACGGCCCGCAACCCGCGCTTGACCATGTTGAAGGGGAGCGACAGGTCGTGGCCCATGATCGGGTCGACGACGACGTAGGCCTCGCGGCGGGTCGCGTAGATCGCCCCGTTGCCCGCCGTGATCGAGGAGAGCCGGGACTCGCGCTCGCGCACCGCCATCTCGTAGCGCCAGTAGAGCCCCTCCTGGTTCCCGCCCGCGCGACCCTCGGCCGCCTGGACGAAGCGGACCTGGCCGCACGCGTAGCCGACCCGCGGGTCGGCGAAGACGCCGGCCAGCTCGCGGGCCGCGTCGGGCTCCCACAGCGCGTTCGCGTCGGAGAACGCGACGAGCTCACCGCCGGCTCTCTCGACCGCCGCGTCCTGGGCCCGGATCTTGCCGCCGCGGGGCAGCTCCAGCACGAGGTCGGCGCCCGCCTCTCTCGCCCGCGCTGCCGTCTCGTCTTCGCACCCATCGCAGGCGACGATCACCTCTAGGAGCTCGCGCGGGTAGTCGAGCTCGAGCGCGTTCGCGACCTTCTCGGCGATGACCTCCTGCTCGTCGTGGGCGGCGACTATCAGCGTCAGCGAAGGCAGCCGCGCGGGCGCCTCCGCGGGCGGGCGCTCAGGACCGCCGCCGCGCAGTCGCGCGAGCAGCGCGAGCGCGGCGGCGTAGCCGAGCTGCGTCCACACGATCGCGGCCGCGCAGAGCCAGAAGATCGCCGCGAGGACCGTCACAAACGGCATTCTCGCGGGTAATAGACTCGCGACCGATGGACTACACGATCCGCAACCTCGACGAGACGAAGGACAGCGCGGTCGAGTTCGGGCTCTCGGAGGTCGGCGAGGCGCACTTCCCGCGCGAGGAGCTCGGCGCCGAGACGACCGGCTTCGCCTACCACGTCCTGCGCCCGGGCCGCCGGCAGGCGTTCGGGCACCGTCACGAGAACGCCGAGGAGGTCTGCGTCGTGCTCGAGGGCTCCGGCCGGGTCAGGCTCGACGACGAGATCCGCGACGTCTCCCGTCACGACGCGATCCGCATCGCGCCGCGCGTCGCGCGCGCCTTCGAGGCGGGCGAGGACGGTCTCACCGTGCTCGTCTTCGGGCCCCGCCACGAGTCCGACGGCGAGCTGCTCCACGACTTCTGGCAGGACTAGAGCCTCAGGCCGCGCGCAGGCGCTCGTAGAGGTCGAGCGTGCGGCGGGCGATCACCGACCAGGAGTACTCCCCCGCGCAGGCCCGCTGGGCCGCGACGGCCATCTCCCCGAGCGCCGCGGGATCGGCGATCAGGGACGCGAGCGCGTCGTGCAGGGCGCCGGGGTCGCCGGCCGGGACGATCCGCGCGGCGCCGGTCGCCGCGATCTCCGGGAATCCCCCCACGTCGCTCAGCAGCAGCGGCCTGCCGAACGCGAGCGCCGTGAAGAGCACGCCCGACTGGTCGATCTCCCGGTAGGGCAGCACGACCAGCGAGGCGGCACGGAAGTACGCGGGCAGCTCGGCGTCGCCGACGAAGCGGGGCACGAAGCGAACGCTCGGCGGCGCGGCGGCGCGCAGCGGCGCGACGTCCATTCGCGGCATGCCCACGATCCAGAGCTCCGCGCCCTCGATCCCCCGCCACGCGTCGAGCAGGACGTCGATGCCCTTGTACGGGCGCATCAGCCCGAAGCAGAGGACGACCGGCTTCTCGGTCTGGAACGTAGGGCGGGCGGACTGGTCCTCGATCCTCCGCTCGGCGAGGTGGGCGAAGACCCCGTGGGGGATCACGTGGACGCGCTCGCGCTCGACGCCGAGCTCGTCGATCAGACGGCGCCGGCCGTGCTCGGAGTGCGCGATCACCGCGTCGAAGCACCGGTAGAGCCTGCGCTGGGCGGCGCGCTGCCCGGGTCGCGCCTCGCGCGGCAGGACGTCGTGCGCGGTCAGGAGCAGCG
>DATNBM010000097.1:0-3888 GCA_035571915.1 Solirubrobacteraceae bacterium | reverse complement strand
ACGAGCGTGAAGCGCGTGCCGCGCTCGGGCTTCCAGCGGTAGTTCTCGATGTACGGCCTGCCCGCCGTGGCGAGCGCCAGCGGGTTCACGACGAGCGGGAACTCGGCCAGCACGAGCCAGCGCTCGGTCAGCCCGAAGGAGTGCATGTAGGCAGGTTCCTTGACGGGCAGCGACGCGAGCACCCGGGGGCGCAGCTCGCCCGTCTGCCCGGGGGCGGGGTCGACGGCGAAGAACCGGTAGCTCGAGCGTGGCCCCAGCTTGGCCGCGTAGTTGATCATTCCGCCGCTCGCGCGGTCCATGTGCGGGTGCGCGGTCGAGAGCTGGCCGGGCGCGGTGTAGGGGCGGACCTCCGCCGCCTCGAGCGTCTGGGCGTCGAACTGCACCGGCAGCGGCGTCTCGGTCATCGCGACGAAGCGCTCACCGAGGCGGGTGACGTTGACGTTCGCGTTGTCCGGCAGCGTGGACATGGGCGAGAACAGCGTCTGCACGCGCTTGAACAGCGAGCGGCACGGGTCGGTCGCGAACTCGCCGTAGACGAGCTTGCCCTCCTCCTTCGCGGCCTTGTAGGAGCGGCTGTGCAGGAAGCGGTTGCCGTAGGAGACCTCGCCGCCGGAGATCGTGAAGCGGTGCAGCATCGCCAGTCCGTCGAACCAGTGGCGCATGCGCTGCTCCCCGACCTCGAACTTGGCCGGTCCCGTGCGCAGCAGCGATCCCGACAGCCACGCAGGCAGCGTTCCCGTCAGCTCCAGCTCGTCGATCGTCCGCTCGTCTTCGAGCGTCTGCACTCCCAGCGCGGGGAAGGTGGATGCCGCTGCCGTAGCCATCACGATACCTCCTGAATGGTTCAATCCGAACGATACGCACCGTACGCTACTCTGCCGGGCATGTCAACCCCGCGTCTCTCGCAGACCTCCTTCATCGTGCTCGGCCTGCTCGACTACGCCGGCTCCGGGACCCCGTATGACCTCAAGCGCGCGGCGGAGGTCTCGACGAACAACTTCTGGACGGTCCCGCACACCCAGATCTACACTGAGTGCGCGCGGCTCGCCGAGAGCGGACTGCTCGTCGAGGAGCGCGAGCAGACGGGTCGCCGCCGTCGCGTCTACCGCCTCACGAAGGAGGGGCGCGAACAGCTCGAGCGCTGGCGCGGGGAACCCTCGGAGGGGATCAGCGAACTGCGCGACGCGAGCACCCTGAAGCTGTTCTTCGGCGGGGACCCCGCCGCTCTGGCCGCCGGTCAGCTCGCGGCCCACGAACGCACGCTGGCGGACTACGAGCAGCTCATCGAGCACAAGGAGCACCTACCCGCCGGTCAGCTGCTGGCGCTCGAATGCGGCATCGGGCACGAGCGGGAGTGGGTCCGCTTCTGGGGTCGTCTCGCCGCCGCGGGCGACTAGCTAGAGGAACAGGTCCTCGGCGGGCGGGCGCAGCAGGGCTGCGGCCCCCGGCCCGTCCTCGGCCGTGACGAACCGGTCGAGGCCCGAGATAGCCACGACGGGCTCGCGCGAGTCCTTGCTGCGCGCGAGGTCGGCCGCCGCGGCGGCGGCGTCGGCGACGGCGAGCCACGTCGCGCGCAGCTCCATCCCTTCGGCGTCGCTGCGCCCCCGCCAGTCCTCGAGCGGCGCCATCCCCGCGAGGCCGATCGCGACGTCGAGCTGCCCGTGGCGCCACGCGCGGCCGAAGCTGTCGGTCACGAGCACCGCGGGGGGCGCCGCGCCCGCCAGCTCGCCGAGACGCGCCCGCAGCGCGCGCGCCGAGGCGTCCGGGTCGGCGGGCAGCAGGATCGCGCGATCCGGGCCGCCCGCGTTGGAGGCGTCGACGCCGGCGTTCGCGCACACGAAGCCGTGGCGCGTGCGGCTGATCAGCACGCCGCGCTCGGCCCTCAGCAGCTCGGCCGACTGATCGAGGGCGACCTGCATGAGCCGAGGGTCCTTGTCCTGCTCGGCGGCGAGCTCTCGCGCCCGCTCGCCGGGTTCGACCGTGCGCAGGTCGACGATCGCGCCCTCGGCCTTGGACACGACGGTGTGCGCGATCGCGAGCACCAGCGACCCGAGCGGCTCGTCGAGACCGGTCCGGCCTAGCGCGGTCAGGATCTCCCCGGCGAGGTCCTCGCCCGCGCCGATCTCCGGGATGCCGGGCAGCGGGTGAAGCGTCAGGCCGGGCATCCGCGGGCTCAGGCCCGGCCCGCCGCGGCTGCGGCGCTGCCGGCCTGCTCGCCCAGCACCGCACGGGTCCGCGGCGCCCGTCCCGTCGACCCCGCCAGAGCGGCGCGCAGGACGGCGAGGTCCTCGCCGGTGTCGACGTCGAGCTGCAGGCAGGGCAGCGGCTCGACCCTGCACGCCACCCCCGCGGCTCGCGCGAGGGCGACGTGGCGCTCGCGGCTGCCCGGTCCGAAGCTCGGCTCGATGGCGCCCGGAGGGGCCAGCAGCAGGCCGTTCGTGCCCGTCCCGTGGCGGTCGGGCAGCACGACCACCTCGGCGCCTTCGCCGGGGCCGTCGAGCAGGCTCGCCAGCTCGGCCGGGTCGAGCGCGGGGCAGTCGCCGGGGACGCACAGGATCCGCTCGAACCCGTCCTCGATCGCGGCCGCGATGCCCAGCGCCGCGGCCGCCGACTGGCCGCTCTCGGCCGAATCCCCGATCACCCTCGCGCCGCACGCGGCCGCGGCCGCGGCCGCCTCGGGCTCGCGGGTGACGACGATCGTGAGCGCGATCGCCCCGGTCGCGGCGAGCGCCGCGAGCACGTCGCCGACCATCGCCTCGGCGAGCGCCAGGCGGAGCTGGTTCTCGACGCTCGCGCCGAGCCGCTGCTTGGCGCGGTCGAAGCTCTTGACGGGGAGGATCGCGGCGGTCCGCACGGCACCGCGCAGCCTAGCTCGCGGTCCCCGTCAGCCCAGGGTCGCCGCGAACTCGACGGTCGCTCGGGCCAGGCGCCGGCGGGCGTCGGCCCCGTCCATCCGCGTCTCGGTCACGAGCGAGGGGATCTCAGAGGCGAGCTCCTCGTCGGTCACGAAGCCGTCGAGCAGCTCGCCGTAGTGCTCGCGCACCCCCGCCGCGCTGCACTCCCGCCCGGCGAGCTCCATGAAGGCCGCCGTCGGGCCCTTCAGCACCTCCCCGCCGACGATCGGGCTGACGGCGATGACCGGGGCGCTCGCGGCGCTCAGCGCGTCGGCCAGACCCGGGACGGCGAGGATCGGCCCGATCGAGGCGAGCGGGTTGGAGGGGCCGATCACGATCGTCTTCGCGGCGGCGACCGTCTCGGTGACGGCCGCGGTCGGCCGGGAGAGCTCCGCGCCCCTGTACTCGAGGCCGTCGAGGGGGCCCTCGGCGCGGCCGCGGATCATGAACTCCTGAAAGGGCCGGGGGCCGGCGCGGGGGGTCGAGACCCAGGTGCGGACCGGCTCCTCGCACATCGGCAGCACGGGCACGGGCTGTGAGATCGCGCCGTTCAGCGTCGCGAGCGCCTCGGTCGCGCTCTGACCTTCGGCGATCAGTCGCGAACGCCGGGCGCACCACGCCAGGTCGCGGTCGCCGAGGTTGAACCAGACGTCCTCGCCGAGCTCTCGCAGGGCGTCCATCACGGCGAACGTGTCGTCGCGCAGGCCCCAGCCGCGCTCGTCGATCAGGCCGGCGAGCCAGAACGAGACGAGATCCGGGTCGGGCGAGACGAGCGCGCCGTAGATCTCGATGTCGTCGGCGGTGTTGGCGATCACCGCGAGGCGCTCGGGGCCGAGCTCTTCCGCGAGGCCGAGCGCGAGCTTCGCGCCGCCCGTGCCCCCGGACAGCAGCACGACGTCGCGGCCCGGGGCGCTCACTCCCAGAGGTTCTCGGGCAGGCCGCTGAGCGTGATCCCGGCGTGGACCTTGTAGCGGGCGTTGACGCCGATCAGGAG
>DATNBM010000096.1:0-3594 GCA_035571915.1 Solirubrobacteraceae bacterium | reverse complement strand
CGCGATCGCCTCGTTCATCGTGGACTCCTACCGCCACGATCCCGAGCTGATGAAGGTCATCATCGTCGAGGTCACGCTGGCGGCCAACTCGTTCGGGAACACCCACATCGCGAAGATCCGCGAGGCGTACGACCTGATCGGGGGGATGATCGCCGAGGCCCAGACCGAAGGCGTCTTCAAGTCGGAGATCGACTCGCGCTTCGCGGCGATGGCGTTCTACGGCGCGATCGAGCAGTTGCTCACGGGCTGGATCTTCGGGCTGCTCCCGCAGGGCCCCGAGGACTTCGAGCGCGCCAAGTGGCTCGTCGTCGAGACCGTCTGCGGGGGCCTTCAGGCTCCGGCCGGCGACCGATGAGAGGCCGCTCGACCGATCGTCGGGGGCGCCCCCGCGCGTAAACGCGACGGGACCGGGCAATAGACTCCCGCGGGCATGGAGAACGACATCGTCAAGAGACTCGTCTGGTCGGGGCTGCTGGCCGGCTTCGGCGCGCTCGCCTCGATCGCGGCCAACCGCATGGCCGCGACCGCCTGGCGGGCGCTGTTCCACGAGGACCCGCCCGAGTGAGCGCCGGCACGGGACCCGGCGGCGAGGTGCCGCAGAACATCGCCTCGGCGATCGCCGACGTCTCCGAGCGCGCCTCGGTGCTCGTCCGGGAGGAGATCGAACTTGCCAAGGCCGAGGTCGGCGAGAAGATCGGCAAACTCACCAAGGGCGCCGTCGTCGGCGTCGCCGCGGGCGTCTTCTTCCTGTTCGCCCTGATCTTCGTCCTGATGGGCTGCGCCTGGCTTCTCTACTTCTACCTGCCGGTCGGGGACTTCGCCTACTTCTGGGGCTTCTTCGCGATGGCCGCGATCCTGATCGTGCTCGGCGTGATCGCCGGGCTGGTCGCCGCGAAAGTCGTCAAACGGAGCTCCCCGCCGGTGCCGACGATGGCGATCGCCGAGGCGCAGAAGATCAAGGAGAGCGTCAGCGCACCGCCGACGCCCGCGCCGGCGGCTCCGTCCGGTCCGGTCGCCAACCCCGTGCCGGGCCCGGGGGTGCAGGGCTGATGGCCCAGCGCTCGGCGGCGGAGATCCGCAGCTCGATAGAGGCCAACCGCCAGGAGCTCGCGGTGTCGGTCGAGCGGCTGCGCGGCGAGGTCGCCCGCGTGACGGACTGGCGCGCCCACGTCGAGCGCCACCGTCCCGAAATCATGGCCGGGGCGGCCGCCGTCGGGCTGCTGCTCGGCGTGCGGATGATGCGCCGCCGCCGGCGCCGCTGAGCGCACACCCCGTCGCGGCGCGCCGGAGCGCGCCCGCCGACGCGCCGGAGTGCGCACCCCGTCGCCCCTGAGCGCGCACCCCGTCGCCCCTGAGCGCGCACGTCGACGTGCCGGAGCACGCACGTCGACACGCGCCGGAGCGCCCGCGTCGACGCCCCGGGGCGCGCATAGACAACAGATACCCCGCCCGTTTATGCTCGCCATGCGGACTCCAATTTTCGGAAGAGAGGGTGAGGATGGGACGGACAAGTGGTATCGGGCTGCTGGCGTTTGCGCTGGTCGCCCTCGGCGTGACAGGCGCGAGCGCTGCATCGGCGGCGGCGCCGCACTGGAGCTATTGCGGCAAGGCCGTGCCGAAGAACGGCGGCGCCTACTCGGACAAGAACTGCTCGGTGGCGGCCGAACCGGGGCACGGAAAGTACGAAATCCTCTCGGGTGAGGGGAAGAAACCGCTCAAGGGGAAGGCGACGGGCCGCACACGCGTGATCGTCGCGATCCCGGAGCTCATCGAAGTCCACATCGAATGCGAAAAGGCGTCCTTCACCGGGCATCCGACCGGCGCCTCGGGCATCACCCAGGCACGCTTCGGGTTCTCTAAGTGCCGCTGGCAGGAGGGCGCCTGCGACGCGGTCGAGACGGAGGCGCTGAGCGGGCACCTCGGCTGGCTGAACGCAGGAAAAGAGGAAGCCGGCTTCTCCCTGACGAGCGAAAAACTGCCCGGGTCGGGACTGATCGCCGAATTCAACTGCGAAGAAGGCGTCAAATTCCGCATCACCGGTGCGTTCATCGTCGGGATCGGTCCGGCCGGGGCCGGACCGAGCAAGAGCCACACGCTCACCGGCCAAGTCGGCGAATACCTCGGCGAACCGTCACCGGGCGACAAACCGGTCGTCAACCCGCCGGCGTTCGAAGAAGAAGCCGTCGGGACGCTCCAGACCGAATTCGCCGGGCCCGAAACCGAAGGCGAATTCGAACCCGAAGGCGGCATCCCCTCCGGGCTCGAAGGCACCTGGGCGCTGACGGGCGAAGCGCTCGCTGTCAACTAGCGGTCGCGCGATCGCCGAGGCCGGGGCCCCGATGCCCGGCCTCGGCGGTTCGCCAGGCCTGCCGGACGCGAGCCGGGGCTCTGTCTCGATAGGCGGAACGGGCCCGCTGAGGGCCCGCGCAACATGTGCTTAGCGCTGCACCGGAGGCAGCAACATGTGCTTAGCGCCGCACCGCAGGCAGCGAGTGAGAAACACGATCGGCCGACTAGAAGGGCGTGGCTACCAGTGTTCCTTCCATCTCGCGCGGCCGGTCGGCCCGCTCGCGACGCCGTGCCCTGCAGGTCGGGCTCGCGACGACGCTCGTAGCCGGCTGCCCGGTCGCCGTCGTCTGGTGGCTGCGTGAGTCCGGGACCGTCACCTCGACGCCGCTCGCGCTAGGGCTCGGGATGGCGCTCTCGCTGCTCGCGAGCTGGGTCGGGCAGGCCGTGTGGGAGAAGCTGCCGGGCTCTGAAGACCTGCTCTTCAACGAGCTGATGGTCTGGGGCTACGTGCAGCGGCTGCGCAAGCAGCGTCGCCTCGCCGACGCCGCGAGCCTGATCCAGTCGGAATCCGCGGAGGCGCGGCGCCAGCGGCGGCTGCTCGAGCGGCTCGTCTCGGCGATGGAGACGCGCGACCCCTACCTGCACGGCCACTCCCGTCGCGTCGCCCGCCACTCGTGGGCGATCGCCCAGCGCATGAAGCTGCCCCGCGAGGAGGTGGCAAGGATCCGCGCGGCCGCGACCCTTCACGACGTCGGTAAGACGAAGACCCCGAAGACGATCCTGCACAAGGCTGGCAAGCTGACCGACGAGGAGTACCGGATCATCAAGCTGCACCCCGGCGAGGGGGCGGAGATGACGGCCGTGCTGGCCGACCGGCGTCTCGACGCGATGATCCGCCACCACCACGAGCGCCTCGACGGAAGCGGCTACCCGGACGGCCTGAAGGGCGACTCGATCCCGCTCGGCGCGCGGATCATCGCTGTCGCCGACACGTTCGATGCGATCACCTCGGCTCGTCCCTACCGTGCCGCCTCCCCGCACAAGAAGGCGATCGACATCCTCCGCGAGGAGGCCGGGACGCGTCTGGACCCGGACGTCGTCAAGGCCTTCTGCGGCAACTACGCGGGGCGTGGCCCGCTCGCCCTCTGGTCGTTCGTCTCGGCCCTGCCCGAGCGGCTCGTCACGTGGCTCTCGAGCAGCGTCGGCGCGGTCGCCTCGGCGGCGAAGGTCGTAGCGGTCGCGGCGATCGTCGGAGGCGCCGCCGCGACCTCCTCGACGCTCGGGCTGGGCGGCTTCGACACCGGG
>DATNBM010000095.1:0-2865 GCA_035571915.1 Solirubrobacteraceae bacterium | reverse complement strand
GCGGCGACGAACCCCAGCGCCGGCAGCCAGCTCATCGCGATCATCAGGTGGCGAGCCTCGTGCTCGATCGCGCTGCGCTGCGTCTCGAGCAGGCCAGTCGCGCGCAGCGCGCCGTCGCAGAGGCCGATCGTCGCGGCCGCGGCGGCGAGCGGCCACAGCGCTATTACGCGCCGCGCGCCCTGGCGTCGCCCGAAGCCCTCGACGGCCGCGACGAGCGCGCCCAGCAGCCCCAGGTAGATCCCGCCGCGCAGGAGCAGGCCGACGGCGCTCGCGGGCGTCAACGGGATCCATTCGCTCTCGGTTTTCGCGCCGCCGCTGATGAACTTGACCGGCCACAGGTTTTCGGCGATCAGCGTGTGCAGGCCCACGCGCGCGGCGAACCAGCCGAGCACCACGGCGGGCACCGCGACCGCCGGCAGCGCGATCCGCCACAGGCCGCCGAGCATCGCCGCGCGGCCCTCGAAGCGCCAGCGGGCGATCAGGAAGGCCCCCGCGGCGCCCGCTGCGACGGCGAGGAACTCCGGTCGCGTCAGCCCGACGAGGCCGACGGCGAGCCCCGCCGCGAGCAGCCGCTCGCGTGAGAGCGCGAGCAGCGCGAGCAGCAGGAACAGCAGCCCGAAGGTGGCCGAGTTTGTGTGCGGGAGGACGAAGTTGAAGGCGGTCCCCGAGAACCCGATCGCCATCAGCACGCCGGTCGAGAGCGCGGCGCCGAGCGGCGGGAGCCACTGCCGGGCCAGGACGTAGAAGGCGGTGAGGATCGCGGCGGCCTGCAGCAGGCCGAAGCCGAAGGCGGTCGTGTAGCCGGTCCCGAAGACCTTGAATGCGAGCGCCAGCGAGTACAGGCCGAGCGGGCCGTAGTAGTAGCGCACGTCGCTGTAGAGGTGAGCGCCGTGCTTGACGAGGTCGGCGGTCGTCAGCTCCGCGCCCGCGTCCAGCTCGGGCACGCCCCAGCGCCGCCAGGTGAGCGCGGCGAGGACGGCGAAGCAGGCGGCGAGGACCGCGACCGCGAGCCGGTCGCCGGAGAGCCGCAGCGCGCGCGCGGCGCCGCCGCCGGGCTGCGCGCCGTCGGCGGGCCCAGCGTCGAGCGGGGCCCGCTCGGGTGCGAGCGCGGTGCTCACGCCGGGGAGGGGCGGACGACGACCGTGCGGAGCAGCGTCTCGAGCTGCGGGCGCGCGACGAGGCCGAGCCCGGCGAGGTAGACGGACGCGCCGATCACGCCCGCGATCAGCGCCTGGGCGAGGCCCGCGTGCAGCGCCTCGCCGATCCCCCAGCCGGAGGCGAAGGCGAGCGCGGCGAGCCCGACGAAGCGCAGCGCGTCGCCGGCCAGCTCGCGCGCCAGCGCGGCGGCCAGCTCTCTGCCGGCGCCCGCGACGAGCAGCGTTCCGGCGAGCAGCGAGGGCGCGATCCAGAACGCGCCGACGGCGCCGTCGACGCCGAACAGCGCGCTGCCCGCGGCGGTCGCGGCGACGTGGACGAGCACCAGCGGCACGGCCAGCGCGCCGAGCAGCCGGTCGCGCCCGAGGGCGAGCAGCAGCGGCAGCAGGAAGTTGACGAGCAGCGCCCCCAGCGTCCACAGGATCAGCAGGGCCGTGAACGTGCGCAGCGTGCTGACCTGGGCGCTCGAGAGGCTTTTCGGCAGCACGTCGTGGACGAGCGGCGCGCCGCACACGATCAGCGCGCCGAGCGCGGGGGCGACGATCAGCATCGCGTAGCGGAACCCGCGCGGGACCATCGCGGCGACCGCCTCGCGGGCCTGGGTGCGGGCGTCGCGGGTCATGTCGGGGATGCTCGACATGCCGAGCGCCATCCCGGTGCCCGCGACCAGGTAGCTGGCGAACAGGTAGGCGTAGGAGAGGACGGTCGTCCCGCCGGCGGCCGAGCGGCTCGCGAAGGCGAGGGTGATCACGAACAGGACGTTGAACATCAGGTAGATCGCGGTCCGGCCGAGGACCGCGGCGCAGTCGCGCAGCAGGCCCGCGAGCGGTCCGCCCGTAGCGGGCGCGGCACGCTCGCCGCCGGCGAGCCAGCCCGAGCGGCGCAGCCCGGCGAGCATCCAGCCGCTGGTGACGATCGACATCGCGAGCATCGACCAGCCGAGCGTCTGCACGCCCGCCGATCCCATCAGCGCGACGAACGCGACCAGCCCTGCCAGCGCGCCCGACATGTACGCGCCCGCGATCGTCATGAAGCGGTCACGGATCGCGAGCACGGTCGCCCCCCCGGAGGCGGCGAGCTGGAGCGCCATCGCGACGCCGAGGACCGGCAGCGCGGCCGCGGTCACCGAGCGCCCGGCGTCCTTCAGGCCGGGGGCGAGCAGGTGCGAGAGCGGGCCGGGGAGGGCGCAGGTGAGCAGCACGACGAGCGCCCCGACGGCGCACAGCACGCCGGCGAAGCGGCGGATCGACAGGCGCGCGCCCGGTTCGACGAGCAGCGGCACCGAGGTGACGCGCAGGCTCTGGCTGAAGACGCCGAACGTCGAGTACAGCGCGAACGCGACGAAGAACCCGTCGGTCCGGGCGTTGGTGCCGAAGCGGCTCAGGTAGAGGACGGCCTGGATGCCCGAGGCGGCCGCCATCGCGAACGTCGCGACCGACATCGCCAGTCCGGCGCGGGCCTTGCGGGTGTGCTCGGGGGCGGCGGCCACGGCGGAGGCCCGGGGGACCTCGGCGGCGACCGGCAGCGTCTGCGTGCTCATACCCGAGGAACGCCCGAGCGGGGGCGTTTCTCGCGGCGGCGACTCAGAACAGCCGGACGTTCGTCAGCGTGAAGGCCGTCGTGCTGGCGGTGTTGCCGAAGACGTCCTTGAGGGTCCCGAGCAGAGTCCCGGTCAGCGTCGCGGGCCCGCCGCTGGAGAAGCGTTTGCTG
>DATNBM010000094.1:0-13064 GCA_035571915.1 Solirubrobacteraceae bacterium | reverse complement strand
CAGCCTGCTGCTGCCCGAGGCGTTGATGGCGGTGCTCGCGGTGGCGGTCCTCTACGTGGCGATCGAGCGCCGCTTCGGGGTCGCCGCGGCGCTCGGCGGGGCGCTCACGATGGCCGTCTTCCCCTCGTTCGTCGCGGTCTCCCGCGCCAACGGCGTCGACACGCTGCTGATCCTGCTCTCGCTGCTCGCCTGCGTGGCGACGATCAAAGCGTGCGAGACGGGCCGCAGCCGCTGGCTGCTGACCGCCGGCGTGCTCGTCGGGCTGGCGTTCAACACCAAGACGCTCGCCGCCTACCTGGTCCTCCCGGCACTCGCGTTCGCGTACGCGGCCTGCTCGCCGGCCCCGCCGCTGCGCCGCGCCCTGCAGTTGCTGGCGGCGGGCGCCGCGACGGCCGTCGTGTCGTTCGCGTGGATCGCCGTCGTGGAAGCGACCCCGGCCTCTCAGCGCCCGTACATCGGCAGCTCGACGAACAACACCGAGATCGGCCTGACGTTCGAATACAACGGCTTCGGCCGCGTCGAAGGGCAGTCGGGAGGGCCCGGTCAGACGCGCGGCAAAGCGGGCGGGCGCGTGCCCCTCTCGGTCGAGCGACGGGTCGACGAACGCTACGCCCGCGAACACCACCCCCCGGCGCCGCCTCCCGTCACCTTCCCGTCCTCGAAACGCACCGGTCGCGAACGCAACCCGGTCCCGTTCGGCGGGCCCCCCGGGCCGTTTCGCCTGTTCGGCGTGGGGCTCGGCGACCAGGGAGGGTGGGTGCTGCCGTTCGCGTTCGTCGGGCTGCTCGCCGCGCTGCTGCTGTGGCTCCTTGAGACCCGCGACCCGGAGCCGACAAGCGAGCCGGGCAGCGACAGCTACAGGCCGCTTCGGGGCCGCCGCGATCCGCTGCTGGCCCCGACGCTCGTGCTCGGCGGCTGGCTCGCCACCGAGGCGGTCGTGCTCTCCACCTCGAAGGGGATCGTCCACCCGTATTACGCCTCGGCCCTGGCTCCGGGCACGGGAGCGATGGCGGGGATCGGCGCGCTGTCGCTGTGGCGGCTGTGCCGGCGCCGGCCGCCTCTGGCCGGGCTGATCCTGAGCGTCGCGGCGGTCGCGGGCACCGTCGCCTGCGAGGTCGTGCTGATGCACCGCCACGACTACCTGCGCTCGTTCGTCCCGTTCCTGGCCGCCGGCGCCGCCGTCTGCCTCGCCGCGCTGGCGCTCGCGACGCTGCTGCGCCGCGGCGCGCTGGCGGCGGGCGCGCTCGCGGCGGCGCTCGCGCTGCTGCTCGTCGTCCCGACCGGCTACGCGAGCACGACCTGGCTCGCGCCCGTCGAGTCGACGTTCCCCGCGGCCGGCCCGAAAGCGACGGCCGGGCAGGGAGGGATCGGGATCAGCGCGCGCTCGATCGCGATCAACCGCGCGATCGCCCGCTACGTGCAGAGCCACGGCGCCGGGAAACCTCTCGAAGTGCTGACCGTCGCCGCCGACACGGCCTCCCCGTTCATCTTCTTCGGCATGAGCGCCGCCGGACTCGCCGGCTACAGCGGCGTCGACCCGGTGATGGACGGCCGCCGTCTCGCGCGGCTCGTCGCCCGCCACGAAGCCCGCTACGTCCTGCTCGGCGGCGAGTACTCCACGCGCGGAGGCAACCTCGCCACGCAAGCGGTGCTACGGGCCTGCCGCGAGCTCGCGCCGGCCGAGTGGAGCAGCCCCGTCCCCTACCCCTTCGGGCTCGTCCTGTTCGACTGCGCCGGGCGCGAACGCGCATTGGAAGCCCCGCCGCCGGCGTCTTCGTAGGCGTCCCGCAGATGCCCTACGCCGCGACGTCGAGCTCGCGGTGGAAGGCGCGCGCGAACAGCTCGCGCTCGCGGCCCGCGGCCCACCGCGGCACCGCCGGGTCGCCGTCGGCGATCAGGCGCAGTTGCACCTCTCCCCCGTGCTCGGCGACCTCGGTGCCCCGCACGAGCTGATCGCGCGAGCGCTCTAGGTCCTCGGCGAGTCGCAGCAGCGCCGCGCAGCGGTCCAGCCGCTCGACGTCGCCCGGGCCGAACAGGGCCGACATCGGCCCCGGCGAGGGCATCCCCTTGCGGTGGTAGCGGGCGGCCTGGGCGATGATCGCCGTCTCGACCGGCGTGAAGCCCGGAAGGCCGCCGTTCAGGATCAGGTAGCGGGAGTGCTTGTGGTGGTCGTCGTAGTCGATCGACATGCCGATGTCGTGCAGCATGCACGCCGCCCAAAGCAGCTCCCGCTCGCGCGGGTCGCCGTCGTGCAGGCCGAGCGCCGCCAGCTCGTCGAACATGCCGAGCGCGAGCGTCGCCACGTGACGGGTGTGCGGGCCGTCCGCCCGGTACTGCGCGGCCATGTTCATGACGCTCGCCCGGCGCACGTCCTCGAACAGCGGCCCGCCGGGCTGCCCGCCCAGGAGCCGTTCGAAGAAGACCCCCTCGCGCAGGCCCGCCTCGGTCGTCTCCAGGGCCTCGAAGCCGCCCGCGCGCAGCGCCTCGCGGACGACGACCGCGCCCGCGAGGATCAGGTCGGCGCGCGCCGGCTTGATCCCCGGCACGCTGGCCCGCTCGGCCGCGGGCAGCGCCGCGAGGCGCTCGACGAGCTCCTCAAGCGCCTCGACTCCGATCACCATCCCCTGCACGCCGTTGCTCGGCAGCCCCGCGGCTCGCTGCGCGGCCGCCGCCAGGTTTCGTACCGTCCCGCCGATCCCGACGAGCCGCCCCGGCCCAAGCTCGCGGGCTTCCTCCAGCCACTCGGTGCCCGCGAGCTCCGCCGCGATGTGCTCGCGCAGCTCGTTCAGCTGGCGGCGCTTGGCCGGCCCGTTCGGCGGCAGGAAGCGCTCGCTCATCCGCACCGTCCCGAGCCGCCACGAGCCCGAATGGGCCGGCCGGCGGTCGCGCACGCCGACGAGCTGCATCGAGCCGCCGCCGAGGTCGAGCACGCAGCCGTCGGCGAGGGTCGTCGAGTTGACCGCCGCCAGGTAGCCCGCGTGGGCCTCCTGCTCGCGGCTGAGCACCCGGATCGGCAGGCCGAAGCGCTCCCGGGCTCGCGCGAGGAACCCCTCGGCGTTCTCCGCGTCGCGGATCGCGCTGGTCGCGACCGCGTCGACCTCCTCGGCGCCAAGACCGCTCGCCCGGCAGAAGTGCGCGAACACGTCGAGCGTCGCGAGCGCCCGCTCCATCGGCTGCTTGCCGAGCTTGCCGCTCGCCATCAGGCCCTCGCCGATCCGCACCGGCTCGTAGATCTCGTCGGTGCGGCGCCACCAGCCCTCGCCGGCCTCGAAGACGACGAGCCGGAAGGAGTTGGAGCCGAGGTCGATCACCGCTAGCCGTGTCCGTGGCGGCATCGGCTGAGCCTATTGACCGTCCCGGCGGGCTCCGGGCGATGCGATCTGCCCGCTCGCCGCCGCTCAGGCGACGGCGTGCTTGGCGCCGAGCAGCGCCTGCTCGGCCTCGACCAGGACCTGACGCAGGTCGATCGTGCGCTGGTCCATGAGGGTGAAGCCGATCGAGGCCGTCGGGTGCACGACCCCTTCGCCGGCGTCGACGCTGCAAGCCGGGATCACTCGCGCGAGACCCTCCGCGACGACCTCGAGGCCCTCCTCGTCGGCGTGCGGCAGCAGCACCGCGAACTCGTCGCCGCCGAGCCGCCCGATCAGGTCGGTCGCGCGCAGTCGGCGGCTCAAAGAGCGCGCCACCGCCTTCAGCGTCTCGTCGCCGACCGTCACGCCGTGGCGGGCGTTGAGGGCGCGGAAGCCGTCGATGTCGATCACCATCAGGCCCGCCGTCTCGCCGTAGCGCTGGCAGCGGCCGAGCTGCAGGCGCAGGTCGTGTTCGAAGAGGTGGCGGTTTCGCAGCCCCGTGAGGGGATCGTGATCGGCCAGCTTCAGCAGCTGTTCCTCCAGCTCCTTGCGGGCCGAGATGTCCTGAAGCTGTGCGATGTAGTGCAGCGGCCGGCCGTCGCGGTCGCGCACCAGCGACATCGAGAGGATCGCCGAGACGGTCTCCCCGCCGGCGTCGAAGTAGCGCTTCTCGACCTGGTAGGCCGGGATCTCACCGGCGGTCAGGCGGCGCCGCTCGGTCGCGTCGTTGCTTGCGTCCTCCGGGTGCATGATCCCGTCGTAGCGCTTGCCGACGAGCTCGTCGGAGGTGTAGCCGGTGATCTCGCAGAGCGCCCGGTTGACGAGCAGCCAGCGGCCCTCCGTGTCGATCAGGCCGGTGCCGATCGGCGCGTGCTCGAAGACCTCCTCGAAGCCCTCGACGCGGCGCGGGGACATCATGTCGGCGTGGCGGCGGGCGGTGATGTCGAGCACGACCGCGATGCCCCCGTCGACGTTCGAGAGGTCATCCGCGGGCGGGCCGCCGTCGCTGCACAGCGGTCCGGCGTCGACCATCAGGCAGTGCCGTTCCTCGGCCGTCCAGATCTCTCGCGTGCGGGTCTCGCCTTCCAGCGCCGAGCTGAACAGCGGCTCGAAGCGCGCCCAGAACTCGGCCGGGAACGCGTCGGCGAGGTAGTTGCCCTCGCGGCAGATCTCCGGGTCGCCCATCCGCTCGATCGCCTGGCCTGAGGTGAGCACGAAGCGCAGCTGTCGGTCGAAGACGATCACGAGCGCCTCGGGCAGCTCGCGCAGCGCGGCGCTCGCGGCATGATCCGCGCTTGCGATCAGCTGCTCGGGTCCCATCGCGGGGCTCACGGGCCAAGCATCGGCCGCTGCGGCCGAAACCTTGACCATCCCTGCGCAATCCCCAGCGAGGGCGCGATTCGCGCCCGCTGGGAGGCGGCGGATCCCCGCGGTCTCAGGGGCGGATGAACGTGCTCGGGTCGGGGCCGATGCGCTTGCCCCGGTCGAGCGCGTCGATCGCCCGCATCTCATCAGCGGAGAGCTCGAAGTCGAACACGTCGAAGTTCTGGCGGATTCGCTCCGGCGTGACCGACTTCGGGATCACGACGTTGCCGAGCTGCAGGTGCCAGCGAATCACGACCTGCCCCGGGCTGCGCCCGTGACGCTCGGAGATCTCTACGATCGCGGGCTCGTCGAGCACCTGTCCCTGGGCGAGCGGGCTCCACGCCTCGGTCATGATTCCCAGCTCGTCGTGTTCGCGGCGCAGCCCCACCTGCTGGAAGTGCGGGTGCAGCTCGACCTGGTTGATCGCCGGCGCCTCGCCGGTCTCCTCGATCAGGCGGCGCAGATGCTCGGGCTGGAAGTTCGAGACCCCGATCGAGCGGATCAGGCCCTCGTCGCGCAGCTCGATGAAGGTCCGCCATGTGTCCACGTAGCGGTCGTGCGCGGGCACCGGCCAGTGGATCAGGTACAGGTCGACGTAGTCGCTCTCCAGACGCGAGAGGCTCTTCTCGAACGCTCGCCGGGCCTCGTCGCGCCCCTGGTCGTCGTTCCAGCACTTGGTCGTTATGTAGACCTCGCCGCGGTCCAGGGCGCTCGCGCGCACCGCCAGGCCGACGCCGGCCTCGTTGCGGTAGGCGGCCGCGGTGTCGATGTGCCGGTAGCCCGCCTCGAGCGCCATCGCGACGGCCTCCTCGGTCACTTCCGGCGGCACTTGGAAGACGCCGAAGCCGAGCTGCGGAACCGCCTCGCCGCCGCGCAGCTGGAGGGTCGGAACCTGATCGGTGGGTGAGCTCATGAGGAATCGTCTGCCCGGGGTGAGAGGAGCCTAAACGGATCGTCGCTCCGCGGTCTACTCTGCCGTCATGGCCCGCACGCCGCGCTCACCCGGCATGCGCTCGGCGCGCAGCCGCTACGCGGCCCAACTCGAGTCCCGGCGCAGCGGCGTGCCCGCCGCGGAGCTGCTCGCCCGCTCGCGCGAGCGGCGCGTCGCCGCACGGGCCGGCGCATCCCCCGCCGAGCGCGGCCTGACCCGCCGGGAGCTGCTCGGCGCCGGCGCGGGCCTCGCCGCGGCGGTCTCGCTCGCGCACCCCGCCGGGGCTCTCGCGCGTCGCGCGAAGCGGCGAACGGCGCCGCGGATCGCGATCGTAGGCGCCGGGCTCGCCGGCCTGCGCTGCGCGCACGTGCTGTGGACCGAGAGCCCGTCCGCGCCGCTTGCGGCGAGCGTCTTCGAGGCCGAAGCCGAACGCGCCGGGGGCCGCTGCTGGACGCTCCGAGACTACTTCTCCGGGGGCCTTCAGAGCGAGCACGGCGGCGCGTTCCTGAACAGCGACCAGAGAGCCGTGAGGGGGCTCGCCGCCAAACTCGGGCTCGCCGAGGAGGTCGTCGACGGGGGCGATCTGCCCAGCGGCGAGGAGGTCTTCCTGATCGGCGGCTCGCGCTACACCGAAGCCGAGGCCCAGCACGACTGGGAGGCGTTCGGGTTCGCCGCCTTCCACGCGGCCGGGCGGCAGCTGAAGAGCGCCGCCGGAGAAGCCCGCCTGGACGCGATGTCGGTGCCCGAGTGGCTCGACAGCACGCCGATCGGGGCCGGCAGCCGCTTCGGGCGCCTGATGCTCGCCAACGCCGTGACCGAGAACGGCGGCAACCCCTCGGACCTGTCGGCGCTCGACCTGATCGAACTGCTCACCTCCAACCCCCGCTCCTCGCTCGAGCCGCTGCCAGGGGACGACGAGCGCTACCACCTGATCGGCGGCAACGACCAGCTCGCAAGCGGCATGGTCGCCGCGCTCCCGGCGGGGACCGTCCGCTTCGGGCACGTCCTCACCGCGGTCCGCCACAACGCCGACCGCTCGATCGCGCTCTCCTTCGACGGCCCTTCCGGCCCGGTCGACGAGACCTTCGACTACGTCGTGCTCGCGCTGCCCTTCAGCACGCTGCGCGAAGCCGACCTGTCGAAGTCGGCCCTCAGCGCGCAGAAGCGCAAGGTGATCCGCACGATGGGGATGGGCACGAACGCGAAGATCCACCTCGAGCTCTCGCGCAAGACGTGGCCCGCGCTCGGCTACTCGGGCGCGACCTACGGCGAATGGCAGCGGCTCGCCTGCGGCTGGGACGACACCGTCCAGCTCGGCCCGTCGGCGTCGCCCGCCCTGTATCTCGCCTTCCCCGGCGGGCGGGCCGGCGACAGCGGCCTGACGGGCCCCGCCCACGGCCCGGCGCCCGCGGCCGACGTCGCCTTCGCGCTCGGCGAGATCGAGCCCCTCTTCTCGGGCACGACCGCCGCCTTCACGGGCCGCGCCTACGAGGACCGCTGGGCCCGGCACCCGTTCTCGCACGGCGCCTACTCCTACTACCGCGTCGGGCAGGCCGCCAGCTACGGGCAGATCGCGGGCCGCACCGAGCAGCGGATCCTGTTCGCGGGCGAGCACACCTCGATCGCGAACATCGGCTTCCTCGACGGCGCTGTGGAAACCGGCGAGCGGGCCGCGCGCCAGCTGTTGCGCAGGCTCGCCTGAGCGCGCGTTCAGTCGAGCCGCGGCGGCGTCTCGCCGTCGTGGTAGTCGACGGCGTCTCCGATTCTGAACATCAGCCGCAGGCCGCCGCCGTCGGGCAGCCGCTCGAACGCGCCGAGCTTGCCGGAGTCCGGGTAGGCGACGAGATCGGGCTCGCCGCTGGTCGAGAAGGAGAGGAAGCGGACCGTCTCCTCGCCGGCGTTGATCAGCTGGTGCCCGCCCGCCTCGCCGCGCGGGAAGGAGACGATCTCGCCGGGCTCGAGCGTCCGCGTTCCGTCAGGCGTGCGCAGCGTCGGCGCCCCCTCAAGCACGATCACGAGCTCCTCCTCGGTGTAGTGGAAGTGGTACGGGAAGGCGGCCTGGCCGGGCGGCACCTCCCACAGGCTCAGGCCGAGACGCTCGGCACCCGCCTGGCGCCCGAGCCGGGCCCGGCGCGCCAGGAAGCCCTCCTGCTCGCGCGGCTCGTCGTAGTGCGGATCGTTCAGGTTGGGCACGCGGCGAGGCTAGCGCAGGGCCCGCAGCCGGCGTTGCCGCGTTTGACTGCGGGGCCCCGATGGCCTAGCTTGAGAAGTGCGGTTCGGGGGAGCCGCAGAACGGTTCAAGGAGGAACGGGAGATGGGGGAATCGAGGGGCAACGGACGCCGCATCGCGCAGCGCGTGATCGCGGCTCTGGCAATCGGCGACGTGGCCTACCGGCTGCTCGCCCGCGAGCCGCTGCGGCGGGCGCTGGGGATCGAAACCGGCCACGCCTGAGCGGAGAGGGAGTCGCTCAGCCGGGCGGCGCGAGCAGGTACACGCGCTGCCCGGCGACGGGCTGCCAGGAGTAGACGGGCCAGCGCCGGCCCGCGTAGGAGACCGTGCCGGTCGAGGGGAGCCGCGCGGGGCCGCCGCCGACGAGCCGTTGGGAGCCGCTTCGCACCAGCAGGCGCCCGCCTGTGATCGACCGAACCAGATCCGCGAGGGCCTGGTAGCGGGCGCTGCTCAAGGGGCTCAGCCGGGCCGCCAGGTGCCGGGCCACGGCGCCCCAGGCTTCGAGCCGTAGGGTCGCGCAGCTCGACGCTGCGCCGGTGGAGGCCGGGATGAACAGGCTCGCCTGCAGAGAGCCGGAGGGGAACGCGCGGATCGCGACGTTCTGGACCAGCCAGGAGCGTCCGGCGACCTGGACGCGGGAGCCGTCGGCCGGCATCGCGGGCGCGGGCGTCAACGTGCCCATCACAAACGCGCCGTGCTGGTAGATGTCGATCGGGGCGCCGATGAAGCGCGTCACGAGCTTCTGGTAGCCGAGGTCGTCCTGCACCGACATCACGTAGCGGGCGAGCGGGCGTCCATGCGCGCGCAGCACCCCGGTGACGGGGGCGGTCACGTGCGGGCCGCCGACGTCGGCGAGGAGCTTGCTCCCGCGCATCACGCGGAGACGCACGATGTGCCAGTGCGGCATGTAGACGAGGGCGTGGACGGCGGAGGCCACGGCGGCTGGTTCGCCGCGCTCGAGCGCTCCCAGCAGCGGTTGGAAGGAGCGCACCCGCGCGGCGTCTTCGAGCGTCTCGCGGCCGTGCAGCTCATCCGCGTAGATGCGCCGCGCCACGAGGTCCTGTACGGCCGCGACCGTCGCCGGCCCCGAGACTCCGCAGGCGCCCGTGACCCGCGCGGCGGAGGCCGTGCCGCGCCCGTCCGGGTCGCCGAGCGCGAGCACCGCGCCGGCCGAGGCGAGCGCGCCGGTCAGCACCGCGGCGAGCGGAAGGATCCTTCGACGGTTCGCGCCCAGCATGGGCCCAAGCTTCGCCGCGCTCGCTAAGCGTGCGGTCAGGGCTGCATGAGACGCCACCCATGAAACGGCGGCGCAGCGGCGGCGAGAGCCCGGGAACGCCTCATCCAGCGTCCAGCGGCCGCTCTGCGGCGCTCAGAACTCGCGCCGAGAAGCCGATACCACCCTGTGCGCAAGCAAGCCGAATCGGATGTGCTCGACGTCGCAGCGCTGCGGATCCGCGAAGCGACGATCGCGATGGCGGTCCCGCTCACGTTCTCGGTCAGCGCGCTCGGCCTGCTCTACGTGGGCTTGACCTGGGACCGGCCGCACCGGCTCGAGCTGACGGCGCTGTTCGTCGTCTCGGCGCTCAGCTCGATCCCCGTCTACCGGATGCGCGAATGGATGGTTCGCAGCCGCTGGCGCGAGGCGTTGTTCCTCGGCTGGACGCTGGGCGACTTCGCGATGCTCGTCTTCGGGACGCTGATCGACGGCGGCACGAGCAGCCCGCTGATGCCGGTGTTCTTCCTGCCGGTCGTCTTCTCGGCGACCTCATACCCCCTCTCCTCGGTCGTCCTCGTCGGCGTCGCGAGCATCCTCAGCTTCGACGTCGTGGCGATCGCCGACGGGCACGCGAGCGTCTCCTACCACGTCTCGTTCGCGTTCGCCCTGATCTGCACCGCGGCGATCAGCGCGTGGCAGGCCCGCAACCACAAGCGCCAGAACCGGGCGCTCGCGACGGCGTCGCGCACCGACCCTCTGACGGGCGTGCTGAACCGCCGCGGGTTTCAGGAGCGCGCGGTCGCGGAGATCGCGGCGCTGGCGCGGGGCGGCCAGGGCGGCGCGATCGTCGTGCTCGACATCGACCGCTTCAAGCCCGTCAACGACATGTACGGGCACGCCGCGGGCGACGAGCTGCTGTGTTGGGTCTCCCAGACGCTTCACTCCTCGGTCCGGCCGGGCGACGCGATCGGCAGGCTCGGCGGCGACGAGTTCGCCGTGCTGCTCGCCGAGATCGACGCCGACGATGCGCGGGCCCGCGCGACGCTGATCTCCGACGCCCTCGCCGAGCGGGCGCCGGTCTCGCTCGGCGTTGCGCTGTTCCCCGAGGACGGCTCGGACCTCGAGACGCTGACCCGCCGGGCCGACTCGCGCCTCTACGGGACGCGGCGGGTCCGCTACGGGCGCGAACGCGACACGCAGCACGCCGCGGCGGTCTACGACCCCGACCGCGTCGAGCGCTCGCCGCAGCCGACGTTCGGGCCGATCGACCTGTGGCGCGCCGCGCTCGAGGCGATGCCGAGCCGCGGCCGCCGCGAGGAAGGAGACGGCGCGGTCTCCGCGGCGCTGCTCGACGAGATCGACGCGTCGGTGATCGCGACCGCGATGGACGGGACCGTGATCAGCTGGAACAGCGGCGCGGAGGTCCTCTACGGGTGGACCCGTGAGGAGGCCGTCGGGCGCAACGCTCGCGATCTGATCGTGCCCGAGGACACCGCGGAGGCCAAACAGATGGTCGCCGAGCTGAGCCGCGACGGGCGCTGGGACGGCGAGCTGCACGTGCTGCGCAAGGACGGCACGCCCTTCACCGCCTACGTCCGCCACCGCCTCGTGCTCGACGCCGACGGCGCACCCTCGGCGATCGTCGGGGTTGCCGTCGACATCTCCAAGCGGGTCGCCGCGGAAACCGAGCTGCTGCAATCGCGCAACTACGCCCAGGCGGTCACCGAATGCATGGGCGAGGGACTCTTCACGCTCGACGTCGACGGCCGCATCACCTACATCAACCGCGCGGCCGAGGAGCTGCTCGGCGCGCGCGAGGGCGAGTTGCGCGGCCGGGAGGTCGGACTCGCCGTGCTCGCGCCGCGGGACGGCGAGCGCCGGCGCTTCGCCGACAGCCCGATGGCCCGCGCGCTGGCTCGCGAGGTGACCGTGCGCGTGCAGCTCGACAGCTTCGTGACGGCCACCGGGGAGGTGCCCGTCTCCTACACCGCGACGCCCTTCCAGACCGCCGACGGGATCCACGGCTGCGTAGTGATCTTCCAAGACGCCTCCGAGCGGCGCGTGCGCGAAGAAGAAGGCAGGCGAGACGCGGCGACGCTGGCGGTGATGAAGCGCGTCGAGGACGCGCTCGCCAACGAGCGCTTCGTGCTCCACGCCCAGCCGATCGTCGACCTGCGCAGCGGCCGCACCGTCCGCCACGAGCTGCTGCTGCGGATGCTCGAACCCGACGGGACGATCGTCGCACCCGGCGAGTTCCTGCCCGTGTGCGAGCAGACGGCGCTGATCGGCGAGATCGATTGGTGGGTGGTGCGCCGGGCCGCGCAGCTCGCCGGCGCGGGGAGCCCGGTCCAGGCGAACCTGTCGGCCCGCTCGGCCTGCGACCCGGACGTGCTCGAGCACATCGAACGCTGCGTCGAGCAGTACGCCGTCCCCTCGGGGACGTTGATCTTCGAGATGACCGAGACCGCGATCGTCGAGGACGAGCACGCCGCCCACGCCTTCGCCGAGCGGCTCCACGCGATCGGCTGCGGAGTCGCCCTCGACGACTTCGGCACCGGCTACGCGAGCCTCAGCTACCTGAAGCAGATGCCCGTCGACCATCTCAAGCTCGACATCGAATTCGTCCGCGACGTGGTCGAGAACCAGGCCAGCCGCCACGTGATCCAGGCCGTCGTCGCGCTGGCGCGGGACTTCCACCTGCAGACCGTCGGCGAGGGCGTCGAGGACGCGGCGACGCTCGAGGTCCTGCGCGAGCTGGGCGTCGACTTCGCGCAGGGCTATTACCTCGCGCGGCCCGGACCGTTCATCGAGCGGCCCGGGGACCTCGACGGGACCGACCCGCTCGACCCGCTCGACCCGGCGTCCGCCGGGACGCCAGGTGCGGAAGCGGCACCGCGGCGCGCAGGCGCGCTCAACGCGCGCTGAGCAGGCGCCCACGAACGTCGCGGCTCGGGCCTGACGACGCGCCCAGTGGCGCGGCGCGGGTGAGCGTGCGCCGCTCAGGTGCTGCGCAGCGCCGCGGCCGCGGTGTGCGTGCGCCGCTCAGGTGCTGCGCAGCGCCGCGGCCGGAGCGAGCCGCGCTGCCCGGGCGGCGGGGTAGAGCCCGGCTAGGGCGCCGAGCGCGAGCGCGAGCCCGACGCCGCCGCCCACGGAGAGGATCGGCACGACGGTCGACCAGCCCTCGAGCGCCGCGTAGGCGGCCGTGGCCGCGGCGCCGAGCGCGATCCCTGCGCAGCCGCCGAGCAGCGACAGCAGCACGGACTCGCCGAGGAACTGGACCGCGATGTGCACGCCGCGCGCCCCGAGCGCTCGACGCAGGCCGATCTCCGCGCGGCGCTCGAGCACCGAGATGACCATCACGTTCGCGATCCCGACGCCCCCGACGAGCAGCGCCACCGCCCCCAGCCCGAGGAACACGGCGGTCAGCGTGCTCTGCGCGTCGGCGCGGGCCTGAAGCGCGTCCGAGGGCCGGCTCACCTGTGTCTGTTCGGGGTTCTGCGGATCGGCCGTGGCCCCGAGCAACGCGTCGGCCTCGCGCACCCGTTCGGGGTCCGCCCGCACGTAGAGGGTCCCGGCGTGTCGGGTCGTCCCGAACAGGCGGCGGGCGACCGGGTAGCCGATCAGGGCGGCTCGTTCGATCTCGGGCGCGAGCGGCAGCGGCCCGATGATTCCGGCCACGGTGAACCACGTGCCGCCGATGTAGAGGAGCACGGGTCGCCCGTCGGCGGCCAGCCGCTGCACGCCGAGGCGCTGCGCCGCAACGGCGCCGAGCACGACCAGCGGGTAGCGCTCGTTCGCCGCGTCGAGGAAGCGCCCGCGTAGCATCCGCCCGTCCAGGGTCCTCAGCAGCTCGCGGTCGGCCGCCTCGACCGAGATGCCGTTCGTTTCGGCCGCTTCGATGAACGGGCTGCGCCGCGCCGTGGCTTGCGAGACCGGCGTCACGGCGGCGGCCGAGCGGACGCTGTCGAGGTG
>DATNBM010000093.1:0-101633 GCA_035571915.1 Solirubrobacteraceae bacterium | reverse complement strand
TCGGCGAGGCCTGCACGGCGGCCAACCGCTTCCACGTCCACGAGTCGCTCGCGGACGAGTTCGCGGCGCGGCTCGCGGAGCGGATCGGCGCGCTGAAGGTCGGGCGCGGCACCGAGGAGGGAGTCGACGTCGGTCCGCTCGTCGACGCCGCCCAGCGCGACAAGGTCGCGGAGCTCGTCGACGACGCGGTCGGGCGCGGGGCGCGGGTGCTCGTCGGCGGGAGCGCCGGCGAGGGGCCGGGCTACTTCTTCGAGCCGACGGTGCTCGCCGACGTGCCCGACGGGGCGCAGGTGCTGGCCGAGGAGATCTTCGGCCCGGTCGCTCCCGTGGCGACGTTCTCCAGCGAGCAGGAGGCGATCGAGGCCGCCAACCGCACCGAGTACGGCCTCGTCGCCTACGTCTACACCCGCGACCTCGAACGGGCCTTCCGCGTCTGCGAGGCGATCGAGACGGGCATGATCGGGCTCAACCAGGGCGTCGTCTCGAACCCGGCCGCACCGTTCGGCGGGGTCAAGCAGTCAGGCTTCGGCCGCGAGGGCGGCTTCGAGGGGATCGAGGAGTACCTGGAGACGAAGTACGTGGCGCTGAGCTTGTAGGGCTTGGGAGGGCTTGATGAGGAAGGTCCGCGCTCGCAGTACGTGGCTCGGCATCGCCGCGGCAGCAGGGTTGGGCCTCGCCGGCTGCGGGGGCAACGGTGCGAATACATCCGACGCGACCGCTGCCGCCGGCACCACTCACGCCGCTGCCGTAACCCCGACGGCGCCAGTCGCTCTGCGCCTGACTCAAGGCAGCCACTCGGTCTCGACGCCCGCGACGACGATCTCGGGGACCGCCTCGAAGGGCTCGTCGGTCTCTGTCAACGGCACCGCGATCGGGGTTCGCTCGGGACGCTGGCGCGACCGGCTGCGCCTCCACATCGGCAGCAACCGCGTCGCGGTGGAAGCGACGATGGATGGCCGGGCGCCGACCAAGCGGGTGATACGGATCGTCCGGCACCACAGCGCCGCGGAACTCGAAGCACTGGCCCGCACGCGTGCCCTTCGAGCCGAAGCCAAGCGCCGCCACGAAGCCGAAGCGCGCGAACGCAGCGAACGCGAGGCCCACGAACGAACCGAACGCGAACAGGCTCAGCAGCAGGCCGAATGCCCCAACGGAACCTACGAAAACTCGGCGGGCAACATCGTCTGCAAACCCTACGAAAGCCCCACCCAGCCGGCCGGTGCCACCGCCCGATGCGCAGACGGCACGTACAGCTTCAGCGAATCGAGAAGCGGCACCTGCTCCCACCACGGCGGCGTCGCGGTCTGGCTGAACGAATAGACCCGTCGCACGTCGCTTGACGTCCGGCGCCCCCGAGACGGCGTTTCACACGACGGCTTCGTGCCCGAGCAGCTCGTCCAGCAGCCGCCCGTACTGCCCAAGCAGGATCGAGAGGTGCCCCTCCCCCTCGAGCAGGCGCGCCTCCGCTCCCGCGACGTGTTCGGCCAGCCAGCGGCCGTGGCCGTAGGGCACCATGCGGTCCTCCGAGCCCTGCCAGACCGTGACGGGGACGGCGATCCGATCGAGCGCGAAGCCCCAGTCGGCGACGAACGCGAGGTCGTCGTCGTACCAGCCCCAGATGTCCGTTTCGAGGCCGCCGTGGAAGAGCGCGGTCAGGTACTCGGCGAAGCCGCCCGAGGCGGTCTCCCGATCGACCGGCGAGAGCAGCTCGCCGAGCGAGGCGCCGATCTCCTCGGGACCGGCCGCGAGCATCCCCTCGCGCTCGCGCGAGAGGAAGGCCCGCAGCTCCTCGGCGCCTGCGAGGGCCGCCCCGAACTCGTCTTGGTTCTCCGGGCCCATCCCGTCGAGGAAGTCGAGCCCCTCGGCGTCGAACGGCGCCACCGAGGCGATCGTCGCCGCGGCGATCGTCCGGTCCGCAAGCAGCGCCGCGCACGCGAGCGCGTGCGGCCCGCCGCCCGACCAGCCGACGGTGTGGAAGCGCTCGATCCCGAGGGCGTCCATGATGGCCGCGACGTCGCCGGCGCAGTCGGCGACCGTGCGTCCCTCGGCACGGTCGGAGCGGCCGTAGCCGGGGCGCGAGTAGGTGACGTGGCGCACCCCCCTTTCGGCGCCGAGCTCCACCAGCGGGTCGAACAGGAACCCCGCCGACGGCGTCCCGACGTGGAACAGCACGGCCGGCCCGCCGTCGGGACCGGCGACCCGCACGTCCAGGTGGCGACCGTCGGCGGTCGGCACCCGCCTGGGCTCGGCTCCGCCGCTCATCCGCCGCCCCTGCAGGCCATGCGCCAAACCCTAGCGGCGACTGAGGGGCCGGATACAGTGCGCCGATGATCTATCTACGACGCCTCCTCGCGCCCGCACTCGTCCTGCTCGCCCTCGGCTCGCTGATCGCCGGATGCGGCAGCTCGTCCTCCTCGTCCGGCAACGGCGTCGAAGCGAAGGCTCCCGCCCAGATCCTGGCGGCCACCAAAGCCGCCGCCGCGAAGGCCACCTCGGTCCACATCGCCGGCACGATCACGAGCGGGGGCAAACCGATCTCGCTCGACATGGAACTGCTCGCCGGCAAGGGCGGCAAGGGCAAGATCTCCCAGGAAGGCTTCACGATCCAGCTGATCCAGACGGGCGGCTCGGTTTACATAAACGGCAGCACCGCCTTCTACAACCACGTCGGCGGCTCGGCCGCGGCGCAGCTGCTGCAGGGCAAATGGCTCAAGGCGCCCGCCGACAGCGGCGAACTCGCCTCGCTGGCGGAGCTGACCAACCTGAGCAAGCTGATCGACACGGCCCTCTCGGACCACGGCTCGCTTGCCAAGGGCAGCGCCGCGACGATCTCCGGTCAGAAGGCGGTCGCTCTCAACGACACGAGCAAGGGCGGCACTCTCTACGTCGCCACGACGGGCGAACCGCTGCCGCTGGAGATCACCAAGTCGGGCAAGGAAACCGGCAAGGTAGTGCTCGATCGCTGGAACAAACCGGTCACGCTGAGCGCTCCGAGCGGCGCAATCGACATCAGCAAGCTTCAGAAAGGCGGCTGATCGGCCGATTCATCCGTATGTCGATATGCGCTGAGCCCGGATCAAGGGCATTCGCGTGCGCGTCGAGGTCCCCCTGGGAAGACGACGCGAACCGAGGACCGGTCAAGGATGCAAGAGTTCTCAGCGGACGGAGCAATGCAGCAGAGCCTTCTTCAGCGTTTCCAGAGCGAGGCCGCTTCGAGCGGTTCGTCTCGGCGTGGGGATGCGGGGCGGCGGATGTCTGAGTCGCGCAAGGGGACGCCGGCGGGCGGGCCGCGGCGCGGCTATCACGCTGCCCTGGCGGCCTGGGCGGTGCTCGCGCTCGCCGCGGCCGTCGTCATCGCGCTGAGCGGCGCCTCGGCCGTGGTCGTCGCCTGCGCGGTCGTGTTCGCGGGCGCGACGCTCGCGATCGGCTGGCGGACCGGCGAAAAAGGCCTGGGCGTGCTCGAGGACGAGATCGAGAACCGCACGAGCGAGCTCAAACGAGCCCTCTCCGAGCTTGAGATCGCGCAGGCCGAGACGGTGCAGCGCCTCTCGATGGCGGTCGAGTTCCGCGACGAGGACACGGGCGCGCACATCGAGCGGATCGGCCGCTTCTCGACGCTGCTGGCCGAGCACATCGGCATGGACGCCGACTTCTGCGAGCGCCTGCGCCACGCGGCGCCGCTGCATGACGTCGGCAAGGTCGCGATCCCCGACGCGATCCTGCTCAAGCCCGGGCCCCTCACCCCCGAGGAGCGGGCGATCGTCGAGACCCACGCCGAGGAGGGCCACCGCCTCGTGCGGGGCTCCTCCTCCTCGATCCTCGACATGGCGGCGACGATCGCGCTCAGCCACCAGGAGAAGTGGGACGGCTCCGGCTACCCCCGCGGCCTGAAGGGCGAGGCGATCCCGATCGAGGGCCGGATCGTCGCCGTCGCGGACGTCTTCGACGCGCTCACCAGCGACCGGGTCTACCGCAAGGCCTTCTCCGTCGAGGAGGCTGTCCAGATGATGCGCGAACAGCGCGGACGGCACTTCGATCCCGTCCTGCTCGACGCCTTCATGGAAGTGCTCGGCCGCACCGGCCCGGACGCGCGGGAGGAACTCCGCCGCGACCCGACGGCGCTCGTCGAGACGACCCTCGAGACCTTCGCCACGGCGCTCGAACGAGGCGACGCCGAGACCGCCGAGACCGCGATCGCGACCGCGATCGAGGACGGGATCTCGCCGACGACCCTGCACGCCGAGGTGATCGGCCCCTCGCTGCGCCGGCTCGACATCCTCTCGGACTCGGGCGAGCTCGCCGCGGAGACCGAGCACCGGGCCGCGACGATCGTCCGCCGGGTGCTCGCGACGCTGTACCGCTACATGACCGGCGGCAAGGAGCCCACGCGCGAGCGGGTGCTGCTCGCCGCCGTCGAGGGCGACGAACACACGCTCGGCCTGCAGATGGTCCACGACCAGCTGGCCGCCGCGGGCTACCAGACGATCTTCGACACCGACCTCTCCGGCGAGCGTCTGCTCGCGACCGTCGAGAGCCGCTCCCCCGACCTCGTCGTGCTCGGCGCGACGGTGCCCGCGGACAGCGACGCCGTCGAGATCGCGCTGCGCGACCTGCGCAGCGCCCACCCGGACATCCCGATCGTGCTCGGCGGCCCCGCCGTCGGCGGCAGCCTGCCGCGCGACCGGGGCGGGATGCGGGTGCTCGAGCGCATCGACGAGTCGGTCAAGGCGGTCGAAGAGGAGCTCGCCGGGACCGCCTCCGCCGCCTCCGTATAGTCTCGCGGCAGATGGTCAAGACAGCGATCGTGACCGGCGGCGCCGGCTTCATCGGCTCGCACGTGACCGACGCCCTGCTCGCGCAGGGCTGCGCGGTGACGGTGGTCGACGACCTCTCCTCCGGCAGCGCCGAGCGTGTTCCCGACGGCGCCGAGCTGCGGGTCCTCGACATCGTCGAGCAGGACAAGCTCGGGACGGTCTTCGAGGAGGTCGCCCCGCAGGCCGTCTACCACCTCGCCGCGCAGGCGAGCGTCGTCGCCTCGGTCGCCGACCCGGGGCGGGACTGCGACGTGAACGTGCGCGGGACGCTGAACGTGCTCGAGCACGCCGGGCGAGCCGGGGCGCCCGTCGTGTTCACGTCCACCGGCGGCGCCCTCTACGGTGACGAGGCGCCGATGCCGACGCCGGAGGATCGAATCCCCGCGCCGCTGTCGCCCTACGGAGCATCCAAGTGGGCGGCCGAGTCCTACGTGCGCACCTGGGCTCTCTCCTCCGGGATCCCACACACGGTCTGCCGTCTCGGCAACGTCTACGGCCCGCGTCAGAGCCCCCATGGCGAGGCGGGAGTGGTCGCGATCTTCAGCGGCCACATCAACGAAGGCCGCGCTCCCACCCTCTACGGCCACGGCAAGCCGACGCGGGACTACATCTACGTCAGCGACGTCGTCTCGGCGCTGATCGCCGCGACGGGCCGGGTCGGGGTCTACAACGTCGCGACCGGAGTCGAGACCGACGTGCTCGGGATCTGGAAGGGGCTCGCCGAGACCGCGGGCTCGGACATCGAGCCGACGTTCGCGGACCTCCGGCCCGGGGAGCTGCAGCACAGCCGCCTCGACATCAGCCGCGCTGAAGCCGAGCTCGGCTGGCGCCCGGAGGTCCCGATCGCCGAGGGCCTCGCCCGCTCATACCGGGCGCTGACGGAGGAATACGCGGCCGGCTGAGCGCCGCCGCGGCCCTGCAATTCGCCTCCCGAGCCTCGTCCGCCGCGGCGGGGCCGTCGAGAGAACCACATGAGACCTCTCCGCCGCGCCGGGCTGCTCGCCCTGTGCAGCGCAGCGACGCTGCTCGGGAACGCCGCCACGGCCGAGGCCCTGGCGGGCGAACCGGGGGGAACCCCGGCTCCAGCGAGCCCCCAGGCGGGCGGCGCCGAGTTCGGCGTACCCGCGAGCGTCGTCCGCCCCTATCTGAGCTCACTGAGCGTGCCTTCGACGGCGAACGCCGGACGGCCGCCGCGGATCACGCTGGTGCTCACGGAGAGCCACGTCGCGACGGTGTACCTGCGCATCCTGCTGATCGACCTCTCGACCCACCGCACGGCCGTCACGGCGAACATGGGCTGGGTTCACACCTCGCACCGCCTCGCGGTCGTCTGGCCCGCGGGCTCGCGGCTCGCGCCCGGCAGCTACCGCGTCACGGTCAGCGCCCACGACCACCGCAACGGGAACATCCTGCGCAACGCCCGCATCTCGGGCGAGTCGACGCTCACCGTCAGGGCCGCCGCCACGCCGGTCACGCCCGCTCCCCCTACCACGACCGAAACGGGCGTCCCGACGCCCGCGCAGACGGTCGCCGACGGCGCCGTCTTCCCGGTCCGCGGCGCGCACAGCTTCGGCGGCCCGGAAAACCGCTTCGGGGCCCCGCGCGAAGGGCACACCCACCAGGGCCAGGACGTCCTCACCGCCGAAGGGACCCCCGACGCGGCGCCGCTCGCGGGCACGATCGAATCGACCGCCAACCAGCCCGGCGGCGCCGGCTACTACGTCGTCGAGCACACCCTGATCGGCTTCGACCTGTTCTTCGCGCACTGCGAGGCGGGCTCGTTCACCGTCTCCTCCGGTCAGGCGGTCGCGGCCGGCCAGCAGATATGCAAGGCCGGGCAGACCGGAGATGCGACCGCGCCGCACCTGCACTTCGAGATGTGGGTCCGCGGCTGGCAGGCCAAGGGCGGGCATCCGATCGACCCGCTCCCCTATTTGGAAGCCTGGGAACGGGCCGGGTCCTAGACGGTCTGGCCCTGCCCGCGGCCGCACCGACTCGGTAGCATCGATGGCCGCCCGACAGCGGCGAGATAGCTCAGTTGGTAGAGCACACGACTGAAAATCGTGGTGTCCCCGGTTCGAATCCGGGTCTCGCCATCATGGACCACCTGCTGCGTCCGCTCGCCCCGATCAGCGATGAGGGGTGGAAGCTCCTCGACGAGGAGGCGCGGGAGCGGCTCGCCCCGGCGCTCGGAGCGCGGCGCCTCGTCGACTTCGCCGGACCGCGCGGCTGGCGGCACTCGGCGACGGAGCTGGGGCGAACGGCGCCGCTGAAGAACGCGCCCGCCGACGGCGTCGACGCGCTGCAGCGGCGGGTGCTGCCGCTGGTCGAGGCTCGCGCCGACTTCGAGCTCTCACGCGCCGAGCTGCGCGACGCGGACCGCGGCGCCGACGACGTCGACCTGGGACCGCTCGACGCTGCCGCGGCGAGGCTCGCGGCGGCGGAGAACGCGGCGGTCTTCAACGGCTGGAAGGGCGCCTTCGAGGGCATCGCGGCCGCGAGCCCGCATGCGCCGGTCGCGCTCGGCGCGCCGCAGACCTATCCCGCCGCCGTGGCTCGCGCGCTCGCGGCCCTGCTCGAGAACGGGGTCGCCGGCCCCTACGGCCTCGCGCTCGGACCGGACGCCTACCGGCGGGCGATCGAGGGGACCGAGGAGGGCTACCCGCTCGTCACCCACCTGCGGGAGATGCTCGACGGGCCGATCGTCTGGACGCCGGGGATCGACGGGGGCGCGGTCGTGAGCTTGCGCGGCGGCGACTTCGTGCTTGAGTCGGGCCTGGACATCTCGATCGGCTACGACTCCCACGACGAGCAGGTCGTGCGGCTCTACCTGCAGGAGAGCCTCAGCTTCCACGTCGCGACGCCCGAGGCCGCGGTGGTGCTGGAGGCGTCCGGCTGAGGGCGCCGGCGGTGCAAGCGCCCGAGCCGCAGCCGGTCCTCACGCCGCTCACCGAGGCCGCGATCTTCCTCGTGGCGACCGTCGCCCCCGGCGGCGAGCAGACCGCGCGAGAGCTGCTCGCCGACCTCGCGGGGCTGAGGCGGTCGGTCGGCTTTCGGATCCCCGAGGCGGCGCTCACGTGCGTCGTAGGCGTCGGCGCCGGGCTCTGGGACCGCCTCTACGGGGAGCGCCCCGCCGGCCTGCACCCCTTTCCGCCGCTGGCGGGCTCCGTGCACGTCGCGCCCGCGACCCCGGGCGACCTCGTCTTCCACATCCGCGCCCACCGTCTCGACCTGTGCTTCGAGCTGGCGCGGCTGGTGGCCGAACGCCTCGACGGCGCCGGGCAGGCGGTCGACGAGGTGCACGGCTTCCGCTCCTTCGACGAGCGCGACCTGCTCGGCTTCGTCGACGGCACCGAGAACCCGGAGGGCCAAGCCGCCGCCGAGGCGGTGCTCGTGGGCGCGGAGGACCCGGCGTTCGCGGGCGGCTCCTACCTGGTCGTGCAGAAGTACCTCCACGACCTGCGCAGCTGGGACGCGCTGCCCGTCGAGGAGCAGGAGCTCGCCGTCGGGCGCACCAAGCTGAGCGACATCGAGCTCCCCGACGAGCGCAAGCCGGCCAACTCCCACGTAGCGCTGAACACGATCGTCGACGACGACGGCACCGAGCGCCAGATCATGCGCTTCAACATGCCCTTCGGCAACGCCGGGTCAGGGGAGTTCGGAACCTACTTCGCGGGTTACGCCCGCGACCCCGAGGTGATCGAGCGGATGCTCCGAAACATGTTCGTCGGCGACCCGCCGGGCAACCACGACCGCCTGCTCGACTTCTCCAGAGCGGTCACGGGTGGCCTGTTCTTCATCCCGAGCGCCGACTTCCTCGAGGACCCCGAGGCGGCGAAGACGCGGGCGTCGGCGGAGCCCGTCGCGCCGCCGCCGGACAGCTCGCTAGGGATCGGCGGGCTGAAGGCCGGCCGCTGACCGGCCAGTCGACCTAAGCCAACTCTCAGGATCGCGTTATCCGCCTCACAGGCTCGCGCGCGATCCTGAGTCCATGTCCAGCACCCAGACAACCAAGGGGGCGGCCACGGTCCCGCCTCCCGCCGTTCCCCACCCGTCGCTTCCGCCCCAGCCGGCCGTCGAGGTCGTCATCCCCGTATTCAACGAGGAGCACACGCTCGAGCGTTGCGTGCGCGAGCTCCGCGCCCACATGCAGGAGCACCTCTCCGTCCCGTTTCGGATCACCGTCGCCGACAACGCGAGCGCCGACGGCACCCTCGCGCTCGCGCGCTCGCTTGCCCGCGAGCTCCCGGAGGTCCACGTCATCCACCTTGAGGAGAAGGGTCGCGGGCGTGCGCTGCGCGCGGCGTGGCTCGCGAGCGAGGCGGACGTCGTCGCCTACATGGACGTCGATCTCTCGACCGGCCTGGAGGCGCTCGGCCCGCTGCTCGAGCCGCTGATCGCCGGCACCGCGGACGTCGCGATCGGCACCCGCCTCGCGCCCGGCGCCGAAGTGACGCGCGGCATCAAGCGCGAGCTCGTCTCGCGCACCTACAACATCCTTCTGCGCCTGCTGCTCGACGTCAGCTTCTCCGACGCTCAGTGCGGCTTCAAGGCGGCGCGCCGCTCCGTCGCGGCTCCGCTGCTCGCCCAGGTCCGCGACGAGGGCTGGTTCTTCGACACCGAGCTGCTCTACCTCGCCCAGCGCGGCAAGCTCTCGATCCACGAGGTGCCCGTGCGGTGGGTCGAGGATCGCGACTCGCGCGTCGCGGTCCTTCGGACGGCGCTCGAGGACCTGCGCGGAATCCGTCGGCTTCGGCGCACCCAGCCCGGCCGGGTTGTCCAGACCGGCGCTCCGGCCCGCCGTCCCGTCCCCCTAACCTAGAGCGAGGCGGCAGCAGCCGCCCGCCCCAGCGAAGGAGGAAGACGATGGCCCCGGAGACGACAGTCCAGCTCGACCGCGCCCGCGTACGCAGCTTGATCGAGCGCGAAGCCGCCCGCTTGGACGAGCGCACCCAGGGCAGCGCGAAGATGTACGAGCGGGCCCGCAAGTCGCTGAGCGGCGGCGTCGCCTCCAGCTACCAGGCCCGCGACCCGTGGCCGATCTACCTGACGACGGGCGAGGGCCCGGTCGTTCACGACGTCGACGGGAACAGCATGTGGGACTTCCACAACGGCTTCGGCTCGATGGTCCAAGGGCACGCCCACCCCGCGATCGTGCGCGCCGTCAGCGAGCGCGTCGCGCAGGGCACCCACTTCGCGGCGACGACCGAGGACGGCGTGCTCGTGGCCGAGGAGCTGCAGCGCCGCTGGGGTCTTCCGAAGTGGCGCTTCCTGAACTCGGGCTCGGAGGCGACGATGGACGCGATTCGCATCGCCCGTGGGCTGACCGGACGCGACACGATCGTCAAGATCTTCGGCTCCTACCACGGCCACCACGACGGCGTGATGGTCTCGATCGGCGTCGAGTACGAGCAGATCGGCGACCGCGAGAACTATGCCTCGCTGCCCTACGGTGCGGGCATCCCCAAGGCCGTCTCGGACCTCACGATCCCGGTCCCGTTCAACGACGCGGGCGCGATGGAGCGGCGCATCGAACGACTCGACTCCGAAGGGCGCAAGCCGGCGTGCGTGATTATGGAGGCCGCGATGATGAATCTCGGCGTCGTGCTGCCCGAGGACGGCTACCTGCAGGAGGTTCGCGAGCTCACCACCCGCCACGGGATCGTCCTGATCTTCGACGAGGTGAAGACGGGCCTGGCGGTCGCCGCGGGCGGCGCGACCGAGCGCTTCGGCGTCAAGCCCGACATGGTCACCCTCGCCAAGACGCTCGGCGGCGGCCTGCCCTCGGCGGCGGTCGGCGGCACCGAGGAGGTCATGCGCGTGGTGGAGGACGGGACCGTCTACCAGGTCGGGACCTACAACGGAAACCCGCTCGGCATGGCCGCGGCGCGGGCGAGCCTCGAGGAGGTGCTGACCCCCGAGGCCTACCGCCACATGGACGCCCTCAACGACCGCATCGTCGCGGGCTGCGAAGGAGTGATCGAGCGCTACGGCCTGCCCGGCTACGCCGTCGGCATCGGCGCCAAGGGCTGCGTGACCTTCTCCCCGACGAAGATCGTCGACTACGAATCCTTCAAGGCCAACCAGGACGTCGACGTGACAGAACTCGCGTGGCTCTTCAACATGAACCGCGGGATCTTCATGACGCCCGGCCGCGAGGAGGAGTGGACGCTCTCGGTGACGCACACCGAGGAGGCGATCGACGCCTACGTCGGGGTCTTCGACGAGATGGCTGCCGAGCTCACCGCCGCCTGAGGCCCGGCGCGTCAGTCGCGCTCGGTCGACGGGCGGGTCGCTACCGGCAGCGATCGAGCGCCAACTTCTCGTCCTCTCGGGCGTTCTAAGAGCATGGCCTCGATCGTTGTCAGCGGCGACGTGCTGCGCCGGCCTTGCGGCAGCAACGTGGCGACCCACCTGCAGTACCTGATCGGGCTGCGCAAGCTCGGTCACCAGGTCGTCTATCTCGAGGACAGGGGCGCCGAGGACCCCCGCCCCGCAGCGCAGGCCGCGCCGGCCGTGCCCCGTGCCGGGCTCGTGCTGATGCGCGACCTGCTCCGCCGCTGCCGGGTCGACGTCGAGGTCGTCTGGGTCGACCCCGACGCCGGCCTGGTCGGCGGCATGGTCTGGCCCCAGCTGCGCCGGCGGCTCAGCAAAGCCGACCTGCTGATCGACCTGGGCGGCCACTGCTGGATCGAGGAGCGCTCGCTGGCGCGGCGCCGCGTGATGATCGACGTCGACTCGGCCGCCGGCCCGCTCGATCCGGGCCGCAACCAGCTCGAGCACGACGTCTACTTCTCGGCTCGCCGCGACCCCGCCACGTTGCCGGAAGCCGACTGGCTGCCGACCGTTCCGCCGGTTGTGCCGCGGCTGTGGTACGGGCCGCCTACCCGCGCCGAGCTCCCGCTCCGGGTGCGGCTGGACGCCCCGGACGCGCCGACAGGGGCCGGCGAAGGCGGCTCGCGCGGGATCCCCGCCGGAGAGCTCCCGGCGCTCGCCGGCCGAATCTCGCCGCGCCCCTGGACGGCGCTGCCCGCGGGCGACGCACAGAGGGCCGCCGGGCTCATCGACGCCGGCTGGTCGGTCCGCGGCGAGGAGGAGCTCGACGCCTCGCTGTCGAGCTTCCGGGCGGGGATGCTCGGCTCCCAGGCGCTGCTCGCCGCCTCGGGCGCGGGGGCGTGGTTCACGAGCCTCGACGCCTGCCATCTCGCCGCGGCCCGGCCCGTGATCGTGGCGGGCGGCGAGCTCGAAAGCTGGCTGCCGACGGGCAGCGGGCTGATCGCCGCCGACGGCCTCGACGATGCCGTCGAGGCGGTCGAGCGCATCCAGCCCGAGCTGGCGCGTCACGCGGCCGCCGCCCGCGCGGTCGCGGTGCGAGTCTTCGACTTCCGCGTCGTGCTCCCCGGGCTGCTCGAGCAGGCGCTGCCGCGCCGCCTGCAAGTCGTGGCCTAGACGGTGAGCTGCCGCCGCTCTAGCGTCCGAGCGCGCCCCTGACCGCCGGGGCGGTCGGCGCGAGATCTTCGGGGAGCCGCTCGAGCAGCTCGAGCCAGGACGGCTTGACCGCCGTGGCCGCGCGGACCAGCTCGGCGCCGGCGGCGAGATCCTGCGCGGCCACGCCGAGGCCGGCCCAGAACGTCAGCTCGTCGGCCTCGGGGGCCAGCTCCGCCGCGCGCGAGTAGAGCTCGGCGGCGGCCTCGTGCCGGCCCTCGGCGGAGAGCTCGTCGGCTTCGCCGGCCATCTCGTAGGCGCGGGCGAGGCGCAGCAGTCGCTCGAGCTCGCCGAGCGGGTTGGCGTGATCCTCCACCCGGACGTCGATCCGCGTCCGCCACGGCTCGCCCTCCGCGGGCACGAGGAGCATCGCGGCGGACTGCCTGCCACGGACGTCCCCGCCCTTCGCCTCGGCCGCGAGCAGGGCCGCCATCATCCGCTCGGCGAGATCGCCGTCGGAGGAGCGGAAGGCGTCGGCCATCGCCTCGGGCACGCCCTCCGGGCCCATCATGTTCGCCTGGCAGGCAAACCCCTCGCCGACCACGTCGCCCGCGAACGGGATGCATCCCTCGCCGGTGTGCGCCGCCGCGCGGCCCCGCGCGTCGACGACCCCCAGCTGGCGGAAGCGCGCCTGCGCGTCGTCCGCCAGGACGGCATCGATCGCGCCCCGGGCGTCGAGGCCTTCGGCGAGGCGCTCAAGCGAGTTGGGGCCGTGCGCGACCTCGGCGACTGACTGCGTCGCCGCCGCGCCGACGCCGGGCCGGGCCCACGCGACGACGCCGCCGACCGAGAACCAGTGGGACTGGACCGCCACCCCGAGCTCGCCCGTCTCGGGGTCGCGGGCGACGATCGAATAGGTCCCGCGGCGCATGGGCGCATCATCGCACTCGAGGCGCGCGGCTATCTTGAAGTCGATGGGGATCCCCACCCCCCCGCAGCCGCCGTCCGGCGCAGCGCTCTACGCCGACGTCGGCGGGCGCCCCGAGAAGGTCAGCGAGGAACTCGGCGGCTGGCTCGACGGCGACGGCGCCAAGACCCTCGACGGGCTGATCGACCTGTTCGGGGAGAAGTCGTTCGCGCTGCTGTTCGTGCTGCTGCTCGGCGTCCCCGCGCTGCCGCTCCCGACGGGAGGCGCCACGCACGTCTTCGAGATCATCGCGATCCTGCTCGCCCTGCAGCTCGTGTTCGGCGCTCATTGCATCTGGCTGCCCGCGCGCTGGCGGCGGATCGAGCTCGCGGGCCCCGGCCGCGAGCGCTTCCTCGCCGGGCTGCTGAAGATGATCCGGCGGCTGGAGCGGGTCTCGAAGCCGCGGCTGCGGTTCCTCTTCAACCACCGCCTCAGCAACGTCGTCTTCGGCGTGCTCGTGATCGGAGGATCACTGGCTGCCTTCCTTGCCCCGCCCTTCACCGGCCTGGACACGCTTCCCTCGCTGGGCGTCGTCCTGCTCTCGCTCGGCGTGCTGATGGAGGACGTGCTCGTGGTGATCGCCGCGGTGATCGTGGGCCTGTCCGGCGTGACGCTCGAGATCGTGCTCGGCAGCGCCGCCGTCGGCGGCATCAAAAGCCTCTTCTAAAGCCGGGCGATCAGGCGTCGGCGAGCTTGCGCAGCAGCTCGTGCAGCGTCGCCAGCTCGTCCTTGCTGAGCCTGCCGAACATCTCCTCCTGCAGGCCGGCCGCCACTGCGTTGACCCGCTCTAGTGTCGCCTCGCCGCGCTCGGTCAGGTGGATGCTGCGGGCGCGCCGGTCCCCGGGATGGGGCCGGCGCTCGGCCAGGCCGACCGCTTCGAGCTCGTCGATCACCGCGACCATCGAGCTCGGGTCGATCCCCGTCTGCTCGTGCAGCTGCTGCTGGGTGAGCCCGGGCTGTGAGGCGATCAGCGTCATCACGCCGAAGTCCCGCGGGTGCAGGCCGTGCTCCCGCAGGGCCGCCGCGAAACGCCTACGCGAGGCCTCGCCGAGCCGCGCGAGGAGGTACCCCGGGAAGCGGGCGAGCTCGCCCGGTATCGGTCCCCTGTCCCACATCGCCGGCGGCATTCTAAGCCGCACGGATCGTTTGTGATACAAATGATTCCGATCAGATACGAAACCAGGGAGAAGCGATGAAATCGGTGACGCGCTGGGTGTTGGGCCACAAACGCCTCGTGGTCGCTTTCTGGGTCGTGCTGACCCTCGTCGGCGCCGCCTCGGCCGGCTCGGCGACGAAAGCGCTCAAACAGAAGTTCTCCGTTCCGGGCAAGGAAGGCTGGGTCACCAACCAGGCGATCAACCGCCACTTCGGCGGCACCGGCGGGAACACCTCGCCGCTGCTGCCGGTCGTCACGCTCCCCGCCGGAGCGACGATCTCCTCCCCGGGCGTCGGCGCCGAACTGGCGGCGGTCGAAGCGACCGTGCGCCGCGCCGTGCCGGGCGCGCGCGTCGCCGGCTGGGCGGGCACGCACGATCCGGCGTTCCTGTCGAAGGACCGCAGGACGACCTTCGTGATCGCCTATCCGCCGCCGGAACCGAACGAATCGTTCGGCAACAACCCCGAAGCCGCCCGACACCTGACCCGTGCGCTGTCGGGGATGACGGTCGCCGGCGCGCACGTACACGTCACCGGCTACGACGCGCTGTCGGTCCAGAGCGGCGGCGGCGGAGGCCCGGGCGTGCTGCTCGAGGCGCTGTTCGGAGGCTTCGGCGCGCTGCTGGTGCTGGCCTTCGTGTTCGGCTCGCTGCTCGCGCTCGTGCCGATCATGATGGCGATCGCCGCGATCCTCACGACGTTCCTGGTCGTGTGGGGGTTGACGGCGGTGACCGAAGTCTCGCCGATCGTCCAGTTCCTGATCGCGCTGATCGGGCTCGGGGTCTCGATCGACTACGCGCTGCTCGTCGTCGTCCGCTGGCGCGAAGAGCGCGCCCACGGGTACGGCCCCGACGAGGCGATCGAACGCGCGATGGCGACGGCCGGGCGCGCGGTCGTCTTCAGCGGCACGACAGTCGCGATCGGCCTGCTCGCGCTCGTCGCGCTGCCGCTCCCGTTCCTCCGCTCGGTCGGCTACGGGGGCATGCTGATCCCGCTGATCAGCGTGCTCGTGGCGATGACCCTGCTCCCCGCCGTGCTGCGTTCGATCGGTCCGAAACTCGATTGGCCCCACCGCCGCGACGACGACCGCGCGAGCCGCTCGTGGACGCGGTGGGCGAACCTGATCGTGCGACGGCGCTGGATCGCCGCCGGCGGCGCGGCGCTCGTGCTCGCGGCGCTGGTCGTGGCCGCGAGCAACCTGCAGCTCGGGCTCTCCAACCTCGACACGATCGCCATGCAGGGCGACGCCAAGCAGGGCCTCGTGGCGATCGAGCGCACCGGGATCGGCGCCGGCGCGCTCGTCCCGCACGAGGTGCTGGTCGAATCCGATCGCCTCTCGCCGCAGGCGGTCGCGGCCCGCCTGGCGGGGATCCCCGGCGTGCACGGCGCGATCGCCCCCGACACCTCCGACTGGCGCCGCGGGGGTCTCGCCGTGGTCGACGTCTTCCCCCAGCCCGACGGTTCGGCCGCCGCGGGGCGCAACCTGCTGACCGCCGTCAGCACGGCCGTCCGCGGCCTCGGGGGGAGCGCCCGGCTCGGCGGGCTGCAGGCGCAGAACCACGACTTCATCCAGGCCGTCTACGGCAACTTCCCGCTGATGATCGCGCTGATCGCGCTCGTCACGTTCGTGCTGCTCGCGCGGGCGTTCCGCTCGCTGCTGCTGCCGCTGAAGGCGGTGATCCTGAACGTGATCAGCGTCGGGGCGGCCTGGGGCGTGCTCGAGCTGATCTGGCAGCGCGGCCACGGCTCGAATCTGATCTGGGGGATCGCCGCGACCGGCTCGATCACCGCCTGGATCCCGTTGATGGTGTTCGCGTTCCTGTTCGGCCTCTCGATGGACTACGAGGTCTTCATCCTCGCCCGCATGCGCGAGGAATGGGACGCGACGGGCTCGACCGACGGCGCCGTCGTGCGTGGCATCGCCCGTACCGGGCGGCTCGTCACGAGCGCGGCCCTGATCCTGTTCCTCGCGTTCGTCTCGCTCGCCTCCGGGCCGGAAACCGAAGTCAAAGTGCTGGCGACGGGCCTCGCGGCGGGGATCATCCTCGACGCGACAGTGATCCGCGCGCTGCTCGTGCCGGCCGTGGTGTCGCTGTTCGGGCGCTGGAACTGGTGGCTGCCGACGCTGCCCGCGCGGCTGCTGCGCGTCGAGCCGTCGCTGCCGGCGCGCGGCGAGGCGTGAAGGCGAGGGGGGTGGCGGCCTGAGAGACGAATGTGAACCGGTTGGTTCAGCTTCGTCTCTCGGGCGTCACCGTCGACGCGGCCACCCGGTTCGGCGCTAGATTGGTCACACGATGCCGGCGTGGCCCAGCCTGCCTCTGGAGGAGTGGCGTGAGACCTGCGACACGCTGCACGCTCACACGCAGCTGCTCGGCAAGCTCTGCGTCGCGCTCGCGCCGCCCGAGCCCCAGCTCCAGCACGCGGCGCTGCACCTGAGCACGCGGGGCTGGCAGACGCTCCCGCTGCCCGCCCCGGACGGGTCGGGGGCGCTCGGCGCGGTGCTCGACATGCAGGTGCACGAGGCGGTGCTCGAGCACTCCGACGGCCGCAGCGCTCGCGTCTCCCTGCTCGACGCGAGCGTCGGGGCGGTGACGCGCGAGCTGCTCGTCGCGGCGCACGAGATGGTGGGGGAGTTCGCGATCGACCTGCGACCGCAGGAGGTCCCCTGGACGGCGCCGCTCGACGAGGACGAGGAGCACCGCGTCTACGACCCCGACCAGGCCGCCCGCTGGTTCGCCGCGGCGACCCGGGCGGGGCTCGTGCTGGGCGACTTCCGGGCGCCGTTCCGCGGGCGCTCGACTCCCGTCAACGCCTGGTGGGGCTCCTTCGACCTGGCCGTGAGCCTGTTCTCCGGCCGCGACGCCGAGCCGCCCTCGAAGGACTTCATCATGCGCAACTCGATGGACGCGCAGGAGGTCGCCGTCGGCTGGTGGCCCGGCGACGATCGCTACGAACGCGCCGCCTTCTACGCATACGCGCATCCCTCCCCGGATGGTTTCGGCGGGCGGCCCCTGGCCGCAGGGCGCTGGCAGGAGGAGCTCGGCGAGTACGTGCTCGACTGGGACGACGTGATCGGCGCGCAGGACCCCCACGCGACCGCGCTCGGATTCGCCCACGAGGTGTTCCGCCACGCCTGCACCGTCTGCGACTGGGACCCCGCCCTCGCGGCGAGCGCCGAGGGCACTCCGCCCCCTGTCGCGTAACGCGCGGGCCGCGAGCCGGACTGAGGGGTGAAGGCTCACCCCCACCGACTTCAGGAGAAGACGAGATGAACGGACCCAAGCGACTCGCCGTGGCGCTCGCCGGCGGCCTTGCGGCGCTCGCCCTCGCGGCGGCCCCCGCAGGCGCGCTCGGCGATCACCACCCGCCTCACCAGGCCGCGCCCGTGTTCGTGCAGACCGACGGCCTCGCGAGCAACCAGATCGCGGTCTACGACCGCGGGCCCGGGGGGATCCTCTCGCCGGCCGGCCTCTACCCGACCGGCGGCCTGGGCGGGGCGCTCGAAGGCTCGGTCGTAGATCACCTCGCCTCGCAGGGCTCGCTGCTGCTCGATCGCGAGCAGGGGCTGCTGCTGGCGGTCAACGCGGGCAGCGGCACGGTCTCGGTCTTCGCGGTCTTCGGCGACCGTCTGCTCCTGCGCCAGACGATCTCCTCGGGAGGCGCCTTCCCGGTCTCGCTCGCCGAGCGCGACGGCCTCGTCTACGTGCTGAACGCCGAGCAGGGCGGCTCGGTCCAGGGCTTCCGCCTGTTCGCCGGTCGCCTCTTCCCGATCCCCAACTCGGGCCGGCCGCTCAGCCTCGACCCCTCCGCTGTCCCGCAGTTCGTGAACACCCCGGGCCAGGTCGCCTTCTCGCCCGACGGGAGGCAGCTGATCGTCACGACCAAGGCCAACGGGAGCGCGGTCGACGTGTTCGGAGTCGGGCCGCTCGGTCGCCTGTCGGGCGCGCCTGTCGTCAACCCGCTGCCGGGGGCGGTTCCGTTCGCGGTCGACTTCGACCGCTACGCGCACCTGCTCGTGACCGAGGCCGGCGCGAACTCGCTCGCCTCCTTCGCGCTGCGCTTCGACGGGCACATCGTCGCGCTCGCCTCCGCGCCGACCGAACAGGCCGCGACCTGCTGGATCGCCGCGGCCGGCGGGCGCTTCTACACCTCCAACGCCGGCAGTGCCTCGCTGACGGGGTTTCAGGAGGGCCCCGGCGCCCTGACGCTGTCGGCGGTGTCGCGGACCGCGACCGACGCGGGGACGGTCGACGCGGCCGTGCCCTCCGACGAACGCAACCTCTACGTGCAGGCGGGCGGCCAGGGGCTCGTCGACGAGTACGCGGTCACGCCCGCCGGTCTCACCGAGATCGGTTCGGTGACCGTTCCGGGCGCGGTCGGCGGCGAGGGTATCGTGGCGCCCTAGCCGGTTGCCGGGGGTGGGTCGCGCTGTATTTCCGGCCCACCCCCGGGACCCCCTTCCCATGGACCTGCAGGCAGCCATCCGCATCGCCCCGTCGCTCTCGCTGCGCCTGAACCTGGCGGCGAGCGTCGCCGCGGTCGCCTGGCGCGTCGCGCGCTCGCGTCCCGGCGACGAGGACGCGGCGCTGCTCGAGCGCCTTCGCGCGGGCGACGAGCAGGCCTTTCTGGAGCTCGTCGACCGCCACCAGCCCCGGATGCTGCGTCTCGCCCGCACGTTCGTCTCGAGTCCCGCCGTGGCGGAGGAGGTCGTTCAGGACACGTGGCTCGGCGTGCTGCGTGGGATCGACCGCTTCGCGGGGCGCTCGACGCTGCAGACGTGGATGCTCAGCATCCTCGTCAATCGGGCGCGCTCGACGGGCGTCAGCGAGAGTCGCAGCGTCGCGATCGGCGACGCGGGCCCGGCGGTGGACGCCGCGCGCTTCGACGGCGCCGGGGCCTGGTCCTCGCCGCCCCGTCACTGGGTCGAGGAGAGCCACGAGCGGCTCTCCGCAGAGGCGGTCTCGGGGCTGTTGCGGGAGGCGCTCGGCGAGCTGCCCGCGCGCCAGCGCCAGGTGGTGCTGCTGCGCGACGTGGAGGGCCTGACCAGCGAGGAGGTCTGCGCGGCGCTCGAGATCAGCGAGGGCAACCAGCGGGTGCTCCTGCACCGCGGGCGCAGCCGCATGCGCGAATCGCTAGAGGCGAGCCTCGGGGAGGCGCCGTGAAGCTCCTGGGCGCAGAGGAGATCGCCTGCCGCGAAGTGGTCGAGCTGATCACCGACTACCTCGAGGGCGCGCTGCCGCGGCGCGAGCGCCGTCGGCTGCGCGCGCACCTCTCGGGCTGCGAGCACTGCAGCGAGTACCTGCACCAGATTCGGGAGACGATCGCGCTCAGCGGCACCCTGCGTGTCCGCGACCTCACGCCCGCGATGCGCGCGGCGCTGCTCGGCGTCTACCGGCGCTGGCTGGAGACGGAGGCCGGGACGTCTTGAGCTACTCGCTCGCGCCCGCCGTCGCGGCCGTGCGTTCGGGGGAGGCGGCGAGCACGGCCGTGCCGAGCGCCGCGACCGCGGAGAGGTAGAAGACGGCGGGGTAGCCGAACAGCGCCGCCGTCGCGCCCGCGATCGGGCCGCCGAGGCCGACGCCGATGTCGAAGAAGGCCGTGAAGGCGCCCATAGCCGTCCCGCGACGGTCGTCGGTCACCTCGCCGACGACCATCAGGGCGAGCGACGGGAACAACATCGAGAAGCCGACCCCGACGATCAGCGCCCCCGCCAGCGCCAGGCCGAGCGAGCCGGCGGCCGCGATCACGGCCAGGCCGAGCGCCTCGAGCAGTCCGGCGGCCGTCGCCGTCGCCCGCGCCCCGGCGCGGTCGGGGACGCGGCTGAGCACGAGACGGCTCGCGAAGACGGCGACCGCGAAGGCGGTGAAGACGGTCGCGCCGCCCTCGATCCCGCGGGCCTTCAGGGCGAGCACCACGAACCCCGCGAGCGCCGCGTAACCGACGTTGGCGAGCGCGAGGGCGAGGCCGGGACGGTGCGCGGCCTTCGGCAGCAGCGCTTCGCGCTCCGCCTGCGGGCTCAGCGCGGGGAACTCGGGCTCGGGCAGCCGCAGCGCGAGCAGCGCGGCGGCGGCGGGCAGGGCGGCGGCGAGCGTCCAGACGGCGTCGTAGCCGGCGCCGGAGCGGAGCAGCTCTCCCGCCAGCGGACCGAGCGAGAGGCCGCCCCAGACGGCGAGCCCGAACAGGCCGAGCGCGAAGCCGCGCCTGTCCTCGGGCGCGAGATCGACGGCCCACGTCGCCCCGGCGGTGTAGACGATGCCCTCGCCCGCGCCGACCACCAGGCGGGCGAGGATCAGCGTCGCGACGTTGTCGGCGAGCAGGTAGAGCACCCCGCCGAGCGCCATCGCGAGCGCGCCCGCGACCATCACGACCCGCCGCCCGCGGCGGTCGGACTGACGCCCGGCCACCGGGCGGCACACGACCGAGGTGAGGGCGAAGGAGCCGACGACGAGCCCGACGGCGACGTCGCCCGAGTGCAGCGGGCCGCGCACGAATGTGGGCAGCGTCGGGAGCGCCGCTCCGATCGAGATGAAGCACAGCAGCGCGGTGAAGAAGATGCCCAGTGAGGCCGCGAGGCCCGGGCGCATCGCGCTTACGCTCTCATCCGTGGCCGGCAGGTGGGGTTGCGGTCGCGGCGGCCACGGTGGGAAGTCTTACACGCCGCCCGTCGAGGCTCCTTGCGACCCGTCCGCTTGGGACGCCGCGGCTGCGGCTGTCAAGCTCGGGGGTGCGCGGCCACGGCCTGTAAGAAGGCTTCGCGATCCGGCCGGCTGTGTACGGGCTCGCGAAAGGCCGTACGAAGACAGACCACGCTGTCCAACCAACGAGCCACGCCCTGCTCGTGTGCGCCAGCGCCGCGTCAGCCGTCGCGGGGCACGCGGCGCCACACCCGCGCCCACTGCCGCTTCCACCAGAACTGTTCAGCAGCGCGGGCTTGCTCTCGGGCTCGGGGCGAGCCAGTCACGGGTAGAAGGCGGTTCTCTGTCTGCTCGAAGAACACGCTCGCGATCCGCAGAGTTGGTTGCACAGACAGGTCGCCGATGCTGCGTGGCGGACGAAATCCCGCGATCCTGACGAAGGTCTTGTGCCAGTATTCAGTCACGTCGTAGTAGGTCACTTCGACATCCACGACGATCCCGCGTATGCCTCTCTTGGGCTGACGGGAGTCGTTGATGTTGCACTGGAGATAGAACGCCTCTTCAGGCGCGAGGGCCGGTGCGCCAAGCCCCGGTATCGACGACCCGAGCGATCTGGTCCCCGATCGTACCTGCGCATTCGTGCCGAACGCGGGTCCGCGACCCACGTTGCGTACCGTGAAGGCGAGGAGGTTGTTGGGCTCGTCGTAGTCGACTTTGCCGTCAGGATTGACTGAGAGCACGGGACGCCACTGGGCCTGTTGGTCAGCGGTGCTGGCGTCGGCTAGTTTTCGAGTTGACCAAGCGAGTAGTGCGGTGACGACCGCGAGCACGAGTGTGCCGATGGCTGCGAGCGCTGTCCAGCCAAACCGCCACTGGCCCTGGAATGCGAGGCAAGCCAAGTCCGGCATGTACGGACTCGTCTCAGCTCTTCATCTTCGACCACTCGGCCTTGTGCGCCCGCTTCGCGGCCTGGTAGTCGACGAGCGCCTGGGGCGAGTCGACGTCCCCGAGTGTAGGGTGCGGCGGCACCAGGCTCTTCGCCTTCGCGAGCTTGTAGCGCTTGGCTAGCACGGCGCCTAGCGACTTGACCTTCATCTCGCCGAAGCCCGGCAGGCCTTCGATGTTCGCTCGCAGCTGATCGCCGTTCTTCGCGTCTTTCCAGACGCGGGCGGCGTCGCCCCCGTACTCGTCGCGGACGTGCGCGGAGAGGTCGTGGACTCGTTCGGCCATTTTCGCCGGGAAGCGGTGGATCGCGGGTTTCTCGCGGAAGACCGGCTCGAGGTCGGCCGCGGCGAGCTTCGCGGGGTCGAGCGTGCCGAGGCGCTCCTTGATCGCGAGCGGTCCCGTGAAGGCCTTCGGGACCGTCACCTGCTGGTCCAGCGCGAACCCGATCAGGAGCGCCATCGCGTCCTTCGCGATCAGCTCGTTGGCCTCGTCGGAGTTGGTGAAGTAGAGGCGCGCCGGCATCTGGCAGATCCTACCCCGCCCCCGCCGATCGGCAGCGAGCGTACCCCGCCCTCGCCCCCGCGATCGGCACGCTCGCGCGCGGGCTGCGCGTATCGTGGCCCGGAACCCTCGCCGCGCTGCGGCGTCACCCGACCGAAGGAGCCGCGATGAGCACCACCGAGACGATGGTCACCGGCGTCGACTTCGTCTGCATCCCGACCGGCGACCACGACCGGGCGGTCAGCTTCTACGCCGAGACACTGGGCCTCGAGCAGGGCAAGCGCTGGGGCGACCGCCCCGCGACCGAGTTCCAGGCCGGCAACCTGACGATCGCCGTCTTCGACCCCAGCGGCTTCGGCCAGGCCGAGGCGCGCCCCAACAGCGCCCCGATCGCCCTCCAGGTCGACGACGTCGCCGCCTCGCAGGCCGCGCTCGAAGCGAAGGGAGTGAGCTTCCACGCCGCCTTCGACTCGGGCGTCTGCCACCAGGCGATCTTCAGCGACCCCGACGGGAACCCACTGATCCTCCACCACCGCTACGCCTGAGCGGATCGCGCCCGCCGCTCCCCGCGCGCCCGCCGCTCAGACCCGCGCCGGGCGGAACACGCGCAGGAACTCCTCGCTGGAGATCCCCTCCAGGCCCGCGGGCGTCGCGAAGCGCTCCATGTAGGAGGCGATCATGTCGATCACGTCGCGCGCGATCGCCTCCTGTTCGGCGGCGCCGCGCTCGATCCGAAAGATGTGCTCGAACGTCCGGTCCCAGAGCCGCACGATCAGGCCCGCGCCGAAGTGCGGGCCGTCCTCGATGAAGCCCGCGCCGCGCGTGGCGGCGTGCAGCGAGGAGGCCAGTCGCGCGTCCAGCTGGCGGACGCTGTCGTGGACGGCCGCGTTCAGGCGCGTCCCGAACCAGACGGGAATCCCCTCCGGGTGGGCCTGGTGGTGGCGCAGGTGGGCGATCGCGACGGCCTCCGCCATCGAGCGGAAGGTGACGCGCTCGAGCGACATCAGCGCCTCTTCGACGGCCCGGTCGATCGACGCCAGCTCATGGTCGAGGTAGGCGCCGATGATCGCGTCGCGGTCCTCGAAGTACCGGTAGATCGTCGCGACGGGGATCCCCGAGTAGCTCGCAAGCGTTCGCGTCGTCAGCCCCTCGACGCCGCGCTCGGCGAGCAGCTCCTGGGCCGCCCTGAGGATCGCCTCGACCCGCTCCCTGCTTCGTTTCTGGACTGGCTCCCGACGGGTCATCGACTCGCCTGCGTCGCCGCGACGTACATGAGCGCCTGCGCGCGCGCCACCGCGGCGACGGCCTCTTCGGGCGCGAGCAGCTCGGGATGGTGCAGCGGGCGCGGCACGAAGCCCGGCGCGCCGTCCAGCCCGACGAACGCCATCGCGACCGGCGCGAGGGCGCCGAAGAACGAGAAGTCATCAGATCCGCACGAGCGCCAGGCGGGAGCGCGGGCGAAGCCCCCCGCGGCGAGCAGCTCACCCCCCGCGGCGACGATCGCCGCGTCGTTGTGAAGCGGCGGCTCGCCCGGCGTGATCCTCACCTCGCCGCTGCACCCGTGGGCGGCCGCTACGCCGGACACGACCTCGGCGCACAGACCGCGCAGCAGCTCGCGGTCCTCGGGCCGGTGCGCGCGCAGCGCTCCCCGCGCGGTCGCACGGTCGGGGATGACGTTCTCGGCGCTCCCCGCGGACAGCACCCCGACGGTCAGCGAGGCCGGGTGCAGCGGGTCGATCCGGCGTCCCGCCGCGGCGTGTAGCGCGAGCACCGCCTCGCTCAGCGCCAGCACCGGGTCGCGCCCGCGGTGCGGGTAGGCGCCGTGCGTGGAGCGGCCCTCGATCACGATCTCGAACGCGTCGCAGGAGGCGTTGACCGAGCCCTCCTCGAGCGCCAGCGAGCCCCACGGCAGCTCGGGGTGGATGTGCGCCGCGACGACCGCCCGGGAGCCCCGCAGGGCGGGCGCCTCCTCGGCGAGCATCCGGGCGCCCGACGGGTAGGCCTCCTCGCTCGGCTGGAAGACCGCGAGCAGCGGCGCGGGGAGCTGCTCGCCGAGGCTCGCCGCCGCGCGCGTCAGCGCCACCAGCGCGGCCATGTGGACGTCGTGCCCGCAGGCGTGCATCGCGGCGCCGCGGGCGCTGAAGGGCGCGCCCGTCCGCTCCTCGATCGGCAGTCCGTCGAGCTCGGCGCGGACCGCCACCGGCGCCGCCGAAGGGTCGGGCCCCGCGACGAGCGCGAGCAGCCCGGTGCCCGCGGCCGTCTGCGCCGCCACCGGCAGCGCCCGCGCGAGCGCCGCGGCGGTGGCGTGCTCCTCGTGGGCCAGCTCGGGCGCCGCGTGCAGTCGCCGGCGCAGCTCCCCCGCCGCCTCCAGCTCGCCCTCAAGGGCCGCGAGCAGGGCGGCGAGGCTCGCCTCAGTAGGCCTCGGCATAACGCGCGCAGCTTTCCGCGAGGTCCATCGTCCCGGCCGCCTCCAGCTCCCCCCGCTTGAGGCTCACGTAGGCGCCGAGCAGCTCCGGGCCGAGCCAGTCCCGAACGCTCTCGTCTGCCTCGAGCGCCTCCAGTGCCTCCGACAGGGAGGACGGCAGCGCGCCCACGCCGAAGCGCTCCGCCTCCCCGGGGTCGAGCGTCGCGGGGTCGCGCTCGAGCAGCGGCGGGGCCGCCAGTCCGGCCTCGATGCCCTCAAGGCCCGCTCGCACGATCGCTCCCAGCACGAGATACGGGTTCGCGGCGGCGTCCGCGCCGCGGTACTCCAGACGCATCTGCCCCGCCGGCTCGCCCCCGCCGGCGGCGACCAGCGGCGGGATCCGCAGCAGGGCTTCCCTGTTGCGCTCACCGAGACAGGCGGCGCCCGCGCTCCAGTGGTGCGGGCGCAGGCGCTCGCCCGAGACCGGCGACGGCGCGCAGATCGCGCTCAGCGCGCCCGCGTGGGCGAGCACGCCTGCCGCGAAGCTCCCGCCCAGCTCGCTCAGGCAGCCGGGCCGTGCGGGGTCGTACAGCAGCGGCCGACCGTCGGTCGCGGCGAGGCTGACGTGGACGTGGACGCCGTTGCCGGCCTCCTCGGGGTCGAGCAGCGGGACGAACGTCGCCCGCATGTCCCCGCGCCGGGCGATCTCGCGGACGATCTCGCGCAGCACGACCGCGCGGTCCGCCGCCGCGACGCCGCCGGCGGGCGCGACGGGGATCTCGAACTGGTGCGAGGCGAACTCCGCGAAGAAGCGCTCCGGCTCGACCCCCGCCTCCATGAGGGCGCCCATCACCGCCGTCGCGAACGGCTCGGCCGCGCGCATCGCCGCCAGCGAGAAGGGCACCGGCGAGCGCTCGGAGCGGATCAGCTGGAACTCGTGCTCGAAGCTCGCCGCGAGGACCGCGCCCGCCCGCTCGCGCAGGTCGGCCAGCGCGCGCCTGAGGAAGTCCCGCGGGCAGCAGCTCCACGGCGCCCCGTCGGTGTGCACGATGTCGCACAGCACGAGCTCGAGCGGGAGCTCGCCCGGCTCGGCGCCGACCCGCACGTGGGTCTCCGCGTCGGGGAGCAGTCGCAAGTCGCCCGTCGAGCCGAACGGGTTCGGTTCGGCCAGCGGGCCGAGCGGGGTCAGCGCGAGGTTCGCCGGGACCCACCCGATGCCCGCGCCGAAGTGCTCCTGCAGCTCGCTCGCGAAGACGGCCCGCCCGCGCACGATCCCGCCGAGGTCGCACGCGACGAGCGCGACGAGCTCGGCCGTGCTCATGCCGCCCGCTCCGTCACCGTTCCGTTGTCCCACAACCCCTCCGCCAGACCGAGCGCATGCGCCGCGTCGCGCAGCCGCTCGGCCTCCCCGCGCGAGACGACCGCCAGGACGCCGCCGGCCGGCTTGTCGACGCGGGCGATCGCCGCCGCGAGCCGCTCGCGGGGTTGCAGGTGGACGCCGTGGTCGCCGAGCGCCGGGTAGGTGTCGGCGACGGCGTAGAGCCGCCCGCCGGGACCTTCGGTGCACGCCACCACGCAGGAGAAGTGGCCGACGTCCCAGTCCGGCGGCGGCCCGTCGAGCGAGCCGTCGCAGAGGTGGGCCAGCAGCTGCGCCGGCGTCGCCCCGGCGCCCCACAGATGATGGGTGGCGAGGTTGGCGATGAGGGTGACCGGCTCCGAGAGCCCGGCCGCCGCGTCGAACAGCCCGTCCAGCGTCTCGGGTGTCCACGGCCCGTGGTAGGGGATCGCCGTGACCGCCCCGCCCCCGAGCTCGTCGATCGCCCGCGCGACCCCCTCGGCGGTCGTGCCGGAGACGTCGGGATCGTCGATCGTGGGGATCGCCAGGCGGTAGTCCCTCCTGCCGCCTTTGCCGCCCGGGAGCGTTGCCGGGTCGCGCGTGGTCGAGACGATCGAGCCGGCGGCGAGCGCGACCGCGTCCTGGTCGGCCGGTTCGCCGCGCGCCTCGGCGATCCCCGCGGCGTTCAGCGCGAGCGCGCCGCAGAACGCGCCGCAGAGATCGTCGCGCTGCGGCAGCTCGGCCGCGTGATAGTCGAGCAGCGCGCGCGAGCCGGGCAGCAGGACGGTCCGCAGTGCGGCCGCGCCCGTCACCGCTCAGCCTCCCGTCTGACGAGGCGCGTAGCGGTGATGGAGCATCAGCTGGTTGCCGTCGGGGTCGGCGAAGAACGCCATGTGGCAGACGCCGGTGTCGAGCGTGTCCGCGTGGAAGGCGACGCCGCGCGCTTCGAGCGTCTCCCGCGCCTGGGCCACGTCGGCGACGTGGAGCGCGATCGCGTTCTCGCTGACACGGTGCCCGATGCCCATCTTCTCGCCGTCGATCAGGCTGAGCGTGAGGTTGCCGGTCTCGAACTCGGAGTAGTTGCGCTCGGGCATGAACACGGTTCGAGGCAGGCCGAGCGTCTCGCCGTAGAACTTCGCGGCGGCCTCCAGGTCGTGGGTCGAGAGCGACACGAAGTCGACCCCCTCGACAAGTTTCGGATCGTCGTTCATCGTCTGGAGTCCTCTCTCCTCGTTCGGGGCCACAGGCCGGGCGCAATTGGTTGATAGCACGTAGTCTGTCGTGCGGATTCCGCGCCGGAGTGACCCGAGGGAAAGGAAGCGAGCGATGAGCTGGGACTTTCAGACCGAGCCCGAGTTTCAGGAGCAGCTCGACTGGATGGACGAGCTGGTGCGCGAGGAGATCTGGCCGCTCGAGGCGATCTGGCACGAGCTCGGTCTGGACGGCCTGACCCGGGCGCTTGCGCCGCTGCAGGAGCGCGTCAAGGAGCGCGGGTTGTGGGCGACGCACCTGCCGCCGGAGCTCGGCGGTCAGGGGATGGGGCAGGTCCGCCTCGGCCTCATGCACGAGATCCTCGGCACCTCGCCGATCGCGCCGCTCGCCTTCGGAAACGCCGCGCCGGACTCCGGCAACTCCGAGCTGATCGCGCTCGCCGGCACCGAGGAGCAGAAGGACCGCTGGCTGCACCCGCTGCTCGCGGGCGACCTGCGCAGCGCCTTCAGCATGACCGAGCCGCACACGCCCGGGTCCGACCCGACGCAGCTCGCGACGCGGGCCGAACGCGACGGCGAGGAGTGGGTCATCAGCGGTCGCAAGTGGTTCTCCTCGAACGCCTCGATCGCGGACTTCCTGATCGTGATGGCGGTGACGAACCCCGAGGCGCGGCCCTCGCAGCGCGCCTCGATGTTCATCGTCCCGGTCGACACGCCCGGCGTCGAGATCCTCCGCGACGTGCCCACGATGGAGCACCCGTGGGAGAGCTTCGGCGCCTACGGCGGCCACGCCGAAATCGCCTACGAGGGCGCGCGCGTCCCCGCGGAGGCGCTGCTCGGCGGCGACGGCGAGGGCTTCATCCTCGCCCAGCACCGCCTCGTCCCGGGGCGCATCCACCACTGCATGCGCTGGCTCGGCGTCGCCCGCCGCGCCTTCGACATGATGTGCGAGCGCGCGACCTACCGTCACGCGCACGGCTCGCTGCTGGCCCAGAAGCAGACCGTCCAGAACTGGATCGCCGACAGCGCCGCCGAGATGCAGGCGGCGCGGCTGATGACCCTCCACGCGGCCTGGACGATGGACACGCAGGGAGCGAGCGCGGCCCGCACGCAGGTCGCGCTGATCAAGTTCTTCGGTGCGAAGGTGCTGCACGACGTCGTCGACAGGGCGCTCCAGCTGCACGGCTCGCTCGGCTACTCGACCGACCTGCCGCTCGAGCAGATGTACCGCTTCGCCCGCGCCGCGCGCATCTACGACGGCCCCGACGAGGTGCACCGTCAGTCGGTCGCGCGCCACATCCTCGCGGGCTACGAGGCGCCCGCCGACGGCGTGCCGAGCGAGCACCTGCCGACCCGCCGGGCGCGCTCCCGCGAGCGCTTCGCGGAGCTGCTCGAGACCGTCACCGCGAACGACTGAGGCGCTGCGCCCGCGCCGCGGGCCGCCGAGCGCCCGCCGCCGGGGCTCTATGCCGGCCGGTCGTCCGTCGGCGTCGCTTCTAGGCTGATCGGGATGCAGATGCCGGCAAGCCAGCCGACGGTCGCCTTCGACCCCGCCGCGATCGGGAGCTTCCGGTTCCTCTCGCGCGACGTCGACCCGAGCGGCACGGTCACGTTGCGCTACGCCCTAGGCGAGGATCTCGAGTTCGCCGAGCGGATCGTCCTCCCCGTGCCGCCCGGCTTCGACGGCGATCCCGGCGGCGCGCTCGATGGCCTGCTCTCGCTGCTGCACTGGGTCGCGGGGGTCAGCTACTACAAGGCCGCGCTGCCGCCGGAGATCGGCTACGGGCCGGGTCCCGAACCGGGCCCCGCGGCGGTCGCGCTGCTCGAGGCGCTCTACTCCGAGGGACTCGGCGAGCTCGCGTACGTCAACCGCCTGCCCGAGCTGCCCCGGCCGCGCTTCGGCCGCACGCAGGCGCCGGCGGGCAGGCCCGTCGCGGCGGCCGGAGACGCCGTCCCCCCACGCCGCGTGCTCGTCCCGGTCGGCGGGGGCAAGGACTCGGCCGTCGCGATCGAGGCGGTGCGCCGCAGCGGCCTCGAGACCGTGCTGTTCTCGATCGGCGACGCGGCGCCGATCGCGCGGACGGCCGAGGTCGCCGGGCTGCCCCGCCTGATCGCCCGACGCGAGCTCGATCCGCTGCTGTTCGAGCTGAACGCGGCCGGAGCGATCAACGGGCACGTCCCGGTGACCGCGATCGTGACCTGCGTGGCGATGCTGACCGCGGCGATCCACGGGCTCGACACCGTCGCGATGGCAAACGAGCGCTCGGCCTCCGCCGGGAACCTGCGCTTCGACGGCGTCGAGGTCAACCACCAGTACAGCAAGGGGCTCGCGGCGGAGCGGCTGCTCGGCGCGGCGGTCGACGAGGCGGGTGCTCCGGTGCGCCAGCTCTCGGTCCTGCGCCCCGCCTCGGAGCTTGCGATCGCGCGCGCGTTCGCCGCACTGCCGCAGTACCACCGTGCCTTCACGAGCTGCAACGCGATCTTCCGCATCGACCCCGCCCTGCGCGCCTCCTCGTGGTGCCGGGACTGCCCCAAGTGCCGCTTCGTGTACCTCGCGATGGCGCCGTTCACCGAGCCCGCGCACCTCGCCGAGATCTTCGGCGCCGACCTGCTCGCCGACGAGGCTCAGTACGAGGGCTTCGCGCTGCTCGCCGCCAGCGGCGGGCACAAGCCGTTCGAGTGCGTCGGCGAGGAGCAGGAGTCGATCGCGGCGATCCGCCTGCTCGCCGCCGATGAGCGCTGGCGCGACCATGCGGTCGTGCGGCGTCTCGCCGCGGAGGTGCTGCCTTCTCGTCCTGCCGCCGAGGGCGACCCGCAGCGGGTGCTCGCGCTGTCCGACGAGCACGACGTGCCGGAGGTCCTGATGGACGGGGTGCGTGCGGTTCTCGCAGCTTGACGGCACCCGCGTGGGCGTGTGGGGAGCCGGCCGGGAGATCGTCTCCTTCGCGACGCGGCTCGCCGAGCGCCTGCCCGCCGCGGCGATCGCGGTCGCGGTCTTCGACGAGCCTCCCTCCTTCGACGTGGCGGCGGCGCTGGCCGCTCCCGGCGTCCGCGTCGTGGGTCCCGGCGAGGAGGCCGTCGCGGCGCTTGCCACGTGCGACGCCGTCGTCCGCTCTCCCGGGGTCTCGATCCACCGGCCGGAGATCATCGAGCTGAAGGAGCGCGGCGTGCCGGTCACGACCGCGACCTCGCTGTGGCTCGCCGAGCGAGGCGGGGACGGCGTGATCGGCGTCACGGGCACGAAGGGCAAGTCGACGACCGCCGCGCTCGCCCACCACCTCGCCAGGGCCGCCGGCGCGCCCGCCGAGCTCGGCGGCAACATCGGCCGCCCGGCTCTCGACCTGCTCGACGCCGCCGGCGACGCCCCCGTGATCGTCGAGCTCTCCAGCTACCAGGTCGCCGACCTCGCGGCCGGTCCCCAGGTGGCCGTCGTCACGAACCTCTTCGCCGAGCACGCCGACTGGCATGGCTCCGAGCGCGTGTACCGCGAGGAGAAGCTCCGCCTGCTCACCCTGCCGGGAGTCGAGCAGGCGGTGCTCCCGGCGCACCCGCCGGAGCTTGCGTCGGCGCCGGCGCGCGGGGCGCGCCACCTCTTCGGGCAGCCGCAGGGGTGGGACGTGCGCGACGGAGGCGTCGCCTTCGCGGGGGAGCCGCGCGTGAGCGCCGCCGAGCTGCCGCTGCCGGGCGAGCACAACGCGATGAACCTGTGCGCGGCGCTGTGCGCGCTGCAGGCGGCGGGCCTCGCCCTGCCCGAGCTGCCCGGGGCGCTCGCCGGGGCGCTCGCCGGCTTCACCCCCCTCCCCCATCGCCTGCAGACCGTCGCCGAGCGCGACGGGCTGACCTGGGTCGACGATTCGATCTCGACGACCCCCGAGTCTGCGCTCGCGGCCCTCGCGAGCTTTCCCGACCGGCCGCTCGTGCTGCTCGGCGGGGGCCAGGACCGCGGACAGGACTACGGCGAGCTGGGCGCGGCCCTGGCGCGACGAGACGCGACGCTCGTCGCGATCGGGACCACCGGGCCGAGGCTCCTCGAAGCGGCGCTGCGGGCGGGGCTGCCCGGCGAGCGGGCCGTTCGCGCCGAGAGCCTCGAGGCGGCCGTCGCGAGCGCCCGCGACCTCGCCGCTTCAGGCGCGGTCGTGCTGCTCTCACCCGCCGCCCCCAGCTACGACGGCTTCCGAGACTTCGAGGAGCGCGGCGAGCGGTTCGCCGCCCTCGCTCGCGGCGAGAGGCCCCACACGTAGGCCGCGGCGCAAGCGCCTGAACGACGCCGGCGCCGCCCCCCGAGTCGGGAGACGGCGCCGGCGAAGTGCTGCTCAGGTGCTCAGAGCGTTACGGGCAGAGCGGGTTGCTCGGAACGCCTTCGCACGGTTTGGGCATCGTTTCCTGCGGCGGCGGCGCGGCCTGCGGGACAGCTTTGCGCAGCGCCGACTCTTCGGAGAGGATCACCAGGTAGCCGATCGCCGCGAGGCCGTTGTTCGGCGGCGGCGTCGTCGTGTTCTGGCAGCCCCACGTCCCTTCGATGTTCGCCGGGAACGTGCCGCCGGTGATCGTGTTGCCGCTCACGCAGTTGTTGTTCGACGTGTGCGAGTGGTAGGGGTAGATCCCGCCTTGCAGCGTGATGTCGCTCGCGAATTCGGCGCCGCTGGTGCCGTTTTCTTCGAACGTGTTGTCAGCGATCTTGTTGCCCGTCAGCTGGAAGAAGATCGTGCGCGTGCACAGGCCTTTGGCTTCCAGTTCCGCCGTGCAGCCTTCTTCGGGCGGGAACGGGTTGGGGTACTCGAAGCCGAGCACGCCGTTGTTGACGTTCTTGGAGATGACGTTGTTTTCGATCAGGTCGGCCGCGTCGCCCGGAAGCTCGACCCCGACGCCCCACGGCGCCTTTTCGGTCGACGGGTTGGCGGGCACTTCCAGGTCGTTGTTTTCCGTGATCAGGTTTTCCTTGAAGATCGTGCAGCGCGCGATGTTCGTGGAGGTGAACTTGACGTACGGCGAGTGCGGTTTGTGCGCGTCGCACATGCCGTTCTGCGGCGGCGGTCCGTCGCCCGGGTTTTCACCGTTCGGGACGATCCCGGCGGAGTTGTGCCGGAAGGTCGATTTTTCGATCACGAGGCGCCCACCGGAGTTCGACCCGGAGTAGCCGACCGCGTTGTATTCGATCGTCGCTTTGGAGATACGGGCTTTACATTCCCAGCACGCGCCCAGGTAGATGCCCGAGTCGTTGTAGCCGGAGGCGTAGATGTTTTCCCATTCGCCTTCCTTCTCGTTCTGGGTGAAGATCCCGTAGCCGCCGTTCATCGTCGTGTCGTAGGCGGTCAGGTACTTGCCGACCCATCCGTGCGCGCCCTCCTTTTCGGAGCCCTCGCCGCCGTCCCAGTAGAAGGCGTTGCCCTCCGGCCCGTCGGGGCTCGGACGGTCGTAGTTGCGCGCAGTCATGTTTTCGATCGAGACGTTGTTGGTCTTCAGGACCTCGATCCCGTTGCTGCCGCCGGGGGCGGCTTCGCCTTTGCCGTCGAGGATCACGGTGTTGCGGTCCATCCCGCGGATGTGGATTCCGCTGTGGGCGCTCGTGACGAGGACTTCTTCGTCGTAGGTGCCGGGCTCGACCAGGACCCAGTCGCCGTAGTTGCGGCGCGTCGCGTTGACCGCCGCCTGGATCGTCGTGTAGTACGACGTGTTCGGCGGGATCGGACCTTCCGGCGGGCCGGACTGGCTGACGATGTTGACGTGCGGCGTTTTCGCGGCAAGCGCGGTAGCGGTCATCGCGCAGAACGCGACGACCGCGAGCACGGCGCCGATCACGTATCGCGCGCGACCGGCGCCGAGCGCGCCACGCGAGCTGATACTCCCTCTGGACGGCATCCTCGAGTCCTCCTCGCTTCGATGGACCGCGGTAGGCGATCCCGGGAGGTGAACGGGCTCCTCAGGCGCATTCTCCAATGCAGAGCCCACTCCGCCTCGCCCTCGAGGCGCACTGCCGCAGACGCCGCTTGACTGCGACGTAGGAGGCAGTCTATCCGCCGCGTGTTCGTAAGGTCAAGCCGCGCGTCAGGGCTGCTCGGGCGCGTCCTCGGCGGGCGGCTCCTGCGCGCCGCGCGGGGCCGGCGGCGAGGCGGGCAGGTCCTCGGCTGCGGCGGCCGCCGCGGCGCGGTTCTCGGCCTCGACGGCGAGCCAGATCTCCTCGCGGTAGATCGAGATGCCCTCGGGCGCTTCGATCCCGAGCCGCACGGTGTGCCCGCTCACGCCCATCACCGTCACGAGGATGTTGTCCCCGATGACGACGCGTTCTCCGGGGCGTCGCGTCAGGATCAGCATGCGAGACGAGTATGAAGCAAGCACCGGGAGAGGTCGCCGCAAGCGCGTCGGGTCGCCTCGCGGGCGGCGCCGGCGGCCGCGTGCGGGGGCGGCTCTCTCGGGCGGCGTCGGCGGAGAGACGAGCCGGGGCGTGCTCGGTGCTCGCCGCCAGCTCGAACAGGGGCGTCTCTCAGGCGGCGTCGGCGGAGCGAGCCGGGGCGTGCTCGGTGCTCGCCGCCAGCTCGAACAGGGGCGCCTGCAGCGACGCTCCCTCGACGGTGTTGAGCAGCTGGTAGCCGCGTCCCGCGCGGATCACCAGCGGCGCCCTGAGGTTCGCCGTGATGTCCAGCGGGTCGGGCGCGGCCCGCACCGTCACGTACACCTCCCACTCCCCGAGATCATCGATGCCGGCGCCGGCCAGGTCCTCGGCGGCGACCTCCAGGGCGAAGTCGGAGAAGAACGGCGCCGGCGGGACCACGGGCAGCGCCAGGGCCCCGTCTTCGAGGTTGTGCAGCCAGCGGAACTCCGTCCCGGGGTTGCGGTCGAGCAAAGCCCAGCGGTTGCCGCCGAGGCCGATCAGCCCGCGCGGGAACTCGATCACGTCGCTGTCCTCCACCTCCACGGTGCCGAAGCGGACGCTCTCGAATGTGACTGGCATGGCGGGTGGCGCTCCTTGCTAGTGGAGGAAGTTGAGCAGCGATTCCTGAACGATGTTCGCGCCCGCCCGCAGCGCGGCCTCGTAGGCCGCCTGCTGGTTGGCGTACTCGATCGTGGTCTTCGCCACGTCTGTGTCGATCGTGCTCGAAAGCCCCTTTTCGATCGACGCCTGCAGCGCTTCGATCCGCGAGATCGCGGTCTGGAGCTGGTTCGTCGCGCTGCCGATGCTCGACTGCAGCTGGCTCAGCCCTTCGAGGCTCGTGTCGAGCGCTTTGAGGTCCGTGTTGCCGAGCGCCGCGCGGCTTGCGGGCGTCGCTTCGGTCAGGTGCTGGGAGATCGTGCGCAGCACGTCGAGCAGCTTGCCGTCTTCGGCTTCCTTGCCGCTGCCGAGCACCGTCGAGAGGTCCGTGTTGACGACGACGGTGGCGTTCGGCCCGTACAGCCGCGCGATCGTTTCGTGGTTGCCTTTGTAGACGTCGGCCCCGCCTTCGCCCTGGGCGTAGGGCGCCGTCGAGGTGGCCGTGCCGGAGAACACGTACTGGCCCGCGAACTGCGTGTTCGCGTCCTGCTTGATCGTTTCGGTGAGCTGCTTGACCTCGGTGGCGATGTTCGCCAGGTCGGTCGCGTTGTTCGTGCCGTTGGACGCCTCCAGAACGAGTTCGCGGACGCGCTGCCCGACGGTCGCGATGTTCGACATCGCCCCGCTCGCGGCCTGCGTCCACGAGATCCCGTCCTGAACGCTCTTCGTATAGGAGGACAGGCCGTCGAGCTGGCTCTGGAGGTCGATCGCGTGGCTCGCGCCGTAGGGGTTGTCGGAGGGCTGGAGGATCGTCTTGCCCGAGGACAGTTCGGCCGAGCTGCGCTCGAGCGCGCCCAGCGAGGAGTTCAGGTCGTTCAGCGTCGCCGCCGTCAGCATCGCGTCGGTGATCCGGCCGGTCATCCCTACAGCCCCGCCCTTCCGGTGTGCTCGATCAGCGTTTCGAGCATCTCGTCCATCGCGGTCAGCGTCCGTGCCGAGGCCTGGTAGCCGCGCTGGAAGGTGATCAGGTTGGTCATTTCCTCATCGAGCGAGACGCCCGAGACCGCCTGCCGCTGGTTGCCGATCGCGGTGAGGGTCGTCTGCAGGTTCGCCTGTTCGTCCTTGGCCCCCGCGACCGTGCTGCCGACCAGGCCGACCAGCGCCGAGTAGCCCTGTTCGGCCGTGCCTCCGCGCAGGCCCGCGATCGCCAGCGCGACGTCGTTGCCGCCGGGCGCCGCGGTCGAGGACGCCTGCACTTCCGGTGAGGAGACCGCGACCTTGAGCGTCGCCGCGGTCGTGCCGGTGAAGAACGGCGTCGAGGTGTGGAGTTCGTTGACGGTGGCGGCCACCGAAGCGGCGACCGCATCGAGTTCTGAGGCGAACACGGTCAGGCCGCCACCGGGGCCCGTCAGCGAGAGCAGCGCGCCGAGCTGGCCGCCGGCGGCCGAGGTCAGCGTCTGCGGCCAGTTGACCGTCGCGCCTTCGACGAGCGGTTTGGCGGCGTCGCCGAAGGCGATCGTGTCGGTCCCGTCCGGCTGTTGGGTGACCGTCACGTTGGCGAGCGACGAGAGCTTGTCGATCAGCAGGTCGCGGCGGTCGAGCATGTCGTTCGGCGGCTGGCGCGCCTGTTCGGCCTGCTTTATCTGTTCGTTGAGCTGCGCGATCTGGCGGGCGTAGTCGGCGACTTCGCCGCTCGGGCCCGTGCGCGCTTCGTACTGCTGGGTGGCTTGGCTCGAGATCGTCTGCAGCTGCGCGCTGAGCTGGTTGAAGGCGGTCGCGAGCCGCTGGCCGGCGGCGACGACGCCCTCTTTGGCCGCTTCGCTCGTCGGTGCGGCGGCGAGGCTGTTCCAGGCCGACCAGAAGTTCGAGAGCTGACTGGAGATGCCGGCGCTCGAGGGCTCGTTGAAGGCGCTCTCGGCCTGTTCGAGCTCTTCGGCTTGCGTGGCGGCGCCGCTCAGGGTGCTGTTCTGCGTGCGGTACTGCGAGTCCAGGTAGGTGTTGCGGATCCGCGTGTAGGTCTCGATCGTCACGCCCGTGCCGAGCTGTGCGCCCTGGCCGGTCACGGCCGACAGCGACGGGATCGGGATCTCCGGCCCGGTCTCCATCACGACCCGCTCGCGCGAGTAGCCTTCGGTGTTGGCGTTGGTGATGTTGTGCCCGGCGACGTCCATCGCCTGCTGCTCGGCGAGCAGTCCGCTGAGCGCAGTCTGGAGTCCTTGCAGCGTCGGGATCGACATCTCTAGGCGCGCAGGTCGAGGACGTGGAGGCCGCCGTGCGGGCGGGCGCGCGTGATCGCGGTCGAGGAGCCGCGTGTGTCGTAGCCGTTGACCCCGTCGATGAGGAGCATGCTCATCAGGTGATCGAGGAAGCCGAGCTCGATCTGCATGATCGCGCGGTTGCACGAGTGCTCCCGCTGCAGCTCCGCCAGGAGCCCCTTCAGCTCGGCGCTCCGGGTCCTCGCGGCGTCCGCCTGATCGGGGCGCATCAGCTCCAGCAGGCCGCTCAACGTGACCGTCTCGGCAGGCGTGCCGAGCTGCTCGCCGCAGCGGGCGAGCAGCCGCGTGCGCTGCTCGTCGAGCAGCTGGCGCCGTCCCATCTCGCCGCGCAGCATCCCCGCGAGCCGCACGACGCCCTGGACGTCGCGCTCGCGGATCGCGGCGCCTTGCTCGAGCACGACCGCCAGCAGGCTGCGCGCCGAGGCGATCTGGGCTTCGAGGTGGGCGATCACGTCGCCCCCCAGGTCCCCGCCGCGCGCCGGCGCCGCGCTCTGCAGCGCCGTGCTCATGAGCTCGTGCCTCCGGTCGTCTCAGCTTGCGTCCCGCCCGCTACGGGAGTGGCCGGCGCGGACCCGGCGGACGCGCCGTCGCGCCCGGCCGCCGGCGTCGTGCCCGTGCGGCTCTGCAGGTCGCGCGCGATCTCGGCGGCGAGGCCGAGTCCGCCGCCCGCGACGCCTTCGGCGAGCGCACCCGAGAGCATCGTCGAGAACGGTCCGCCGGCGCCGCCCCCGAGGCCGCCCGCCGAGCCTTCTTCTTCTGAGCCCTGCTGTTCGCCGAGGCCCGCGCTCGCCGTCATCGAGCTCGCGAGCTGGTTGGCGAGCATCCGTTCGAACTGGAGCCCGAGCGCGTAGTCCTTCTGCACGGCGGCCGAGCCGTTGCGGACCCACGCGGGCGCGTTCGCCATCCCGGTCGCCGCCTGGGCCGCAGAGAGTCCGGTCGGTTCGAGGCTCATGAGCGCAGCTGGTTCGCGATCGCCATCATCTGGCTCTCCGTCTGGATCGCCGTGCTCTGCATCTGGAACGCGCGCTCGGCGGTCATCATCGTCGCCATGTCCTTGCCGATGTCGACGTTTGAGTCCTCGAGCGCGCCCTGGTGGACGTGCCCGGTGGCCGGGTGAGGTTCGCCGCTTTCCTTGCTCGGGACGAGCAGCGAGGAGCCTTCGGCGATCAGGTGATCCGGGGAGGTGACCGTGACGAGCTCGATGCGGCCGAGCTTCTTGCCTTCGGCCGTGACGGTTCCGTCGGAGCCGATCGACACCTGCCCCGCGGCCACGCCGGCCGGGAGCTTGATCGGCGGGCTGAGCCGGTCGCCCTCGGCGGTCACGATCTGGCCGGAGGCGTCGACGCCGAAGGCGCCGTTGCGCGTCAGGGCCAGCGAGCCGTCCGGGCGCGTCACCTTGAAGTAGCCCTCGCCTTCGATCGCGAGGTCGAGCGGGTCGCCGGTTTCCTTCAGCGCGCCCTGCGTGGAGCTGTGGCCGACGATCCGCGCCGCGGCTCCGGCGCCCGCCCCCGTTTCGGTGCCGGCGACGTCGACCTTGTTGTAGAGCAGGTCCCCGAAGGCGACGCGCTCGGACTTGTAGCCCTCCGTCGAGAGGTTCGCGAGGTCGTTCGAGACGGCGTCGAGCTGCGTCTGCTGCGCCGCCATGCCTGCCGCTGCTGAATAGAGACCTTCGAGCATTCGCCCGTCACGTCCTGATCGTCGAGGGAACGTAGGACCGGGCACGGATGCGCACCCGGCGATCCATGCCTTGCCCTCGGGTGATCGGCAGACGAACGGGGAGCTTGAGCGCTGGTGCCGGCCCTGCAGGGGCGCTACGCGCTGGTGCCGGCTGTGCCGCGCGCTACGCGCCGGCGCCGAGCGACCCGACCTGCGTGGAGGCGGACTGCATCGTCTGCCCGATCGCCTGGATCGCCTGCTGGCCCGACTGGAAGCTGCGCAGCGAGCCGATCATCTCGATCATCACCTTCGCGGCGTCTACGCCCGAGGCCTCGAGCATGCCCTGCCGGACGCTGCCCGTGGCTTCGCCGGCGGCCTTGCCCGCGAAGAGGTTTTCGCCCTGCTTTTCGGCCGCCGAGAGTTCGAACACGCCGAGCGCGCTCCCCGACAGGGTGCCGGTCGCGGGGACCTTGATCTGCGCCCCGCTCTGGCTGAGCACGGGGTTGCCGTACTGGTCGGTCAGGACCCCGGCCGCGCTCGAGGTGAAGCGGCCGTTGCGGGTGTAGCGCACGCCCTGTTCGGTCTTGACCGCGAAGAAGCCCTTGCCCTGCACCGCGAAGTCGAGCGGTTCGCCGGTTTCCTGCAGCGCCGCGGGGGTCATGTCGGTGTACGTCGCGCCGAGCGCCACGCCTTCGTCGACCGATCCGATCGAGGCGCCTCCCGAGGTGTTCGCGAGCAGCACCGAGCCGAAGTTGTGCTGGGGCGAGGCGTCGGGCTTGTAGCCGGGCGTCGAGGCGTTCGCGAGGTCGTTGGAGAGCTGGTCCTGACGCGTCTGCTCAGCGACCATGCCCGAGGCGGCGATGAAGAGCCCGAGGTCCATCTCCCTGGTCGTCGGCGTCGAGCGGGGATTCTTTAGCCGCGGCGCGCCGTGACAGCGCGCGCCCGGGAGGCGCTCAGCCGACGGCGCTGAACAGCGGCGCCTCGGAGGCCAGCTGCTCGTAGAGCCGGCGGCGCAGCTGGGTGTGGATCTGGGAGACGCGGCTCTCCGAGACGCCGAGCCGCTCGCCGATCTCGCGCAGCGTCCGGTCCTCGACGTAGAGCAGCACCGCCACCTCGCGCTCCGTGCGGCTGAGGCGCGCGAAGGCGGCGCGGAAGCGCTCCTTGGCTTCCCGGCGCTCGGCGCTGAGGATCGGGTCGCAGTCGGAGTCGGGGCTCTCGACGGTGTCGATGCGCTCGATCGTCGCGCTCTCGTCCGAGCGCACGACCCGGTTCAGCGAGCCGACCTCGGCGAGCGCGACCTGGTCGAGGCGGCCTCTCAGCTCGGCGGGGCTCATGCCGACCCGCGCCGCGAGCTCGTCGCGGTCCGGCTCGCGTTCGTGCAGCGCCACGAACGTCTCGCGGGCGCCGTTGATCGCGCGCTCGTCGCGGCGCAGCGAGCGAGGCGCCCAGTCGTGGCGGCGCAGCTCGTCGAGCACCGCCCCGTGGATGCGGGTCCAGGCGAACTGCTCGAGCGTCGCCCCCTTCTCGGGGTCGAAGCGCTCGATCGAGCGGATCAGCGCCTCCAGCCCGCAGGAGAGGAAGTCCTCGACGTCGCACTGCGCGGGGACCTCGCGGACCTTGCGGTAGACGATGTAGCGGACCATCGGCATGAACATGAAGATCAGCCGGTCGCGCACGGCGCGGTCGTCGCTGCGCCGGTACTCCCGCCAGATCGCCAGCACCTGCTGAGCGGGGATCCGCGCCTGCGAGTTCTCCGTTGTCTGCATTCTCCTACCTGGTTTCGAGGGAAAACGACCAGGGGATCCGGCCCCTCCTGCCGCAGCCTCGGTCCCCGCGTCCGGGAACGCCGAGGCGGCGTCCTGCGGCGGCTTATTTCGCCTCGCCGCGCGCATTCCCTTCCCGGCCGTAAGCATCCCGTGCGCGTGCGCCCGGGAACCTGCCAGCCGGGCGCTCACGATCCGAGGGGTCGTGCCGATTAACCAGGACGAAGCGCATCGGCCGGTCGCGATGCGGAGAAGCCGGCGCTGCAAGCTCTCGCCCAGGCGAATAGAGCGGGCGAATCGGGGTAACCCAGCGGGTGGCATCTCCGCCGTGAACGGCGCGCACAGGCCTCGAATTACGCCGTGCGCAATCGAGCTATCAGGAGAGGTTGGGCTTAAAGTTTTGGCCAGGCGCGTCGATCACACGGGCAGAACGCAAGCGCGAGGCGGCCCAGGGACTGGACCGCGAAAACCGTTTTCAGGGAGAAAACGCATTGTGAGCTCGCCGTACGCACCAACCCAAGACGCGCCCGTCGCCGGCTTCGCCGGCGCGCCCTCGATCGACCTGCTCGAGACGATCCCGCCGCCCGCGGTGCTCGACCAGATGGCGAACGCCGACGCGATCAACGCGCGCCTGTGCGCCGAAGGGCGGCAGATCTCCTTCGCGTTGAGCGACGACGGCTGCTCGCTGCAGATCGAGCTGCGCGACACCGACGGTCACCTGCTGCGCATCCTGTCGGCGGCCGAGGCGGTCGAGCTGGCCGCCGGCGCCGGTCTGTAGAGGAGCGGGGCCATGTCGACGAGCAGCATCTCCAGCAGCGGCAGCGCGATCCAGTTCTCGGGGCTCGCCTCGGGTCTGGACACGCACTCGATCATCGAAGCGCTGCTGGCCGCCGAAAAGGTGCCCGTCACCCGCCTCACCAACCAGCAGGAAAAGCTGGTCGGCCAGCAGGGCATCCTCTCGACGTTGCAGTCCAAACTGCAGCAGCTGACCTTCTCGGCGTTCGAATTCGAGCTCCCCTCGCTGTTCGAAGGCCACCAGAGCGTCACCTCCAGCGAACCGTCGCGGGTGACCGCCACGATCACCTCCGGGGCCGGCGTCGGCGGCTACCAGGTCGAAGTCACCCAGCTCGCCAACTCCGCCCAGCGCAGCTTCGCGTTCACCTCGCCGACGGCCGAAGACACGATCACGATCGACGGTCGCGAATACACCTTCAAGGCGGGAGCCACCGCCAAGGAAGTCGCGGCGAAGATCAACTCCGACGGCAAAGGGACCGTGTTCGCGGCCGTGCAGGGGGAAGGCACGATCGTGCTCTCGAGCCGCACGACCGGCGTGACCGGGGGCGAATACATCAAAGTGACCGACGAAGGCGAAACGCTCGTCGAAAAGGAAGGCAGCGCCAAAGAAGGCCGCAACGCCGAATACAAGGTCGACGGCGTCGCCGGCACGTCGACCACGAACACGCTCACCGAAGCGATCCCCGGCGTCACCCTCACGCTCGGCGCGCTGACCTCCGCCGGGGCGGTGACGATCGCGGTGCAGCCGCCGCAGACGAACGTGGCGACGATCGAAAAGCAGGTCGAATCCTTCGTCGCGCTCTACAACACGACGGTCGAAGAAATCGAGACCCAGCTCACGACCAAGCCGCTCGGAAAACCGGAAAGCGCAGAAGAACGAGCCGTCGGGTCGCTCTACGGCGACAGCACCCTGCGTAACCTCCTCGCCGCTATGCGCACGAGCATGTACCAATCGATCGAAGGGCTGCCCGAAGAAATGTCGAGTCCCCTGTCGATCGGCATCAGCACCGGCGCCGCGACCGGCGGCAAGACCTCGCAGGCGGCGCTTCAGGGCGTGCTGAAGCTCGACCCTGCGAAGCTCGCGAAGGCGATACAGGAAAACCCCGAAGCCGCCAAGACGATGATGCAGAAGTGGGCCACGGGCTTCAAAAAGACGGTCGAAGCGGTCTCGGGCCCCGGCGGCGCGCTGTCCTCGCGGATCGAAGGCGACAGCGAACAGGTGCGGGAGATGAAGATCCGCATCACGACGATGAACGACATGATCGCGGTCCGCCAGCGGGCGCTCGAACAGACCTACGCGCAGCTCGAAGCGGTGATGTCGCGCAACAGCGCGCAGTCGAGCTGGCTCACCAGTCAGACCGGCCAGCTCGAAAAATCCGGGCTCTGATCGTCACGCCTAAACTTTGGCCGCCGCGGGCCGATCAATGAAGCGTCGATGAGCAACCTCGCCGCATCGCCCCAGGCCTACCGACGCACCGCCGTGATGGCCGCATCCCGAGGCGAGCTCGTCGTGATGCTCTACGACGGAGCCCGGCGGTTCCTGCGCCAGGCCGCAGCGGCGATGGCCGAGGGCGAGGTCGAGCGCGCCCACAACACGCTGCGCCGCGCCGAGATGATCATCGCGCACCTCGACGGCACGCTCGACCACGACCAGGGCGAGCTCGCCGACCGCCTGCATGCGATCTACGCGTTCTGCCTGCGGCGCCTGATGGAGTCGCGCTTCGACCAGGATCCCGCCAAGCTCGAGGAGATCTCCGATCTGCTCGCCGAGCTCCGCGAGGCCTGGGCGCAGGTCGCGGCGGGGGACGACGCGGGATGAGCGCCGCGGCGCCCGCTCAGCTCGACGGCTACGAGGCGCTCGTCGTCCACGCGGAGCTCGAGCTGGAGCTCGCCGGGCGCGGCGAGATCGAGGGGCTCGCGGCGCTGGACGGACGCTGGGACGCGCTCGTCGCGGAGCTGCCCGCGCGGCCTCCGGCCGCAGCGGCCTCGATCCTCGAACGGGCCAGGCTGCTCCACGAGCGGACCCGCGTCGAGCTGATGCGGCTGCGCGACTCGCTGTTGAGCGACGCGGCGCTCGCCTCGCAGGCGAAGCGGACGGCCGCCGGCTACGGCGGCGAGGGCTCCGCGAGCCCCCGCGTCGACCGCAGCGCCTGAAAGAACGCGCCCAGGATCGCGAGTTCCCTAAAGATCAGGGGGTCGCGGTCGATCACGGGGCCGATGTCGCTGGTCGACCCCACCCAGCAGCTCCTCGAGGCCGCGATGCGCGGCTCGTGGCTGCGGCAGACGGCGCTGACGAACAACATCGCCAACGCCGACACGCCCAACTACCAGCGCCAGGAAGTCGACTTCGAGTCGACCCTCCAGACGGCGCTCGACAGCGGCCAGTCGCTGCCCGAAGTCGAATTCGCAGCGCACGCCGTCCCGTCGGAAACGGGTCCCAACGGCGCCGGCGTCTCGATCGATCAGGAATCCGCCCGCCTCAGCGAAAACGGCCTCGACTACCAGGCGCTGACGGACGTCGTGAGCACGCGCAACGGCATCGTTCGCTCGGCGATCGGGATCCTCTGATGGGGCTGTTCGACGCGATCGGGATCGCCGGCTCGGGCCTGACCGCCCAGCGCATCCGCATGGACGTCACGGCCGAGAACCTCGCCAACGCCGACACGACGAAGGCCGCCAACGGGCAGCCCTACCAGCGCCAGGAGGTCCAGCTCGCGCAGGTCGGCACGTCCGCGGGCTTCAGCGGCGCGCTGTCGGGTGCGCTGGCCGAATCGGGCGCCACCGCCCCGGCGGGCGGCGTGACCGTGACCGGGATCGTCGCCGACGCGACGCCGGGTCGGAAGGTCTACGACCCGTCCAACCCCGAAGCCGACGCGAAGGGCTACGTGACGATGCCGAACGTCTCGACGGTCACGGAAATGACGGACCTGATCTCCGAGCAGCAGTCCTACCAGTCCGACGTGACCGCGATGCAGACGGCCAAGTCGATGTTCACCTCGACGCTCGGGATCCTGAAGTGATCGTCCCGGCGATCGGAGGGCTGGCGAGCGGTCTCGGCAACGCCGCCGGCAACGTCGCAACCGGGTCCCCCGGGGCGCTCACGGAAGGCATCGGCGGCGCGGCCGGAGCCGGCGGCGGGCTCGGGCAGGCAGGCGGGACTCCGGGCGTCGAAGGCGGCGGCACGCCGAGCTTCGGCGGCGCCCTGACCGACGCGATCTCCTCCCTGGAGCAGGGCCAGCAGAGCGCCGCGTCCGCCTCTCAGGCGCTCGCGACGGGCAAGGTCTCAGACCCCGAGGCGGCGGTCACGACCGTCGAGGACGCCGCCCTGGAGATGCAGCTCGCGGCTCAGATCCGTACCAAGGCGACCGAAGCCGTCCAGACGATCTTCCAGACGCAGGTCTGATCGGTGCCTCCCGTCGCCCAGCTCGCATCGAGGCTGACCCCGCGCGGGTGGCTCGTGCTCGGCGGCGGCCTGATCGGCGCGATCCTGTTCGTCTACATCTTCATGAGCATGGTCTCCAAGCCCGGCTACTCGACGCTCGAGAGCGGGATCGACCCGTCGCAGACGGGCAAGATGACCTCGACGCTGTCCGCCCATGGGATCGGCTACCAGCTGCAGAACAACGGCACGGCGCTGGCCGTGCAGTCGAACAAGGTCTCCGAAGCGCGTGTCGTGCTGGCCGGCGCGAACCTGCTCGGCAACAGCCAGCCGGGCTTCGAGCTCTTCAACAAACAGAGCCTCGGCGAAAGCAACTTCCAGCAGCAGGTGACCTACCAGCGGGCGCTGCAGGGCCAGCTCGAACAGACGATCGACAGCGTCCAGGGAGTCTCCGGCGCGCAGGTCACGCTCGTGCTGCCGAGCTCCCAGAACCAGATCTTCGGCGAAGGCCAGAGTGCGGCCTCGGCCGCCGTGCTGCTGTCGGGGACGACCGCGGTCGACCCCGGCTCGGTGCGCGGGATCGCCCAGCTCGTCGCCTCGAGCGTCCCCGGCCTTCAGCTGAGCAAAGTCACGATCACCGACGGCTCGGGCCAGCTGCTGTGGCCGAACAGCTCGGGCGGCGCGGGCGGCGCCGGCACGAGCCTGCAGAACGCCGAGCAGTCCTATGACTCGGCGACCGCCGCGAGCCTCGACGCGATGCTCGCCCAGACGCTCGGCCAGGGCAAGGCCCAGGTGCTCGTCTACGCGAACATGAACGTCGATCAGACGACGAAGGAATCGCTCGAATACGGGAAACAGGGAGTTCCGCTGCAGCAGAGCAAGTCGCTCGAGACACTGGCCGGCAACGGAAGCGGCGCGGCCGCGACCGGCACGGCCAATCTCCCCGCGGCGGCGCAGAACGGCGGCAAGTCGAACTACAAGCGCGAAACGACTGACTCCTCGCTCGGCGTCAACAAGACCGTCACGCACTCCACGCTCGCGCCCGGCACGGTCGAAAACCAGCACGTCTCGGTCCTGCTCGATCATTCGGTGCCGGCTTCCGCCGTGCCCGCGATCAAGGAAGCGGTCACGAACGCCGCGGGCATCCAGGCCAAGCGCGGCGACACGATCTCGATCGGCCAGATCGCGTTCGCGAAGAGCGCGGCCGCCGGCGGCGCGGCCGCGTCGAGCCCGCTCGGCTACGCGAAGTACGCGCTGCTCGGGATCGCGGCCGCGATCTTCCTCTTCCTGACGACGAAATCGCTGCGCCGTCGCGAGCAGGAGGCGCTCGAGGAGCCGAAGTGGCTGCGCGAGCTCGACGCGCCGATGCGGCTCGCCGAGCTCGAACGGGAAGCCGCGACGCGGCCGATGGAGATCACGCACGGACCGGGCGCGAACGGCAACGGAAACGGCAACGGAAACGGCAACGGGCAGCGGGCGGGCTCCGGCGAGGACATCCGCCGCCAGGTCGAGGCGCTGGCGGACAGCGACCCCGACCGGGTCGCCCAGCAGCTGCGCAGCTGGATGCAGGAGGGCTAGGCGATGGCCTCCGTCTCGACGCGGCAGGTCGCGCCCGCGCTGCCCGAAGGCGCGACCGAAGAGATCCCCGCGCTGCGGGTCTCCGGCGCCCGCAAGGCGGCGGTGCTGATGGCGGCGCTCGGCTCCGAGCGGGCCGCGAACATCCTGCAGCACCTCCGCGAGGAGGAGGTCGAGAACGTCTCGATGGAGATGGCGAGGCTCGAGTCCGTCGGTGCCGAGACGACGATCTCGGTGTTCAGCGAGATGGCAGCCGCGGGCAACGCCGACCCCGGCGCGAGCGGGGGCGTCGACTTCGCCCGCGAGGTAATCGAGCGGGCGCTCGGGCCCGAGCGGGCGGCCGAGCTGCTGGGGCGGATCGCCGCGCCGCCGGAGGCGCGGCCGTTCGAGTTCCTCAAGCGCGTCCCCGTCGACCGGACCGCGTCGCTGCTGCGCGGCGAGTCGCCGCAGATCGTCGCGCTCGTGCTCGCGAACCTGCCGACGGGCCAGGCCTCGGCGATCCTCGGCAAGCTCCCCGAGCAGGCCCAGCCGGACATCGCGCTGCGCATCGCCCGCATGGGCGAGACCGCGGCGCCCGTGATCGAGCAGCTCGAGAAGGCGATCCGCGAGCGGCTCGGCGGGCCCACCGAGCGCGAGTACGCCCACGCCGGCGGCGCCCGCGCCCTGGCCGGGATCCTCAACCACGCCGACCGCGCGCTGGAGCGCAACGTGCTCGAGAACCTCGCTTCCTCCGACACCGAGCTGGCCGAGGAGGTGCGGGGCATGCTGTTCGTCTTCGAGGACCTCGTCAAGCTCGAAGAGCGCGCCGTCCAGCAGGTGCTGCGCGAGGTCGACCAGAAGGACCTCGTGCTCGCGCTGCGCGGCGCCGACGACGACGTCAAGGAGGTCGTGATGTCGAACATGTCCGAGCGCGGCGCGGCGATGCTCAAGGAGGAGATGGAGATCTCCCAGCCGCAGCGCAAACGCGACGTCGACGAGGCCCAGAGCCGCATCGTGGCGGTCGTGCGGCGCCTGGAGGAAGCCGGCACGATCGTGATCGCCGGCGAGGAGGGGGAGGAGAGCGAGGCGGTTGTCTGAGGCGGCCGTCAGCTTCGACCTCGAGCAGCTCGAGCCCTCCGAGCCGCCCCGCGACGCCGCGGCGCGGCTGATCGCCGAAGCCGAAGCCGAAGCGGGGACGCTCGCCGAGCAGGCCCGCCTGCGGGGCTACGAGGAGGGACGCGCGGCCGGACTCGCCGCCGCCGCCGAGGAGCTCGCAAACGGCGCCGGCGCGCTCGGCGCGGCGCTCGCGGAGGTCCAGCAGATGCGTGCGGACATCGCCGAGGAGGTCGAGCGCGAGGCCGTCGAGCTGGCGCTCGCGCTAGCGGGGAAGATCGTCGTGGCGACGCTCCAGATCCGCCCCGAGCTGGTCGTGGAAGTGCTGCAGGGAGCGCTGCGGCGCGTCAGCGGAGAGCGCACGATCGCGATCGTCGTGAACCCCGCCGACCTCGAGATCGTGCGGGGAGCGCTCGGCGAGCTGCAAGCCCAGGCCACCGGCGCAGAGCTTTGGGATCTGCAGGCCGACCAGCGGGTCCCCGCGGGGGGCGCGCTCGTGCGCACCGACCAGAGCGAGGTCGACGCGCGCATCCAGACGCAGCTGGAGCGGGCCCGCGAGGTCGTCGAGGCCGAGATCGGCCCCCGCAGGGGCGAGCGCGAGCCGTGAGCCGCGTCGTCGAGGCCGAGGCCGAGGCCGAGCGGCCTCTGAGCAGGGCCGGCGCCGCGATCCGCGAGGCCGACCTGGCCCGCCGGCACGGCTTCGTCACGAACCTGATCGGCCTGATCATCGAGGTCACCGGGCTGAACGCCGAGATCGGCGAGGTCTGCCTGGTAGGGATGGACCGGACCGGCTCCACGCGCGCCGAGCCGGTGCCCGCGGAGGTCGTCGGCTTCCGCGAGGGCCGAACGCTGCTGATGCCGCTCGGCGAGCTGCACGGGATCGGCCCCGGCACGCGGGTGCTCGCTACGGGCGCCCCCTTCCGCGTCGCGGTCGGCGACGAGCTGCTCGGACGGATCCTCGACGGCCTCGGCCGGCCCGACGACGGGCGGCCGGTCGCGGCGGGCGTGCCGCGCTCGACCAGCGCGGCGCCGCCCACGGCGCTCTCGCGGCCGCGGATCAGCGAGCGGGTCGGGCTCGGCGTGCGGGCGCTCGACGCGCTCGTGCCGTGCGGGCGGGGCCAGCGGCTCGGGATCTTCGCCGGCTCCGGCGTCGGCAAGTCCTCGCTGCTCGGCATGATCGCCCGCTCGACCTCCGCCGAGGTCAACGTGATCGCGCTCGTCGGCGAGCGAGGCCGGGAGGTCCGCGAGTTCGTCGAGCGCGACCTCGGCGACGCGCTCGAGCGCTCAGTCGTCGTCGTCGCGACCTCCGACCAGCCCGCGCTGGTGCGCATCAAGGCCGCCTTCACCGCCACGACGATCGCCGAGCACTTCCGCGACCAGGGCCACGACGTGATGCTGATGATGGACTCGGTGACCCGCTTCGCGATGGCCCAGCGCGAGGTCGGCCTGGCGATCGGCGAGCCGCCCGCGACGCGCGGCTACACCCCCAGCGTGTTCGCGCTGCTGCCGCGGCTGCTCGAGCGCGCCGGCAACAGCACCGACGGCTCGATCACCGCCCTCTACACCGTGCTCGTCGACGGCGACGACATGAACGAGCCGATCGCCGACGCGGCCCGCTCGATCCTCGATGGGCACGTCGTCCTGACCCGCTCGCTCGCGCAGGCCGGGCACTACCCGGCGATCGACCTGCTGCAGAGCGTCTCGCGGCTGCTCGGCGAGATCGTGACCCCCGAGGTCGTCGAGGCGGGGCAGCGGCTGCGCGGCGCGCTCGCGGTGCTGGCCGAGAAGGAGGACCTGGTCGCGATCGGCGCCTACCAGCCCGGCACCGACCGGATGCTCGACGCGGCCCTCGCGCACCGCAGCGCGATCGAGGGCTTCCTGCGCCAGCACGTCACCGAACGCAGCGACCCGGCGCAGGCGGACGCCGCGCTGCTCCAGCTCGCGAGCTCGCTCGGGCGGATGCTGGACCTCGACGAGGCCGACGTCGCCGACGCCGAGGAGGTGCCGCCCGGGCAGGAGCGCCCGTCCGTGGCGGGCGGCGAGGTGCCCGCGATCCCCGCGCTGGGGCTGAGCATATGAGCTCCGTCTGGGCGGATCCGCCCACGCCCTGTTGTCAGCTAAAGAACCGCCGCGAGCGGTCGATGAACAGGCCGTGACCGGTCCCTCGTTTCGCTTCCGGCTGGAGCGCGTCCGCGCTGTGCGCGAGCGCAAGGAGACGCTCGCCCAGCAGGAGCTGGCAAGATCGATATCGCGGCTAGGCGATACGCGCGAGCGGCTGCGCGACGCCGAGCAGGAGCTCGAGCGCGCCCGCGCCGAGCAGCGCGACGCGGCCTCCGGGCGCTCGACGATGGGCGCGGCGGAGCTCCAATCGCGCCAGGCCTTCCTCGAGCGCGTCGAGCAGCTCGCCGGCGAGCGCGCCCGCGACGTGACGCGGGTCGAGGCGGACGTCGCCGACCGCAACGCCGAGCTCGTCGTCGCAGCGGGCGAGCACGAGATGCTCAAGCGGCTGCGCGCGCGGCGGCGCAGCGAGCACGAGCGCGAGTCCGCGCGGCGGGAGAGCAAGATCCTCGACGAGATGGCCTCCTCACGCTCGCGGCGGAGCGTCGCATGAGCACGCTCGCGCTCGGCGCGGCGGCAGAACCGCTCACCGCGGGCGAGCCCGCGGCGCTGGCACGCGTCAAGCAGCTGCAGGAGCTGATCGAGAAGACCCGCGCGGCCGCGACGGGCTCGACCTACGCCGCGACCGGCGGCAGCTCCGCGGGCGAAGGGACGTTCGCCTCCGCGCTCCAGGCCGCCTCGGCGCCCTCGACGGCCTACGCCTCCTTCCAGCCGCAGGCCTCAGGCGAAACGGGATCCAGTCAATACGACTCCCTGATCGAAGCGGCCGCCGCCCGCAACAACCTCGATCCGGCCCTGCTGCACGGCCTAATCCAGCAGGAGTCGGGCTTCGACCCGAACTCCCGGAGCTCCGCCGGGGCCGAGGGCCTGACCCAGCTGATGCCGGGCACGGCGTCCTCGCTCGGCGTCTCGAACCCGCTCGACCCGGCCGAATCGATCGAAGGCGGCGCGCGCTACCTCGCCGAGATGATGTCCCGTTTCGGCGGCAACACGGCCGACGCGCTGGCCGCCTACAACGCGGGCCCCGGAGCGGTCGCGCAGTACGGCGGCGTCCCTCCCTACGCGGAAACCCAGAGCTACGTGCAGAAAGTCATGGGCTACGCCGAAAGCTACCGCCTCCAGCACCCCGCGACCACGAGCCTCGGGAGCGTCGCATGAGCGCCGTCTCCGCGATCGAGCTGACCCCCGCGCAGCCGCCGGGAGCCTTCCCGTCCGGCGCCCCACCCGGGGCGCCGCCGGGCGCGGCGGCGAGCTTCCATCGCGCGCTCGAAGGCGAATTGGCCCGGACCGCACCTGCGGAAGGCCAGAACCAGGAGGGCCCGGAACGGGTCCCGGCGCAGCAGCGCCCCGACGGCGCGCGCCGCCAAGCGGACCGCGAAGGCTCGCAGGACGCCGCACAGGCCGCCGCAGCCCAGGCGTCCTCCATGCAGGCGGCCGGCGCCCAGGCCGCAACCGACCGTGCTGCTTCCATCGCCGCGCCCGTGAGCGGCCAGCTCGCCCCGGGCTCCGACGGCACGCCCGGCCTGGAGTCTTCGCCCGCCTCCTCGCTCGGCGCGGCGGGCTCTCTCGCGGCTGCCGCTGCTGCCGTCGCCACCGCTGCCACTTCTGCCACCGCTGCCGCTGCGCCTCCCGCCGGTCCGTCCGGCGGCTCGGCGGGCGCCGACGCTCCGGGCGCCCCGGACCTCTCGACCGTCGGATCGTCCCCGGCCGGCGGCCTCGGCGATCCCCCGCTCCCGCTCGCGCCGGACGCCCCCGGTGGGGCCGCGACCCTGCCGCTCGCGACCGTCGGGACGCAGCTGAAGCCCTCGAGCCCTGCAGTCGGTCGGGGCGACGGCGAGGAATCCGGCGAAGGCGCGGGGAAGGGCATCGCGATCGCGCAGTCGCCGCCGAACCAGGCTCGGCCGGGCATCGAGGTCGCCCGGCCCGCAGGGCCTCACGGCGAGGAAGTCGTAGCCGCCCGCCAGGCGGGCGAACCCGCCGCGTCCGCGACGCCGGGCATCGCCGTGGCGCACGAGCCCTCTGCGCAGGGCGGAGGCTCGGCGGAACTCGGCATTACCGTCCCCGGCGCGGTCCTCAAGCTTCCGCTCGACGGCCTCTCCGGGACAGGAGCGAGCCCCGACGCCGTGACGAACGCCAACGCTGCGCCCGCGGCCGAAGCCCCCGCTGTCGAAGTCTCATCGGCGCCCGCGCAGTCGGAGCCGAGCGTGGACCCCCGCCGCGCCGTCCCCGTGTCCGAACTCCCGGTGACGAGCGCGGGCTCCGCCGCTCCCGGCTCCAGCGTGCAGCTCGCGCCGCCCGCCTCCCCCGTGCCCGCCGCCGCGCCGGCGCCCACGAGCGCCGTTCAGGCGCCGGTCCTGGCGGCCGGCGTCGGCATGCAGGAGATGATCGACTCGGTCCGGGCGACGATCGGCCTCGCCGTGCGCCAGGGCATCAGCCAGGCGCGGATCGCGCTGCAGCCGGCCGAGTTGGGCGAGATCCGCGTGCACCTGAGCCAGGGGGCGGACGGGCTGATCGCGCGCGTCACCGCCGGCACCGAGGCGGCCGCCCAGGCGCTGGCGTCGGGCCGCTCGGAGCTGCACCACTCGCTCAGCACGATCGGAACCTCGCTGCTGCGGCTGGAGATCGGATCCTTCAACCAGCCGAGCCAGGGCCGCGAACGCGGCGCCGGCGACGCTCAGAGCTCCTCCTCTTCGTCGCGAGCGGCGACCGGGGGGGACGCGAGCATCGAGAACGACGAAACCGCCAAGTCCGTAACGGCGAGCACATCGACCGGCCCGCGCGGCGAGCTCGTCGACGTGCTCGCCTGAGACCAGAGAAAGGACGCGAGGAATGACAACGACAGAGGCCACCGCCCACGCCGCAGCCGCAGCGCCCGCTTCCTCCTCCTCGCGCGCCGGCTCCGCCGGGGGGCTCGGGCAGAACGACTTCCTGAAACTGATGATCGCCCAGCTGCAGGCCCAGGACCCGCTCTCGCCGGGCAACACGAACGAATACATCTCCGAGCTCGCCCAGTTCACCCAGGTCGAGCAGACGACCAACCTCGCCAGCGCGAGCCAGCTCTCGGCGGGCGTGCAGCTGATCGGCCACACCGTCGACTACGCGAGCCCGACCGGCGGCACCGGCACCGGCAAGGTCACGAGCGTGCAGTCCACCGCCGAAGGGACGACGCTCACGATCGAAGGCGTCTCCGGCATCGCGCTGACCGCGATCACGCAGGTGCAATGAGCTCGCCGATCGAGAACAACCCCGCCCTGATCCCGCCCGGCGCCGCCGCGCCGGTGACGCCCGCGGGCGCGCCCGCGCGGTCTCAGAGCCCCGCAGCCGCGGGCCCGTCCTTCGCCGACGCGCTGAAGCAGGCCGAGACGCCGCTGCAGTTCTCAAAGCACGCCCTGGATCGCGTCCAGCGGCGCGGGATCGAGCTCGACGGCGCGACGCTGCAAAGACTCCACGAGGGCGTGAGCCGGGCCGCGGGCAAGGGCTCGCGGGACTCCCTCGTACTTGTCGACGGGACCGCTTTCGTGGTGTCCGTCAGCAACCACACCGTGATCACGGCTGTGGGTTCCGAACACATGAAGGAAAACGTGTTCACCAACATCGACAGCGCCGTGATCGCATGACGATCGCGGCGCCGGACCACCGTGGCTGGACCTCATCGAGGAAGCCCGGGAAAGGAAGGGCAGAACGATGATGGAGGGTATGTACGCCGCGATCAGCGGCCTCGATGCCAACCAGGCGATGCTCAACGACACCGCCGGAAACCTCGCGAACGTGAACACGGTCGGCTACAAGGCCTCCTCGATCACGTTCGCGGACTCGCTCACGCAGGTGATCAGGGGCGCCTCCGCTCCGACCTCCAGCACCGGGGGCTCGAACCCCGTGCAGATCGGTCTTGGGGTGATGGTCGACGCGACCCGCAACGAAATGACCGAGGGGGCCTTCCAGACGACGGGCAACCCGCTCGACATCGCGATCGAGGGCCCCGGGTTCCTGCGCGTCGGAGAAGGCGAACCGCCGGCCAAAGAACCGTTCACGAGCGGGACTCCCGCTCGCGTGATGTACACGCGCGCGGGGGATCTCTCGGCGAACGCGCTCGGCTTCCTGACGACCCCGTCGGGGCTGTACGTGGTCGGGCGCAACGCGGTGCCGAAAGAAGGCGAAACGGAAACGACCTACTCGGTCGGGACCGAAGACACCTACCTGCGGATCCCGCCCGGCTCGACCAACGTCTCGATCGGGATGGACGGAGGCGTCGGCTACACCGACAACAACCCCGAATCGAAAACGTTCGGGCAGCGGGTCACGGCGGGCTACGTGTCGCTGGCGACGTTCGCCAACGAATCGGGCCTCGAACGGGCCGGCGGATCGCTGTGGGCGAGCACGTCGAACTCGGGGGTCCCGAAAGTCGGCACGCCCTCCACGTCGGGCTTCGGCGCGACCGTCGGCGGCGAGCTCGAGATGTCGAACGTCGACCTCGCCAGCGAGATGACCAAGATGATCACCGCCGAGCGCGGCTACCAGGCCAACTCCCGTGTGATCACCACGGCCGACACGATGCTCGAAACGCTGGTGTCGATGCACTAGCGCCGCGCGCCCGGCGCGCCGGGCGCGACGCAAAGGGGGTACGCGCAAAGAGGCAACTCCGAGGAGCTCGGAGCGGGACGGCGGCAAGCGCTCGCCGTCCCGCGCCGGGTCTACACTGACCGCAGGGAGGCAGAAGATGATCACGCTGCGCCGGCTCGGCCACAGCGACGAGCCGTTCCAACTGAATCCCGACATGATCGTGACGGTCGAGTCCACTCCGGACACCGTCATCTCGCTCGCGACCGGCGCCAAGGTCGTCGTCGCGGAGACGCCCGAGGAGGTCGCCGGCGCGGTCCGCGAGTACAGGGCCGACGTGCTGGGCGAGGCGCTCCGCCGCCGCCGCCCCGAGCGTCCCGGCGGCCCGCCCCAGCCGCACCGCGACCCGCCGCACCTGACGGCCGTCGAGGACCAGCCGAGCTAGGTTCCAGCGGCCGCGGCGCTCCGTCTGCGGCTGCAACTTTGCTTGCATTCGGCGCCGCTTCGTTGCAGCGGCGCCCACCGGACTTCAAGAGATGCCGCGATCCGCCGATGTGGGTTGCAATGAAGGCTGCAACAGCCATCGGAATCGGCTTGGCCTTCGGGTCGCTGCTGATGAGCTCGCTGATGGACGGGACGAGTCCCGCCGGGTTCATCAACATCCCCGCGCTGCTGATCATCCTCGGCGGCACGGCGGGCGTGACGCTCGCCAGCGTCGGCATGGCGTCGATGAAGAAGGTGCCGAGCCTCTACAAGCTCGTGATCTCGGCCGAACCGCCCGACCTGCGCGGCCAGCTCGAGCGGCTCGTCGCGCTCGCCGACAAGGCCCGTCGTGAGGGCCTGCTCGCGCTCGACGCCCAGCTCGGCGACATCGAGGACCCCTTCACCCGCAACGCCCTGCAGCTCGTCGTCGACGGCACCGACCCGGAGATGGTCCACACGATCCTCGAGGCCGAGATCGGCGGCATGGAGGCGCGCCACGAGGCCGGCGCGGCGCCGTTCGAGAAGGCCGGCGGGTTCGCGCCGACGATGGGCATCATCGGCACCGTCCTCGGCCTCGTCCACGTGCTCGAGAACCTCGCCGCGCCCTCGACGCTCGGCCCCTCGATCTCCTCGGCCTTCATCGCCACGCTGATGGGCGTCGGCGCCGCGAACGTGATCTTCCTGCCGATCGCCAACCGCCTGAAGGCGATCTCGGCCGAAGAGGTCGAGCTGAGGATGATGACGCTCGAGGGGATCCTCTCGATCCAGGCCGGCGACAACCCCCGCCTGGTGTCCGAAAAGCTGATGTCCTACGTGCCGCCCGCGGAGCGCGACTCCGAGGAGGGACCGGCGCTCTCGAGCGTCGAATCCGAGGCCAAGGCGGCCTGACGTGCCGAGGGGGCACGGAGGCGGGCGTCGCCGAGGCGGCGGCCACAAGGAGGAGGCGAGCGACGAGCGCTGGCTGCTGACCTACGCCGACATGATCACGCTGCTGATGGCGCTGTTCATGGTGCTGTTCTCGATCTCCTCGGTCAACATCTCCAAGGTCCAGGTGCTCCAGAAGTCCCTTCGCGCGGCTTTCTCGGGCGACATCCTGCCGGGCGGCAAAGCGATCGCGAAACCCGGAGCGAGCGCCAACACGAGCCACGCCCCGAGCTCGATCGACGTCCAGGCGATCGTCCCCGTGACGGCGCCCTCGACCTCGCAGACGCTGCAGTCCCCCGCGCACACCGCCGCCGGCCAGGTCGCGCAGGCGCAGGCAGCGATCGGCGCCCAGAACCAGGCGCGGCTGTTCACCCAGATCAAGCACGAGCTCGACGAATACGCCCGCATCCACGGCTTCGGCTCGAAAGTCCAGACCTCGATCACCCCGCGCGGGCTGGTCATCAAGGTGCTGACGGACGACCTCCTGTTCGCCTCCGGGGAGGCCTCCTTGAACACGCGATCGAACTCGCTGCTGAGCGAAATCGGGCGTCTCTTGAACCTCGCGGGCGAACACCCGATCGAGGTCGAGGGCAATACCGACAACGTGCCGATCCACTCTGGCGCCTACCCGAGCAACTGGGAGCTCTCGACGGCCCGCGCGAGCACCGTCGTGCGGTTCCTCGCCGAACACGGCGTCGGGGCGGCGCGGATGACGGCCGCGGGCTTCGCCGACCAGCGTCCCGTCGCCAGCGACGCGACCGCCGCCGGGCGCGCCCGCAACAGAAGGGTCGAGATCGTCCTGAAGAGGGTCGATACAGGCGAAGGCGAAGAACCCTGACAAGAAGACGACCGGTGCTACCTCCATGCTGAAGAACAAGAAGATCATGCTCGCCCTGGCTCTCCCGATACTGCTGTTCGGCGCTTACACGATGACGAAGCACAAGCCGATCGTGAAGGAGAAGATCAAGGGCACGATCTACGTGATGCCGAAGGAATTCCTGCTCAACCTGAAGGACGGCCGTTACGTGAAGGCCTCGATCGCGCTCGACCTCGCGCCCGGCCAGAGCGACGGCGCGACAGCGGACTCGGGCGGCTCGGGCAACGGCGAAGCGGCCCAGGGCACGCTGCCCGAGGAACCGCTGGTGCGCGAAATCATCACCAACCTGATCACCAACCAGTCGGGCGAAACGCTGATCACGACGACCGGCCGGCACGACCTGCAGCGCAAGATCGCATCTGCGATCCGCGCGCAGACCGACGTGAAACTCGAATCGGTCCTGATCCCCGACCTGACGGTGCAGTAGGAGGGACGGTGGCGGAGACGATCGAGTACGAGGAGCTCGAGGCCGGCAGCGAGAACGGCGCCGCCGCGGGCCCCTCCGACCTCAGCCGCCTCAGCGAGATCCCGATGGAGCTGAGCGTCGAGATCGGCCGGACGCACATGACGGTCGGCGAGACGCTCGAGCTGCGCGTCGGCGCCGTCGTCGCGCTGGAGCGCCGCTCCGGCGAGCCCGCCGACCTCCTGGTCAACGGCTCGCCGATCGCCCGCGGAGAGGTCGTCGTCGTGGACGAGCAGTACGGTCTGCGCATCACCGAGATCCTCGACGACCGCGACGCCGCCGAGGCCGACGAGACGCCGGCCTCCGAGCCCGCCGCCGCGCCCGGCGGCGAGGAGCCGGCCGCCGCGGGCAGCGAGGGCTGAGCGCCGATGGCGGGCGCACAGGGCGGCGGAGCGGCAGCCGCTCCCGCGCCGGCCGACGTTCAGCCGCTCGACTTCTCCCAGCCGACCAAGTTCACGCCCGACCTGCGGCGGATGATCTCGGGCGCGCTCGAGGAAGCCTGCGAGTCGATCTCGGCGGCGCTCACGGGCCAGCTGAAGACCGAGGTCGTCCTAGAGCTCGGCGAGGTCACCCAGAACACGTGGGCCGCGGTCCGCGCCGGCCTGGCCGCCGACGCCGTCGCCGTGGGGATCGAGTCCGACCGGCCGGCCCACGCGATGCTGCTGAGCGTCGAGCGGGCGGTCGTCCTGCAGGCGCTCGAATGCATGCTCGGCGGCCGCGCCGCCCAGGCGCCGGCCGAGCGTCATCTGTCTGAGATCGACTGGGCGCTCGCCAAGGGCATCCTCGACGCGACCGTCGCCGAGCTCTCCGCCGTCTGGGGCGAGCTGGGCGGGACGGCGCTGCAGCGCGGCGAGCTCGACATGGAGGGCGACGCCGGCGTCAACGTCGCGCCGGCCGAGCCGACGCTCGCGGCCGAGCTGAAGACGACGATCGACGGCTGCTCCTCGGCGATGTGGCTGCTGCTCCCCTGGCCCGCCGTGGCCCCGCTCGCGAGCGGCGGCGCCGGCGCCGGCGAGCACGCCTCCTCGGGACCCGCCGCGTCCGGTCTGCGAGAGGGCCTCGCGGTCGCCCAGGTGCTGCTGCGGGCCGAGGTCGGCTCCGTGCAGATGCCGATCGAGCAGATGCTCTCGATCGAGCCCGGCACGATCGTCGAGCTCGGGGAGCGCTCGGAGGACGGCGTGAGGCTGTTCGCCGAGGAGGTGTCGGTCGGGCGGGGCCGGCCGGGGCGCAGCGGCACGCGCAAGGCGATCAAGCTGCAGGAGGCCGACGAGCACCCCGTGCGCGCCGCCACCTACGCCAAGCTCGGCCGCGCAGAGCTCGAACGGGCCCGCGCCCACGCCGAACACGAGCCCGAGCGGCCGCGCTCGCCCTCGATCCTGCGCAGCATCTTCGTGCGCGTGTGGGCCGAGCTCGGACGGACCCACATCGCCCTCGGCGAGGCTCTGCGCCTGACGCCGGGAGCGGTCGTCGAGCTGGACCAGTCCGCGGAGGCGCCGATCGAGCTGTTCGCCAACGGCCTGTGCTTCGCGCGCGGGCGCCTCGTCGTGACCGGCGACGGCGGCTGGGGCGTGTCGGTCGAGCACCTTATGTAGCTCAAGACTCGAAGCGGCGGGCCGATAACCCGGGCGACTCTTCCTCGGAGTCGACCCTCGATGACGAAGCCGAACACGCTTTCCCGTGCGGCCGCGACGGCGGCCGCGGCTGCCGGCGCCTGCGCGCTCGCGTTCGCCTGCCCGGACGCGCTCGCCGCCAAGGCAAAAGCCGCGGACCCGGCCAAATCGGCCTTCGAGGAACAGCCGATCGGGGGCACGAGCACGACCACCACCGCCCACGTCGGGGGCTCGAGCGGCAGCATCGTGCGCACGATCGTGGGCCTCGCGATCGTGATCGCCGTGATCTGGGGCCTGTCGTGGATCCTGCGGCAGGTCAAGGCCGGGCGCGATCCGAGCGCCCCCAGCGCGGGGCTGACGAGCCTGGCCGCGCTGACCCTGTCGACCGGCCGCTCGGTCCATCTGGTGCGGGCCGGCAACGACTACCTGCTGCTCGGCAGCGCCGAGCAGGGCGTCGTCCCGATCCACCGCTACACCGAGGAAGAGGCCCGGGAAGCCGGGCTGATGGACGTGATCGAGGCGCCGAAGCCGCGGCGGGCGCTGTTGCGGGCGCCCGGCGAGGAGCCCCCGCGGCCCGTTCAGCAGCGCTCGGGCGCGATCCGCCACGGCGGGCACGACCCGATGCGGATGCCCTCCCCGGGGCCGGGCACGAGCCTCGTCGATCGCCTGCGCGAACTGACGGTGCGGCGTTGAGCGCGATCGCCGCCTCCTCCGGGCTGAACCTGGACTCGAGCAACGCGGTTCAGATCCTGCTGCTGATCGGCGGGCTGACGCTCGTCCCGGCGGTGCTCTTCACCGTCACCGGCTTCAGCCGCATCCTGATCGTCCTCGGCTTCATCCGCACCGCCGTCGGCACCTCCAACGCGCCGCCCAACCAGGTGCTCGTCGGGATCGCCCTGTTCCTGACGATCTTCGTGATGTCGCCGACGATCGGGGCGATCAAGCGCGACGCGATCGAACCGCTGACCCATCACCACATCTCGACGACGACCGCCCTCAAAGACGCCGAGGAGCCGCTGCGCGAATTCATGTTCCGCCAGACCCGGGGCCAGGACATCAGCCTGTTCATGACGATGGCCCACAACAAGGGCTCCAAGCGCTCGGAAGTCCCCACCGAGGTGCTGATCCCGGCGTTCATCATCTCCGAGCTCAAGACGGCCTTCCAGATCGGCTTCCTGATCTTCCTGCCGTTCCTGATCATCGACCTGATCGTCTCCTCGACGCTGATGAGCATGGGGATGATCATGCTCCCGCCGACGTTCATATCCCTCCCCTTCAAGGTGCTGCTGTTCGTGCTCGTCGACGGCTGGGACCTCGTCATCAAGGCGCTCGTGCAGAGCTTCCACTAGGTCCCCGCCCACCCTCCCCCAACCACCCATGAACCAGGACACCGTCGTCAACCTCGCCTCGCAGGGCATGAGCCTGGCTCTGAAGATCGCCGGCCCGCTGCTGCTCGTGGCGCTCGTGATCGGCCTGATCGTCAGCGTCTTCCAGGCCGTCACCCAGATTCAGGAGCAGAGCCTCAGCCTGATTCCGAAGATCGTCGGCGTGGCGGTCGTGGTCGTCGTGCTGGGGCCGTGGATGCTCGGGCAGCTGGTCGCGTACACGACCTCGCTGTACACGGCGATCCCGTCGATGGTGGGCAGCTGATGAGGCTCGGGAGCCGTTCGCGTCATCCGGTCAGGCCGGAGGGGTCGATCCGATGAACGCGGTCTTGAAGCAGCTGGCCGGGAATCAGCTCGGGGGGTTCATCCTCGTGCTGGCTCGGGTCACGCCGCTGTTCGTCCTCGCGCCGCTGTTCTCCTCGTCGCTGGTGCCGGCGCGGGTGAAGGGGTTGGTCGCGGTCGGGATCTCGATCGGGTTGACGCCGATCGCGATGGTGGGGCAGCACATACCGAGCGACCCGATGGTCGTCGCCGAGCTCGTGCTGCAGGGGATGCTCGTCGGGTTCGCGTTCGCGTTCGCGCTGGCGATGCTGATGGCGGCGATCGAGTCCGCCGGGACGCTGATGGACGTCGTCTCGGGCTTCTCCTACGGATCGCTGATCAACCCGCTGTCCGGTGAAAACAGCGCGGTGCTCTCGCGCTTCTACTCGCTCGTCGGGACGATGATCTTCCTGGTCATCGACGGCGACGCGTGGACGCTGCGGGGTCTCGGGCGGACGTTCGAACTAGTCCCGCTGACCTCGGCCCCGCGGCTGTCCTCGCTGGTCGGGGGCGCCGAGCAGGTCTTCTCGACGATCTTCACCTCGGCCCTGGAGATCGGCGCGCCGGTGCTCGCGGCGCTGCTGATCACCGACGTGGCGTTCGGCGTCGTCTCGCGGGTCGTCCCGCAGCTGAACATCTTCGCCGTCGGCTTCCCGACGAAGGTGGCGGTGGCGATGCTCGTCGTGGCGGCGTCGCTGCCGTTCGTGGGCAACTGGATCGACGGTCAGCTCTCGGGCAGCGTCGGCGAAGCGCTGGGGGCGCTCCACGTCGGCTGATGGCACGCGAGGACCGCACAGAGAAGGCAACCCCCAAACACCGCAAACGCGCGCGTGAGAAGGGCCAGGTCGCCCGCAGCCCCGACCTCAGCGGCTCGATCGTGCTCGTCGCCGGGCTGCTCGTCGTCTCGATCACGGCGCCCGCGATCGCGCAGGCGGGCGCGGCGAGCTTTCGGACGATCCTCGGGGACATCGCCCACCCCGGCCGGGCGACGAGCGCGGCCGGCCTGACCGACCTGATGCACACGGCCCTGACGACGATCGAGATCACAGTCGGCCCGATCGCCGGCGCGTGCCTGGCGGCGGCGCTCGCGGCCGGCGCCGCGCAGGTCGGCGGCCGGCCCACGTTGCAGGCGCTGAAACCGGACTTCCGCCGCATCAACCCGGTCAGCGGGGCGCGCAACCTGTTCGGCCCGAACCTCATCTTCGAGGCGCTGAAGGCGATCGCGAAGGTCGCCGTCGTCGGCGCCGTCGCGACGCTCACGATCGTGCCCGGGGCCAAAGACCTCGGGGGACTCGTCGGCGTCCCCCCGGGGGCGCTCGCCTCGATCGCCGGCCATCGCGCGCTCGGCGTGGCCCAGCACGCGGCCTTCGCCTACATCGCGATCGGGCTGATCGACTACGCCTGGCGACGCTTCCGCCACGAGCGACAGCTGCGGATGACCAAGCAGCAGGTCAAGGACGAGGTCCGCCAGTACGGCGTCTCATCGGAGGTCAAAGCGGCCCTGCGCCGCCGTCAGATGCAGCTCGCCCGGGCCCGCATGATGGCCGCCGTGCCGAGCGCCGACGTGGTCGTGACCAACCCAACGCACTTCGCCGTCGCGCTGCGCTACGACGGCTCCAAGTCGGCCCCCGAGGTCGTCGCCAAGGGCCAGGACCTGATCGCCGCCCAGATCCGCCGGATCGCCAAGGAGAACGGCGTCGCGGTCGTCAGCGACCCGCCGCTCGCGCGGGCTCTGCACAGCTCGACCGAGGTCGGCCAGGTGATCCCGGCCGAGCTCTACGTGGCCGTCGCCCGCGTGCTCGCGTTCGTCTACCGGATGGCCGGGCGTACGCCCGCGGCGGCCCGCGGCGCCGGCGCCGGGGTCGCTGCGCCCGGCTCGCGCCGTCTCGCGCCCGGCGCGCCGCTCGCCGCCGGAGGGCTTGCGCCGTGAACGAAGCCGGCATCAGGCGGCTGCTCCGCCACACCGACCTGCTCGCCGCGGCCGCCGTCGTGATGGTCGTGACGATGCTCGTCGTGCCGCTGCCCGCGGCCGTGCTCGACCTGCTGATCACGCTCAACATCTCGGCGGCCTTGATGATCGTGGTCGCGACGATGTACCTGGGCCGGGCGCTCGACTTCTCGTCGTTCCCGAGCCTGCTGCTGCTGACGACGATGTTCCGCCTGGCGATCAACGTGTCGGTGACGCGGCTGATCCTCACGACCGGGGACGCGGGCAGCGTCGTCAAGTCGTTCGGGGAGTTCGTCGTCGGCGGCAACGTGATCGTCGGCCTCGTGATCTTCCTGATCCTGATCGTGATCCAGTTCGTCGTCGTCACCAACGGCGCGGGCCGGGTCGCCGAGGTCGGGGCGCGCTTCACGCTCGACGCGATGCCGGGCAAGCAGATGGCGATCGACGCCGACCTCAACGCCGGGCTGATCACCGACGACGTCGCCCGCGAGCGCCGCTCGGAGATCGCCCGCGAGGCCGACTTCTACGGGGCGATGGACGGCGCCTCGAAGTTCGTCAAAGGCGACGCGATGGCGGCCGTGATCATCACCCTGATCAACCTGATCGGGGGGATCATCGTCGGGATGCTCCAGCACGGTCTGAGCTTCGAAGCGGCGACCCACCAGTTCTCGCTGCTGACGGTCGGCGACGGCCTCGCCGCTCAGATCCCCGCGCTCCTGATCTCGGTCGCGACGGGCATCATCGTCACCCGCGCCGCCTCCGACCGCGACCTCGGCTCGGACATCGCGGGTCAGATCCTCGGCCAGCGCAAAGCGCCGCTCGTCGCGGCGGGCGCGATCGGCGGCTTCGCCCTGATCCCGGGCCTGCCGAAGCTCCCGTTCCTGTTCATCGCGGCGATCTTCGGAGCGATCGCGTGGGGCGTGCGCAACGGGATGCCCGACGAGAAGAAGGCCGCCAAGGAGAAGCCCGACGCGCTGCCCGCGGCCGGCGGGGAGCCGATCTCCGAAGTCGGCGTCGACGCGCTCGAGCTCGCGATCGGCTTCGGCCTCGTGCCGCTCGTCGAGGGCGGCGGCACCGGCAGCGCGCTGTTGCGGCGGGTCAGCATGGTGCGCCGACAGATCGCGGGCGAACTCGGGATCGTGATCCCGCGCGTGCGGATCCACGACGAGCTCGGCATGGAATCCCACGAGTACGTGATCAAGATCCGCGGCTCGGAGGTCGCGCGGGGGCGGATCATGCCCGGCCACCTGCTCGCGATGAACCCGGGCGACGCGCTCGGCACGCTCAACGGGATCCCGACGCGCGAGCCGGCGTTCGGCCTGGAGGCGGTCTGGGTGCACGAGTCGAGCCGCGCCGAGGCGGAGTCGCTCGGCTACACCGTCGTCGACCCCGAGTCGGTCATCGTCACCCACCTCACCGAGACGATCCGCTCGCACGCGGCCGAGCTGCTCACCCGCCAGGACGTGCGGACGCTGCTCGACCGCCTCAAGGAGACGAACGCGGCCGTCGTCGAGGAGGTCGTGCCCGACGCGCTCTCGCTCGGGGAGATCCAGCGGGTGCTGCAGTCGCTGCTCGGCGAGGGCGTCGCGATCCGCGACCTCGGGACGATCGTGGAGGCGATCGGCGACAAGGCTCGAACAACACGAGACACGAGTCTTCTCTCGGAGTACGCTCGCCAGGCGCTGGGCCGGGCGATCACGGCTCCCCATCTGGATGAGCAGTTGCGCCTGCAAGCGATAACCCTCGACCCGGCGATCGAGCAGGAGGTCTCCACTTCGATCACCCAAACGACCGACGGCGAGTACCTCGCCATGGAGCCGAGCCGCGCTCAGGCGATCGTCACGGCGCTGCGCGCCCAGGTCGAGCACGCGAGCGCCCTCGGCGCGCGGCCCGTCGTGCTCTGCTCTGCGCGGATCCGCAGGCACCTGCGGCGCCTGATCGCCCAGGCCCAGCCGCACCTCGCGGTCTGCTCCTACAACGAGATCGCCCCCGGCGTGAACGTCGAAACGATCGGGGTGATCCACGCATGAGTACTCCAGGGGACATCTTGAACGCGCTCGGGCGCGAGGCCAGGGCGCGGTTGGCGGGGGGGCGCGATGCGACTACGCCGCGGGTCTTCAGGGGGCGCAGCGTCGAGGAGCTGATCCCGCGGATCGAGCGCGATCTCGGGGCGGACGCGATCGTCGTGAGGCGGCGGGAGGGGCTGACCGGCGGGGTGCTGGGGTTCTTCCAGCATCCATGGGTCGAGATTGAGGCGATCCCCGGGACGGCCGGCGTCGACGTGTACGACGAGGTCGAGAGCGTCGAGCCGCCGCTTGGCGAGGAGCCCGCGCCGTCCGTGCCCGGACCCGTGCCGCATGGCGCAAGCGCCTACGCGAGCGCAGCGGTGCCACCGCCTGCGCCTGCGCCGCCGGCCGGGCAGTTCACCGGCCAGGCCCCCGGCGCCGGTCAGGCCGGTGGTGTCCAGCCCGCTGGCGTCCAGCCCGGGCCCCCCGGATTGCCGTACGCGCAGCCGGGCTCGCCGCCACCCAGCTTCGTCCCCGATCCCGTGCCGCAGGCGCCCGCGCCGCCGATCGCCCCGCCCGAGCCGGTCTTCGCGCAGGGCAGCGCGTACGTGACCGCCCACCTCGCGGCGCTGGCGCGCGCCGAGCGGACGGTCCCGCCGCCGCTCGTGCCCGAGCAGCCCCCGCCGACCCCGTTCGTGGCCGGACCGCCGCGAGGCAGGCCGCTCTCCGACGAGCCGGTCGACTTCCATGAGCTGATCCCCCAGCAGACCCGCCGGCCGGCCGCGCCGATCGCGCCGCCGCCGCAGGCCGACTGGACGGCGCGGGCCCCGGCCGAGCGACGCACCGTCCAACCCGGCTCGCACGCTCGCGCGCGGGCGGGGGTCGAGAAGAGCCTCGCCCGCTACGGGATCGGAGAGCAGCTGGCGGGGGAGCTGATCGACATGGCGCTCGCCCACGCCCTGCCGCTCGCTCCGCGCCTGGGGCTCGCCGCGGCGGTGCGAAGCACGCTCGCCCAGCGGATCCCCGTCGCGCCGCCGCTGTCCGCGCGGGGGGCCTCGGTCGTGCTCGTCGGCGCGGGCGGCTCGGGCAAGACGACCTGCTGCGCGGCGTTGCTGAGCGCCTACCGCTCGGGCAGCACCCTCTCGGCCACGTTCGCGACGATCGCGGGCGAAGAGAACGGCGAGCTGCACCTGCTGATGGCCCCGCAGCTTCTGAAGCCCGCGCCGATCGAGAGCCCGCGCGCGATGCGGGCGCTGCGGCGCGCGCGCGCGGAGGGGCTGGCGGTGCTCGACACGCCGCGGCTCTCGCCGTCCGATCGAAAAAGCATCCGCCGGCTCGGCCGGCTGCTCTCGGAGCTCGACCCCGACCGGATCCTGCTGACGCTCCCCGCCACCCTCGGCAGCGCCGCCGCAGCCCAGCTGCTGGAGGCGCTCGCGCCGCTTCGGGCGCACGCGCTGGTCGTCACCCACGCGGATGAGACCGACCAGATCGGCGTCGCCGTCGAGGCCGCCTGCCGCTTCGAGCTGGCGCCCGAATTCATGCTCTCCCACGCTCGCGCGGGGGGCTGGCGGCTGCGCCGGCTCGACCCCGCGGGCCTCGCCGGGATGGTGCTGCCGTGAGGCTCGCCCGTTCCAAGCGCCAGTCCGCCGCGGCGCCCGTCGAGCTGCCGGAGGTGTCGGACTCGGTCGTGCTCGCCGTCGGCTCGGGGCGGATCCCCGCGCGGGTGATCGAGCGCGGCCCCGACATGCTCGTCGTGGCGATCACCGTGCCGACGCGGCCGATGAGCGAGGACCAGCTCGGGAGCCTGCGGGTCGAATACGTCAGCGCCCGGGGCCGCGTCCGGCTGACCGGAAGCCTCGCCAGCCAGGACCCCGCCGACCCTGAGGTCGTGCGGCTGACCGCGCCGCGCTCGGTCGAGGTGATGCAGGAACGCGAGTACGTGCGGATCCGCTCCGCCCGCCCCGTGCTCGTGCTGTGCTCAGGCGAGACCGGGAGCGTGCAGAGCTTCACGGTCGACGTCAGCGGCGGCGGGCTGCTGCTGACGGGCCCCGACACGCTGCGGGTCGGCGACGAGCTGACCTTCCGGCTGACCCTGACGCAGGGAGTGACGCCCGTCACGGGGTCGGGACGGGTCGTGCGCGTCGACGGCCAGGGCCGGCGCGCCGTCGAGTTCATCTCGATCAGCGACCTCGACCGGCGCCGGCTCGTGCGCTTCATCTTCGAGTGCCAGCGCGAGGAACGCCGTCGCGGCCTGGACGGGGACGGCGGACGTGGCTGACGCCCAGGAGACGCTCGAGGCGCCCCCGGAGGTTCAGGAGGACGTCGTCGAGGCGCCCGCGCCCGCCAAGGCCGCGAAGCCGGCCAAGGAGAAGAAGAAGGACGAGAAGAAGGGGAAGAAGGGGAAGGCGGCGATCGTCGAGATCGACGGTCCGAGCGTCGCCGGCCATCCGCGAGCCGCGCGGGCGGTCGAACGGGCCAAGGCGTGGGGCGCGCTCGTCGGCTTCGGGGCCGGCTTCTACGAGTCGCTGCCGACGCACACGTTCGCGACGACGATGTTGCGCGCGCTCGTCGCGGGGATCGCGCTGTTCCTCGCCGCCTGGGCCGGCTCGGTGTTCTTCTGGCGGCGCATGGTGATGGTCGAGATCAAGGCCCGCGAGCAGGAGCTCGTCGCGGCCGCGCGCGCAGCGCAGGCCCGCCGGGCGGCCGCCGAGGGGGCTCAGGGGGCAGGGGGGCGCTAGCCGATGGATCCCCTCAACCCGATCGGTCCGACCGGGCCGTCGATGCCCTCGCGGCGCGTCCCGCCGGTCGACCGGCTGCGGCGTGTGACGCGCGAGGGGGACAAGCCCCGCCGCGAACCATCGGAGCGCCGCGAGGGCCGCGAAGCGCCCGAGGAGGAGGGCGGCCGGGACGACGAGGGCCACATCGACATCCGCGTCTAGGCGCATTGCAGGATCGCGCCCCGGCGCAGGAGATCGGCTCCGGGAGGTGAATAGGCCCACAGCGAGGACTCTGTCCTCAAGTTTCCCGGCCAACCGTCGATACATCGGCGTGGACCGACATGGAGTCGGTCACGGGACCACATAACCACCGTCATCAAGGAGATGAACGAATGGGCCTGACAGTGAACACAAACCTCGAGGCGATGGATGCCGCGAGGAACCTGAACAACACCGAGAACATGCTCGGTACCGCGATGCAGCGCCTGTCTTCGGGTCTGCGCATCAACTCGGCCGCCGACGACGTCGCCGGCTACGCGATCTCCGAGCGCCTGAAGGGCCAGGTCAGCGGCCTGAACCAGGCGACGCAGAACATCTCGGACGCCGTCTCGCTCGCCCAGACCGCTCAGGGCGCGCTCAACGATGTCGTCGGGATGCTCCAGCGCGTCCGCGAGCTCGGGGTGCAGTACGCCAACGGCACCACGTCGGAAACCGACAAGGAAGCCATCGAACAGGAGACCGAACAGCTCAAAGAAGAGATCACGCGCGTCGGTGAAACGACGACCTTCAACGGCGTGAAACTCCTCGAAGGTGGCGAAGAAATCAAGTTCCAGGTCGGCGCCAACGAAAAAGAAACCGTTGCCGTCAAAACGATCGAACTCAAAGGCGCCGTCGAAAAAGCGTCGGTCACCGAAGTCAAAACGATCGACGAAGCGCTCGACAAAGTGACGAAGGCCGCCGGTGAATACGGTGCGGTGCAGAACCGCATCCAGTACACCGCGACCAACCTGGAAGTCTACAGCCAGAACCTCTCTTCGGCTGTCAGCCAGATCGTCGACGTCAACATGGCCTCCGAAATGACCCAGTTCACCAAGGACCAGGTCCTTCAGCAGGCCGGCGTGGCGATTCTCGCCCAGGCGAACCACCTTCCGGACGCTGTCCTGAAGCTGCTGCAGTAGTCACCAACTTCCTCAGCGGTGGCGTCCTCGTGACGCCACCGCTGCTGTGAAGCCCCCGTGGGCAGGGTTCGGCCTGCGCCGGACGTCTTGCCTCGGGGTCATACAACGCTTCGGGCGGTCACGCGAGTGGCCCGCTGGAAGCTACATACCGCCGATTCATCGAGGGAACGGTGGTCGAGGGCGCCCGGCGACGGCCGGGCGTCTTCATTTAAGGCCCTCAAACCTCCCCTCCCGCTGCCGATCACCGGGGGTGATGTCGATCGAAACGACGATCTCCCGCATCACCACGATCCGCCAGGCTCTGAGCGACCCCTCGGCGCTTCTCGGCTCGACCGGCGGCGTCGAAGCGCCGGCCGCGACCGGGACGGCCACGACGACGAGCGCGACGGCTGCGGCCGCTCCCTTCGAGGCCGCCCTCGCCCAGGCGCAGGCCGGTTACGGAGCGACGAGCGGCTACCCCTCGAGCACGGCGCTCGAGCCGCTCGGGGCGCAGCAGGGCGCCGGCCTCTACGGCACGTCGGGCATGCAAGGCCTGCAGGGCGCGCCCGGCGGCACGGGCGGCGGCATCGTCGCGGCGGCCGAAAGCCAGATCGGCCAGTCCGAGCAGCCGCCGGGCTCGAACGAAGGCCCCGCGATCGCCGCCTACCGCGAAGCGACGGCCGGCGCCGCGCCGGGAGAGCCCTGGTGCGCGTACTTCGCCTCTTGGGCGGCGCGCCAGGCGGGCGAGCCGATCGGCGCAGCGGGCGAAGGCCTCGGCTCGGTCTCGGCGATCTGGTCCTGGGCGCAGGGCGCCGGGCGCGCCGTCGCGAACGGACCGGGCGTCGTGCCGAAGCCGGGCGACCTGATCGTCTTCGGAGGCGAGCACGTGGGAATCGTCCGCGGCGTGCTGCCCGACGGGCGCATCGCGACGATCGAGGGCAACTACGAGAACAAGGTCTCGGCGAACGTCCGCAGCGCCGGCGAAGCGACCGGCTACGTAAGCATGAGCTGAGGCGGCGGATGGGCGTAGACTCGCCGGCGGGGGGCGAGCTATGAGCGAGGACGGCGGCAACCAGGTCGGTGGCGCGCGCTCGGTCTCCCGACCGGCGCTCGCCCTGGCGCTGCTCGCGCTGCTCGGTGTCGCGGCGGCGGTGAGCGCACTGCTGATCGGCCCGGGATCGTCCTCCTCGACGCTCCCCGGGGGCGCGCGCGAAGCGGGATCCGGGCGCGGCTACGAAGGGACCCTCACGCTGCCCCGCGCCGCGGCGCCCGCGATCGACCTGCGCAACTACCTGGGCAGGCCCGTCACGCTCGCGCAGTACCGCGGCAAGGCGGTGTTCGTGACGTTCCTCTACGCGAACTGCCCCGACGTCTGCCCGTTGATCGCCTCGAACCTGCGCGCCGCGTTGAACATGATGGGGTCCCGCGCGAAGGACGCACAGCTGATCGCGATCTCCGTCGACCCGCGCGGCGACACGCGCTCGGCGGTCGCCCGCTTCGTGCGCGAGCACGGGCTGACGGGACGGCTGCAGTACCTGATCGGCAGCGCCTCCGAACTGGCCCGCACGTGGTCGGCGTGGAAGGTCGGATCCAAACGCGACGCGGGTCAGCCGCAGCTCGTCTCACACGACGCGCTCGTCTACGGCGTGAGCGGCAGGGGCCTGCTCACGACGGTCTACCCGTCGAGCTTCCAGCCCTCGGAGATCGCCCACGACGCGCCCAAGCTCGCGGCGGGGTGAACCACCCGGCGAAGAGGGCGGTTCAGCGTTCGCCCATGCCGCGCGACCACAGCACGGCGTACCAGATGACGACGAGGATCAGGACGCCCAGCGGCAGCGCGAGCGTCAGGATCGAGCCGGTCAGGAAGCTCGACGCTATCGCGGTTGCGAGCTCTGGCATGTGAGACCTCCTAGTGCCCGCTCGCGAGCCGTGCCGTCCGCGTTGCGGCGGACGTCTGCGGGGCGAGCCAGCGGTGGATGTACACGAAGATGATGACGACGAACGTGACGGATCCCGGAACCCACATCACGCCCGCCGCGAGCTGCTGGTCGCCGAGCGCTGAGATCCCCCAGGGCCGTGAGGAGAGCTCTGCGTAGTGGCTGTAGAGCGGTTCCGGCGCGAGCGCGAGCACGACCGCGAGGATCCAGCTGACCGTCATCGCCGCGACGACGTAGAGCAGCCGTCGCACCTCCGAGAGGCGCGTCCGCAGCGGCGGCGAGGGGATCACCTGCTTGAACAGGAGGACCGAGGCGAGGAAGAATGCCGTGTGCTCGAGCGCGTGCACGGTCCCAGAGGTGAGCGTCGCCTCGAACATCGCCGGAACGTGCCAGCCGAGCAGCGCGACCGAGAACAGCCCGAGCGAGACGGCCGGCGAGCCGAGCACGCGGGTCGCGGCGCGCAGCGGCTCCGCGCGCGGGTCGGTGCCGAGCGTCCGCGCGAGGCGCCGCCGCCCGCCCAGCGGCAGCGAGCGCCACAGCCTGATCCAGGGCCGCGAGACGACCAGCAGCGGCGCCGCGACGAGCATCAGCAGCACGTGCTGGACCATGTGGACCCAGAACAGCTGCTCGCTGAGCGGCTCGATCGGCGAGGCCAGCGCGACGGCCAGGGTGAACATCGAGGCGTAGAAGGCGGCGTCGCGCCAGCGCTGCGCCGTCGCCGTTCGGCGTGGCCTGACGGTCCGCCGGTCGCCGATCCAGTAGAGGATCGCGAGGTCCGCGGCGAGCACCAGCGGCGGGTCCAGCGACCAGTCCCAGAAGCCGGGAGTGGCGGCGGCGAGCACTACAGCAGGTAGAGCACCACGTAGGTGATCACGCCGATCGCCGCGAGGTAGCTCCAGTAGAAGACCGCCGCGTCCAGGCCCGGCGCGATCAGGCGGTCAGGTTCGGCGATGTCGCCTTCCGTCCCGGCCGGCGCCCGGCTCGCTCGCAGCTCCGTCGCCGCCTGCGTCTCGAGCCAGTAGATCGCGCACAGCGCCGCGATCAGGAACATCGCCGTCCACGTGCAGAAGACGCTCGCGTAGGCGCCGTTCGTGGGCCCGAACTTCTGGCTCGTGTACTCGACGCACTGCAACGCGACCGCCGCGAGCCCGAAGCCGACGCTCGCGATCGCGGGCCTGAGCCACCCCGCCGCCCGGGCCTTCATGCCGCGGCCGGCGAGCACCGCGAGCAGCGCGCTCAGGATCAGGCACACCACGAACGCCGCGCCGAGGCCCTGGTCGGGCTTCACGCCGGCCGGTTTCCACATGTGGTGAACGTTGATCGAGCGCAGGTAGAAGTACGCGAACAGGAAGGCGAGGAAGAAGAACGTCGTCGCGCCGGCCAGCAGGCGCGAGGCGACCGACAGCGCCCGCGCCCCGACGTCTGGCGGCTCGGGCGGGATCTCGACGCCGGGGGCGACAGGCGGGATCTGCAGGCCGAGCGGCTTCTCTTCGTGCGGCAGCGCCATCGCTCAGCCTCCCTGGACCTGTGCCCCGCCGACACGCGTGTCGCCGATCACCAGCGGCGTCCCGTAGTCGTAGGGGTCGGAGTCGAAGACCGGTATCTGCTCGAAGTTGTTGACCGGCACCGGCGTCGCCACCTGCCACTCCATCGACTTCGAGCGCCACGGGTTCTGCAGCGCCACCTCGCGCTTGAAGATCAGCGAGTAGACGGTGTTGTAGAGGAAGATCAGCATCGAGAAGCCGAGCACGAACGCCGAGATCGAGACCCATACGTTCAGCGTGTGGAACTTCGGTTCGTAGAAGTTAACCCTCCTCGCCTGGCCCTCCATGCCGAGCACGAACAGCGGCATGAAGGTCGAGTTGAAGGCGACGAACATCAGCCAGAAGTGAGCCTTGGCGAGTTTCTCGTTGAAGTTCACCCCGAGCATCTTCGGGACCCAGTAGTAGATCGCGGCGAAGAAGGCGAAGATCAGCCCGCCCATGATCGTGTAGTGGAAGTGGGCCATCACGAAGAAGCTGCCGTGCGTGGTCGTGTCACTCGGGGTGTCGGAGAGGAACACCCCCGACAGTCCGCCGATCAGGAAGTTGAAGACCCAGCCGATGCAGAACAGCATCGGCACGGTGAACGACGTTCGGGCCTTCCAGAGGGTGCCCATCACGCACAGGAAGATGAAGCCGGTCGGCAGCGAGATGATCTCCGTCGAGAGCATGTAGAAGGGCCGCAGGTCGGCGTTGATCCCGCTCACGAACAGGTGGTGCTGCCAGACGAAGAAGCTCAGCAGGCTGACCCCGAGCATGCCCGAGATCGCGAGGCGGTAGCCCCACAGCGGCTTGCGGGTGAAGACGGGCAGCAGCTCGAGCACGATGCCGAAGCCGGGCAGGGCGAGGATGTACACCTCGGGGTGGCCGAAGAACCAGAACAGGTTCTCGAACAGGTAGGAGCTGCCGCCGCCGGCCGGCAGGAAGAACGAGGTGTCGATCGTGCGGTCGAAGGCCGCCATCAGCAGCGTCGCGACGAGCATCGGCGCGGCCAGCACCATCAGCACGGAGGTCGCGAACACCGACCAGACGAAGATCGGCAGGCGCGACCAGGTCAGGCCTGGCGCGCGCATCGTGATGATCGTCGCCATCATGTTCAGGCCGAGCAGGCACATCGAGATGCCGACCAGGGCGAAGAAGCAGATGTAGGAGTCCATCCCCATCACCGCCTGGTCGTTGAGCGGCTCGTAGCCCGTCCAACCGGTCGGGAAGCCGCCGAAGAAGATCGTCGAGGTGAGGATGAAGCCGGCCGCCATCAGCAGCCAGAACGTCAGCGCCTCGATCCGCGGGAACGCCATCCGCCGGGCGCCGATCATGATCGGGACGAAGTAGTTCGCGAACGGCCCCAGGATCCCCGAGGTCATCATCCCCATCATCATCGTGCCGTGCATCCCGACGAGTGAGAGGTACTGGTTGGGGCCGGTGAAGGTCGGCTGGCTGTGCAGCAGCTCGGTCCGAATCAGCATCGCGTTGAGGCCGCCGATGAAGAAGAACAGGCCGATCCCGCAGAGGTATTGGATCCCTACGACCTTGTGATCCGTGCAGAGGCCGAAGTAGCGGCCGATGCCGTGCTCCTCTTTCTCGCGCAGCGACGCGGGCTTGCCGAGCAGCCTCGAGATCGGGTAGTTCGCGAAGCCGAGCCCGATCAGGAATCCGATCACGCCGAAGAAGTAGGCGAGCAGCAGGGCGACGTCGTTCTCGTCGGTGGCGGCGGTGTATTCGAAGCTTTTCCCTTCGGTCACGAGGTGGCCGATCCACCAGCCGAGGTAGTAGCCCCCGACGCCGAGGATCACGGCGGTCAGGAGGTTGAATCCGATCAGCCGCCGCCACAGGGGCTTCTCCTGGGCGGGACGGGACGCCGCGTCTGCCGTTGTGGCGCTCATTCGCCTCGCTCCAGCGGTTCGGGGGTGTATGTCGTGGAGTACTTCGGAAGCGCCTTCGTCGTCGCGGCGAATCGTGCCTGCTGTTCGGCGATCCAGCTTTCGAAGTCCGTGTCGCTGACCACGTGGCCGTGGTCGAACATGCCGCCGTGCCAGATCCCGCACAGCTCGGCGCAGTGGACTTCGAACGTCTCGATCTTCGTCGGTTTGACGAAGGCGACGTTGTCGACGCCCGGGTTGGCGTCGGCCTTGACGCCGAGCTGGTAGGCCCAGAAGGAGTGGATCACGTCGAGCGAGGTGACGTGCAGTTCGACCGTCTTGCCGACGGGGAGCTCCAGGTGGGTCGTCTCGACGCCGCCGTAGGTCGGGTAGCGGTAGGTGAACGCCCACTGCTGCGCGATCACCTGAACGGGGAGCTTTTCGCCCTTCGGCGCGGTGAGCGGTTTCGGCCCGTTGCCCGAGCCCGCGCCGTAGCCCGTCTCCAGTCGCACCGTCCCGTAGGCGGCGAGCGTCAGCACGAGCACGCCCGAGACGACGATCCACAGCGTCTGCAGGCTCTGGTGGCCTCTCACGGCGGGCCCTTCGAGCGCCGCGCCCCGCGGCTGGCGGAACGCGAGCAGCGCGTAGACCAGGTAGACGACGACGAGCAGCAGGACCGGCGTCGCCATCGACAGCAGGACCGTGTTGTCGGTGACCTGCCCGGAGGCCGCGTCGCTGCCGTTCCCGGGCGGCAGCAGCGGGCCGAGCAGGATCGCCACGAGCGGCGTGGCGATCACGGAGCAGCCGATCCAGATCGCCAGGAAGCGCCGCAGGTGGTTGGGCTCGCCGCTCGGTCCGGGCACGGCGTCGCCGCCGGCCGGTGTGCCACTAGACGACATCGATGTACCCGTCCATGTAGCCGAGGGTCTGCATCGGGCCGCCGAAGCCGAAGTAGGTGCCGGCCGCGCACGGCACGAAGCACTGCCAGCGGTAGCGACCCTTCTTGCCGGTACGGAAGGTGAATTCGATCGTGCGGTGCGCCATCGTCGCCGGGTCGCACGGCCCGTATTCGCACTGGTTCTTGGCTTCGTCTTCGACGCCGGGCAGTGGCACGAACACGCCCATCTGCGGGACCACGAACGTGTGGGAGGCTTCTTCGGGGTCGATGTGGGTGACGGCCTTCCCGTCGACCGTCTCGACCCCGCCTCCGGTCCCCTGCACCGCCGAGAGGAACGCGTTGCGCAGGCCCGAGTCGCCGTCGAACTGGTAGACGGTGACGTGCACGACCGAGTTCGCCGGGACCTTGAAGATCGTGCTCCGAACCCAGCGGCCGTTCTGCTTGACGAGGTAGGAGACCCAATCGGGGTGAGTCGGGCTCTCCTGCGGGCCGACCGCGGCGTCGGTCTGCAGCACCAGGCTCGTAGTCGGCGCGCCCGCCGAGGAGCCGGACGGCGTGCCGGGGATCGTCTTCGGGACCGCCGTCGCCCAGCTGGAGACGTAGAGGCCGATCAGCGCGCCGAGCGCGACAACGGCGAGGATCACCGCCGCGAGCTTGCGGCCGGTGGCGCTCACGACAAACCTCTCCCTGCGCACATCCGACCCCTCCAAGGTCGTGTCCTCCCAGACGAGCCGATCCTACATCCGCGAATGAGACAATTGCAACATCTTCGGGAAGAAAATCTCCTTTCCGGAGTCGGCGGGCCGGACGCGCGTGCACAGGCCGATCGCTCGGCGCCCGCGCGAAGCGGGCGCGCGCGGGCGCTGCGGATACGATCCGGCCTTGTCCTCCGCGAGCACACCCCGGCCCGACGGCGTCCCCGAGCGCCCCTCGCTCGAGGGGCTCGAGCAGAAGTGGAGCGCGGCGTGGGAGCGCGACGGCACTTACTCCTTCGACCGCTCGGCGCCGCGCGAGCGGATCTTCTCGATCGACACGCCCCCGCCGACGGTCAGCGGCTCCCTGCACGTCGGCCACGTCTTCTCCTACACGCACACCGACGCGGTCGCCCGCTACATGCGCATGAAGGGCCGCGAGGTCTTCTACCCGATGGGCTGGGACGACAACGGCCTGCCGACCGAGCGCCGGGTGCAGAACCACTACGGCGTCCGCTGCGATCCCTCGGTCCCATTCGACCCGAGCTTCGAGCCGCCGGAGCAGCCGTCGGAGAAGGAGCCGGTGTCGATCTCGCGCCCCAACTTCGTGGAGCTCTGCCTGCGCCTGACCGAGAGCGACGAGCGGGCCTTCGAAGACCTCTGGCGGACGCTCGGCCTGTCGGTCGACTGGTCGATGACCTACACGACGATCGGCCCGATCGCGCAGAAGATCTCCCAGCGCTCCTTCCTCGGCCTGCTGGCGCGGGGCGCGGCCTACCAGCTGGAGGCGCCGACGCTGTGGGACGTGGACTTCCAGACCGCGGTCGCCCAGGCCGAGCTCGAGGACCGCGAGCGGCCCGGGGCGATGCACAAGGTCCGCTTCACGAGCGCGCGGGACGGCGGCGAGGCGCTGATCGAGACGACCCGGCCGGAGCTGATCCCCGCCTGCGTCGCGCTGCTCGCCCACCCCGACGACGAGCGTCACGCCGGGCTCGTCGGCGGCGAGGCGCGCACGCCGCTGTTCGGCACGACCGTGCCGGTGCTCAGCCACCCGCTGGTCGAGCGGGAGAAGGGCACGGGCCTCGTGATGGTCTGCACCTTCGGCGACCTTACGGACGTGACGTGGTGGCGCGAGCTGAGCCTCCCGGTCCGCTCGGTGCTGGCCCCCGACGGGCGCCTCGCCGAGGTTCCGTGGGGCTCGGCCGGCTGGGAGTCGGCGGACCTCGAGCGGGCCAGGGCGAGCTACGGGGAGCTGGCCGGCCGCTCGATCAACCAGGCGCGCCGGCGGATCGTCGAGCTGCTGGCGGAGTCGGGCGATCTGATCGGCGAGCCCGAGCCGGTCAACCGGGCCGTCAAGTTCTACGAGAAGGGTGACCGGCCGGTCGAGATCATCACCAGCCGGCAGTGGTTCATCCGCACGATCTCCCAGCAGCAGCTGCTGCTGGACGCCGGCCGCGAGCTGCGTTGGCATCCGCCCTACATGCGGGCCCGCTACGAAGACTGGGTGAACGGGCTGAACGGCGACTGGTGCGTGAGCCGCCAGCGCTTCTTCGGGGTGCCGTTCCCCGTCTGGTATCCGATCGACGGGGACGGCAACGTGATCCACTCGGAGCCGATCGTCGCGAGCGACTCCCAGCTTCCGGTCGACCCCTCGACAGACGTCCCCGAGGGCTACGGCGCCGAGCAGCGCGGGCAGCCCGGAGGCTTCGCCGGGGACCCCGACGTGATGGACACGTGGGCGACCTCCTCGCTGACGCCGCAGATCGCCGGGCAGGCGGGCGTCGACGAGGAGCTGTTCGCGAAGGTCTTCCCGATGGACGTTCGCCCCCAGGCCCACGACATCATCCGCACCTGGCTGTTCACGACAGTGCTGCGCTCGGAGCTCGACGAGGGCGAGCTGCCGTGGGGGAACGCCGCGATCTCCGGGTGGGTGCTCGACCCCGACCGCAAGAAGATGTCGAAGTCGAAGGGCAACGTGGTGACGCCGATGCACCTGCTCGAGGAGCACGGCGCCGACGCGGTGCGCTACTGGGCGGCGAGCGGCCGCCCCGGCACCGACACCGCCTTCGAGGCCCAGCAGATGAAGGTCGGCCGCAAGCTCGCCGTCAAGCTCCTGAACGCATCGAAGTTCGCGCTCGCGGATCTGCCGCCGCAGGCGGAGGAGCTCGCCCATCCGCTCGACCGGGCGATGATCGCGCGCCTGGCCGCGCTCGCCGCCGAGGCCGAGGCGAGCTTCGAGGGCTACGACTACGCGCGCGCCCTGCAGCGCACCGAGGAGAGCTTCTGGTGGTACTGCGACAACTACGTCGAGCTCGTCAAGGGCCGCCGCTACGACCCCTCGCCCGAGGTGTCGGGTCCCGTCAGCCGCGCCCTGCGCGTCTCGCTGTCGGTCTTCCAGCGGCTGCTCGCCCCGTTCCTCCCGTTCGTCTGCGAGGAGGTCTGGTCGTGGTGGCAGGAGGGCTCGGTCCACCGCGCCCGCTGGCCCGAGGCGGCCGAGCTGGCGGCGGAGGCGCTCAGCGCAGAGCCCGATCGCGAGGAGCTCGCGCTGGAGGTGACCGCGGCGGCGCTCGCCGAGGTCCGCAAGGCCAAGTCCCAAGCTCAGCGGCCGATGCGGGCCGCCGTCGCGCGCCTGATCGTGCGCGACACCGAGGAGCGCCTCGCCGCTCTGGAGCTCGGCGCCGGGGACCTCCGCCAGGCGGGTGCGGTCGAGGTCCTTCAGACCGAGCCCGGCGAGGAGCTCGCCGTCGAGGTCGAGTTCGCCGAGGAGTAGCGCGGACGTACTTGGATAGGGTGCCCGCCATGGAGCGAACGATGATCGGCGAGCTGCCCGGGAAGCTGGGCGAGCAGGTGACGGTGCGGGGCTGGGTCAACGCGATCCGCGACCAGAAGCGCGTCCAGTTCGTGATCCTGCGCGACGAAACGGGACTCGCACAGGCGGTCCTCGCGAAGGGCGAGGAGCCGAGCGAGCTGAACGACGCGATCTCGGCGCTGACGGTCGAGTCGGCGGTGACGATGACGGGCACGGCGGTCGGGGACGAGCGCGTGAAGCTCGGCGGCCTCGAGCTGAAGATCGAATCGCTCGAGGTCGACTCGCTGGCCGAGCCGGAGATCCCGATCGCCGAGGACTCGGCGCTGGACAAGCGGATCGACTGGCGCTACCTGGACCTGCGCCGCCCCGACCGCCGCCTGATCTTCGAGGTCCAGACCAAGATCGAGCAGGCGATGCGGGAGTTCTGGCGCGAGGAGGGCTTCATCGAGCTGCACTCGCCGAAGCTGATGGGCTCGGCCAGCGAGTCCGGCGCGGAGCTGTTCCACGTCGACTACTTCGAGGGCGACGCCTACCTCGCGCAGTCGCCGCAGTTCTACAAGCAGATGGCGATGGCTGCGGGCTTCGGGAAGGTCTTCGAGATCGGGCCCGTGTTCCGCGCCAACCCGTCCTTCACCTCACGTCACGACACCGAGTTCACGAGCGTCGACATGGAGCTCTCGTGGATCGAGTCCCACGACGACGTGATGAAAGTCGAGGAGCGCTGGCTCGCGCAGGTCCTCGCGGCCGTCGCCGAGAGCCACGGCGAGAAGATCCGCGAGACGTTCGGGACGGAGGTGATCGTGCCGACGCTCCCGTTCCCGCGCGTCACGCTCGCGGAGGCCAAGGAGATGCTCACGGAGGCCGGCCACGACGTGCCCGGCGCGGGGCACGACCTCGACCCGCCCAGCGAGCGGGCGCTGTCGGCGCTGATCGCCGAGCGCCACGGGCACGAGTTCTGCTTCGTGACCGATTACCCCGCGTCGGTGCGCGCCTTCTACCACATGCGCCACGAGGAGGATCCGTCTCTGACCAAGAGCTTCGACCTGCTCTGGCGGGGGATCGAGCTCACGACCGGGGCGCAGCGCGAGCACCGCTACGACCGCCTGCTCGTCCAGGCCGAGGACCGGGGCGTCGAGGTCGACTCGATCCAGTACTACCTGGACTTCTTCCGCTACGGGGCCCCGCCCCACGGGGGCTTCGGCTTCGGCCTGACCCGCCTGCTGATGATGATGCTCGGGCAGGAGAACGTCCGCGAGGTGACGTTCCTGTACCGGGGGCCGCACCGGCTGACGCCGTAGGCACGCGCTAGCGTCGGCGGATCGCACGCGTCCTGATCGCAACCCCGCTATTGGACGAGCCGCTCAGCGCGCTGGCCGAACACGAGCTCGTGGCCGGCGCGCCCGACTCGGACCCCGCCGCCGAGGCGCTGATCTGCCCGCCCACCGTGCCCGTCACGGCCGGCGCGATCGCGGCGATGCCCGCGCTCCGGGTCATCGCTGTCGCAGGGGCCGGGACCGACGCCGTCGACCTCGAGGCGGCCCGGGAGCACGGGATCGAGGTGCTCACTGCCGGCGAGGCGCTCGTCGAGACGACGGCCGACCTCACGTTCGCTCTGATCCTCGCCGCCTGCCGGGGCACGGGGGAGGCCGAGGCCGAGCTGCGCCGGGGCCATTGGAGCGGCTGGGGCTTCGCCGACACGCGCGGCCGCGACGTATGGGGGGCGACCCTCGGTCTCGTCGGCTACGGGCGGATCGCTCGCGCCGTCGCCCGGCGCGCGGGCGGGTTCGCGATGACGGTGCTTCACCACGCCAGGACCCCGACCGGCGAGCCGGGCTGGCGCGAGGACCTCGACGCGATGCTGGCCGAGAGCGAGATCGTCTCGCTGCACGTGCCGCTCACCGATTCCACGCGCGGGCTGATCGACGCGCGACGGATCGGGCTGATCGGGCCGCAGGGCGTGCTCGTCAACACGGCGCGCGGCGCGGTCGTCGACGAATACGCCCTGTCCGCCGCGCTCGAGCGGGGCGAACTGCTCGCGGCGGGGCTCGACGTCTACGAGCACGCACCGCTGTTGAAGCCCGAGCTGCTGGCGGCGCCGCGCGCGGTGCTGCTTCCCCACATCGGCTCCGCGACGGACCGGACTCGACGGGCGATGCTCGCGCTGGCGGCAACACGCGTGGCCGACTTCCTGGCGGCCGGGCGCGACTAGCTCACCAGCACGGTTCGAAGCGCTTGCCGTTGAGCGCGAGGTTGAAGCGGGCGCCGACGATCCCGAGCGCTTCGTCGGCGGCGCAGAAGCGGCCGTCCTTGAGCTTGTACTCGGCGTCGATGACCGGCTTGCCCGCGGCGAGATAGGGGGCGTAGTCGCCGCATTCGGAGTACTGGTTGCACTGCTCGGTCAGGACCCCGTCGAAGTACGGCTCGAGCGCGGCCGCCTGTTCCCCGTCGTTCTTCTGCAGGACCGCCAGTCCCAGCGCGTGGGCCTCGCCGGCGACCCACTCGTCGAACGTCAGCTGCTCGGCCGCGGTGAGCGGGAAGCCGCTGCGGTTGGCGAAGGCTTCGATGTTGTCGGGCTCGAGCGCGTCGAAGCCCTTCTGCGCGCACATCCGAAGCCGCGCGGTCACGATCGGCTCGAGCACCGACAGCCGCCTGATGTCCAGCCACCGCTCTCCCGGCCACCCGTTGGACCTCCCCAGCACGGACTTCGGGAACTGCCCGTAGTCCGGGCGGAAGTCCTCCGCGGTGCCGACGTCGACATAGCAGACGACGTGGCGCCCGAGCGCGTGCAGGGCGGCGACCTGCTCGGCGCTCGTTTCGAAGCCGTCGACGTCGTAGACCGCCGCGGGCACCCCGGTGTCGAGCCTGCCCTGCAGCTGCCAGTAGAAGCTCGGCGCCGGGGGAGGCGTCCAGGCGCCCGACGCGGCGGGGGCGCCGACCGCGAGCGCGAGTGCGCAGGACCCCGCGAGCAGGGCGCGTGCGATCGTCGAGCGGGGGCGCATCATCTCTCGATCCTACGCCGCGAACGAGGGGTCCTCGATCGGAAACAGGTCTTGCTCTGGAGGCCCGTCGCGCTTAGCTTGCGCCCGACACCTCGGATCCGACGCGCGCGGCTGAGGGGGGACGGCTGGAGCAGCTGAAACCTCAGTCGGCGCAGTCCGGGGGGCGGGATCGCGCGGGGGCGCGATCCCGCCCCCGCGAGCGAGTCGGCTGCGCCGTCCGCACCCGTCTCTAACTTGGATTTCATGCTGCTCAGCGAGCTGACAGACGGCGCGGAGATCGAGTGGGCGCTGCTCGTCAAGGAGGCCGAGACGCGGCGCCGCCGTGACGGCGGCGACTATCTGCGCCTGGTGCTCGGCGACCGGACGGGGGCCGTGCCCTGCATGGTCTGGGAGGAGCTCGAGGAGGTCGCCTCGCTGGCCCGCGCGGGGGAGGTCGTGATGGTCAGCGGGCGCTACGTCGTGCATCCCAGGTTCGGACCTCAGATCAACCTGCGCGGGCTCGCCCCCGCTGCGCCGGACAGCTACGTCCCCGAGGACCTGAGCGACGGCCCGGCCCGGCCCGTGGGGCAGATGGAGGCCGAGGTCCGCGAGCTCGTCGCGACCGTTCAGGAGCCGCACCTGAGGGCGCTGCTGGAGCGCCTGCTCGGCGCCGGCGGGGAGCTGTGGAGCCGCTACCGGGACGCGCCCGCCGCCAAGCACTACCACCAGGCTTACCGGCACGGTCTGCTCGAGCATTGCCTGGGGGTCGCTCAGGCGGTCAGCGCGATCAGCGCCACGTTCCCTGGCATCGACCGCGACGTGGCGGTCACGGGCGCCCTGCTCCACGACATCGGCAAGCTCGAGGCATACGAAGGCGAGACGGCCGCGATCGATCTGAGCGACGCCGGGCGCCTGCACGGGGAGATCGCGCTGGGCTACTACCTGGTGCGGCGCACGATCGAGGAGATCGACGGCTTCCCCGCCGAGCTGGCCCAGGCGATCGGCCACATCATCCTCTCTCACCACGGCTCCCTCGAGCACGGCAGCCCGGTCGTGCCGTGCACCCGCGAGGCGACGCTCGTGCACATGGTCGACAACCTCGGCGGGCGGCTGGGGAGCTTCGACCGGCTCGAGAAGGAGCTCGCGCCGGGGCGCCGGTGGTCCTCGTTCGATCGGGCGATCGGCTCGGGGGCCTTCTTCCCGGATCGCGCCTCCGTTGCGCCCGAGTCCGACGGGCGCGTGCCTCTGCAGCGCGAAGCGGCCTGAAACTCCGCAAATAGCGGGGCGGCATGTCGGGCGCGGCGCTCTCGTCTCGCCCCCTGCTTCTATCTTTCAGAGCCAGATGGCAAAGGACACCGAGAAGCTGATCCGCCAGCTCTCGCTGATCTCCTACCTGATGGCCGAGCGTCGGCCCGTCACGGCTCTGGAGATCCGGCGGGACGTCGAGGGGTACAGCGGGATGAACGAGGACGCGTTCGCGCGGCGCTTCTACGCCGACCGCTCGGAGCTCGAGTCGCTCCGCATCCAGCTGACCGTCGAGCGCCCCGCCGACGGAGCGGCCGAGCAGGAGAACTACTCGCTGCGCCCGGAGAACTTCCACCTGTCGGCGATCGCGTTCACCGACAAAGAGCTCGCCGCCCTGCAGACGGCGCTCAGCCTGCTGGACGGGGAATTCGCCTACGCCGAGCCGCTGCGGCTCGCGCTCCAGCAGATCACCTGGGGGCGTCCCAGCCCGCTGCGCGCACCCGAGCAGCGCTCGGTGGCGCTCGGGATCACCGCCTCGGCGGGCGGGCACGAGCTCTCCGCGCGGCTCGCCAAGGTCGAGACGGCGATCTTCCGCAACAAGACGATCGTCTTCGAGTACTACACGATGGGTCGCGACGAGGTCTCCACGCGCAAGGTCGACCCCTACCACCTGCTCTTCCAGGGCGGGCAGTTCTACCTGCTCGGGCACTCGCACGAGCGTGACGCGATCCGCGTCTTCCGCCTCACGCGGATCCGGGGCAAGGTGTCCTACGCGACGAAGGCCGAGCACGACTTCCACCGGCCCGAGGACTTCGACCCCCGCGCGTACGCGAACCGCGCCGACTGGCAGCTCGGGGAGGAGCAGGGCACGGCGAGGATCCTCGTCTCCGAGCGGATCGCCTGGCAGATCGAACGGCACTTCGGCCGCTACGGCGAGATCGTCGATCCGTCGGCCCTGGAGGAGGACGAGTCGATCGACGCCGGCGTCGCGGGCGAGGACGGCGACCGCGTCTTCCTGACCAGCTACTCGAGCCCCAGGAGCCTGATCTCGTGGGTCCTGGGCCTCGGCGTGAACGGGCGCCTGCTCGGCCCGCCGGAGCTCGCGGCCGAGCTCTGCCGCCGTCTGGAGAGGCTGCGCGAGCTCCACGAGGACGGCCCGGCTCCCTCGCGGCGCCGGCGGATGCGGCCCGAGGCCCCGGAGGAATCGCGCCGCGGCTCACGCGCCCTGAAGGGCGCAGGCAAAGGAGGCGACGATGAGGCTCGCCCGGAGGCCGCGATCCGTCCCGAGCGGTTCGCCCGCCTGGTGACGCTCGCGAGCATCCTGATCGACGCGGGGCGCCGCGGCGAACGCGTCTCGATCGCCGACGTCCGCGAGCGCCTGCAGCTCAGCGAGGAGGAGCTGCGCGAGGACGTCAACGTGCTGAACGTCGTCAACTTCGGCGGCGGCTCCTACGTGCTCTACGCGGAGATCAAGGAGGAGGAGGGGGAGATCGAGGTCGACCCCGAGCCCTACAGCGACAACTTCGACCGTCCCGCCCGGCTGCTGCCCGTCGAGGCCAAGGCGCTGATCGCGGCGATCGACCTGATCGGCGAGCACATCCCCGAGGGGTCCCTGGCCTCGGCTCGCGAGAAGATCGTGGCGGCGCTCGGCGAGGACCCGATGGAGCAGGGGCTGCAGGTCGCCGCGACCGGCGGCGACGACTCCGACGTGGCGCGGACGGTCTCCAAGGCGATCACCGGCCACAGGCTGATCGAGCTCGAGTACTTCAAGCAGAACGAGGACGAGATCGCGGTGCGCAGGGTCGAGCCCTACGCGCTCACGAACGGGCGGGAGGGGTGGTACGTGGCGAGCTACGACCCCGAGCGCGAAGGCGTACGCCACTTCCGCCTCGACCGCATCAAGCGCGCGACCGTCACCGACGAGCGCTTCCAGCCGCGTCCCGAGGTCGATCCGGCCGCCGAGGTCGACGGCTGGCTGCGCACCGGCGAGGTCGAGGCCTCGCGGACCGCCCGGGTGTGGGTCTCGCCCGAGCGAGCCCGCTGGGCGCGCGAGGCGCGTCGCGTCGTCGAGGAACGGACCGACGGGTCGGTGATCGTGGAGCTGAGCTTCGCGGGCGTCGACTGGCTCGTGCGGGAGATCCTCAGAGAAGCCGGGGACGCCGCGGTGCTCGAGCCCGAGGACGCGCGCGAGGCGGTGCTCGGCGCGGTCGCGCGCCTGCGCGAGGCGGCTGCCTCGCCGGCCGGCGTCTAGCTCTTAGGCCGCGGACTCCTCCGCTGGCCCGACGTCCGCCGGCTCGTCCTGCGACGGGTCGAGGGCGGGGCGGACCACCGCGGCGAGCAGCGCTTCGGCGAGCCCCGTGCGTCCCGAGAACACGAGGCCCTCGATGTCTGCGTCGGGCCCGATCGCGGCGGACCAGCCCCTCCAGTCGCCGCGGATCGTCGCGGTGGGCTCCGGGCACGGCGACCCGTCGCCCGGGTGCATCCGCACGCTCCCGCGCTCGACGATCGCGAGGTGCCGGCGCGGGCCGCCCCGCTCCTCGATCACGAGCTCGATCGCGCAGTCGACGATCTTCAGGCCGTCGTCGATCATCGAGGGCAGGGAGCGCAGCAGCGCGTTCAGGTCGACGATCTCGCCGTCGAGCGGCTCAGACCATGCCCAGCGCAGCCCCCAGCGGGTCAGCAGCGTGGCGATCGGCAGCAGCTCGCGCCCCGCCTCGGTCAGTTCGAGCTCCACGCGGGGCGGCATCTCGCGGTAGCGCTCCCGGCGCACGAGCCCCGCCTCGCCCATCCGTTGCAGGTAGCGATCGAGAACCGCCGCGCTGACGCCCGCGAGGCGCTCGCGCAGCGTCGACAGGCGGGTGCGCCCGGGGCCGAGCTCGGTGATGATCGCGAGGGTCCAATTGTCGCCGGCGGCAGCCAGAGCCCTTCCCAGCGGCGTCCATTGACGGTGGGACGGGGTTGGCCTTGTGCTTAGCCTGCGACGCTCGACCCTCGGGGGATCGGTCGGGCTGTCCACCGTAGACAGGGTAGTTCTGATTTTCGGATTTTCCAGTTTCGAGATAAGGATGTTTCCGACTGCCATTTCGTTTGCTTATGCCTTTTCGGATCCTCGCACCGGCCGCTCGGGGCTTCGCACCGGCATAATCAGGCCCCCGAGGCCCCAAGGAGGACGTCGCAGATGAGCCGCCGAGAGCAGATCAAGATGAGCGAGGAGGAGGCCCGGGCGTTCCTGTCGGAGGAGCGGACCGTCACGTGCGCGACGCAGGGCCCGCGCGGCTGGCCGCATCTGATGCCGCTCTGGTACGTGCTTCGCGACCCCGGCCCGGGCGATCCGGCCCCGCGCCTGTGGGCCTGGACCTACGCCGTCTCCCAGAAGGTTCGCAACCTCGAGCGCGACCCGCGCGCGACGCTCCAGGTAGAGGCCGGCGAGCTGTACCAAGAGCTGCGCGGCGTGATGCTCGAGTGCGACGTCGCGGTCCACCGAGATCTGGAGACCGTCAGAGCGCTGGGGCACGAGATCTTCGCGCGCTACGCCTCGCCACGGGGCGCTCCGCCCGCCACGGACCTCCCTCCCGAGGTCGGCGAGATGGTCGACAGGCAGGCCGCCAAGCGCGTCGCCCTGGAGTTCGTCGAGCGCCGCAGGGCCAGCTGGGATCACCGCAAGCTCGCCGGCGTCTACTGAGGCGTTCAGCCGCGGGCCCGCTGGTCTCGGTCGCCGCTGCGGACCCCGCTCGAGTGCCGTTCGAGTGCCTTGGCCCCCGCGCCGTGCCGCGTCAGGCTTTTTTCGCGGCGGGCGCTGCGGGGGGCGCCGTCAGGGAGGCGATCTTCCACTTGCCGCCTTCCTTGACCAGCGCGACGGTCGCTTTCGGCGTTTTCCTGCCGGCGTAGACGCTCTTGACCTCGGCGGTCGCCGTGGTCCCCGAGACCGTCACCGATTCGACTTCCAGTTCGGTGTTGTCGATCTCGGCCAGCTGGTCCTTGATCGCTTTTTCACAGCTCTTCTGGCCGCCGAGGCTCGTCACGACGGACGCCGCGAGGACGTTTTCGCAGACCTTCTTCTGTTCGCCGCCCGTGATCTCCGACTGGAGGTCCGCGATCGTCTGCGCGACTTCGTGGCGGGTCCCCTTGAAGCCGGCCGTCGAGGTGGCCGTGCCGCACGCGGCGAGCGCGAGCGAGCTCGACAGGAGGAGGCTGAGGGCGACGGGGCGGCGCACGGGCCGCAAGGCTATTTGTTAGCCGAGCTCGTCGTCGCGCCGGTAGCCGAGGCGCGCCGAGATCCGGTCTGCGGTCGAGACGAGGTGCGGCCCGAGCGCGTCGACCATCTCCTCGAGGGAGATCAGCGAGCTGGGCGCCGAGAGGTTGACGGCCGCGACCACGTCGCGTCCCTCGTTGCGGACCGGGGCGGCGATCGCGTAGAGGCCCTTGGCGAACTCTTCGTCGTCGACCGCGAAGCCGTCCTCGCGGATCTTCTCGAGCTCGACCTTGAGCGCCTTCTTGGAGGTGATCGTCTTCGGCCCCTGCTTGGTCGGTTTGACCTCCGCCAGCACGTCACGCTGCTGGGCGTCCGGCAGGTAGGCGAGCAGGAGCTTGCCGAGCGAGGTGCAGTAGACGGGGACGCGCGACCCGGCCTGCAGGCCGAGGTCGATCTGGTTCTGCCCGCGGCGGAAGCTCCGCGCACGGTCGACGTAGAGCACCTCGCTGCCGTCGATCACGCCGAGGCTCGTGGTGTAAGACGTGCGCTGACGCAGCTCCTCCAAGTAGGGTCGCGCGTGCTCGCGCAGGCCCGTCGAGTTCAGCGCCGACATGCCGAGATCGGTGACCCGCAGGCCGAGCCGGTACTTGCGCGAGGCGCCCTGCTCGAGGTAGCCGAGCGCGACCAGCGTGATCACGTAGCGGTGCGTCGTCGAGCGGCTCATGCCGAGCTCGTCGGCGATGTCGGCGATCCCCAGCACCGGCTTGGCGGGGGTGAAGCAGCCGAGGATCGCCAGGCCCCGCTCAAGCGACTGCGAGTAGCGTGGTTCGCGCAGGCTCGGGATCGACCAGGCGGGCTCCTGGTCGGTCGACTTGGTCGGGGCGGCTTTCGTTCGCGGCATCTGGAGACCCTCCACTGTTGACGTCAACGGACCCTACGTCTCTGGTGGGGTCGGAGGAATCGATAATAGATGGAAATATCGGCTGATCGGGTTAATAAGCCTCTAGTTTCAAGTGTTAAGATCCAACTCCTCCACTTGCTCCGTCCAGACGAATCCTTCTCGACGGTGCTCCCGAGAGTATCGCTAGGGTTCTGCCGGTGCAGCCATTGAAGGGCCTGATCCTGTCCGGAGGCAAGGGGACGCGGCTCCGCCCGATCACCCACACGAGCGCCAAGCAGCTCGTCCCCGTCGCGAACAAGCCCGTCCTCTTCTACGGGATCGAGGCGATGGCCGAGGCCGGCATCGAGGAGATCGGGATCATCATCGCGCCGGAGACGGGCGGCGAGATCAGGGAAGCCGCCGGGGACGGGTCGCGCTTCGGGGTGAGGATCACCTACATCCTTCAGGACGAGCCGCTCGGCCTGGCCCACGCGGTCCTGACGGCCGAGTCGTTCCTCGGCGAGAGCCCGTTCGTGATGTACCTCGGGGACAACCTGCTGCAGGGGGGTATCAGGGAGCTGGTGGGGGCGTTCCGCGAGCACGAGCCCGACGCGCTGATCCTGCTGACGCCCGTGCCGGACCCCGAGAACTACGGCGTGGCCGAGCTGGAGGACGCCGGAGACGGCCGGATCGGGCCGGTGCGCAGGCTCGTCGAGAAGCCGGCCGAGCCGGCGACCGACCTCGCCCTCGTCGGCGTGTACATGTTCACCGCGGGCGTCCACGACGCCGCGCGGGCGATCGAGCCATCGGCGCGGGGCGAGCTCGAGATCACGGACGCGATCCAGCACCTCGTCGACAGCGGCCTGCGCGTGGAGCCGCACATCGTGCGGGGGTGGTGGAAGGACACGGGGCGCCTGGAGGACATGCTCGAGGCGAACCGCCTGATCCTCGACAGCATGAGCGAGCGCGTGGAGGGGGAGCTGGTCGACTCGCAGATCGACGGGCGCGTCGTGATCGAGGCGGGGGCGAGGCTTGAGCGAACACGCGTGCGGGGTCCCGCGGTGATCGGCGCCGGGGCGGTTCTGAAGGACTGCTACATCGGCCCGTACACGGCGATCGGGGAGGGCTGCACGATCTCCGACGCGGAGGTCGAGCACTCGATCCTGCTCGCGGGCTGCACGGTCTGCGACCTCGACGGGCGGATGGAGTCCTCGCTGCTCGGGCGCAACGTCACGATCCGGCGCGGCGAGCGCCAGCCGCGCGCCTACCGGTTCATGGTCGGCGACAACTCCGACATCTCGATCCTGTGAGGCTGCTCGTGACAGGCGCCCGCGGCATGCTCGGGCGCGACGTCGAGCGAGCCGGCGAGCGCGCGGGGGTCGAGCTGACGCTCGTCGACCTCCCGGAGCTCGACATCACCGACGCCGAGGCGGTCGCGGGCCTGATCTCCCGGCTTCGCGAGGAGGGTCCCCTCGACGGGATCGTCAACTGCGCCGCCTGGACGGACGTCGACGGCGCGGAGAGCAACGAGGCGGCGGCGCGGGCCGTCAACGCCGACGGAGCGGGCGTGCTCGCGCGGGCGGCCGCGGCCGCCGGAGTCCGGCTGCTGCACGTCTCGACCGACTACGTCTTCGACGGCACGGCGCCGCTCGACCCCGCCGGCCGTCCCCGCCCGTATCTGGAGAGCGATCCGACCGGGCCCCGCTCGGTCTACGGGGCCACGAAGCTCGAGGGCGAGCGGCAGGTTCTCTCGGCCTCCCCTCGGCACACGATCGTGCGCACCGCGTGGCTGTACGGCGTGGACGGCAAGAGCTTCCCCGCGACGATGCTCTCGCTCGCCGCCGAGCGCGAGGCGGTTCAGGTCGTGACCGACCAGATCGGCTCGCCGACGTGGTCGGGGCATCTCGCCCCGGCGATGCTCGGCCTGCTCGAGCGCGGCGTGACGGGCCTCGTGCACCTGACCGGCGGCGGACACGTCTCCTGGCACGGCTTCGCGACCGAGATCTTCCGCCAGGCCGACGTGGAGTGCCGGGTCGAGCCGACGACGAGCGAGCAGTTCGTGCGCCCGGCGCCCCGCCCGGCGTGGTCGGCGCTCGAGTCCTCGCGCGAGGACGTGTTGCCGCTGCCGCCGTGGCAGGACGGGCTCGCGGGCTATCTGGCGGCGCGCGAGGGCCTGACACGCGCATGAGCTGCGATGGGATGATGCCGCGATGAGGCTGCTCGTCTGCGGCGGGGCCGGGTTCATCGGCTCGACGTTCGTGCTCCAGCGCGTGCTCGAGCACGGCGACACCGTCACCGTGCTCGACAAGCTCACCTACGCCGGGCGCGAGGAGAACCTCAAGGAGATCGAGGGCGACGAGCGCTACCGCTTCGTGCGCGGGGGGATCGAGGACCCGAAGGCCGTCGCCGAGGCGATCGACCTCGCCGGCGCGGAGGCGATCGTCAACTTCGCCGCCGAGACGCACGTCGACCGCTCGATCGCCGAGCCGGACGCGTTCGTGAAGACGCACGCGATCGGAACGTACGTGCTGCTCGAGGCGGCCCGCGAGCGCGAGCTTCGCTACGTGCAGGTCTCCACCGACGAGGTCTACGGCTCGATCGAGGTCGGCACCTTCACCGAGGAGAGCCCGCTGCACCCCTCATCGCCGTACTCGGCGACGAAGACGGGCGCCGACCTGCTCGCCCAGAGCTACTTCCACACCTACGGCCTGCCCGTGACGATCTGCCGCGGCTCCAACAACTACGGCCCCCGCCAGTACCCGGAGAAGCTGATCCCTCTGATGGTCCTGAACGCGCTGCACGGCGACGCGCTGCCCGTCTACGGCGACGGCATGCAGGTCCGCAACTGGATCCACGCGACCGACTTTGCGCGCGCGATCGGGCACGTGCTGGAGCACGGCGTCCATGGCGAGGTCTACAACGCGGGCGGTCCCGACGAGGAGGCGAACATCGACGTGATCCGGCGGATCATCGATCTGACCGGCGCGAGCGAGTCCCAGATCGAGCACGTCGCCGATCGTCCCGGGCACGACCGCCGCTACTCGCTCTCGAGCGAGAAGGTGCGGGCGCTCGGCTGGGAGCCGAAGGTCCGCTTCGAGGAGGGGCTCGCCGAGACCGTCGCCTGGTACCGCGAGAACGAGTGGTGGTGGAAGCCGATCCGCTCGGGCGAGTACCGGGAGTACTACGAGCGCCAGTACGGCTCGGCGCTGCGCTCGTAGCGCCGAGCGACTTGTGAAATCCTTCGGACTTGTAGACGATCGTCCGTAGACTCTTGTCCGCGACTGGGCGAAGGTCCCGGTCGTGGAGTCGGCCCTTCGACAGCTCGGCGAGAACGTCAAGCGTCTCCGCGACGAGGCGGGGCTCGCACAGGAAGAGCTCGCCGAAATGGCCGACCTGGACCGCACGATGATCAGCCTCGTCGAGAACGGGAAGAAGCTCGTCCGCATCGACACCCTGGTGAAGCTCTCACGCGCCCTGGGGATCCCGCTCAGCGTCCTGGTGAAGGACGTCACCTGAGGTAGGCCGCCCGGCTCGGGATGCCGCTCGCTAGGCTCCTCAGGTGCCTGCGTCGGTCTTCAAGCCTGCCGTTCAATCGTGGCTCGACCAGGCGTTCGAGGGACCCACGCCGGCCCAGCAGAAGGCCTGGCCCGAGATCGCCGCGGGCGGCCACGTGCTGCTCTCCGCCCCGACCGGCTCGGGCAAGACGCTCGCGGCGTTCCTGTGGGCTCTCGACAGCCTCACGCCGGGTGATGGGGCCACAGAGCACGGCGAGCGGGCCGCCGGGACGCGGGTCCTCTACGTCAGCCCGCTGAAGGCGCTCGCCTACGACATCGAGCGCAACCTGCGCGCGCCGATCCGCGGCATCGGCGCTGAGGTCGGCGTCGGCATCCGCACCGGCGACACGCCCCAGAAGGAGCGCGCCGCGATGGTCCGCAACCCGCCGGAGATCCTCGTCACGACCCCCGAGTCGCTGTACCTGATCCTGACCTCGCAGGCGCGGGAGATGCTGCGCGGCGTCGAGACGGTGATCGTCGATGAGATCCACGCCGTCGCGGGAACCAAGCGCGGCTCGCACCTGGCCCTCACGCTCGAGCGCCTGGAGGCGCTCGTCGCGGCGAGCCGAGACCGCGAGGGCGATGCCTTCCAGCGGATCGGCCTGAGCGCGACCCAGAACCCCCTCGCGGAGATCGGCCGCTTCCTCGTCGGCCCCGGCCGCGAGGTGACGATCGTCGACGCGGGCTCGCGCACCCTGAAGGGCACAGGCAAGGAGCTCGACATCCGTATCGAGGTCCCGGTCGAGTCGATGACCGAGCCGGCCGGGCCGACCGCTCCCGATGCCGATCCGCTCAACCCCATTCAAGGCTCCGAGGCCACCCGCGCCTCGATCTGGCCGGCGATCTACCCGGAGCTGCTGCGCCTGGTCAAGGAGCACACCTCGACGATCGTGTTCGTCAACAACCGTCGCTCCGCCGAGCGGATCGCGCTGCGCCTGAACGAGCTCGCCAACAAGGAGCTCGAGGACGAGGAGGGGAACCTCCCGGAGGGAGTTGCCCCGGTGGAGCTCGCCCGGGCCCATCACGGGTCGCTCGCGCGCGAGGAGCGCACGAAGGTCGAGGAGCTCTTGAAGTCGGGCGGCCTGCCGTGTCTGGTCGCGACCTCCTCGCTCGAGCTCGGCATCGACATGGGGGCGGTCGACCTGGTCCTGCAGATCGAGTCGCCGAAGTCGGTCGCGCGGGGACTGCAGCGGATCGGGCGCGCCGGCCACGGCGTCGGCGAGGTGAGCCGCGGGCGGATCTTCCCGAAGTTCCGGGGCGACCTGCTCGAGTGCGCCGTGGTCGTACGGCGGATGCGCGAAGGCGCGATCGAGCCGACGGTCGTGCCGCGCAACGCGCTCGACGTGCTCGCCCAGCAGATCGTCGCGATCGTCGTCTCGGCGGAGGGGGGAGAGCAGGGCGACTCGATCGAGGTCGAGGAGCTGTACGCGCTGATCCGGCGCACGCACTCCTACGCGGAGCTCTCGCGCGAGCTGCTCGAGAACGTCCTCGACATGCTCGACGGCCGCTATCCCTCCAAGGAGTTCGGGGAGCTGCGCGCGCGGATCGTGTGGGACCGCGTCGCGGGCGTGATCCGGGCCCGCAAGGGCTCGCGGGCGCTCGCGATCGTCAACGCGGGGACGATCCCCGACCGGGGCCTGTATGCGGTCGTGCTGCCCGACGGGCGCCGCGTCGGCGAGCTCGACGAGGAGATGGTCTACGAGGCCCGCCCCGGGCAGGTCTTCCTGCTCGGGGCCTCGACGTGGCGGATCGAGGAGATCACCCGCGACCGCGTGATCGTCACCCCGGCTCCCGGCGCGCCGGGGGCGGTGCCGTTCTGGAAGGGCGACTCGGTCGGGCGCCCGAAGGAGCTCGGCGCCGCGATCGGCGCGTTCTCGCGCTGGGCCGTCGAGCAGGACGCAGAGACCCTTCAGGTGGAGCACGATCTCGACCGCCGAGCGGCGCAGAACCTGCTCGCCTACCTGCTCGAGCAGCAGGAGGCGACGCGCGTGCTGCCGAGCGAGCGCACGCTCGTGCTCGAGCGCTTCCGCGACAAGATCGGCGACTGGCGGCTGTGCCTGCTCTCGCCCTTCGGCGGCCGCGTCCACGCCGCCTGGGGCCTCGCGCTCCAGGCGCGCATCCACGAGCGCTTCGGGATCGACGCCGACCCGATCTGGACCGACGACGGGATCATCATGCACCTGCCCGACCTCGACGCGGAGGAGGCCGAGTCGCTGCCGTCGGCCGCCGAGCTCTTGATGATCGAGCCCGAGGAGGCCGAAGCTGCGGTCGTCTCGGAGCTTGGCGGCTCGGCCCTGTTCGGCGCGCGCTTCCGCGAGAACGCCGCCCGGGCGCTGCTGATCCCTCGCGCCTACCCCGGCAAACGCACGCCGCTCTGGCAGCAGCGCCTGAAGGCCCAGAACCTGCTCGAGGTCGCGCGCCGCTACGAGGACTTCCCGATCGTTCTGGAGACCTACCGCGAGTGTCTGCAGGACGTGCTCGACCTGCCGGGCCTGAAGGAGATACTGCGGGCGCTCCAGACCCGCGAGATCTCGCTCGTCGAAGTCGAGACGCCGGTCGCCTCGCCGTTCGCGTCCTCGCTGCTGTTCGACTACGTCGCGACGTACATGTACGAGGGGGACACGCCGACCGCGGAGCGCCGCGCAGCGGCGCTGTCGCTGGACCGTGACCTGCTACGCGAGCTGCTCGGACAGGAGGAGCTGCGCGAGCTGATCGACCCGGGCGCGCTCGAACGGGTCGAAGCGGATCTGCAGTGCCGCTCGGAGATGACCCGCGCGACCGACCGTGACGGGCTGCACGACGTGCTGCGCCGGCTCGGCGACCTGACCCGCGAGGAGATCGGCGCCCGCGTCTTCGCAGGGGTCGACGCGCACGAGCTGATCGAGGCGCTGCTGCGGGAGCGGCGCGCGGTCGCGATGCGGATCGGCGGGGAGGAGCGGCTGATCGCCGCCGACGAGGCGGGGCTCTACCGCGACGCGCTCGGCGCCGCCCCGCCGGGCGGCCTGCCCGAGTCCTTCCTCGCGGACGTTCCCGACGCGCTGCGCGAGCTCGTCGCGCGCTTCGCCGCGACGCACGGGCCGTTCGGCGCCGAGGACGTGCGCGAGCGCTACGGCGTCGACACCGCGGCGGTGCTGCGCGAGCTCGAGCGCGACGGGGCGCTCGTGCGGGGGGAGCTGCGGCCCGGCGGCACCGCGAGAGACTGGTGCGACGTCGAGGTCCTGCGGCGCCTGCGGCGCGCGTCGCTGGCGGCGCTGCGCAAGGAGATCGAGCCCGCTGACCAGCGCCGCCTGGCGGCGTTCCTGCCCTCCTGGCAGGGCGTCGACCGCCACACCAGGGCGGGCGCGGGGATCGACCGCCTTCGCGAGGTGCTGGTCCCCCTGCAGGGCCTCGCGTTGCCCGTCGAGACGTGGGAGCGCGACGTGCTGCCGCGCCGCACGGGGGCTTACTCGCAGACGTGGCTCGACGCGCTCTGCGCGAGCGGGGAGATCGTGTGGGTCGGCGCGGGGGCCGGGGGGCGCTCCGGCAGGGTCGCGCTCTACTACCGCGAGGACGCGCCCACGATCGGACCTCCCCAGGGACGGGCGGGGGATCCGCCGACGGGCCCCGAGCATGAGCTGATCCGCGAGCGGCTCGCCCGCGGCCCGGCGTTCTTCACGGATCTGCTGGGCGAGATCGACGCGGCCCCTGAGGCTCTGCGCGAGGCGCTCTGGGACCTCGTCTGGGCGGGCGAGGCGACCAACGACGCGTGGGCTCCGCTGCGGGCTCCGCGGCTGTCGCTCGCGCGCGGCGAGTCGGGCCCCGCCCGCGCGGGCGCGCGCACGATGCGCCGCTCGCGCTTCGCCGCTCGGCGCTCGACCGGAGCGCAGTCCCAGGTCCAGGGCCGCTGGTCGCTGACCACGACCGTCTTCGGCGAGGAGCCCGACGCGGCCGGCGCGGTGGAACGGCGCCGCGCGCTCGCGGAGCTGTTGCTCGAGCGATACGGGATCGTCACCCGCGAGCAGGTTCTCGCGGAGGGGATCAAGGGCGGGTTCGCGCTGCTGTACGACACCTTCGCCAAGCTCGAGACGCTGGGCATCTGCCGGCGCGGCTACTTCATCGAGGGGATGGGCGGCGCGCAGTTCGCGCTGCCGGGGGCGGTCGAGCGGCTCCGCGCCGGGCCCGCCCGGACCTCCCCGTTCGAGAGCGAGCGCGCGCCGGCCCTCGTGCTCGCCGCGGCCGACCCGGCACAGCCCTACGGAGCGGCGCTGCCGTGGCCGAAGCGCGAGGGGTCCGAGCGCCGCCCGACCCGCGTCGCGGGGGCTTACGTCGTCAGCGTCCGCGAGCAGCCGGTGCTCTACGTCGAGCGCGGCGGCCGGGGCCTCCTGACGCTGATCGACGGTTCCGGGCCGGGCGCGCCGCCGGCCGCCGCGGGAGCGCCGGACGTCGTCGCCGAGGCGCTCGCGGCGCTCGCCGACGCGGTCCGAGCGGGCCGGGTCGGCAAGCTCGCGCTGGAGCGCATCGACGGCGAGCCGGCGGTCGGATCGACGTTGGTCGGAGCGCTCGTGGAGCTCGGCTTCCAGAGCGGGCCCCGGCGGCTGACGCTCAGCGCCTGACCGTCTGCAAGCGAAGCTCCAGAAGCCGATCTTCCCCGCTTGCTGGGGGGTTTTCGAGCCCCTATAGATGATCGTCTGTCAGACAACTCGATTCGACGGAGACAGCGGTTGAGGTATTGAAACGAGTGTGTAGTTTGAGCCCGCGTCGTGGGGTGCGCAAAGGCGCGGGGAGTCCATTAGCTTGGAACTATGAGGATGGCTCAAACACAGGATCAGCTGTCGCCGCTCTATCGCCGTCTTCCGCACGGTCCGAACGGCATGGAGCGCTCCGAGGTGGAGCGCAACCAGCGGAGCAGGTTGTGCGGCGCGATGATCGAGGCGGTCGCTCGCAACGGCTACGAGAAGACCACGGTCGCCCACGTGATCAAGCTCGCGGGCGTCTCGCGGCGCGCCTTCTACGAGCTCTTCGAGAACAAGGAACACTGCTTCCTGGGCACCTACGATGTCGTCATCGCCCACCACCGCAAGCGCGTCCTGCAGGCGTGGCTCGCGGAGCGCGGATGGGCGAACCGGATGCACGCCTCCTGCCAGGCGCTGCTCACGGGGGTGGCGCGCTCGCCGAAGGGGCCGCATCTGGTGCTCGTGGACTCGCTCGGGATCGGGCCGCGGGCGAGGGAACGGATGCAGCTGGCGGGGCTCGTCTTCGAGCGGGTCGTCTCGACCGGCTTCAGCCTCGCCCCGGAGGAGGTCTGCTATCCGCAGCTGACCTCGCGGGTGGTGGTGGCGGGCGTGAGGCACCTCGTCTTCATGCGCCTGCTCGAGCGGCGCCATCGGGAGCTGGCGGGGCTGGCCGACGAAGTGCTCGACTGGGTCGAGTCCTACCGAGTGCCGCCGGGGACCCGTCTGCGCACGCTGACGATGTCCTCGCCGACGCACCTGCCGCCGACGCCGGCGCAGTTCCTGGTCGGGGACGACAAGCGCGCGCGGGTGCTCGGGTCGATCGTGCACCTGACGCTCGACGAAGGCTACGCGAGCCTCACCGACCCTCAGATCGCGCAGTTCGCCGGTGTCTCGACCGAGGCGTTCCATCGCCAGTTCGCGAGCAAGGAGGAGTGCTTCCTCGCGGTGCTCGACGAATTCGTCGCCGAAATGCTCGGCTGCGTCCGGCCCGCGATGGAGGGGGCGGAGAGCTGGGAGCAGGGCGTCTGCGCCGCGATCGAGGCGTTCGTCAGGCACCTGATCGCACACCAGGCTCTCCTGAGGATCGCTTTCATCGACCTGTTCGAGGTCGGCCCGGCGATGATCGGGCGGATGACGAGCTCGGCTGCGGCGTTCACGGCGATGCTGTTCGAGAACGGGCCCGCTCCCGCGAGAGCGCCGGAAATCGCCCAGGAGCTCGTGACCGGGGCGATCTGGGGCGTCATCTCGAGCCTCGTCACCAACAACCGGCTGTCCCGCCTGCCGGCGCTCGTCGATCATCTCTGCTTCGCCGTGCTCGCCCCGTACGTCGGCTCTCGTGCCGCCGTCGAGGCGATCGCCGCTGCCGGACGCTCGCAAGGTCACAGCTGAGCGCCGCCCCGGGCGGGTGCTCGTAGCCCTCCCGCAGCACGCGCGCCCGGGGCCCGGCCGCGCGCGCGAGTTCTCGCTCTGCGAAGGTGGCGGCGATGAGCGACCCGGATCGGAGAGGCCCGTTGCGCGTCGGCCACAAGGGGGCCGCCCGCATCGAGGCGGGCAACACCCTCGCGAGCTTCGACGCCGCGGTGGCGGCCGGCGTCGACATGATCGAGTTCGACGTGCTCTCCGAGCGCCCCGGCGGCACGGGCAGGCTGCTCGTCGCCCACGACCACGAGGACGCGGCGGCCCGCGAGCCGATCACGCTGGATCAGGCGCTCGCGCACCTCTCCGCCCCTCGGTTCGAGGGGGTCGACCTGGACGTCGACGTGAAGCTGCCGGGCTACGAGCTTCGAGTGGTCGCCGCGCTGCGCGAGCACGGGCTGATCGAGCGCACGCTCGTCAGCGGCATGTTCACGGGCGCGCTCGATGAGATTCGCGCCGCCGAGCCGCGCCTGCGCCTCGGATGGTCGGTCCCGCGCGTGCGCCGCGACTACACGACCGACATGCTCACCGCGATCCCGGCGCTCGCCGCGCTCACGGGCTACCGGGCGATGCTGCCCCGCAGGGCGCGCACAGCGCTGCTCGCGGGCCGCTTCGACGCGATCATGGCCCACTGGCGCGTCGTCACGCCGTCGCTGCTGCGGGCCGTTCGCGAGGGCGGGGGTCAGCTGTTCGTCTGGACGGTCGACGACGCGCGGGCGATCGAGCGGCTGACCGCGCTGGGGGTCGACGGGATCATCACGAACGACCCGCGGCTCTTCGATCCCGAGCCGCGCTCCTGAGCCGGCCGAGGACACGGCCGAGCGCAGCTCTTCGGTCGCCTCAGCCGATCAGGCAGGTCGCGGCGCTGTACCCGGCCGGGTCGGCGCCCGCGAGGCTCTTGTGCCCGGCCGTCGTCGGCCGGCTGACCGACTGCATGACCCTGCCGCCGCGCCGCCACTGGTAGGTGACGACGCCGCGGAGCGTCGCCGCGGGCATGCCGGCGCGGGGCACGAGCTGGAAGCTGCGGCCGCCCTGGCGGACCGTGCCGCCGGGGCCGACGTACACATAAGCCGGCGACTTGGCGCTCGAGAGGTCGACCCACTTCTTGGCGGCGGTGTCCATGTACTGAAGGCGGAAGGACATGTACATCTTGTCCCTGGCGTGCCGGTCGCCGGGCATCGAGCCGCGGATGCCGACGTAGTCGCGCTGGTCGGGCGGGTTGCAGACGTCGATCGTCGCCCACAGCTCGCGCGAGTGCAGGAGCGCCCGGATGAGGGCCGCTTCGCTGCCCGGGCCCTGCGCGGGGGTGGCCGCCCCGGCGGCTCCCGGGAGCGCGAGGGCGAGCGAGGCCAGCGGCGCGAGAAGGGCACCTGGGCGCCGGGTGAACATGCTGCGGACGATAGCGGCGGGGTCCGTCAAAGCCCCCCGGTTGTGGTATTCCGTGGGGCGTGGATCCGGGGCCTGGGGACGTCGTCGAGCTGCTCGCTCGAGTGCCCGCGTTCTCGACCCTCGAGCACGCCGACCTGCAGCGGATCGCCGAGGTCGCGGTGCCCCGCACCTTCGAGGCCGGGGAAGCCGTCTTCCGCGAGGGCGACGAGAGCGACACCTGCTACGTGGTGCGCGAGGGCCATGCCCGTGCGATCCGCACGCACGGGGACGGACGGACGATCACGCTGGCGACGTTCGGTCCGGGGGACATCTTCGGGGAGCTCGCGATGTTCGAGGACGAGCGCCGCTCGGCGACGGTCGAGGCGATCGAGCGGATGAGCGTCGTCGGCGTGCTGGGCCCGGACATGCGGCGGTTGATGAGCGAGCATCCGGGGATCGCGATGCGTCTCGTCGTGGCGCTGGGGCGGCGCCTGCGGGAGACCAACGAGCGTCTCTCGCGCCAGTCCTTCCAGACGGTCCAGAGCCGCGTCGCGGTCGTGCTCGCGGACCTCGTCAAGGCGGCGGTCGAGGACGGCCGGCCCGGACAGGACGTGCTCGTCACGGCGACGCAGTCGGATCTCGCCCAGCTCGCGGGTTCCTCGCGCGAGTCGGCGAGTCGCTTCCTCGCCGTTCTCGAGCGCGCCGGCGTGATCTCCCAGGGGCGCGGGCGGCTGGTCGTCCACGACCCGGAGGCCCTGAAGCACTATGTCTTCTGAGCGGGGAACGCCCGAGCGGAGGCCGACGAGGGCCGAGGCGCGGGAGTTCTCGGCGGGGGGCGTGGTCGTGCGCGACGGCGAGGTGGTCGTGATCGTGCCGACGCGGCGAGCCGCCGACGGCTCGAAGGTGCTGGCGCTCCCCAAGGGACACGTCGATCCGGGCGAGACGCCGGTGCAGGCCGCGACGCGGGAGGTCCGCGAGGAGACGGGCGTGATCGCCGAGGCGGTCGTCGAGCTGGGCAGCACCCGCTACTGGTACCGCCGCGACGGCCGGACGATCGGCAAGGAAGTCCTGTTCTTCCTGTTCGCGCACAGCGGCGGGGACATCGCCGACCACGACGACGAGGTCGAGGACGTGCGCTGGATCGCCCTCGAGCGGGCCGAGCGGGACCTCACGCATGCCGCCGAGCGGGAGATCGTGGGCATCGCCAGGGCCTACCTCGGCTCCGACCGGTAGCCTGCCGCGAGATGCAGGTTCTCAACTTCTACTCGACGATCTTCGCCGACGAGCTCAAGCGGGGCCGCAAGACCGCCACGATCCGGCTCGGTGACAAGTCCGGCAAGTACCGCAAGAACCAGGCTGTGCTCGTCACGATCGGCTACCAGTACTCGCCCCGCCAGCGGATCTTCGAAGCGGTCATCGACCAGGTCGAGGTGATGCGCTTGGCAGAGCTCTCGCCGCGCGACATCAAGCACGACAACCCCGAGTTCCGACGCCACGAGGAGCTGATCAGCTTCCTCGAACAGATCTACGGGCGGCCCGTCTCCGGCGAGGACGTCGTGACTGTCGTGCGCTTCTCGCAGATCGTCGACACCCCGCCCGGCATGACCGAAGCGATGAAGGGCTTCGGCGGCGCGCAGAACTGACGGGCGGCTTCTTCCCCGCTACGGGAGGAGCTCGAACGCCTCGCAGTGGCGCGGGGCGATTGCCCCGAAGTGGCGGCGGTCGAGGGTCAGGACGATCCGTGCGTCGAGGCGCTCGGCGAGCGCGACGACTGAGGCGTCGGTCCCTCCGAGGGGGAAGTCCGCGTACTGCTCGACGAGCTCGGCCATGCGCTCGAAGTCCTCGCCGCTCGGTCCCTCGACATCCAGCTCGCCTACGCCCCGCACGAACTTGCTCTCGGCGACTGAGCCGAGCCTTCGGCCGACGAAGTAAGTCGCCTCGGCGATGACCAGCGCGGGCACGACCAGGCGTAGGTCGGGTCGGGACAACGCCTCTCTACAGACCCGATGGTCCTGGTCGTCGACATCTGCTGCGGCGTAGAGCGGACCCGCGTCAACGACGACCAGTGACGTCATCCCACTCCTGCTCGAGAAGCTGCTCCATGTCGCGGGCGGTCGTGCTCCGCCCACTGCCCCCGAGGTCCGCGAAACCCAGCTCGCGCGGACGGGCCTCGTCGAGGCCGAGGTGAGCCGCCAGGGCGGTGCGTGTCACCTCGGATGCGGAGGAGCGCCGCCGCTGCGCCTCGCGCTGGAGAGCCTGAGCGAGATCGTCGGGAAGTGAGACGGTGGTGCGCTTCATACGTGCATACTACATACCACTGTATGATGCGATGATGCGATAGCATCAACGCGAGATGCGCACCACCCTAAACCTCGACGACGATGTCGTGATCGCGGCCAGGGAACTGGCTTCCGACGAGCGCCGGTCGCTCGGAGCCGTCATCTCTGAGCTGGCGCGCCGTGGGCTGACTCCGGCGAAGATCGACACGCGGGACGGCCTGCCCGTGATCAGCGTGCCGGCCGGCATGCCGCCGATCACACCCGAGATGGTTCACCGCGCCCTCGAAGAGGGCTAGCGCTCGCAAAATGGCGCTGCTGGACGTCAATGCCCTGGTGGCGCTCGCTTGGGACACGCACGTTCATCACGCGCGCGTTCGGCGGTGGTTTGCGGAGAACGCCATGGAGGGCTGGGCGACGTGTCCGATAACCGAGGCCGGCTTCGTCCGCGTCTCATCCAACCCGAAGGTCCTGCCGGCTGCGATCGGTGCGCCCGACGCGATCGCGGTCCTGTCGGCGCTGCGGCAGGTTGGAGCACATCGCTTCCTGCTCGACGACGTGTCGCCGACGGACGACGACGTGCCGACGATCAACGGGCACCGCCAGGTGACCGATGCGCACCTGCTGACGATCGCGAGGCGATCCGGGGTGCCGCTGCTCACGTTCGACGCCGGACTTCCGGCGCTGGCCAGCGGGCGCGATGTCGAGCTGCTGAAAGCGCTGTGACGCCGTGAGCTTTGGCTTCGCCTCGATTTCTTCTATATATTGAGGCGCACGTTGGCACTCTCCCACCGAGAGTGCCAAAACGAGGGCGGGCCCCCTTCCCGTGCGAGGGCCGGGCTCGCAGACGCACTCTCTAGATGGAGGTTTCGAACATGAAGCTCAAGCCCCTGGGCGATCGTCTGATCGTGCAGGCGATCGAGGAGGAGCAGACCACCGCGAGTGGCCTCGTTCTCCCCGACACCGCCAAGGAGAAGCCGCAGAAGGGCAAGGTCCTGGCCGCCGGCGACGGCAAGCTCGACGAGGCAGGCAAGCGCATCCCGCTGGACGTCAAGGAGGGCGACGAGGTTCTCTACAGCAAGTACGGCGGGACCGAGATCAAGATCGACGGTGAGGAGCTGCTCGTGTTGCGCGAGTCCGACGTCCTCGCCAAGGTCGTCTAGCCACCAAGGAGATTTGAAAGAGAAATGGCACACAAGGAACTGAAGTACAACGGTGAGGCGCGCAAGGCCCTCGAGGCCGGCGTCGACGCCGTTGCAAACGCCGTCAAGGTGACGCTCGGCCCGAAGGGCCGCTACGTCGTCCTCGACAAGAAGTTCGGCGCCCCGACGATCACCAACGACGGTGTCACGATCGCTCGTGAGATCGAGGTCGAGGACGTCTTCGAGAACCAGGGCGCCCAGCTCGTCCGCGAGGTCGCCACGGCGACCAACGACGTGGCCGGCGACGGCACCACGACCGCGACCGTGCTCGCCCAGGCGATCGTCCGCCAGGGCCTGAAGAACGTCGCCGCCGGGGCCAACCCGCTGGCGCTGAAGCGCGGCATCGAGAAGGCCGTCGACGAGGTCGTCAAGAACATCGCCTCGCAGTCCAAGGAGGTCTCCGGCAAGGACCAGATCGCCCGCGTGGCGACGATCTCGGCCGGCGACGAGGAGATCGGCGACGTGATCGCGGACGCGATCGAGAAGGTCGGCAAGGACGGCGTGGTCAACGTCGAGGAGGGCCAGACGTTCGGCATGGACCTCGAGTTCACCGAGGGCATGCAGTTCGACAAGGGCTACATCTCGCCCTACATGGTCACCGACCAGGACCGC